>NZ_RJKO01000001.1:0-906094 GCF_003751825.1 Rathayibacter sp. PhB186 | reverse complement strand
TATCGAGATCCACCACCGCCTGAACCGGAGCCTGCAGACCACCCTGCTGACGACGGCGGGTCTCGATACGCCCCTCCGGGGCTACTCGACCAGCATGCACGGGGGCCGCGGCTCAGCAGACGAGGGCGTCGCTTCATGCTGATCGAGTAGCTCGCGCAGCGGGCGTATCGAGATCCCGCGCGCAACGAGCGACGGCCGCCCCGCCGACCCCGGAGGGGCGTGCGGAGCGGCCGTCGACGGGCTGCGGAGGCTACTCCGCGGCGCCCGCCTCACGCTGCGCGAGCGCGCGGCGACGCAGTCCCGTCAGCACGGCTCCGGCGCCGATCAGCGCCAGGGCACCCGCTCCGAGCAGTCCGCCGCCGAAGCCGGTGGAGGGCAGCCCGCCCGCTCCGTGGCCGGGCGCGCCCGGTCCGGCGGTGGGCGTGGAGGTCGGCGCGGGAGGCGCGGTCGGTCCGGCGGTCGGCGTCCCGGTCGGAGCCGGCGTCGCCGTCGGTCCGGCGGTCGGCGTCGCGGTCGGCTCGGCCGTGGGTCCGGCCGTCGGCGTCGCGGTCGGAGCCGGCGTCGCCGCCTCCGTCACGTCCACGCTGACGAGGGTCCGGAGACCCGAGTCCGCGTAGTCGATGTTGCCGAGGTACTGCGCCGGGCCGGCGAGGCCGGTCCAGGACACGGAGTAGCTCGTCGGCTCACCCAGGACCGCGTCGACGGTCTCGGGCGCGGTGGTCAGCGAGCCCTCGCCGCCGTCCGCCGCGATGAGGAAGCTCCGGAGGTCGAAGGTCGCCTCCGGCTCCGCGCCCACCGCGTAGATGTCCGCGGAGACCAGGTAGCTGCCGGCCTCGGGGGCGTAGAGGTCCACCCGCTCGTCGGCCGAGCCGGTCGCGCTGGTCGCCGTGGTCACCGGCTTCCCGTCGACGATCTGCGCGATCGTCAGGTCGAGGTCGGCCGTGTCGTCGAGCGAGTCGAGGTCGAAGCGGGCGAACTCGGTGCCCTCGGGCACCTCGACGGTCGTCTCGAAGGTCTCGCCCTGCGGCAGGGTGCCGGTGTGGCCGTCCGCCGCGGTCGCGTCCTCGGCGAGGACTCCCACCGCGAGGCCGCTCGGGACCAGCGGCAGGGGGCCGTCGATGCCGGGGATGATCTCGACGCTCGTCGAGCCGGTCGAGCCGGAGCCCGACACCTCGTACGGCGCGTCGAGCAGCACGGGACGCACGGCCACGGGGCTGCGCACCTCGTGCTCGGCGCTCGACCAGGTGAGGTAGCCGGTCGCGAACTCGGCGAGCTCGGCGTCGGTCCGGGTGAAGGTCACCGTGTACTCGGCGGTCTGGCCCGCCCCGGTGAAGGAGAGGGTCGACGGCGAGACGACGGCGTCGACTCCCGGGATGTCGAGGGCGGCGGTGTAGCTGCCGGCCTCGGTCGAGGTCACCGTGCGGGTGACCGTCTGGGTCCCGGCCAGGGCGCCGATCGCGATCGAGGCCTGGTTGAGGTCGGACGGGTCGATCGCCTCGACCGCGTCGAGCTCGGGGTCGGCGAAGACGTAGCCGGCGCCCTTGAGGAAGGCGATCCAGTCGCTCGTGCCGCTCTCGTAGAGCAGTCCGGGGTCGAGGAACGCGGTCGGGTCGACGTGTCCGGCGCCCTGCGCGAAGACGTCGTCGGACGCGGCGCCCGACTGGTCGACGCTGTCGTAGGAGGTCGTCATCATGGCCGACTTGACCGAAGACGGCGACGCGTTCGGGGTCACGCCGAGGATGAGGGCGGCGAGGCCCGCGATGTGCGGGGAGGACATCGAGGTGCCGGACTCGAACGCGAAGGCGGGGTCGTCGCCCTCGGCGTTGAAGCTGTCGGCGAGGATCGCGACGCCGGGCGCCGTGAGGTCGGGCTTGAGCACGTCGGTGCCGTCCGCCTCGGCCGGGCCGCGCGAGGAGAATCCTGCGACCTGCGGCACCGGGATCTCGGTGCCGGTCGCGTTGCCCTCGGTCAGCGTCGCCGTCGCGCCCGCGGTGCCGGCGTACGCGGTGATCGCGTCGTAGGCCTGCGAGTCGATCTGGATGCTCGGGACCGAGTGGTCGTCCACGTGCAGGGCGTTCGGGAACGGGTTCAGCAGCAGCATGCCGATGCCCCCGGCCCGATCGACCTCGGCCGACTTGGAGACGCGCGCGGTGACGCCGGCGGTGCAGGCGACGATCTTCCCGGCGACCTTCGCGGCGTCGAGCGAGCCCGGCGCGCAGATGTCGGCGTTCTCGGTCCCGGCGACGACGACGTCGGCGCTGTTCACGAGGGGGCCGGTGACGTCGTCGTGCACGCTGATCGATCCGCCGACGAAGGCCTGGCCGTCACCGAGGGTGGCGGTGGCCGTGTAGGTCGGGATCGAGGACGCGGCCACCGTGGTGTACCAGGGCGAGGCGTGGTCGAGGGTCGAGACGCCCGGGCCGGAGTTGCCGGCCGAGGCGGCCACGAAGACACCCGCGGCCGCGGCGTTCAGGAACGCCTCGTCGTAGGGGGTCAGCGTCGACACGGCGGAACCGCCGCCGATCGAGAAGTTGATGACGTCGACGCCGTCCGCGACGGCCGCGTTGATCGCGGCCAGGATGCCCTCGCCGGAGCAGTAGTCGTCGTCGTCAGTGCCGTCCACGTCGCCGTTCCAGCAGACCTTGTAGGCGGCGACCTTCGCGGCGGGTGCGACACCGGAGATGGTGCCGTAGTCGTAGCCGTCGACCGAGGCCTCGACGTCGGCGTTGCCGGCCGCCGTGCTCGCGGTGTGCGAGCCGTGGCCGTCCGCGTCGCGCGGGGAGCGGTACTCGGGGTTGTCGGCGGAGCCGGCCTCCTCGTTCGGGCCGAGGAACCAGCGCGCGCCGATCAGCTTCTGGTTGCACTCGCCGCCGTCCCACTGCTCGGAGCCGGCGAGGCCGGGCGAGCAGGAGCCGGCGAAGGTGGTGCCGTCCGACTTGCGGTAGCTGACGGTCGTGCCGTCCGTGTAGGGAGCGGCGCCCGGGGAGGTCGCGAGCGGAGCGCCCGCGAAGGACGGGTTCTCGGGTGCGATGCCGGAGTCGATGACACCGACGACGATGCCCTCGCCGGCCTTCTCGGCACCGCCGACGGTGTCCCAGACTCCGCCGTCGCCCTCGAGGCCGAGGAAGCTCGTGGAGGACTCCTGACCGGTGTCGGGGACGGGGATGCCGGCCTCGGCGGTGGCGCCGGGGGCCGGCGCGGTCGCGGCGGGGGCGCGGTCGAGCTTCAGATCCTCGAGCTCCCGCACCTGCGCGACGTCCTTGCGGCCGGCGAGCTCGCTCGCCTGCGCGGCGGTGAGCGAGGCGGAGAAGCCGTTGAGGGCGACCGTGTAGTGGTATCCGATCGCGGCGTCGACGGCGTCGGCGACGTCGTCCTGCCGCTGCTCGAGGTGAGCGGAGTAGTCCTCGACCGGAGCCGAGCGGGCCTGCAGCTGCGCGCCGGCGTCCGGAGCGGTGCGGGCGAAGCGGGCGTCGGTGCCCTCGTAGGTCGCCGCGGACGGCTCGACGAGCGTGACGACGTAGTCGCCGTCGTCGAAGGTCTGGAGGGTGGAGAGTCCGCCGACGAGAGCGGCCCCGCCGACGAGCGGGGCGGCCGAGGCGGCCGAGACGGCGAAGGCGCCCGAGGCGGCGATGCCGAGGGCGGCGAGGCCGGCGAGGATGCGCTTCTCGGCGCGGCGGACGGGTGGACGGTGGGACAAGTGAAGCGGCAATCGATGTCCTTAACTCACAGTTGCTGAGAACCGGATCGGTTCTCGCACAGAGTCGACCCTACGAACTGGATCGCCCGGCTCTGTTACGAACAGGTAACGAAGTCCTTGTTCGGGGGACAGCGGCGTCCGATCTCCGGGGATCCGGATGCCCCCATTTCGGGGACTCCACCCCGCCGGTCCTACGCTGGCGAGATGCGCACTCCGAATCCCGACGCCGCTGTCGGCGTCCTGCTCCCCCGCGATCTCCCCGCCGCCGAGGTCCTGCCGTACGCCCGCCGCGCCGAGGAGCTCGGCTTCGACGAGCTCTGGGTCGTCGAGGACCTCGGCTTCCGCGGCGGCGTCGCCCAGGCCGCGGCCGTGCTCGCCGCGACCGAGCGGATCGTCGTCGGGATCGGCATCCTGCCCGCCGCCGTCCGCACCGCCGCCTTCACCGCGATGGAGCTCGGCACGCTCGCCGAGCTCTTCCCCGGCCGCGTCCACGCGGGCATCGGCCACGGCATGCCGGGCTGGATGCGCGGACTCGGCGTCTGGCCGAAGAGCCCGCTGACGCTGCTCTCGGAGCAGTTCGACGCGATCCGCGCACTGCTCGCCGGCGAGCAGGTGACCCGTGACGGCCGCTACGTCCATGTCGACGGGCTGCGGCTCGAGTCGCCGCCGCGGGTCGTGCCGCCGCTGCTGGCCGGGGTGCGCGGACCGCGCTCGCTCGAGCTGGCCGGGCGCATCGCCGACGGGGCGATCCTCGCCGAGCCGGTCGCTCCGGAGTACCTCGCCCGCGCCCGGGAGCAGATGGGCACGCCGGGCCGCGTCGTGGCGTACAACGTGGCCGCCGTCTCGGACGACGCCGGAGAGGCCCGCGCCGCCGTGCGCCCCGGACTGGAGTGGGTCGGTGAGCCGGACTGGGCACCGCACATCGAGCCGCTGCCCTTCGCCGCGGAGTTCTCGCAGCTGCGCGCCCGGAGCGCCGACCGCGCCGCCTTCGTCCGAGATCTGCCGGACGAGTGGGTCGACCGGCTCGCCGTCGTCGGGACTCCGGAGACGGCCCGCGCGCGGATCGACGAGCTGCACGCGGCCGGAGCGGCCAGCACCGTGCTCATGCCGGCCGGCGACGACCCCCGGGCGGCGATGGAGCAGCTGGCGCGCGTGCTCTGACGGCGGTACCGACCGCCACCGCACCTCCGGCACGCGGAAACAGCTCCGGCTCACGGAATCCGAGGATTCCCGCGAGCCGGAGCCGTTCGTGCGAGCCCGAGGTCGAGCCGAGGGGCGGAGCTCAGCTCGCCATGCGCGCCTTGAGGTTCTCGTCGAGCGTGGCGAGGAACTCCTCGGTCGTCTGCCAGGCCTGATCCGGGCCGACGAGGAGCGCGAGGTCCTTCGTCATGCTGCCGGACTCGACCGTCTTGATGACGACGTCCTCGAGGGTCAGCGAGAAGTCGATGAGCTCCTGGTTGCCGTCGAGCTTGCCGCGGTGCGCGAGGCCGCGCGTCCAGGCGTAGATCGAGGCGATCGGGTTCGTCGAGGTGGGCTTGCCCGCCTGGTGCTGGCGGTAGTGGCGCGTGACGGTGCCGTGCGCCGCCTCCGCCTCGACGACGCTGCCGTCGGGGGTGGAGAGCACCGAGGTCATCAGGCCGAGCGAGCCGAAGCCCTGCGCGACGGTGTCCGACTGGACGTCGCCGTCGTAGTTCTTGCAGGCCCAGACGTAGCCGCCCTCCCACTTCATGGCCGAGGCGACCATGTCGTCGATGAGGCGGTGCTCGTAGGTGAGGCCGGCGGCCTCGAAGCGCTCCTTGAACTCGGTCTCGAAGATCTCCTCGAAGATGTCCTTGAACCGGCCGTCGTAGGCCTTGAGGATCGTGTTCTTCGTGGAGAGGTAGACCGGGTAGTTGCGGGTCAGACCGTAGTTGAGGGAGGAGCGCGCGAAGTCGCGGATCGACGAGTCCTGGTTGTACTGGACCTGCGCGATGCCGTCGTCGGGGGCCTTGTAGACCTCGAACCTCATCGGCTCGGAGCCGTCCTCGGGGGTGAACTCGACGGTGAGCGTGCCCTTGCCCTTGAAGACGAAGTCGGTGGCGCGGTACTGGTCGCCGAAGGCGTGGCGGCCGATGATGATCGGCTTGTTCCAGCCGGGCACCAGGCGCGGGATGTTCGAGATGATGATCGGCTCGCGGAAGATGACGCCGCCGAGGATGTTGCGGATCGTGCCGTTCGGCGACTTCCACATCTTCTTCAGGCCGAACTCCTCGACGCGCGCCTCGTCGGGCGTGATGGTCGCGCACTTGACGCCGACACCGTGCTTCTGGATGGCGTGGGCCGCGTCGATCGTGACCTGGTCGTCGGTCTGGTCGCGGTACTCCATGCCGAGGTCGTAGTACTCGAGGTTCACGTCGAGGTACGGGTGGATCAGGGTGTCCTTGATCTTCTGCCAGATGATCCGCGTCATCTCGTCGCCGTCGAGCTCGACGACGGTTCCTTCAACCTTGATCTTCGACATTGCACTCCCAGGGTCTCGTTGCACCGCCCCGCTGCTGCGAGGGACGGGTGGCTCCGCGGCCGCTCCAGACGGCCTCGACCAGCCTACCCGAGGCCGGAACTGTCTCGACGTCGAGACAGTTCTCCGCGAGGAGGAGCCCCGCACCCTGCGCGCCGCGACGCTCGTCCGCGAGGAGGATGACCGCCGCCGAGCCGGGCCGCTAGATTGGGCGGCATGAGTGACCTCCGCCTGGAAGAGCTGTCGGCCGCGAACATCTCCGCCGTGAACGGACTGAGCCTCAAACCGGGTCAGGAGCAGTTCGTCGCACCGGAGTCGTACTCCGCGGCCGCCGCCGTGATCGACCCGGGCGCCGCCTGGCAGCGGGCGATCCTCGACGGCGACGAGCTCGTCGGCTTCATCCACGCGCACTTCGACCCGCAGGCGCCGGAGGAGTTCCGCAGCTGCATCTGGCGGATCAACATCGACGCGGCCAAGCAGGGCCGCGGTGTCGGGACCTTCGCCGTCCGTGCCGCCGCCGACGAGGCGCGGGCCCGCGGCTTCGACACCCTCACCGTGATCTGGGAGTCCGGCGCCGACGGCCCCGAGCAGTTCTTCCGCTGGATCGGCTTCGAGGTCATCGGCGAGACCCCGTACGGCGAGAACATCGGGGCGCTGAAGCTCTGACCGAGCGTCCCGACGACGCGGCGGACCCCGCCGACTTCGTCTCGGCGGTCCTCGCCGTCGTCGACGCGATCCCGCCCGGCCGCGTGATGGCCTACGGCGAGATCGCCGCGTTGCTCGGCACCCGCGCCGCCCGCGCCGTCGGCACGGTGCTCGCCCGCTACGGCTCCGACGTGGCCTGGTGGCGGGTCGTCCGCTCCGGCGGCGCGCCCGCGATCGGGCACGAGGAGCGCGCTCGCGAGCACTACGAGCGCGAGGGCACGCCGCTCGTCACGACGCCGGGCGGCTACCGGGTGGACGTCCGCGCCGCGCGCTGGACGCCCTGACGCGGCAGCCGCTCCGGGTCAGACCAGGGAGTCCCGCCAGGCCGCGTGCAGCGTGGCGAAGCGGCCGTCGCCCGCGATCAGCGCCTCCGGCGTCCCGTCCTCGACGATGCGGCCGTGCTCCATCACCAGCACCCGGTCGGCGATCGCGACCGTCGACAGCCGGTGCGCGATGATCACCGCGGTCCGGTCCGCGAGCAGCGTCTGCAGGCCGAGCTGCACCAGCCGCTCGCTCGGGATGTCGAGCGAGGAGGTCGCCTCGTCCAGGATCAGCACCGCCGGGTCCGCCAGGAACGCCCGCGCGAACGAGATCAGCTGGCGCTGGCCGGCCGAGACCCGTCCGCCGCGCTTGTTCACGTCGGTGTCGTAGCCGTCCGGCAGCGCCTGGATGAACGCGTGCGCGCCGACCGCCTTCGCCGCGTCGACGATCTCGTCGTAGGAGGCCGAGGGCCGGCCGATCGCGATGTTGTCCGCGACGGAGCCGGAGAAGAGGTACGACTCCTGGGTCACCATCACGATCGCGCGCCGAAGGTCCTTCGGGTGCAGCTGCCGGAGGTCGACGCCATCGAGGGTCACCACTCCGTCGGTCGGGTCGTAGAACCGCGAGATGAGCTTCGCGAGCGTCGACTTGCCGGCGCCGGTCGAGCCGACCAGCGCGATCGTCTGGCCGGCGGGGATCCGCAGGTCGAAGCGCGGCAGGATCTCCCGGTCGGTCGTGTAGGCGAAGCGGACGCCCTCGAAGCCGAGCGCCCCCCGCGCCTCGCGGAGGTCGACGGGGTGCGCCGGATCCGGGACGCTCTGCTCCTCCGCGAGGACGCCCGAGATCTTCTCGAGTGCGGCCGCCGCGGACTGGTAGGAGTTGTAGAACATCGCCATCTCCTGCACCGGCGCGAAGAAGCGCCGGGTGTAGAGCAGCACGCCGAGCAGAGCGCCGATCTCGAGACCGCCGTCGAGCACCCGCATCCCGCCGAAGAAGAGCACGGCCGCCATCGTGACGTTGCCGATCAGCACGAGACCGGGGTCGAAGGTGCCGAAGACGCCGAAGACCTTCTTGTAGGCGACCCGGTAGCGCTCGACGACGACGCCGAAGGCCGACTCGTTGCGCTCCTGGGTGCGGAAGGTCTGCACCGCGCGGATGCCGGTCATCGTCTCGACGAACTGGACGATCAGGCGGGACGACGCGACGCGGGTGCCGCGGAAGAGCGACTGCGAGCGCTTCTGGAACCAGCGGGTCAGGATCGCCAGCGGCACGAGAGCGCAGGCGAGCACGAGGCCGCTGACGCCGTCGAGCGAGACCAGCGCGATGGCGACGAAGCCCATGTAGAGGGCGCCCTGGACGAGCTGGTTGATGCCGGAGTCGAGCAGCTCGCGGATCGAGTCGAGGTCGCTGGTCTGCCGGGAGATGATCCGGCCGGAGGTGTAGTTCTCGTGGAACTCGAGGCTCAGCTTCTGGGTGTGCAGGAAGACGCGCTTGCGCAGGTCGATCAGGATCGCCTGGCTCACCCGCGCCGACAGCACGGTGTACCAGGCGACGAGGACGGCGCCGACCACGCCGGTCAGGACGTAGGCGATCACGGTGAGGACCAGCGGGGTCGCGTCGCCGTCGAGGATCGCCGGCAGCCCGTTGTCGATGCCCAGCGCGATCAGCGCCGGCCCGGCGACCTGCGCGGCGGTCGAGATCACCACGACGACGGCCGTCAGCACCAGCCGCAGCCGCAGCGGGCGCAGCAGCGACCCGAGCAGCGCGAGCGAGCGCCGCCGCAGGGCCGCGGACTCCGCGCGAGTGAGGTCGTCGCGCTCCTCGGTGGATCCGAGAGTGCTCATGATCGGGTCTCCAGCTCCGTGAGGTCGGTCAGGTCCGTCAGCTCGGCCTCGGCGCGCGGGCGCGACCCGACGCGCTCGGTGCCCCGGGGACGGGCGAGCTCGTCCTCCTCGAGGCTCGAGATGACGAAGCGGTAGTGCGGGCTGCTCGCGAGCAGCTCGGTGTGGGTGCCGACCGCCGTGACGCGGCCCTCCTCGAGGAGGGCGACGCGGTCGGCGAGGGCGACCGTCGAGGGGCGGTGCGCGACGATCAGCGCGGTGGTGTCGCCGAGCACGCGGCGCAGGCCCTTCTCCACCCGCGCCTCGGTGTCGACGTCGAGGGCCGACAGCGGATCGTCCAGGACGAGGACGGCGGGCCGCGCGGCGATGGCGCGCGCGAGGGCGAGCCGCTGGCGCTGGCCGCCGGAGAGGCTCATCCCCTCCTCGCCCACGGTGGTGTCGAGCCCGTTCGGCAGGGAGTGCACGAAGTCGGCCTGGGCGATCTCGAGCGCCTCGAGCAGCTCCGCCTCCGAGGCGTCGGGGCGGCCGAGCAGCACGTTCTCGCGCACCGAGGTGGAGAACAGCGTCGCGTCCTCGAAGGCCATGCCGACGTGGGAGCGCAACTCGTCGCGCCGGAGGTGCCGCACGTCGACGCCGTCGATCTCGATCGCCCCGCCGGTCACGTCGTAGAGGCGCGGCAGCAGCGCGGTGAGCGTCGTCTTGCCGGAGCCGGTGAGGCCGACGAGCGCCATCGTCTCGCCGGGCTCGACCTCGAGGTCGACGCCGTCGAGGAGGTCGGCGAAGCGCTCGGGCGCGTCCTGGTAGCGGAAGTGCACGTCGCGGAAGCTCACTCGGCCGAGCGGGCGGGCGATCGTCGCGGGCGACTCCGGATCGGTGATCGTGTTCCGGCTGTCCATCACCTCGAAGTAGCGGTCGACGGCGGTGCGCGCGTCGAACGTCATCGAGAGCAGGAAGCCGATCGACTCCACCGGCCAGCGCAGCACCGTCGCGGTGGCGAAGAAGGCGAAGAGCTCGCCGACGCTGAGCTGCCCGTCCGCGGCCAGCCAGACTCCGGCGAGGAGGCAGAGCGCGAAGGCGATGTCGGGGATGAGCAGCAGGACCACCCAGATGCCCGCGATGGCCTTCGCCTTCTCCACCTCGGTGCCGCGCAGCTTCTCCGCCTGGTCGGCGAAGCCGGCGAGCGCGTGCTGGTGGCGGCCGAACGCCTTGAGGACGCGGATGCCGTGCACCGACTGCTCGACCGTGGTGGCGAGGTCGCCCGCCTGGTCCTGGCTGCGGCGCGCGATGCTCGAGTAGCGCTTCTCGAAGGCGAAGCCGTAGATCCAGACCGGGATCGAGCAGGCCACGAACAGCGCGCCGAGGATCGGGTTCCAGTAGACCAGGACGCCGAAGCCGACGACGATCGTGAGCGCGTTGACCACCAGCAGCACGAAGCCGAAGGCGATCCAGCGGCGGATGAGGCTGAGGTCGCTCATCGCGCGCGAGAGCAGCTGCCCGCTCTGCCAGCGGTCGTGGAACGAGACGGGCAGATCCTGGAGCTGGCGGTAGAGCGCGCTGCGCATCCGCGCCTCGACCCGCGTGCTCGGGGTGAGCACCATCCGCCGGCGCAGCGCGATGGCGGCGGCCTCGAGCACGCCGAGCAGGAGCACGACGACGACCGGGCCGATCAGCGGGCCGAGGTCGCCGGAGCCGGCGGCGGTCGCGCCGTCGCCGAGCGGTCCGTCGACCAGCTGCTGGAGGACGATCGGGATCGCGAGCGAGACGAGGCTGGCCACGAGGGCGATCGCGATGCCGCCGACCAGGCGGGGCAGCGCGTCGCCGACGAACGGGACCAGGCGCAGCAGAGTGCGGAGGGTGTTCGGGCGCTTCGGAGCGGCGGGCGGGGAGGACTGTGCGAGCACGGTGCTGGGCTTTCGCGACGGAGGACGGAGCCCCGCGGCACCGTGGCGTCGCGAGGGCGGGGATGCCACCGGCCCGTTGAGGGCTTCTGGGCAGCCTTGAAGGCTATACCCGGTCAGGCGACGTCGTCCACCGCTCGGAGCCCGCGGTCGCGGATCGTCGGGATCGGCCCGTTCTCCGCGGGGATCTGTGTGCAGGGCCCCGGGCGAGCGGCTCCGGCGCGGCTCAGCGCACCCGCACCGACAGGCAGGTCACGCAGCCCTCGAGCTTCTCGAACTCCGAGATGTCGACCGTCACGACGCGGTAGCCGAGCTCGCGGAGCAGCTCCGCGCTCCGCGGCGCGGACGCCGCCATCAGCAGTGTGTCCGGGCCGAGCACGACCACGTGGGCGCCGCCCTCCTCCGGCATCGGCAGGAAGGAGGGGAAGAGCCGCGGCTCGTCGACGACGGCCTCCCAGCCGATCACGGTGCCGTCCGGCAGCGCGGTGACGGCGCTCTTGAGGTGCAGGGCGCGGGTGAGCGGGACCGCGACGACGCTCAGGCCGAGCGGGCGGAGCAGGGCCCGGAGCTGCGCGACTCCCTCGGCGTTGGTGCGGCCGCCGCGGCCGACGTAGACGGTGGAGCCGACTCGGAGGACGTCGCCGCCCTCCAGGGTGCCGGGCGCCTCGACCCGGTGCACGATCAGGTCGAGGGCGCGGGCCGCCTCCTCCGCGCCGTCCACCTCGCCGCGGCGCGACTCGGCGCCCGGGCGGGTGAGGACCGCGTGCCCGTCGACGACGAGCAGCGCGTCCTCGAGGAAGACCGAGTCGGGCAGCTCGGGCGCCGTCGTGACCTGGACGGTCTCCCAGCCGGCATCCTCGAGTGCGTCGACGTACTCCTCCCACTGCTGCAGCGCCTTCACCCGGTCGACGGGGACGCGCTCGAGGTGGGTGAGCTCGCCGGCGTCGAGGTCGTCCGCGGGCTGCCGGATGAGCGCGATGCGGCGCTCCGGGCGGGCGGCGGTGGCCGAGGACCTCCCGGCGCGGGCAGGTGCCGAGGCGACGGCGATGCGGTGGCCGAGGGTCGCGGCGGCGATCACGAAGGCGAGCAGGAAGACGAGGTTGAGCCCGCCGAAGGTCTGCACGATGGAGAACCAGACCGCGCCGGTGATCGGGTCGCCCGTCGCGCTGGCCTGCACGAGGGTGCCGAAGACAGCGCCGACGAGCCCTGCGACGAGTCCGGCGATCGCGGCCGTCCAGGCGCGGGCGAGCAGCCCGGCCGCGGCGAGGACGAGCACCACCACGAAGGCGAGCACGCTCGAGAGCAGGAAGTAGGCGTTGACCTGCGGGATCGACGTCGGCGCCAGCTGGTTGCCGATGAAGAAGGCGAGCAGGTTGGCGAGGTGGGCCGCGACCGCCGTGGCCGCCGCGGCGGCGAGCGCCGTCAGCAGGCGCCGCCTCACGGTCGGAGCGGTGGCGGCGGTCGGGGCGGTGGGCGCGTTCAGCGTCGAGTCGGAGGGCACCCGGAGACCCTACGCGCCCGCACCCCTGCGCCCCCTGCCCAGACCCTTGCAGCCGTCTGAGAGCCGCGGGCCGGGCCGCGCCCGCCCGGCTCCCCCGCCACTCCTCAGAAGTCGTCGTACCCGACGCCCCAGTACGACAACTCCTGGAGAGCAGAGCGGGCCCTCCGCGGCTCGGAAGCCGCCGACTCCGCAGAAGTTGCGGTAGTCGTGCCCCACTACCGCAACTTTTGAAGAGTGGCGGCGCGCACCGGGTCCGCTCCCCCGAGGACGCAGAAGTTGTCGTACTCGACGCCCCACCACGACAACTCCTGGAGAGCGGCGCGGCTCCTCCACGCTCGGCAGCCGCCGACTCCGCAGAAGTTGCGGTAGTCGCGCCCCGCTACCGCAACTTCTGGACAGTGGCGGCGCGCACCGGGTCCGCTCCCCCGAGGACGCAGAAGTTGTCGTACTCGACGCCCCACCACGACAACTCCTGGAGAGCAGACACCTCGGTCCAGGCCCGGAGGCCGCCGACTCCGCAGAAGTTGCGGTAGTCGCGCCCCGCTACCGCAACTTCTGGAGAGTGGCGGCGCGGCGCCGGGCTCGCTCCCCGAGTCCGCAAAAGTAGCCGGACTCGACGCTCGACTACGACAACTTCTGGAGAGCGGAGGGACCCGTCCGCGCTCGGAGGCCACCGACTCCGCAGAAGTTGCGGTACTCGCATGCCACTACCGCAACTTTTGGAGAGTGGCGGCGCGGCGCCGGGCACGCACCCCGAGTCCGCAAATGTTGTCGGACTCGACGCTCGACTACGACAACTTCTGAGGAGTGGAGCGGGCAGACCCCGACTCCCGAAGGGAGAGGCCGCGTGCGGGGATCGCGTGCCAGGCGATTCCCGCGGCGGCCGACGCGACCCGCTCTGCGGAACGCACCACCCCGAGAGGCCGACCGCGCCACGCCGCGCAGGGAGCGGCGTGGAAGAAGGCGCCCACTGAGCGCCTGCGGCGCTCAGTGGAAGAAGTGCCGCTCCCCCGTCGTGTACATGGTGACGCCGGCGCGCTTCGCGGCCTCGATGACCTCGGGGTCGCGGACGGAGCCGCCGGGCTGGACGACGGCCTTCACACCGGCGGCGAGGAGGACCTCGAGGCCGTCGGCGAAGGGGAAGAACGCGTCGGAGGCGGCGACGGAGCCGGGGGCGCGGTCGCCGGCGCGAGAGACGGCGAGGTGGCAGGAGTCGACGCGGTTGACCTGGCCCATGCCGACGCCGACGGAGGCGCCGCCCTTGGCGAGCAGGATCGCGTTCGACTTGACGGCGCGGCAGGCCTTCCAGGCGAACTCGAGGTCGAGCATCGTGTCCGCGTCGGCGGGCTCGCCGGCGACGAGCTCCCAGCCGGAGCTGACCTCGCCGGGGCCGCCGACGAAGCGGTCCGGCTGCTGCAGCAGGATCCCGCCGGAGATCTGCTTGAACTCGGTCCCGACCGGGGCGTAGAAGTCGGGGAGCTGCAGCAGGCGCAGGTTCTTCTTGGTCTTCAGCACCTCGAGCGCCTCGGGCTCGAAGCCGGGGGCGACGAGGACCTCGGTGAAGATCTCCTTCACCGTCTCGGCCATGGCGAGGGTGACGGTCCGGTTCGCGGCGATGACGCCGCCGAACGCGGACACCGGGTCGCACTCGTGGGCGCGGCGGTGCGCGGACGCGATGGGGTCGATGGCCTTCGCGCCGGCGATCGCGATGCCGCACGGGTTGGCGTGCTTGATGATCGCGACGGCGGGGAGGACGAAGTCGTAGGCCGCGCGGACGGCCGCGTCGGCGTCGACGAAGTTGTTGTACGACATCTCCTTGCCGTGCAGCTGGCGCGCCTGGGCGATGCCGGTGCCGTCGGGCGAGACATAGAGCGCCGCCTTCTGGTGCGAGTTCTCGCCGTAGCGGAGCACCTGCTGCCGGGTGCCGCGGATCTCGACCGAGCCGGGGAACTCGGACTCGCCGCCCGCCTCCTGCCCGGCGAACCAGGCGGCGACGGCGGAGTCGTAGGAGGCGGTGTGCGCGAAGGCGCGCGCGGCGAGCGTGCGGCGTGCGGCGAGGGTCGTGCCGCCGGTGCCGAGCGCGGCGACGACACCGGCGTAGTCGGCCGGATCGACGACGATCGCCACGTTCGCGTGGTTCTTCGCCGAGGCGCGGACGAGCGCGGGGCCGCCGATGTCGATGTTCTCGACCACGGTCGGCGCGTCGGCGCCGCCGGCGACGGTCTCGCGGAACGGGTAGAGGTTCACGACGACGAGCTCGAACGGCGCGATCTCGAGCTGCTCGAGCTGCTCGCGGTGCGAGGCGAGGCGCACGTCCGCGAGGATGCCCGCGTGCACGCCGGGGTGCAGGGTCTTCACCCGGCCGTCGAGCGACTCCGGGAAGCCGGTCACGGCCGAGACGTCGGTGACGGAGTGGCCCGCGTCGCGGATGGTCGCGGCGGTCGAGCCGGTGGAGACCAGCTCGACGCCGGCGCCGGCCAGCGCCGAGGCGAGCTCGAGCAGTCCGGTCTTGTCGCTGACCGAGATCAGCGCCCGGCGGACGGGGACGACGTCGCGGTCGTCGTAGCTGCTGGGATCGTGTGCGGTGATGCTCATGCGCGGGCGAGCTCCTCGAGATCGACGGTTCCGTGGGCGATGTCGAGCACCGTCTGCACCAGCAGGCGACGCTCGATGGTCTTGATGCGCTCGTGCAGCGCATGCTCGCTCTCGCCGGGGAGCACGGCGAGGCTCTCCTGGGCGATGACCGGGCCGGTGTCGACGCCGGTGTCGATGACGTGCACCGTCACTCCGGTCTCGGTGGCGCCGGCGGCGAGGGCGTCGCGGACGGCGTGCGCACCGGGATACAGCGGCAGCAGTGCCGGGTGCGTGTTGATCATCCGCGGACTGAGGGCGTCGACGACGACGGGCGGCAGGATCCGCATGAAGCCGGCGCAGACCACCAGGTCGGGCTGCCAGCCCTGGATCTGCTCGAGCAGCTCCGCGCCCCAGGCGTCGCGGGAGGCGAAGGCGCCGGGCGTCACGGTGAAGGAGGGGACGTCGTGCGCCTCGGCGTGGCGCAGGCCGTCGGCGTCGGTGTCGCTGCCGACCGCCACGACGCGGGCGGGGAAGCGGTCGTCGCGCGTCGCCTCGAGCAGCGCGCGGAGATTGGAGCCACCGCCGGAGATGAGGACGACCAACTTCAGCACTGCGCAAGTCTAGGGGGACGCCTCCGCGACGACCACCGGCGGTCGGGCCCGGCGCTCAGCCGCGGCGGAGGCGGCCGGCGGCCAGCCCGAGACCCGCGGCGAGCGCCAGCTCGAGCGCCGCGAACGCGCCGACGAGCAGCGGGTCGGGCCCGACCTGGACGAGGCGCCCCGGCCCGGCCGCTCCGGCCGAGAACCAGGCGAACAGCCCGAGCAGCAGACCGCCGACCACTCCGATGCCGCCCGCCGCGGCCGCACCCCAGCGCAGCAGCGACCGCCCGTCGAGCCCGTCGACGACCTCCGCGCGCATCCGCCAGCCGGCGAGGAAGCCGGCGAGCAGCGGCACGAGCAGACCGAGGAAGGCGAAGGCGAGCTCGCCCTGCGGCAGTGCTGCGAGCACGGGGATCGAGGGGATCGGTCCGAGCAGCGTCCCGGCCGGAGCGACCGACGAGCCGGTGCCGAGGGCGAAGCCCGGTCCGATCAGCCAGCTCGCCGCCCAGATCACCAGGTTCGGGAGGATCGCCAGCTGCCCGAGCGTCAGGGCGAGGCCGCCGAGCGCCTCCCCGCCGAGACCCTCGTAGAGCGCGACGACGGCGGCGTAGTCGGCGACCAGCAGCACCGCGACGAGCACGCCGGCGACCCCGATCACGCCGGCGGCCGCGAGCGTCCCGCCGCGGAGCGAGGCGAGGACGAGCGGCGCGGCCGGCTCGGGCAGGCGGTGCAGCGTCCGGTCGGCGAACTCGCCGATCGGGTCGCGCTCGCCGCTCCTGGCCGAGTGGGTCGCGGCTCCGATCACCACGCCGAGGCCGAAGACGAGCGGCGGGAGCAGCGTGCCCTGCACGACGTCGACCCGGGCGACGTCGGTGGTCGCGCCGAGGGTCACCAGGAGCGCGACGAGGAGATAGGTGGCGATCGCGGAGCCGATGCCGAGCAGCCGGTAGGGCGACTCCTGCGCGCGGCGGCCCGTGCGGGCGCCGAGCAGGATCGCGAGGAGCGCGAACGCGAGCGGCGCGATCGTGATCGCGAAGGGCTGCCCGCCGTCCGGGAGTCCGAGCGCCAGCGGGGAGTCGGGGGCGAAGGCGGCCTGCAGATCCGCGCCGTGGCCGAGCAGCCAGGCGTCCGCGGCGACGCGCCAGAAGACGCTCCAGTCGACGGCCGTGTCGTACTGGACGGCCCAGAGGATCGTCAGCGGCACGAGCGGGATCGCGAGGCCGATCAGCGCCGAGAGCGCGGCGTCGAAGGCGGCGAGGAGTGCGACGGTGATCCGGTTCATGAGCCTGTCGAGCCTATCGGCGGCCCCGCCCGCGACCGCTCAGCGACGCCCCGGACCGGGACCGGAAGCCCCGCTGACGACGGTAGGTCTCGATACGCCCCTCCGGGGCTACTCGACCAGCATGGGAAGGGCCCCGTCGCGTAGATCGATCGGCACTGGCATAGCCCGATCGTGCCGAACGACCGACATGCATGGGCCCGCTCATGCTGATCGAGTAGCCCGCGCAGCGGGCGTATCGAGATCCACCTGCGTCACCAGAGCAGCCGTCCCCTAGGGTCGAGCCGTGACGACCAGCGCCTCCCGCACCGAGCGCGGACTCGACCGCCTGGTGAATTTCACCGACGCGACGGTGGCCATCGCGATCACGTTCCTCGTGCTCCCCCTCGTCGACGTCGTCGAGGAGGGCGGCGCGACCGACCTCGGCGCGCTGCTCGGCGGCCACTACGGCACGCTCTCGGCGTTCTTCATCACCTTCGCCGTGATCGGGCGGCTGTGGCTGGTGCACCACGCGGTCTTCGAGGGCGTGGCCCGCTACTCCCCCGCGCTGGTCGCGGTGAACTTCGTCTGGCTCGCGGCGATCGTGCTGCTGCCGTTCGCGGCGAATCTGCTGTCGAACGTCTTCACCACCGACCCGAGCGTGTTCGCGCTCTACATCGGCACCATGATCGTCGCGAGCACCGCGACCCTGGCGATGCAGCTGATCCTGCGCCGGGACCCCGCCCTCCTCGTGCCCGGCACGGACCCGCTCCGCTCGCTCTCGCGCTCCCTGATCGTGATCGCGCTGCTGGCCGCTGCACTCGTGCTCGCCGTCACCCTCCCGAGCGTCAACATGTTCGCGCTCCTGCTGCTGCTGCTCTCCGGCCCGATCGAGCGCCTGGTGCACCGCGGTCACCCGCCGGAGCGGCACCGGCCCACCCGCACGGAGCGGGGCCTCGACCGCCTGGTCAACTTCTCCGACGCGACCGTGGCGATCGCGATCACGATCCTGGTGCTCCCGCTGGTCCAACTCGCTCCCGAGATCGGCCGCGACGGCGGCGGCGTGGGCGAGGTCCTCGGCCGGCACCTCGACTCGGTGCTCGCCTTCGCGCTCTCCTTCACGCTGATCGCGGTGTTCTGGATGCCGCACCACCGGGTCTTCGAGCTGGCCGGCGACTACGACGCGGGGCTGGTCTGGCTCGATCTGCTCTGGCTGGTCGCGATCGCGTTCTTCCCGTTCTCGACCAGCGCCATCGCCCTGCTGCCCGACTCGCGCGCGACGATCGGCCTCTACATCGGCACGATGGTCGTGGTCAGCGGGGCGCTGCTGCTGATCGAGCTGCGGCTGCGGCGCCGGCCGCACCTGCTGCGGGAGGGCGCCGGGCCGGTCCGGCTGGCCCCCGCCGTCGTCCCGTTCGCCCTCCTCGTGCTCGCCCTCGCGCTCGCACTGCTCGTGCCCTCGGTCGGACTCTGGTGGCTGCTGCTGCTGATCGCCCAGCGCCCGCTCTCGCTGCTCCTGCTGCGCCGCAGCTAGGCGGCGGGCGTCCAGCCCAGCCGCGGCGCGATCTCTGCGGCGATCGTCCGCAGGATCCGCCGGTGCGACTCGACCCCGCCGACCGCGGGCAGCGTGATCGTGAGCGAGTCCGCCTCCGCCAGGGCCGGATCGGCCGAGAGCGACGCGACGATCTCGTCGACCGTGCCGAGGTGCAGCGGGCTGAAGCGCATCGGCGCCGCGATGATCGAGCGGTCGGCGGTGCGCGGCCGGCCGTCGTCGTTCATCCGGGCGAGGTAGCCCTCGATGAAGGGGCGGTGCGCCTCCTCGTCCGCGGGGCCGGTCAGCGGCAGCACGATGCGCCCCGCCGTCACCCGCGAGGTGCGCCCGGGGTGGGCGGCGGCGAACGCCTCGCGGTAGGCGCGGATCTGCGCGGCCTGCTGCTCGGCGAACGACAGCCCGGTCTCCTCCGTGTTCAGCGTCGAGACCTGGAGGTGCATGCCCTGCTCCCCGGCGCGGACCGCGGAGGCGGTGGTGCCGGCGCCGTACCAGAGCCGGTCGGCCAGACCGGGCGCGTGCGGCTGCTGCACGAGCGGATCGCCGACCGGCACCGACATCAGTGCCGACTCCGCGATGCCGAGCACCGAGCCCGAGAGCGCGTCGCGCAGGCGCTCGATCCGCTCCTGCGCCTCGGCGCGGAACTCCCGCTCGGCCTGCCCGAAGACGCCGTCGAAGACCGAGGCGAGGTGCGCGAAGCCGCTGCTGACGCCGAGGTCGAGCCGGCCGCCGGAGAGCAGGTCCACCGTGGCCGCGTCCTCGGCGAGGCGGACGGGCGACTCGTAGCGCGCGCCGATCACGGCGGTGCCGAGGCGCAGGCGCCGGGTGCGCTGCGAGGCGGCGGCGAAGAAGGTCATCGGCGAGGCGAGGAAGCGCTCGAAGTGCCGCACCCGCACCCAGCCGGTGTCGTAGCCGAGCTCCTCCGCGAGCTCGAACAGCGCGAGGCCGTCCTCGAGGCTGCGCGCCGCATCGCCCGGCTGCTCGGGGCCCTCGGGGTAGGGCACGAAGGTCAGGAAGTCGAGTCCGAGGCGGCGGGTCACCCCTGCACGCTACCGCCGCCGGGGGCCCGAACGATCGCACGGGACCCCCTGCCGAGGCAGAGGATCCCGTGCGATCGCGTCCCGTGGCGCGCGGGACGGTGGTGCGCTACAGCGCCGCGTAGACCTCGCGGAGCAGGTCGGCCGTCTCGGAGGGCGTCTTGCCCACGCGGACTCCGGCGGCCTCGAGGGCCTCCTTCTTCGCCTGCGCGGTGCCCGCGGAGCCGGAGACGATGGCGCCGGCGTGGCCCATGGTCTTGCCCTCGGGAGCCGTGAAGCCCGCGACGTAGCCGACGACCGGCTTGGTGACGTTCGCCTTGATGAAGTCGGCCGCACGCTCCTCGGCGTCGCCGCCGATCTCGCCGATCATGACGATCGCCTTGGTCTCGGGGTCCGCCTCGAACGCCGCGAGGGCGTCGATGTGCGTGGTGCCGATGATCGGGTCGCCGCCGATGCCGATGGCGGTCGAGAAGCCCAGATCGCGCAGCTCGTACATCATCTGGTAGGTCAGCGTGCCCGACTTGGAGACGAGGCCGATCGGGCCCTTGCCGGTGATCGTCGCGGGGGTGATGCCCACGAGCGACTCGCCCGGCGTGATGATGCCGGGGCAGTTCGGGCCGATGATCCGGGTCTTGTTGCCCTTCTCCTGCGCGTAGGCCCAGAACTCGGCCGAGTCCTGCACCGGGATGCCTTCGGTGATGACGACGAGGAGGCCGATCTCGGCGTCGATCGCCTCGATGACGGCGTCCTTCGAGAAGGCGGGCGGGACGAACGCGATCGAGACGTCGGCGCCGGTGGCCTCGATGGCCTCCTTGACGGTGCCGAAGACGGGCAGCTCGACGTCGCCGTGGGTGACGGTCGTGCCGGCCTTGCGGGCGTTGACGCCGCCGACGACGTTCGTGCCGGCCTTGAGCATCAGCGCGGTGTGCTTGGTGCCCTCGCCGCCGGTGATGCCCTGGACGATGACCTTGGAGTCCTTGTTGAGGAAGATCGACATGCTTGTTCTCTGATTCCTTGAGTCGAGGGGGTCGTTACGCGGCGGCGAGTGCGGCGGCCTTGTCGGCGCCCTCGTCCATCGTCGCGGCCAGGGTGATGAGCGGGTTGGCGGCGGCCTCGAGGATCGCGCGGCCCTCCTCCACCTTGTTGCCGTCGAGGCGCACGACGAGCGGCTTGGTCGCCGAGTCGCCGAGGATCTCGAGGGCCTGCAGGATGCCGTTGGCGACCGCGTCGCAGGCGGTGATGCCGCCGAAGACGTTGACGAAGACGCTCTTGACCTGCTCGTCGCCGAGGATCACGTCGAGGCCGTTCGCCATCACCTGGGCGGAGGCTCCGCCACCGATGTCGAGGAAGTTGGCGGGCTTCACGCCCTTGTGCTTCTCGCCGGCGTAGGCGACGACGTCGAGCGTGGACATGACCAGGCCCGCGCCGTTGCCGATGATGCCGACCTCGCCGTCGAGCTTCACGTAGTTGAGGTCGTTCTCCTTGGCCTTGGCCTCGAGCGGGTCGGCCGCGTCCTTGTCCTCCAGCGCGGCGTGCTCGGGGTGGCGGAAGCCGGCGTTCTCGTCGATCGAGACCTTGCCGTCGAGCGCGACGATGTCGCCCTCCTCGGTGAGCACGAGCGGGTTGACCTCGACGAGCGTCGCGTCCTCGCCGGTGTAGACGTCGTAGAGCTTCACGAGCACGGGGGCGACCTTGGCGATCAGCTCCTCCGGGAACTTCGCCGCGCGGGCGATCTCCTCGGCCTTGGCCTGGTCGATGCCCTGGCCGGGGACGACCTCGACGCGCGCGAGCGCCTCGGGGCGCTCGACGGCGAGCTGCTCGATCTCCATGCCGCCCTCGTAGGAGGTGAGCGAGAGGTAGGAGCGGTTCGCCCGGTCGAGCAGGACCGAGAAGTAGAACTCGCGGTCGATGCGGGCGCCACCGGCGACCATGACGCGCTTGACGACGTGGCCCTTGATGTCCAGGCCGAGGATCGACTTCGCCGCCTCGAACGCGTCGTCCGCGGTCTTCGCGACCTTCACGCCGCCCGCCTTGCCGCGGCCGCCGATCTTGACCTGCGCCTTGACGACGGTGACGCCGCCCAGCTTCTCCGCCGCGGCGCGCACCTCCTCCGGCGTGTCGGCGATGATGCCGGGGAGCACGGGCACGCCGTACTTCTCGAACAGATCACGGGCCTGGTATTCGAAGAGATCCACGCTGCATTCCCATTCCGCGCCGAGCGCGCTTGCGTTCCGAGTCCGAGGTCGGCCCACGGCGCCGGCGGTCCGTGCTGTCCGGATCCGCGCTGGTGGTCCGCTGCGCTGTCCGGAGTCTCGGCACGGTTCTGTGTCGGCACTCTTCCTGGGCCGCGCCAACTCTACTCCGGACCCCGCGAGGCGTTCCTGCGCCGCGGGGCGCGCAGCGGCGGACTGTGGAGGGACCACCGGATCGCCGCGTGTGGAGGGACCTGCCCCGCGTACCGTGGAGGGATGCCCCTGCGCGCACCCGCCGACCGCGACGTCTTCCGCGAGGGCGTCTTCCTCGTCGCGGGCGCGCGCGCCATCCTCCTGCAGATCGCGCACCCCGCGGTCGGCGCCGGCGTCGCCGAGCACTCCGACTTCGTCCACCGCGCGCTCGGCCGGCTGTTCGGCACCCTCTCCTACCTCTACGCCCTGCAGTTCGGCAGCCCCGAGGACGTCCGCTCGGTCCAGCGCCGGGTGAACCGCGCGCACGCGCCGGTCCGCGGCCCCGGCTACACCGCGTTCGATCCGGAGCTCCAGCGCTGGGTCGCCGCGACGATCACCCAGTCGATGCTCCAGCTCCACGAGGGCGCCTTCGGCCCGCTCGGCCGCGAGGAGGCGGACGAGATCGTGCACCGCTCCCGCGTCGTCGGCACGGCGCTGCAGATGCCCGAGGAGCTCTGGCCCGACTCCCGCGCGGCCTTCGACGCCTACTGGGAGCGGGAACTCGCCCGGCTCGAGGTCACGCCCGCCGCGCGCCGGGTCGCCCACGACCTGCTCGACGGCGGGATCGCCGCCTGGTGGCTGCGACCGGTCGGCCCCTACCTCCGCCTGATGACGGCGGGCCTCCTGCCGCCCGAGCTCCGCGCGCCGTTCGGCTTCCGCTGGAGCGCCCGGCAGCAGAAGCGGTTCGACCGGGCGCTCGCCCGCACCTTCGCCGTCTACCGCGTCCTGCCGACCGCGGTGCGCACCGCGCCGAGCCGGTTCTTCCTGGCCCGGGTGCGCGCGGAGTCCGACCGGGGTCTCAGAAGCCGGCCGTGATCGTCCAGCCCGCGTAGGCGGCGAGCTCCAACCCGAGCGCCTGCGCGGCGGCCCGCGCCTCGTCCTGCCCGCGCTCGTCCCGGACGTCGACGCTGATCGGCACGCTGTCGCCGAAGCCCGCGACCGAGACCCGCGCGCTGGTCGGACCGCTGTAGAGCGGGACGTGCGCATCCGCGGTGCGCGCGCCGACCACCCGCGAGCCCGTCGCCTCCGCGATCACGGCCAGCGCGAACGGCGCCGTCGCGATCGTCTCGGTGTAGAGCGTCGCCTCGCCGCGCATGAGCGCCTCCTCCGTCGTCGCCTCGACTGTACGGGCGCCCGTGCTCGGGTGCAGGCCCTAGTCTCCGGCGGGATCCGCTCCCTCGCCGACGACCACCACCAGCCTGCCGCCGCACTGTCGCAGAGGGAGGGCACGCTGAGCATCCGATGCGCAGCGCTTGAACGGCGCCCCCGGCGGATCTACCGTGAAGCACCCGGCGAACGCGCCGCGGCGGTCAACGACGACTGGAGCCCCGATGAGCATCACCGAACCGCGCACCACCGAGGCACTCGCCGCACCCCCGCCCACGGCCGGGTTCGGCAGCGTCTCGGTCGCGGCGATCCTGGCGGAGGCGGCCCGCCGCACGCCGACGACGATCGCGGTCCGGGTCGGCCCGCAGGCGATCGACTACGGGACCCTCTGGGAGCAGACCCGCGCCTACGCCGGAGCTCTCCGCGCGCGAGGCATCGGCCCCGGCGACCGGGTCGCCCTGCTGATCCCCAACGTCCCCGACTTCCCGCGCGGCTACTTCGCCGTCCTCGCCCTGGGCGCCGTCGTGGTGCCCGTGCACGCGCTGCTCAAGCACGACGAGATCGCCTACGTGCTGCGCGACTCCGGAGCGACCGCGCTGATCTGCGCGGCTCCGCTGCTGGCCGAGGGCGCCGCCGGTGCGGCCCTGGCCGACGTCCCCGTGCTGAGCGTGCTGGTGCCCGACGGCACCGAGAGCCCCTTCCCCCGCCTCGAGGACCTCGCCGCCGACGCGACGCCGATCGACACCTACGTGCCGCGCTCGCCGTTCGACACCGCGACGATCCTCTACACCAGCGGCACCACCGGCCGGCCCAAGGGCGCCGAGGGCACGCACTTCGCGATCGTCTCGCAGTCCGACGTGCTCCTGATGAACACCTTCGACCTGCACCAGGGCGACGTGGTCCTCGGCGCGCTGCCGCTCTTCCACACCTTCGGCCAGGTCTGCGCGATGAACACCGCGTTCCGCACCGCCGCGACCGTGGTGCTCGTGCCCAAGTTCGACGGCGACGCCGCGCTCGAGGCGATGATCGCGCACGAGTGCACCGTGTTCGAGGGCGTGCCGACGATGTACGTCGCACTGCTCGACGCCGCGACCCGCCGCGAGGACCGCCCACCGCTGCGCTACGCGGTCTCCGGCGGAGCGGCCCTGCCCGTCGCCGTGATCGAGCGCTTCCGCGAGGTGTTCGGCGTCGAGATCTACGAGGGCTACGGCCTGACCGAGACCTCGCCCGTCGCGACCTTCAACCACGTCGGCGTCCCGCCGCGCGCCGGCACCGTCGGCACGCCGATCTGGGGCGTGGACGTCGAGGTCGCCCGCGCCGAGGTCGCCGACCGGATCGAGCTGCTCCCCCGCGGCGAGCTGGGCGAGATCGTGGTCCGCGGCCACAACCTGATGAAGGGCTATCTCGGCAACCCCGAGGCCTCGGCCGCCGCGGTCGTCGACGGCTGGTTCCGCACCGGCGACCTCGGCACCAAGGACGAGGAGGACTACATCCGCATCCTCGACCGGACCAAGGACATGATCATCCGCAACGGCTACAACGTGTACCCGCGCGAGGTCGAGGAGGTCCTGATCGGGCACTCCGCCGTGGCCAACGCCGCCGTCTTCGGCGTCCCCGACGAGAAGCACGGCCAGGAGATCATGGCCGCCGTCGTGCTGCTGCCCTCGGCGACGGCGACCGCGGAGGAGCTGATCGCCTACGCGAACGAGCACCTCGCCGCTTTCAAGTTCCCGCGCCGTATCGAGCTCGTCGAGACTCTCCCCCTCGGCCCGAGCGGCAAGATCCTGAAGCGCGAGCTCGTCGCCCAGTACTCCTGACCCCTTCCTCCTCTTCGCGAGATGCCACTTGTGCACACCTCTCACGGCGTGTCGCGCTCATAAGTGGCATCTCGCGGAGAGGCGAGCTCGGGAGCGCGGTGCAGAGTTCCCCTGTAAGGGGGGCACGGGGAGGGGCGCGGGTGGGGCATGCTGAGGCGTCCGCCGCGCCACCAGGAAGAAACGATGATGAGCCCCCGCCACCCGCACCTCCCGCCCGATCTGCCGGGTCGCGCCCGCCGGAACGCCCGCTCCGTCGATCCGCGTTCCGCCGTCCGCCGGCGGGCGGCCGCCCTGCCCGCCCTCCTCCGGTCCGCGGGCCGGCCGCAGGACAGCGTTCCCGCCGCCCCCGCCTCCGCGGACCGCAGCCCGTCCGGGCGCCGGCCGCTGCGGGCGGGATCGCTGCGGCTCACCCGCCTCCGCCTCACGCCGCTGCAGTGGGTCGTCGGCGGCGTCACCGCCTTCCTCGCCCTCGTCGCCTGGCTGACGGGCGGGCCCTGGTCGGCGCTGATGATGGTCGCCCTCGTCGTTCTGATCACGGCGGCCTACGGCGTGCTCCTGCGCCGGCCGACCTGGCTCGGACTGCCGCGCCGCCGCCGCGCCTCAGCGATGACGGGGGCCGCCGCGATGCTCGTGCTCGTCCTGAGCACCTCCGCGTTCGGATCCACGTCCGCGTCGGCACCGGCCGACGAGCAGGCCGTGGCGTCCGGGTCCGAGAGCCCGGCGTCGTTCGCCGCCGCTCCGACTCGCACGACCACGCCGGCGCCCACCCGCACGCCGACGCCAACCCCGACCCCGACCCCCACCGTCGTGATCACGACCGAGCAGGTCACCGAGACCGCCCCGATCGCCAGATCCGCCCGCACCGAGGACGACCCGAGCGCCGCGCAGGGCACGAGCACCGTCGTGGCGGGCGTCGACGGCGTGCTCACCCGCACCTTCGAGGTCGTCAAGCACGACGGCGTCGAGGTCTCCCGCGCGCAGTTGTCGGAGGCGGTCACCACTCCCGCCGTCGACGACGTCACCCGCGTCGGCACGCTGGCCCCGGCCCCCGCCCCGGTCACCGCGGCAGCCGACGCCGGCTGCCACCCCAGCTACGCCGGCGAGTGCGTCCCCATCGCCTCCGACGGCGACTGCGCCGCGGGCTCCGGCGACGGCCCCGTCTACATCCAGGGCCCGGTCACGGTCGTCGGCCCCGACAGCTACCGCCTGGACAACGACGGCGACGGCATCGCCTGCGACAAGTAACCCCCTCCCCCGCCGCGAGATGCCACTTGCGCACGCGACACGCCGTGTCGAGCGTGCACAAGTGGCATCTCGCGGCGGGGGGTCAGCTCAGGAGCGACCAGACCAGCGAGGCGAGCACGGCGCCGACCAGGGCGCCCGCGATCACCTGAGCGGGAGTGTGCGCGCCGAGGCGCACGCGCGACCAGCCGGTCCAGAGCGCGATCGGCACGGTGATCAGCAGCGACCACGGGCCGTAGGCGATCAGCACCACCACCGCGCAGGTCGCGACGACCGCCGCATGGCCCGACAGCTTCCAGCCCAGGTTGACGATCCCGATCACCGTGAGCACCGCCACCGTCACCACGCCGAACGTCGTCACCGCGGCCGGCGCGCCGAGCACGGCGAGCAGCACGAGCCCGACCACGATCGAGACCAGCGCGAGCCCGATCGGCAGGGCCCGCTCGCGGCGGTCCGGCACGTGGTGATCGCCGCGGATCCGCCCCGCGCGCATCAGCAGCCGCACCACGAGGTACGGCAGCACGCCCACGAACAGCGCCGCGAGTGCTCCCCAGGCCACGCCGAGCAGCGGCGGGTCCGCGACCCGCGCGCCCACGATCAGCGGGACGACCATCGCCAGCACCGGCGGCGCGAACGCCTCCGTCGCCACCCGCGCCGCGAGCGGCCCGCGTCCGCTCGTCGCGGTGTCGGCCGCAGGGCCCCCGAAGCGGCTCACGACTCGTCGACCGGCACGGGGCATTCCGACCGGCTCAGATCTTCTCGATGGGCGCGACCTTGATCAGCAGCTTCTTGGCGCCGACCTGGTCGAAGAGCACGTGCGCGACCCGCTTGCTGCCCTCGCCGGTGACCGCGTTCACGCGGCCCTCGCCGAAGTCGGTGTGCCGGATGCGGTCGCCCGCGATCAGCTCGAGGTCGCCGTTGTCGCGCACCATCCCGGTGATCCGATTGGGGAACTCGCCCTTCGCCTTCGGCGCCGCGGCGAGCGCCTGGCGGAACTCGGTGTTCGACTTCGAGCGGCCGAAGCCGGGCCGCTGCGCGTTGAGCGCCCGCGGCTGCGTGCCGCCGCGCGAGGTCGCCGCCCCCGGCGACTGGCGCCACTCGATCAGCTCGGCCGGGATCTCCTGGAGGAACCGGCTCGGCATCGCGACCGACGTCTCGCCGTACTGCGCGCGAGTCATCGCGAGCGAGAGGTAGAGCCGCTTGCGCGCGCGGGTGATGCCCACGTAGAACAGCCGCCGCTCCTCCGCCGGGCCGCCCGGCTCGTTCGCCGAGATGCGGTGCGGGAGCAGGTCCTCCTCGATGCCGGTGAGGAACACCGCGTCGTACTCGAGCCCCTTCGCGGTGTGCAGGGTCATCAGCGACACGGTCCCGGAGTCGTCGTCGAGGTCGTCCGCCGCGGCGACCAGCGACACCTCGGTGAGGAAGTCGACCAGACCGCCGTCGGGGTTGTTGCGCGCGAACTCCTTCGTCACGGCGATCAGCTCGTCGACGTTCTCGGCGCGCGCCTCGTCCTGCGGGTCGCGGCTGGCGCGGAGCATGTCGATGTAGCCGCTGCGGGAGAGCAGCGCCGACAGCACCTCGTGCACCTTCGCCTCGCCCTCGGGCCGCCCCGGGTCGAGCATCAGGGCGCACTCGTCGAGCAGCGTCGCGAGGTCGACGATCGCCTTCGTCACCTTCGGCCCCATGCCCAGCGACCCGGCGTTGCGCATCGCCTCGCGCAGGGTCACCGCGTTGGTGTCCGCGAAGGACTGCAGCTGCGCCTCCGTCGCCGGGCCGATGCCGCGCTTGGGCGTGTTCATGATCCGCCGCAGCGCCAGCACGTCGGCCGGGTTCGCGACCGTGATCAGGTACGCGAGCGCGTCCTTGATCTCGGCGCGCTCGTAGAACTTGGTGCCGCCGAGGATCCGGTAGGGCAGCGCCGAGCGGATGAAGATCTCCTCCAGCGCGCGGGTCTGCGCGTTGGTGCGGTAGAACACGGCGATCTCGTCGTAGCCGGTGCCGGCCGCGTGGATCCGGGCGATCTCGTCGACGACGAACTGCGCCTCGTCGTGGCCGGAGTACCCGGTGTAGCCGATGATCTTCTCGCCCTCGCCGCTGGCCGACCAGAGGTTCTTCGCGCGGCGGTCGAAGTTGTTCGAGATGACGGCGTTCGCCGCCGAGAGGATGTTCTGGGTGGAGCGGTAGTTCTGCTCGAGCAGGATCACCCGGCAGCCGGGGAAGTCGCGCTCGAATTCGACGATGTTGCGGATGTCCGCCCCGCGGAACGCGTAGATCGACTGGTCCGAGTCGCCGACGACCGTGAGCGAGGCGCCGGGGATCGAGCCGTCGGCCGTCACCGGGCCGCGGTAGGGCCGGTCGAAGGCGGCCGCCGCGATCGTCGCGGGCGGCACGGCCCGGGTCAGCTCGTGGATCAGCGAGTACTGCGCGTGGTTCGTGTCCTGGTACTCGTCGACCATCACGTGCCGGAAGCGGCGCTGGTACTTCGCCGCGACGTGCGGGAACGCGCGGAAGAGGTAGACCGTCTGCGCGATCAGGTCGTCGAAGTCGAAGGCGTTCGCGCTCTCGAGCGCACGCGAGTAGGCGCGGAAGACCTGGAGGAACATCTCCTCGTTCGGGTCGCTCATGTTCGCGGTCCGCGCGTAGGAGTCGACGTCGGCGAGCTCGTTCTTGAGCTTCGAGATCTTCGACGAGGCGCTCGCGACCGTGATGCCGAGCGAGTCCGCCTCGAGGTCCTTCACGATCCGCTTGAGCAGCGCCCGCTGGTCGCCCGAGTCGTAGATGGTGAACGAGGAGGTCATCCCGAAGTTCTCGGCCTCGCGCCGCAGGATCCGCACGCAGGCGGAGTGGAAGGTCGAGATCCACATCCCCTCGGCCGCCTGGCCGACGATCTTCTCGACGCGCTCGCGCATCTCGGCGGCGGCCTTGTTGGTGAAGGTGATCGCGAGGATCTGGCTGGGCCAGGCCTCGCCGCTCCCGAGCAGGCTCGCGATGCGCCGCGTCAGCACGCTGGTCTTGCCGGACCCGGCGCCCGCGACGATGAGCAGCGCGTCGCCGCGGTACTCGACCGCCTCGCGCTGCTGCGGGTTGAGTCCCGCCACGAGGCGCTCGTGCTCGGGGTCGGTGCGCGCGGAGTCGCCGGAGGGCCCGCCGGGCGCGCCGACGATGACCGGGGTGGCGCGGGAATCGCTCGGATCGAAGAGGAGGCTCATGACCCTCCGAGTGTAGATCGCGCCTCCGACACCCCGCCGCGGGACGCCGCGCGGTCGGGCTCCGATCAGGCGGCGCGCGGCCGCAGCACGGGCGCGGTGAGCGGCCCGCCGATGTCGAGCCCGCGCCAGGCCAACGCGAAGCCGACCACCGCGACGGTGGAGGTCGCCACCGCGAGCACCTGCAGCAGCACGAACGCCGTGAGGTCCTTGGTGTCATCGGGGTAGTACTGGATGCCCTGCACGGCTAGCGCCCCGAGCGTCAGCACGAGCACGATCGAGCAGACCAGCAGCACCCGCAGCACCGCCCGGCGCGGCGGCTTACGCGGCGCCCGCCCCACCTGCGCCCGCGTCGACAGCCAGGCGCAGGCCAGGGAGGCGGAGGCGAGACCGACCAGATCGGCGCCCAGCACATCGCTCGCGCGGTGCCAGGAGGCGGCCATCGTCAGATTCCCGACCAGCACCACCACGGCGCCGCCGATCGCCAGCACGACCGTGCGTCCGCGCCCCGGGACGACCATCGCCAGCGCGAAGACCACCGACACCGCCGCCGCGGTGTGCCCGCTCGGGAAGCTGCCGCCGGTGTACCAGGAGTCGGTCTCCACGAGCAGCGGCCGCTCGAGCACCACGTTCTTCAGCAGCTGCGTCAGCCCGGCCGTGACGACGATCGAGCCGACGGAGGCGAGCGCCAGCGCCGGACGCCGGCGGATCAGCGCGATCGCCGCGACCAGCAGCGCACCGCCGATCATCGACACCGGGGTGACGTCGGCGAGCGCACCCGCCGCGGTGCCGGTGGCCCGGCCGAAGACCAGGTCCGCGCCGCGCAGCCCGGAGTTCTCGGCCGCCTGCCCCTGCGGGGTGAGCACGGCGAGCCCGTAGACCACGGCGACCCCGAGCGCGGCGAGCACGGCGAACACGATCCAGCGGCGGGTGATGCGGGCGCGGGTCTTCACGGTCGGGCTCCTCTCGGGATGCGCGGGGCGGGGTCGGTCGGCACCGGCGGGGGCGCCGGGCGGCGGGGTCGTCGGCCCGATGATGCCAGCGGAGGCTCCCGGTCGCCTGCGCACTCGCCGGACCGCGCGATCGTGGTCAGCCGGCGGACCCCGCCCAGGCGTCGTCCTCGGCGGCGCGCGCCTCGATGGCCAGGTCGGGCTGGTCCGCGAACACCCCGTCGATCCCGGTGCGCAGGATCGCGCGGAACTCGTCCTGCCAGGCGCCGTACGCCTCCGGCTCGCGGCCGACGCGGTGCACCTTCTCGAGGAAGCGGTTCTCGGCGCGCAGCGTCCAGGTGTAGACCTGCAGGCCGACCGCGTGCGCGTCGGCCACCAGCGAGTTCGTTCCGACGGCCCGCCCGGCGCCGTCCCGCCCGAAGAGCATGCTCTTGTCGACGCTGACGCCGTCGACCGTTCCGGCGAGACCGCGCAGGCCCGCGGGGGTGACGAAGTCGGCGTAGGGCGTCGCCCGGGAGCCGTGGGCGGCGACGAGATCGGGCGGGGTGCCGCGGGACTCGATCAGGTAGACGCGCCGGGTGCCCACTCCGCGGACCGCGAGGCGCTCGAGGACGGTCTTCTCGAAGCTCTCGATCGTCAGCCGCGGATCGGTGCGCGCCCAGCCCGCCGCGGCCAGCTCCTGCTCGAGGAGGACGTCCAGCGGCAGACCCAGCGCATCGAAGTACGTGGCGTGCTTGATCTCGGCGACGAGCCCCGGCGGCGACGGGGGCGACTCCTCTCCCGCCCGGTCGAGCAGGGCGAGGAGATCGCTGAAGCGCAGGATCGGGAACTGCCCGTCGAAGGTGGCGCTCGAGGCGCGGACGGCCGGCAGCCGCTCCCGCGCGCGGAGCGTCGACAGCTCGGCCCAAGTGAAGTCCTCGGTGAACCAGCCCGTGATCTCCTTGCCGTCGACGCGCTTCGTCGTGCGGCGCTGCGCGAACTCGGGGCGACGTTCCACGTCAGTCGTGCCGGAGATCTCGTTCTCGTGCCGGAGCACCAGCACCCCGTCGCGCGAGGCGACGAGATCCGGCTCGACGGCGTCGGCGCCGAGCGCGATCGCCAGCTCGTAGGCCGATCTGGTGTGCTCCGGGCGGTAGCCGCTGGCCCCGCGGTGGCCGATGACGAGCGGGACGGGACGGGTCGGCATGCGGCGATCCTACGGGCGGCGGCAGGCGACTCCGGGCGGAACCGGGGCTCCCGCGAAGGGAATAGCCAGACTCTGAGAGATGTTCTCAGATACTGTGGACCTACCGCCTGCGGCCCGAGAGGGCAGCCGGTGGATCCCGCAGTCACAGCGACTCAGCTCCGCGAGTCCCGACGGATCCGTCCGTCACCGTCGAGCGCACCTGAGAGAAGAGGAACCATGGCAAGCAACAACCCGGCGTTCGGTCGTCCGGAGTTCAGCAACCGGGGCTACGCCGGCCGCGTGCAGGACGTCCCGGACGTGTCGCCCGGCACGCTCGACCAGATGTACAACCGTCCGGCCGCGGGCTCGGCCGACACCAACCGGATGACCGTCGAGGACACCCTCGCGAAGACGGCACTCGCCTTCGTCGTGCTCCTCGCGGGTGCCGCGGTGGGCTGGTTCGTCCCCGGGCTGATGCTGCCGGCCGTGCTCGTCGCGCTGGTCCTCGGCATCGTCAACGCCTTCAAGAAGGTGCCGTCGCCGGGCCTGATCCTCGGCTACGCGGCGTTCCAGGGCATCGGAGTCGGCGCGATCTCGCGCTTCTTCGAGAGCGCCTACGAGGGCGCGGTCGTCCAGGCCCTGCTCGCGACCGTCGTCGTGATCGGCGTCACCCTGGCGCTGTTCATGAACGGCAAGATCCGCACCTCGCCGAAGCTGAACAAGATCTTCTTCATCGGCATGATCAGCTACGCGGTCTTCTCGCTGGTCAACCTCGGCCTCGGCCTGTTCGGCGTCGGCGGCGGCTTCGGTCTCCGCACCGGCTTCATCGGCATCGTGATCGGCCTCATCGCCATCGCGCTCGCCACCTACTCCCTCGTGATGGACTTCGAGTTCATCCAGCAGGGCGTCCGCAACGGCGCCCCGCGCATCTACGGCTGGACGGGCGCCTACGGCATCCTCGTCACCGTCGTCTGGATGTACCTCGAGCTGCTGCGACTGATCTCGATCTTCCGCCAGTAGTCACCTCCCCTCCGGAGCGATCCGGACCGGCGCGACGGGCGCTCGACCTCACGGTCGGGCGCCCGTTCGTCGTTCTGCGGCCGGGCCGCGCAGCCCCGCCCGCCGCTTTTGAGACGATGGAGGAATGATGGCCGCCGCTCCGACCCGCATCGTCGGCCTCGACGTGGCCCGCGGTCTCGCCGTGCTCGGGATGTTCGCGGCGCACCTCGCCCCCGCCGAGCGCGAGATGATCTGGGACGGCCGCAGCGCCGTCCTCTTCGCCGTCCTCGCGGGCGTCTCGATCGGCCTGATGTCCGGCGGAGCGACCCGCTCGACCCGTCCGCTCCTGGACACCGCGTCGATCCTCCTGCGCGGCCTCTACCTGCTCGTGATCGGCCTGGGGCTGAACCTGCTCGGCACGCCGATCGCGGTGATCCTGCCGCACTACGGCCTGATGTTCGTCGTCGCGGCGCTGCTGATGTTCCTGCCGCGGGCGGTGCTCGCGGCCCTCGCCGCCGTCTCCGCCGTCGGCGGCCCCCTGCTCGTCGACCGGATCGTCACCGCCGGGAACGACTGGATCACGACGCTGTCCCCCGAGGACGCCCTGCTCGCGCGGATGCCGCTCACCTGGCTGACGCAGTACTACCCCGTGCCCTCCTGGCTCGCCTACGTGATGCTCGGGCTGCTGATCGCGCGCTGCGACATCCGCTCGGCCACGACGCAGCGCTGGCTCGTGATCGGCGGCGCGATCGCCGCGGTCCTCGGCTACGGTGTCGGCCTCGCCCTCGGCGGGCCGGAGAGCGTGGAGGCGCACTCGAGCACCACCGCCGAGATCGTCGGCGCCGGCGGTGTCGCGGCCGTCGCGATCGGAGCGCTCACCGCGCTCACCGCGCGCCTCGCCGTCGTCCGTGCGGTCACCGCGCCGCTCGCCGCGGTGGGGGCCATGCCGCTCACGGTCTACTCCGTGCAGCTCGTCGCGCTGGCGGTCTACCTGATCCCCTACGAGCCCTTCGACTTCGCCGCCTGGCAGAGCTGGACGCTGCTCGCGTCCTTCACGGTCGTCGCGGTGTTCGGCGCCCTGCTCTGGCGCCGCTTCGTCGGCCAGGGGCCGCTGGAGTGGCTGGTCGCGCGGACCTCGCTCCGGCCGCGCACCCGGGCCGCCCGCCCGGCGCTCGGCTAGGGTGATCCGATGATCACGCGACGCGAAGCCGCTCAGCGCCTCGACATCCCCGTCGAGATGGCGACGCGGCACGGGCTGCCCACGCGCCTCTCCGAGGAGGAGCTCGTCGCCCTGGAGCAGGATCCGCCCGCCTGGCTCGCCCAGTCGCGCGAGAACCGCACCGGGAAGCGCCCGGTCTGGGTGACCCTGGACTGCGCCATCTGCGGTCGCTCCGAGTCGGCCCGCCCGAAGAAGTGGTGGCCCGACTTCAGCTTCCTCGTCTGCGAGGACCACTCGCCCGACGCGTGGCCGCACCACCCCGAGGGACACCGCCGCGACGAGTACGACGGCATCGGCACCCGCTTCGTCGGCGTCCTCGACACCCCCGTCTGACCCGCCCGTCCCGCCTGCCCCCGTCCGATTCGCAGGCGATCCGGCCGCCCGTTCACGTCCGACGCGGGTGAGCGCGCTCTCGCGCCGGGATCACCTGCTCATCGGACCACCCGCCCACCACGACGAACGGGCCCCCGCAGGAGGCCCGTTCACGTACCGCGGTCGCGGCTACTCCCATTCGATGGTGCCCGGCGGCTTGGACGTCACATCGAGCACGACGCGGTTCACGCCGCTCACCTCGTTGGTGATGCGGTTGGAGATGCGGGCGAGCAGGTCGTAGGGCAGTCGCGTCCAGTCGGCCGTCATCGCGTCCTCGGAGGAGACGGGGCGCAGCACGATCGGGTGGCCGTAGGTGCGACCGTCGCCCTGGACGCCGACGGAGCGGACGTCGGCGAGCAGCACGACCGGGCACTGCCAGATCTCGCTGTCGAGGCCGGCGGCGGTGAGCTCGGCGCGGACGATCGCGTCGGCCTCCTGGAGCAGGTCGAGCCGCTCCTGGGTGACCTCGCCGACGATGCGGATGCCGAGGCCGGGGCCGGGGAACGGCTGGCGGCCGACGATCGTCTCGGGCAGCCCGAGCTCGCGGCCGATGGCGCGGACCTCGTCCTTGAAGAGGGTCCGCAGCGGCTCGACGAGCGCGAACTGCAGGTCCTCGGGGAGGCCGCCGACGTTGTGGTGCGACTTGATGTTCGCGGTGCCCGTACCGCCGCCCGACTCGACGACGTCGGGGTAGAGCGTGCCCTGCACGAGGAAGTCGATCGACGTGCCCTCGCCCTGCGCCTCGAGCACGAGCGCCTCGGCGGCGCCCTCGAAGGTGCGGATGAACTCGCGGCCGATGATCTTGCGCTTCTGCTCGGGGTCGCTGACGCCGGCGAGCGCGTCGAGGAACTGCTCGCGCGCGTCGACCGTCACCAGGCGCACACCCGTGGCGGCGACGTAGTCCTCCTCGACCTGGCGGCGCTCGTCCTTGCGCAGCAGGCCGTGGTCGACGAAGACGCAGACCAGCTGGTCGCCGACGGCGCGGTGCACGATCGCCGCGGCGACGGCGGAGTCGACGCCGCCGGACAGACCGCAGATGACGCGGCCGGTGCCGACCTGCTCGCGGATCAGCGCGACCTGGTCGTCGATGACGTTGGAAGAGTTCCAGTCCGCGGGGATGCCGGCGGCGCGGTGCAGGAAGTTCTCGATGACGGCCTGGCCGTGCGCCGAGTGCTTGACCTCGGGGTGCCACTGCACGCCGTAGAGGCGGCGCGCGTCGCTGCCGAACGCGGCGACGGCGGTCGAGCCGGTCGAGGCGAGCACGTCGAAGCCGGCGGGTGCCTTCGAGACCTGGTCGCCGTGGCTCATCCAGACCGTCTGGTCGACGGGCTGGTCGCCGAGGAGCACACCGCCGTCGGCCGTGACGGACGCGTCGGTCGCGCCGTACTCGCGGAGGCCCGTGTTCGCGACCTCGCCGCCGAGCGTCTTGGCCATCACCTGGAAGCCGTAGCAGATGCCCAGCACGGGGATGCCGAGGTCGAAGATGGCGGGGTCGAGCTGCGGCGCCCCCTCCTCGTACACGCTCGAGGGACCGCCGGACAGGATGATCCCGACCGGCGACTTGGCGGCGATCTCCGCGGCCGTCGTGCCGGACGGGACGATCTCGGAGTACACGTTCGCCTCGCGGACGCGCCGCGCGATCAGCTGCGCGTACTGGGCGCCGAAGTCGACGACGAGCACGGGCTGGGCGGCGAGGTGCGGCTGCGGGGCGGACTGCGGCGCGCTGGCGCCGGACTGCTCACTGATGGGGGGCCTCCACGGAGTCGGTCGGGGTCGTCGGCTCGAGGGCGGCGGTGCGCCGCTCGAGGTACTGCTCCACCTCGCGGGCGATGCGGGTCTCGACGAAGAAGGACAGGGTCGGCACGACGCCGCCGAGCGCGATGAGGACGAACCGCGAGAACGGCCAGCGCATCAGGCTCCACAGGCGGAAGTCGGCGAAGAGGTAGACGACGTAGAACCAGCCGTGCGCGATCAGGATGCCGGTGGACAGGTTCGCGCCCGTCCCGCTCGACTTCCACTCGCCGCCCGGCACCTCGTACATCGGGGCGAAGTGCGCGATCCCCTGCTGCCCGAAGACGAACAGCTCGAGGTGGAACACGTACTTCAGCAGCATCTCCGCGCAGAGCAGCAGGAGCATCACGCCGGTGATGATCGAGGTCACCCGGTAGAAGCGCAGCGCGCTCCGGATCGCAGGGAACTGCGCGGGCTTGGGCTCGAGGGGCATGGGGTCCAGTTTACGGGGCGGAGGCGGTGACCGGGCTCTGCGCGAGCTCGGCGGCCTCGAGGGCCTCCTCGGTCTCGCGCTCCCAGGCGTCGCGGACGAGGCGGAACCACAGGTAGAGCGCGAAGCCGGCGAAGACGACCCACTCGATCGCGTAGAAGACGTTGAGCCAGTTCAGCGAGACGTCGGTGACGCGGGCGGGCGAGTCGATCGCCTCGAGCCCGGAGACCGGCTGGTCGACGACGACGTAGCCCTGGTAGACATCCAGTGGCGGGTCCGGCCAGCGGTTGATCAGTGCCGGGATCGAGAGCGCGGTGAGGGTCATCGGATCGGTGCCCTCGGCGGGCACCTCGGCGGCCTCGTTCGCGACGAGGCGGCCGGTGAAGCCGGTCGGCGCCGCCTCCGCGCCGTCGTTCAGGCGCTCGGCGACGCTCCGCGCCTGCTCCTCGTCCGCGGTCCAGCCGTAGGCGACGACGAGGTCGGCGTCAGCGGTGCGGGTGCGCGCGATGACCCACCAGCCCGGCTGCTCGCCGTTCAGGCGCCCGCCGAGGATCTCGGCGCCGCCCGGGACGAACTCGGAGCTGCCCGCCACGCGCTGGCCGTCGGCGGTCGCGGTGATCGGGCGCGACGGGGCGGCGACCTCGTCGAGCGGCAGCACCGTCTCGGAGACGCCGGAGTCGGGCGCGGCGGCCTCTACCGCGCGTCCCACCTGCCACTGGCCGAGGGCCGCGAAGAGCCCCGCGATGACGAGGGCCAGGGCCAGGGCCGCGAGCCAGCGCGGTCGCCGGGCGACCTGCCAGACCGTGCTCTGCGGCGGGGCGCTCTGCGTCATGCGTTCCTCGTTCGGGGCGGATCCGCTCGGCGGCGGCGGACCGCTGAAGCCTAGCCAACCAGGGTGGGAGGACCCTCGGATCGCTGCCCCTCCTGCTGGTCGAGCAGCCCCGCAGGAGCGTCTCCCCTGCTGGCCGGCAGCGCCGCAGGAGCGTCTCCCATGCTGGTCGAGTAGCCCCGCAGGGGCATATCGAGACCCACCGCCATCAGCACGGCGGGCCTGCAGACACGTCCTGCTGATCGAAGTGGATCTCGATACGCCCGCTCCGCGGGCTACTCGATCAGCAGGGGACATCCCATCGTTCACGGACTCCGCGCAGGGGACCGAAGTCGCCGGATCAGTAGTCGGGCTCGCGCGGGCGCCGCGGCCGGTCGGAGTCGATGCCGTCGGACTGCTGCATCGCCTGGTCGATGAGGGCCTGCCGCATCGGGTCCGGGAACTCGTCGTCCAGCTCGTCGGGCTCGACGGGTCGGCGCGGGCGGGGAGCAGGCTCGGCGACCGGCGCCTCGGCGGGGTCGGCCGCCGGACGCTCGTCCGCCGCCCCGTCCGCCATCGCCGCCTCGACCAGGGCGAAGTCCTCCTCCGCCATCGCGCTGCGGGTGGCCGGCTTCGGCCGGTGCCGCCGCCGCGAGAGGAACTGCCCGATGCTCTCCGAGCGCGACGCGAGGATCGGGCCGACGATCGCCATGATCAGCACGTAGAGACCCGCGAACGGCTGGATCCGCTCGTCGAGCCCCGCCGAGAGCGAGAGCGTCGCGAGGATCAGCGCGAACTCGCCGCGGTTGTGCAGGATGAACGCCGCGTTCAGCCCGGCGCGCGGACCCAGCTTGTTCAGCCAGGCGACGAACTGGCCGGCGCCGAGGTTGAGCACGATCGTCATCACCGCGGCGGCGATCACCGGCAGCACGACGTCGGGGAACGCCCCGGGGTCGAGGCCGAGGCCGAAGTTCACGAAGAAGAAGGCGCCGAACACGTCGCGGAGCGGGATCGCGATCCGCTCGACCCGCGCGCGGAAGCGGGTGGCGCCGATCACCAGGCCGATCAGGAACGCGCCGATCGCGTCGGTGACGCCGAGCACCTCGCCGATCCCGCCGAAGAGGATCGCGAGACCGAAGAAGAGGATCGTGAACAGCTCGTCGTCGCGGGTGCGGAAGAACCGGGAGACCACCCGGCCGCCCCAGCGCGCGATCGCGAACATCACCACGAGGAACGCGAACGCGATGACCAGCTTCAGGACGACCGGCCACGGCTCCGTCTCGCCCGAGAGCACGACCGACACGATCGCCAGGTAGACCGCGATGAAGATGTCCTCCACGACGGTCACGCCGAGGATCATCGGCGTCTCCGGGTTGGCGAGGCGCTTGAGCTCGATCAGCAGCTTCGTCACGATCGCGCTCGAGCTCGTCGCCGTGATGCCCGCGATGATCAGCGCCTCGCGGCTGCCCCAGCCCAGCACGAATCCGAAGGCCAGGCCGGCCGCCATGTTGACGGCGATGTAGGAGCCGCCGGAGAGGATCAGCCGCGCCGCGTTGCCGTAGAACTCGTCCTGATCGAACTCCAGGCCGAGGTTGAACAGCAGCAGGATCAGCCCGAAGACCGCCGTCAGCTCGATGTAGGACGACTCGAAGTCGAGCGGGAACAGGTGGAAGTTCGGGCTCGCGAGCAGGCCGACGACCATGTAGATCGGGATGGCCGGAAGGCCGATCGTGCGCCCCAGCCGCCCGAGGACGTAGGCGACGACGAACAGGACACCGAGGACGATGAGGTCTTCGCCGTGGTGCATCCTCAGGCTCCGGGCGGCGTCTCGGGAGCCTTGGCGAAGACGCCGGAGCGGAAGAAGGCGAAGGCCTTGGCGACCTTCTCGGGGCTGCCTGCGACGACGAGCGTGTCGCCCGGGAACACCCGGAAGTCGGGGGCGGGAGCGGGGTTCGCGGCGTCACCGCGCACGACGGCGACGACGGTGAGGCCGACGATGCCGCGGTCGGCGGGCTTGCCCAGCTGCTGGCCCGCGATGTGGTCGTCGTAGTCGACGGTGAACCAGTCGATCGAGAGCCCGGGGATCTGGTCGAGTGCGGTGAGCGACTCGGTGATCTGGGTGCCGCCGAGCAGCTCGGCGAGGGTGTGCGCCTCGTCGTCGCTGAGGCGGAGCGAGACCTTCGCGCCGTCCTGGTCGCCCTCGGCGAAGGTGATCAGGTCGCTGTGACCCGAGCGGTGGGCGATCACGCCGACCTTGCCGCCGTCGGCGGTGAGGAAGGTGTGCAGGACACCGACACCGGGCAGCTTGACCCTGCGGACCTCGACCATGCGTGCTCCATCCGCGCCTCGCAGCGCTCCGACGTCGGGAATCCCCCCAGTTTAGGCGGCCACCGCCCACCCCCGACCCGCGTTCGCCCACGGAGGACCCGGCCACCGGCCACCGGTCGCCGCCGCCGAGGCGTCCCCGAACGGTCGAGACGTCCACCCGCAGCAGGACGTCTCGACCACAGTGGGACGCCTCGCTCTCCACAGGGCGTCGCGCGCCGTCACCAGAGGTGGGGAGAGGTCGGCCGATGAGGGCACCCGGAGTGGGAGGGTTCCGGGATGACACGGGTGGAGCTGTTCCGGGGAGGGGCCTGCGGGAGGTCGGCGGAGTTCGTCCGCCTCCGTCGCGGGGTCCACGTGCGCGCGGCGGAGTGGGCGGGCGCCTCGGTCGACGCGCGCCACCGCGCCCGCATCGACGCGGTCGCCGCGACGTGGGGCCGGCCCGTCTTCCTCCGTGAATCCGCCGCCGCTGTCTGGGGCCTCCCCCTGGTCGAGCCGCTCGAGGAGACCGTGCACGTCGCGGCGTCGCCGGCGGTCGGCAGCCGATCGCGCAACCGCGTCGCCGAGCACCGCGGCGTGTCATCCGATTCGGTGGTGGTCGTCGACGGGCTGACGATCTCCGATCTCGCGCAGACCGTGCTCGACCTCTGCCGCTTCTCCTCCTTCCGGCGCGCCGTCACCGCGGCGGACCACGCCCTGCGGATGCGCGGCAGCCACGGCGAGCACCTTCTCGAGCTGGAGGAGCTGAGGGAGCGCCTCGCCGTCCTTCCCGGCGGGGCCCGCGGCCGTGCGGCGGCGGCGCGGGCGATCGACTTCGCCGACGAGCGCGCCGACTCGCCCTTGGAGTCGATCAGCCGGGTCGCGATGCACCAGGCGGGGCTCCCCCGTCCTGTGCTCCAGCGGCCGTTCCACGACGACGAGGGCCTGATCGGCCCGGTCGACTTCTTCTTCGAGGACGCCGGCGTCATCGGCGAGGCCGACGGGCGCACAAGTACACGGATCCGCGGTTCCTCCGCGGGCGCAGCCCCGAGCGGGCGCTGCTCGACGAGAAGCGCCGGGAGGACCGCCTCCGCGCTCTCGTCAGCGGCGTCGTCCGCTGGCGCTGGCAGGACGCCTACGCCGCGCGCCCGATGCTCGCCGCCCTTGCGCGCGCCGGAGTGCGCCCCACCGAGACGGCCTCGAACGGTCGAAGCGTCCCGCTGCTGCGGGACGTCTCGACCGTTCGGGGACGCCTCGACCGGAGTGCCGGCTAGCTGGGCTGGTACGGGGCGACGACGACCTCGACGCGCTGGAACTCCTTGAGATCGGAGTAGCCGGTGGTCGCCATCGAGCGCCGCAGGGCGCCGATCAGGTTGGCGGTGCCGTTCGCGTCGGTCGCGGGGCCGTAGAGGACCTGCTCGAGCGTGCCGACGGTGCCGACCTGGACGCGGCGACCGCGCGGGAGCTGCTGGTGGTGCGCCTCGGCACCCCAGTGCCAGCCGCCGCCGGGCGCGTCGGTGGCGCGGGCGAGCGCGGAGCCGAGCATCACGGCGTCGGCGCCGACCGCGACGGCCTTCACGATGTCGCCGGAGGTGCCGAGGCCGCCGTCCGCGATGACGTGCACGTAGCGTCCGCCGGACTCGTCGAGGTAGTCGCGGCGAGCGCCGGCGACGTCGGCGACCGCGGTGGCCATCGGCGCCTGGATGCCCAGCGTCGCGCGGGTGGTCGAGGCGGCGCCGCCGCCGAAGCCGACGAGGACGCCCGCGGCGCCCGTGCGCATCAGGTGCAGGGCGGCCGTGTAGGTCGAGGCGCCGCCGACGATGACCGGCACGTCGAGCTCGTAGATGAACTTCTTGAGGTTGAGCGGCTCGGTGTCCCGCGAGACGTGCTCGGCCGACACGGTCGTGCCGCGGATGACGAACACGTCGACCCCCGCGTCGACCACCGTCTGGTACAGCTCGGCGGTGCGCTGCGGCGACAGCGCACCCGCGACCGTCACGCCGGCCGCGCGGATCTCCGCGAGCCGCGCCGTCACCAGCTCCGGCTTCACCGGCTCCGAGTAGATCTCCTGCATGCGCTGCGTCGCCCGCTCCGCCGGCAGCTCCCGGATCTCCGCCAGCAGCGGCTCCGGGTCCTCGTAGCGCGTCCACAGCCCCTCGAGGTCGAGGACGCCCAGCGCCCCCAGCCGGCCCAGCGTGATCGCCGTCGCCGGCGAGACCACCGAGTCCATCGGCGCCGCGAGGATCGGAGTGCTGAACTGGTACGCGTCGATCGCCCACTTCACCGAGACCACCTCCGGGTCGCGGGTCCGGCGGCTCGGGACCACCGCGATGTCGTCGAAGGCGTACGCGCGGCGGGCGCGCTTGGCGCGCCCGATCTCGATCTCCATGAGCGGCAGTTTACCTGTGGCTCCATCCTCGCTCCGCGCCTCGCTCCGCTCAGCACTCCGCTCGTCTGTCGCCCGCAGTCGGCTCGAGCAGGCGGTCACGTCCCATGGAGCGTCTCGCGTCCGCGCACGCCGATCCGCTGGCACGCGGATCGGCGGGCGGTGCTTCCCGTGCCGTGCGCCTCGCTCCGCTCGTTGCACGGCCGCAGTCGGCTCAGGCAGGTGGTCGCGTCCCGCAGAGCGTCCTACTTCCGCGCACGCCGATCCGCTGACACGCGGATCACCGGATAGCGCTCCCACCCTGCTGCCGAGCGTGTCTGGGGGGGCAGTCGCGGCGGGCGCAGCCCGCTCGCGCTGCCGACAGCCGGCGCAGTCGCGGCGGCGCGCCAGCGCCGCTCGCGCTGCGTCCCTCGGTCTCACACACGTCCGCGTGCCCCGAGTGGGAGGCGTCGGGTCGTGAGGGCGGCCCCTCCGGCGTGGTGGGCGTATGGGCCGAAGGCCCATCGGGCAGAGGGGCCGCCCTCACGACCCGACGCCGACCCCCACCCAGAGCCCCAGCATCAGCCTCAGCGCCGGTAGTTCGGCGCCTCCACCACCATCTGCACATCATGCGGGTGCGACTCCTTGAGCCCCGCCGCCGTGATCCGCACGAACTTCCCGCGCTGCTTCAGCTCCGAGATCGTCCGCGCCCCCACGTAGAACATCGACTGCCGCAGCCCGCCCGCCAGCTGGTACGCCACATTCGCGAGCGGCCCGCGGTACGGCACCTGGCCCTCGATGCCCTCCGCGATCAGCTTGTCGTCGGTGGGGACGTCGGACTGGAAGTAGCGGTCCTTCGAGTAGGAGGTCCGCTCGCCGCGGGTCTGCAGCGCGCCGAGCGACCCCATGCCGCGGTAGGTCTTGAACTGCTTGCCGTTCTGGAAGACGAGGTCGCCGGGGCTCTCCTCGCAGCCCGCGAGGAGCGAGCCGAGCATGACGGTGTCGGCGCCGGCGACGAGCGCCTTCGCGATGTCGCCGGAGTACTGCAGTCCGCCGTCGGCGATCACGGGAACGCCCGACTCGCGGGCGGCGAGCGACGCCTCGTAGACGGCGGTCACCTGCGGCACGCCGACGCCGGCGACGACGCGGGTGGTGCAGATGGATCCGGGGCCGACTCCGACCTTGATGGCGTCGGCGCCCGCGTCGACGAGCGCCTGGGCGCCGGAGCGGGTGGCCACGTTGCCGCCGATGACGTCGACGCCGGCGAAGGCCGGGTCGGCCTTGAGGCGGCGGATGATCTCGAGGACCCCGGCGGAGTCCCCGTTCGCGGTGTCGACGACGAGGACGTCGACCCCGGCGTCGAGGAGCGCGGTGGCGCGCTGCCAGGCGTCGCCGAAGAAGCCGATGGCGGCGCCGACGCGCAGGCGACCCTCCTCGTCCTTGGTCGCGTTCGGGTACTGCTCGGACTTGTCGAAGTCCTTGACCGTGATGAGTCCGGCGAGCTTGCCCTGCGCGTCGACGAGGGGCAGCTTCTCGATCTTGTGCTGCGCGAAGAGCGCGATCACCTCGCTGTCGGGGATGCCGACGCGGCCGGTGATCAGGCCGGCGCTCGTCATCACGTCGCGGACGAGGGTGGACGCCTTCTCGAACGGCGAGACGAAGCGCATGTCGCGGTTGGTGATGATGCCGACGAGGACGCCGCTCGCGTCGACGACGGGGAGGCCGCTGATCCGGTACTGCCCGCAGAGGTCGTCGACCTGCGCGACCGTCGCGTCGGGGGTGGTGGTGACGGGGTTCGACACCATGCCCGACTCGCTGCGCTTGACGCGGTCGACCTGGTCGGCCTGATCGGCGATCGAGAGGTTGCGGTGCAGGATCCCGAGCCCGCCCTGACGGGCCATGGCGATCGCCATCCGCGACTCGGTGACGGTGTCCATCGCCGCCGAGAGCAGCGGGGTCGCGACCGTGATGCGCTTGGTGAGCCGGGAGGCCGTGTCGGCCTCGCTCGGGATGACGTCGGTGTGCCCGGGGAGGAGCATGACGTCGTCGTAGGTGAGTCCGAGGAATCCGAAGGGATCCGGCTGGTCCATCAATGCCCCTTAGCAGGTCGTGCGGGTGGCCCGGTGGTGGAGGTCGCGCATCCGGTCACGGGTGTCCCGGATGCTCAATCTTAAGCGCGGCGACGCGCCCGGTATTCCTGCCCGGACGTCCCTCGGATGTGCTCCGGGCGCGCTCGCGACCCGTGCGGGGGACACGGGAGCGCTCTCCGCCCCGCATAATGTCGTCACGCAGTAGTGCAGGTGGGGAAACACCGCCGACACATGCGGAACGTATGGTCAACCAACGTTGTTTGACGACGGCGATCCGGGCGCGCCCGAGGACCCCATCCGTCTGTGCACCCTGACGAGAGGTAGACGTCTTGCTCACAGCCAGCCGTTCGACGCGCCACAAGCGCGCGACGACCCTGCATCCGACGGACCGGGAGGCTCCCCGTGCCTAGGCGGCTCCCCACACTCCGCACGCTCCGCGACGGCCTGGTCGCACTCGGCCTGCTCGCCGCGACCCTGACCGGCGTCGCCGCTGCAGCACCCGCTGCGACCGCCGAGACCACGGCCGACCAGTCGATCATCGCCTGGGTCCGCGTGCAGGGCACGAACGAGAACCTGGTGGGGGTGACCGTCGAGCTCGGCGGCGACGCCACCGCGACCCTCACCACGGGCGACGACGGCCGCGCCGTCTTCCCGCTCGAGGAGGCCGGCACCTTCAGCGTGACGGTCGACGAGGAGACGCTCCCCGCCGACAAGGGCTATCCGGCAGCGGGTCAGAACCCGAAGCAGGTGACGATCGTCTCCTCGCAGAACCAGATCGTGAACTTCATCGTCTCGACGGCCAACCCGATCGGCACGGGCGCGAGCGCTCCGGTCCCGACCGACTCCGCCGCCCCCACGAGCCCCGCCACCGAGGGCACCACGGGCAACGACGCGACGAACCCCGACGGGACCTCGAACGCGGTGAACCAGCCGGTCTCGGCAGACACCTTCTGGATCATCTTCTGGCCCAAGGTCGTCACCGGCCTGATCTTCGGACTCCTGATCGCCCTCGCGGCGATCGGCGCCTCGCTGATCTACGGCGTCACCGGGCTGAACAACTTCGCCCACGGCGAGCTGGTCACCTTCGGTGCGCTGATGGCGTACCTCTTCTCCGGCGTCTTCGGGCTGCCGGCGCTGCTGGCGATCCCGATCGCGGTGATCCTCGGCGGGGCGTTCGGCTTCGCGCAGGACGGACTGCTCTGGAAGCCGCTGCGCAAGAGGAACATCCAGCTGATCCCGCTGATGATCGTGACCATCGGCCTGTCGCTCGCGCTGCGCTACACCTTCGTCTTCTTCTTCGGCGCGGACCGCCTCTCGCTGCCGAACAGCACGGCGCCGTTCTTCACGGTCCCGGCGCTCGGCATCAGCCTCAAGTTCACCGACCTCGTCGGCGCAGCCGTCGGCATCGTCTGCATCGTCGGTGTCGCCCTGCTGCTCACGAAGACCAAGATCGGCAAGGCGATGCGCGCGGTGTCCGACAACCGGGCCCTCGCCTCCGCCTCCGGCATCAACGTCGAGCGCGTCATCCGCGTGGTCTGGGTGCTCTCCGGAGCCCTCGCCGCGCTGGCCGGCGTCTACATCGGCTACTACCAGTCGCTGCGCTGGGACACCGGAGCGTCGATCCTGCTGCTGATCTTCGCGGCGATCACGCTCGGCGGACTCGGCTCCGCCTACGGAGCGCTGGTCGGCTCGCTCATCATCGGCCTGATGATGAACATCTCGACGATCTGGATCCCGGAGAACCTCAAGTACGTGGCTCCGCTCGTCCTCATGATCATCATCCTGCTGGTCAGACCGCAGGGCATCCTCGGTCGCAAGGAACGGATCGGCTGACACCATGAACCTCAACTTCATCTGGCTGGCGATCGGGCAGATCGTCGATCCCACCGTCGCCGCCTACGCGCTCGCGACCATCGGCCTGGTCATCCACTTCGGATTCACCGGCCTCCTCAACTTCGGCCAGGCCGGCTTCATGGCGGTGGGCGGCTACGCCTTCGCCATCACCTCGGTCAAGTTCGAATGGCCCGTCTGGGGCTCCCTGCTCGCGACGATCGTCGCGGCGACCCTCTTCGCCCTCATCCTCGGCATCCCGACGCTGAGACTGCGGGCGGACTACCTCTCGATCGTCACGATCGCGGCGGCCGAGATCGTCCGGCTCTCGGTCAAGACACCCGAGTTCTCGGCGGTGACCGGCGGCTCGGAGGGCATCAACGGCGCGGCGAAGGCGTTCAACGACCTCAACCCGCTGCCGGAGGGGCGCTTCGGGATCGGGATCCTCACCTACAACCAGGACCAGTGGTGGGTGCGCATCGTCGGCTGGGGCCTCGTGCTCCTGGCCTGCCTGCTGGTCTTCCTCCTGATGCGCAGCCCCTGGGGCCGCGTCATCAAGGGCATCCGCGAGGACGAGGACGCCGTGCGCTCGCTCGGCAAGAACGTCTTCTCCTACAAGATCCAGGCGCTGATCCTCGGCGGCGTGCTGGGCGGCCTGGCCGGAGCGCTGTTCATCCTGCCGCGCTCGCTGCAGCCCGACAACTACGGCACCCAGCTGACGTTCTTCCTCTACACGATCATGCTGCTGGGCGGTGCCGCGACGGTCTTCGGGCCGGTCGTCGGCTCGATCGTCTTCTGGGTCGTCCTCGGTCTGACCGACGGACTGCTCACGCTCGGGATCGACACCGGGGTCCTCAACAACGACCTCATCAAGCTCACCACGGTGCAGACCGGACCGATCCGGTTCATCGTGGTGGGTGTGGCCCTCATGCTCCTGGTGATCTTCAGACCCCAGGGCATCTTCGGCAAGAAGAAGGATCTGCACTTTGCCTAAAACGCCGGTCTCGGACATCACCGAGCAGGAAATCGTCCCCGGGGTCGTCAAGAAGGACCCCATCCTCGTCGCCGACGGCGTCAGCCGCCGCTTCGGCGGCCTGACCGCGGTCGACGTCGCCCACGTCGAGATCCCGCGCGGCTCGATCACCGCCCTGATCGGCCCGAACGGCGCCGGCAAGACCACGTTCTTCAACCTGCTGACGGGCTTCGACAAGCCCAACACCGGGCGCTGGAACTTCAAGGGCAAGAACCTCGCGAACGTCCCCGCCTACAAGGTGTCCCGGATGGGCATGGTGCGCACCTTCCAGCTCACCAAGGCCCTCGGCGGCATGACGGTGCTCGAGAACATGCTCCTCGGCGCCAAGGGGCAGAAGGGCGAGAACATCCTCACCTCGCTCATCCGGCCGCTGTGGTCGAAGGAGGAGGAGTCGATCGAGACCCGCGCGATCCGGCTGCTGGAGAAGTTCAAGCTCGACACCAAGAAGGACGACTACGCGTCCAGCCTCTCGGGCGGCCAGAAGAAGCTGCTGGAGATGGCGCGCGCCCTGATGTCGGAGCCCGAGCTGGTCATGCTCGACGAGCCGATGGCCGGCGTGAACCCGGCGCTGACGCAGTCGCTGCTGGGCCACATCGTGAACCTCAAGGACGAGGGCATGACCGTGCTCTTCGTCGAGCACGACATGCACATGGTCAACACGATCGCCGACTGGGTCATCGTGATGGCCGAGGGCAAGGTCGTCGCCGAGGGACCGCCCTCGACGGTGATGAACGACCCCGCGGTCATCGACGCCTACCTCGGCGCGCACCACGACACCGACCTCGGCACGATCGAGGGCCAGCTCGAGGTGGCGGAGGAGATGGACTCGGACCTCGTCCGCGAGGACGTCGAGAAGCGGGCCGAGGCGGCCGGCGTCGACGTGCACCACACGGGCGGCGAGCACGCCGCCGCGGCGACCCCTGCGGCCTCCACCGCGACGGCCTCCACCGCGACCGCCTCCACCGCGGACGACGCCCCCGCGACGGCCGCCCCCGCGGACGGCGCACCGACGAGCATCGCGCCGACCACCGACGCGCCCGCCGTCGACTTCGGAAAGGACGAGAAGTGACCCAGAACACGCTCGAGACGCACGACCTCCACGCGGGGTACGTGCCGGGAGTCAACATCCTGAACGGGTCGAACGTCTACGTGAAGAAGGGCGAGCTCGTCGGCATCATCGGCCCCAACGGAGCCGGCAAGTCGACGCTGCTCAAGGCGATGTTCGGGCTGGTGAACATCCGCCAGGGCACGGTCCTGCTCAACGGCGAGGACATCACCGGCTTCAAGGCCGACAAGCTGGTCTCCAAGGGCGTCGGCTTCGTGCCGCAGAACAACAACGTCTTCCCGTCGCTCACCATCGAGGAGAACCTCGAGATGGGCATGTACCAGAAGCCGAAGATGTTCAAGGACCGCCTCGAGTTCGTGACGGAGCTCTTCCCGGAGCTGACCAAGCGCCTCAAGCAGCGCTCCGGCTCGCTCTCGGGCGGTGAGCGCCAGATGGTCGCGATGTCGCGGGCCCTGATGATGGACCCGTCGATGCTGCTGCTCGACGAGCCGAGCGCAGGTCTCTCGCCGATGCGCCAGGACGAGACCTTCGTCAACGTCCAGCGGATCAACCGCGCCGGCGTCTCGATCATGATCGTCGAGCAGAACGCCCGCCGCGCGCTGCAGATCTGCGACCGCGGCTACGTGCTCGACCAGGGCCGCGACGCCTACGAGGGTCCCGGCCGCGAGCTGATGAACGATCCGAAGGTGATCGAGCTCTACCTCGGCACGCTCGCGACGACCAACGAGGTCACCACGAGCACGCCCACCGTCGGCGGCTGAGGGCGCCGCACCCTCGGGCCCGTCACCCGCCGAGAGGCGGGGGCGGGCCCGTCGTCGTCGAGGAGGAGGACCGGATGCGCCGCAGCGCCGCTCTGGTCGTCGTCGCGCTCGCGGCAGGGCTCCTCTCCGGCTGCGCACCCGGGCCGGTCTCGGAGCTGCCGGCGGGCGTCTCCGTCGGCGTGCAGCAGAACCGCGACGACTACGGTCCCCGCCGGCTCGAGGTCCTGGTGACCAACACCGCCGACGAGCCCCTGGACGTCTGGGAGGCGCGGCTCGACTCCCCCGCCTTCACCGACCCGGCCGCCACCGACGGCCCGACCACGGTGCGCCCGGGGACGACGACCGCGCTCCGGCTGCAGCTCGCTCCCCCGGACTGCGCGGACCCCGGCGCGGACGCCCGTGTGCGGCTCGCCTTCACGCAGGGCGGGGTCTCGGGGACGGCGGTGGTCGCGCCGGACGATCCGCTCGGCAGCCTGCCGCGCATCCACGCCGAGGACTGCCTCGCACAGCGCGTGGCGGAGGTGGTGTCGATCGTGCCCGGAGACGCCGTCACGGTGGCTCAGGAGGGCGGACAGCCCGTCGCACACCTGCCGCTCACCCTGACGCCGACGGGGGCCGACGGGGGCGTCTCGATCGCCTCGGTCGGACGCACGATCCTGCTCCGTCCCGCCTCGGGACAGGACAGCTGACCCGTCGGGGTGCGGATGGACGCCGGCGCCGCCACGACCCGCGTCGACCTCGCGATCGTGCCGAACAACTGCAACACGCACACCGTCTCGGAGGACAAGCGCGGCACGTTCTTCCCGGTCGCCGTCACGCTCGACGACGGCACGTCGGGAGTCGTCGCGATCGGTGTCTCCGACGCCGTGCGCGGGGCGCTCTACCGCTTCATCGCCAAGGACTCCTGCCGCTGGCAGTGAGCGCCGGCGCCGCACGGACATCGAGTCTCTCTCTGCGCTGGCACCCCCCGCCCGAGGGCCAGGACAGCGGCCGCCGTGCCGTAATTTTGGTGACAAGAGACATCGGCGCCGACACCCCGGCCGGACTCCTCTCCCCCTGATCAGGGGCGGATTCCCGCGGTCCTCGGCACCGATTCCTTCCCCTTCCGCGTCCCCTCCCGGCGCCGCGGTCCCCGTCTTCGAAGGAGCCGACCCATGAAGAGCTACACCCCCGCACCCGTCGCCCTCGGCGCGACCTTCGGCACCGGTGCGATCGGCGACTACGAGCGCTGGTCCGTCGTCGGCGTCTACGCGCAGGTCGTCATCGCCGAGACCACCGGCGGCAAGCGCCGCAACTACAGCCGCTCGTTCGTGACCTACCGCCTGGCCCAGGAGGCGGAGCTCCTCCGCGCCTCCTGAGGCCGCACCGCCCCGCCGTCGAGCGCGCGTCCCCCCGGGGGCGCGCGCTCGCTGCGTCGTGCGGCACCGGGAGGGACGGAGCGGGGACCCACGTTCGTTCGGTGGTGGATCTCGATACGCCCTCTCCGAGGGCTACTCGATCAGCATGGAGATGGCCTGCCGATCGAGATCGGCGCGGGTCCACCGGGACGGGAAGCCGGCGCTTCATGCTGGTCGAGTAGCCGCGCAGCGGCGTATCGAGACCTCGGGGACGACGAAGGGGCCCGGTCGGATGACCGGGCCCCTTCGCGCGTCACGGCCGGAGCCGCGAGCGGTGTTCTACTTCAGCGAGCCCTCGACGGTCTCCTCGAACGAGGTGACGTTGCCGGTGGAGTACTTGTAGATCGACACCGAGGCCTCGCTCGGGTCGCCGTTCTCGTCCCACGAGATCGGGCCGGAGAGGCCGTCGTAGTCGATGTCCTCGCCGTCGGCGATCATCGTGGCGCAGTCCGCGAACGTGGTGCACTTCGTGCCCTCGTCAGAGACGTCCTGCAGGTTGTCGCGGATCGTCGCACCGTCGGTCGCGCCGCCCTTGAGCGCGGCGAGCGCGGCGAGCACCGTGGCGTCGTACGACTCGGGAGCGTAGCTGAACACCGTCAGCGCGTCGTTCCCCTGCTCCTTCACGAGAGCCTGGAGGTTCGACTGGAACTCCTCCGACGCCTGCACACCGGGGTTGGTGAACTGCGCGCCGGCGATGTCGACGTTCGTGTCCGCGTCGGTGATGACGCCGTAGTTGCCGTCCGTGCCGTAGAGCTTCGAGAAGTCGAAGCCCTTCGCCGCGAGCTGCTCCGCGATCGTCTTGATCTCGTCGAACGAGATGACGACGAGCGCGTCGGGGTTCGGCGCGAGCACCGAGGTGATCGCCGAGTTGAAGTCGGTCGAGGCCGGCTCGAAGATCTCCTCGGCCGCGACGGTCGCGCCGCCCGCCTCGAGGGTCTCCTTGATGTTGGACTCGAGTCCGGTGCCGTACGCGTCGTTCATGTAGAGGATCGAGACGTTGGTCTTGCCGTCGCCGAGGATCTTGTTGCCGAGGATGCGGCCCTGGAGCACGTCCGAGGGGGCGGTGCGCCAGTAGTAGCCGTCGTCGTCGTAGGTCGTGAAGTCCGGCGAGGTGTTGGCCGGCGAGATCTGGACGACGCCCGCCTGGGTCACCTGGTCGATGAACGTCTTCGAGACGCCCGACGAAGCCGCTCCGATGACGACGCTGGCGCCGTCGGCGATGAGCGAGGTCGCGGACTGCGTCGCGATGTCGGTCGTGGTGTCGCCCGAGTCCTTCTGCTCGACATCGACCGTGATGCCGGCAGCGGCGTCGTTGATGTCCTTGACCGCGAGGTCGACGCCCGCGATCTCGGGCGGGCCGAGGACGGCCAGGGTGCCGGTCTGCGGGAGGATCGTGCCGATCTTCAGGGACAGGTCGCCGGACTCGCCGCCGTCGGTGCCCGCGTCTCCGCCGCCGCCGCTGGCGCAACCGGCGAGGACGAGAGCGCTGGCGCCCAGGAAGGCGACCCCGCTCAGGGTCGCCCGGAGGGATCGCGTACGGGCCGTCCCGGCCTTCGCGTGAACGCGCATGTTTCTCCTTGAGAGGTTCTGTCGTGGGAGCGGTGCCGGAGGCAACCGCTCGGCCAACCTAACCTTCGGAGAAGCCGTGAACAATACGGGGGTGTTTCAGATGCGTTTCGCGACCTGATCGTTACTTTTCGTCGTCGGAGCGCTCTCCCGCGACGCGATCCGCAGGTCCGGCCGTCACGCGTCGCCTCCGGCGCTCGGCCAAGACGAGGTCCACTGAGAAGATCGCCAGGGCCGCCCAGACGAGCGCGAAGCCGATCCAGCGCTCCGGCGGCATCTCCTCGTGCAGGAGGAAGGCGCCGACGACGAACTGCAGCACCGGCGTCAGGTACTGGATGAAGCCGACGATCGAGAGCGGCAGCCGCCGGGCGGCGCCCGCGAAGAGCAGCAGCGGCACCGCGGTGACGATGCCGGCCGAGGCGAGGATGAGCGCGTGCCCCGTGCCCTCCGTCGCCAGCGTCAGCCCGACGGTCGAGCCGACGACCAGCAGCTGCACGATCGCGAGCGGCGTGAGCCAGAGCGTCTCGAGCGTGAGACCGCTGACCGCGTCCATCCGGCCGCCGACCCGGCTCTTCACCAGGCCGTAGAGACCGAAGGAGAAGGCGAGCGCCAGCGAGACCCAGGGGAAGGAGCCGTAGCCGACGGCGATCACGAGGACGGCGACGGCGCTGATCGCCATCGCGATCCACTGCGCCCGCCGCAGCCGCTCGCGCAGCACTATCACGCCGAGCAGCACCGTGACGAGCGGGTTCATGAAGTAGCCGAGCGCCGCCTCGATCACGTGGCCGGTGGTCGTCGCGATGACGTAGACCTGCCAGTTGATGTAGATCAGCACGCCGGCGATCGCCATCACGCCGAGCAGCCGCGGCTCGCGGAAGAGCGCCGCGAAGCCGCGCCAGCTGCGTGTCACCGTGAGCAGGAGCAGGCAGAAGACCAGCGAGAAGAGCACGCGCAGCGCGACGATCTCGAACGGCGAGGCGGGGGCCATCGCGATGAAGTAGAGCGGCATCGCGCCCCAGAGCAGGTAGGCGGCGAAGCCGAACCAGAGGCCGGTCGACGACAGCGCGCCGCCGGCGCCCTTCACGGGCAGGGCCTCGACGCCCTCGCCGGCCGCGGCGTCGCCCGTCGTCGGCGAGGCGGGGTCGGCGGGGAGGCGGGAGGCGGGCACCCGTCCGATGCTACGCAGGGCCGGCGCCCGCGGACCGCCCGGAACGGTCACCGGACGTCAGGATCAGGCCACCGGTCGCGAAGAGGACCGGGCGCACGACGAAGGGCCCGGCGACTCGCGTCGCCGGGCCCACTGCACTGAAAGACGAAGGGCCCGGCGACTGTCGTCGCCGGGCCCTTCGGGGATCCGTCTCTAGCGGACCACGACCGCGAGGACGTCGCGGGCGGAGAGGACCAGCAGGTCGTCCCCACCGAACTTGACCTCGGTTCCGCCGTACTTGGAGTAGATGACCTTGTCACCGACGGCCACGTCGAGCGGGACGCGGTTGCCGTTGTCGTCGATGCGGCCGGGGCCGACGGCGACGACTTCGCCCTCCTGGGGCTTCTCCTTGGCGGTGTCGGGGATGACGAGACCGGAAGCAGTGACCTGCTCGGCCTCGACCTGCTTGATGACGATGCGATCTTCGAGCGGCTTGATGGACACCGACACGGTTGACCTCTTTCTTGACGACGACGGGGGCGGAGCGCCGCCGTTGGCAGACACGCTCCGAGAGTGCTAGCTCCACTGTAGAGGTTCCGCTGGCACTCGTGCAATCAGAGTGCCAGGCAGGCGCGCCGCGTCGTGCGGAGGGCGTGGCCTAGCATGGCCGGATGCAACGCGCCGAGCTGGTCGAGCTCCTCTCCCCCGAGGGCCTCCGGCTCCTCGACTCGCTCGACGGCTACCGCGCGGACGACCTGGTGCGCGCCGTCGCGGCGCTCCGCTCCGCCGGCCACTCCCCCGGCCTGGTGTCGGCCGTGCTGACCCAGGCGCGGCTGCGGGCGAAGGCGACCGGGAAGTTCGGCGAGTTCGCCCGGTCGATGCTCTTCACGGACGCCGGGCTCGAGCAGGCGACCCGCCTCCGGGTCGCCGCGCTGCACGCCGGCCGCTTCTCCTCCGCCGGGCTCACCCGCATCGCCGACCTCGGCAGCGGCATCGGCGGCGACGCCCTCGCGATGGCGGCCATCGACCTCGAGGTGACCGCGGTGGACGCGGACGAGATCACCGCGACCCTGGCCAGCTTCAACCTCGCCCCGTTCCCCTCCGCGCAGGCCGTGCACGGCGACGCCGAGGCGTTCGACCTGGACGGCTTCGACGCCGTCTACCTCGATCCGGCCCGCCGCACCGCCGGCCACCGCGAGACCCGGCGCCTCGACGATCCCGACGACTACTCCCCCTCGCTCGACTTCGCCTTCGGCCTCGCCGAGGCGCGGCCCGTGGGCGTGAAGCTCGGGCCGGGCTTCGACCGCGAGCGGATCCCCGCGGACGCGGAGGCGCAGTGGGTGTCGGTCGACGGCGAGCTCGTCGAGACGGGCCTGTGGTTCGGTCCGCTCGCTCGGCCGGGCGTCCGCCGGTCCGCGCTCCTGCTCTCGGCGACCGGCGCCGTGGAGCTCACCGCGCCGGCCGACAGCGAGGACGAGGAGGTGGGCGACCTCGGCGCGTTCGTGCACGAGCCGGACGGGTCGGCCATCCGCGCGCGCCTGCTCGGCGAGCTGGCCCGCACCAGCGGCTCGCGGATGCTCTCGCCCGGCATCGCCTACCTCACGGGCGACGAGCCCTCCGCGTCGCCGTTCCTGCGGAGCTTCCGCGTGCTCGCGGAGCTGCCCCTGGACGAGCGCACCCTCGCGCGCGAGCTGCGCGCCCGCGGCATCGGCGTCCTGGAGATCAAGAAGCGCGGCGTGGACGTCGACCCCGCGCGCTTCCGCAGGAAGCTCGGCCTGGCCGGGCGGGGCAGCGCCGTCCTGATCCTCACCAGGATCCAGGGGCGCCACCGCGCCCTGCTCGCCGAGCGCGTCGTGTGAGACCGGGGGCCGGCGCCTAGTAGCCGGAGGAGGAGGTCGCCGCGTCGAGGGCGACCACGAAGATCACGATCGTGACGGCGAGGTAGATCAGCGAGACCACGACGCCGGCGATGCCGGTGATGATCGCGGTCAGCGCGAAGCCGCGTGCTCCCGGCTCGCGACGGCGGCCGAGGAAGCCGAGCACGATCGCGGGCGCGGACAGGATGAAGCCGAAGCCCCAGCCGAAGATCGAGATCACCAGGCCCACGATGCCGAGGATCATGCCGGTGAGGCTCAGGGTCTTGGGCACCGTCGTGGGCGCCGGGACGTAGGCGTACTGCGGCGGCGCGGCGTTCGGGGCCGGCGGGAGCGGCGTCCCGTACGCGGGCGGCGGGGTGTCCTGGGCACCCTGTCCCGGTGCCGTCGGGGTGCCACCCGAGTACGCGGGCGGGGCCGGGGGCACCGGAGTGCCACCGGAGTGCACGGGCGGGGCCGGGGGCGCCGGCGGCACGGGGGGAGCAGGGGGGACGGGAGGGCCCTGTCGGTCGTCGGACCCGGGCCGGCTGCTGTCGCTCATGCCTCGAAGTCTAGAACGAGGCCGCCGACCGGCTCAGGCCGGGAGGTAGCCGTCCGTCCGGAGTCCGCCGACGAAGGCCGAGTAGGCGAGGGCGCCGACCAGCAGCAGCACGAGCGCGAAGTAGCCGAGGAGGAAGCCGGCGATCGCGAGTCCGCGGCCGCGCTGCCCCGAGCGGCGCGCCTGCGCGAAGCCGACGTGCCCGAGGACGATCGCGGCGGGCGCGAGCCCGAGGATGCCGCAGATCAGGGCGGCGACGGCGAGGCCGTTCAGCGGCGGGCGCGGTGCGGGAGCGCCGGGATGCGCGGCGCCGTCGAAGGCCTCCGGGCCGCCCGGGGCTCCGGAGGGAACGGCCTCCCCGGTCCAGCCGGACGCGGCGCCGGCAGCCGCCGGCGGCGGAGCGGAGGCGGGGGACGGTGCTCCGGAGGGCGGCGCGTACCGCGGCGGCGGGGGCGGCACCGACCCCGGTGCCGGATCGCCGGTGGACTCGTCGTTCACGTCGCCCTCCTCGAGCGCTCCGCCGTCCCCGCCGTGCAGGGCGGGGCGGAGTGGATCAGTAGTTCGTCGTGCCCGCGATGCCTGCGAGGGAGAACAGGGTGACGAACAGGACGATGTAGACGATGATCGCGACGAAGCCGATCACGACGGCGGCGATCGCGAGTCCGCGGCCCTTCTCTCCGGTCCGCTTGATCTGCGAGAGAGCGATGAAGCCCAGGACGATCCCCACGATCGCGATGAAGAACGAGGCGATGAAGCCGATGATCGCCAGGATGTTGTAGCGGTCGGACGCGGGCGTGTACGGAGCAGTCATGGAAGATCCCCCTTGATCAGGAACGAGTGGATGCGCTCAGAGTGGCAGCGTCCCCGGAGGGCTGTCAAAACCCTGGACGGCGCTTGTGACGCGAGACGGCACTGCGGTAGAGCGCCTAGCGCACCTGGATCTCGGTGACGGGCAGCGTGGAGTCGGCGCCGAAGGAGAGGCTCGAGGGCGCGTGCCCCGCCTCGATCAGCTGGGCGCCGAGCGCCGCGATCATCGCGCCGTTGTCGGTGCAGAGCGAGAGCGGGGGGATCCGCAGTGCGATACCCGCCGCCGCGCAGCGCTCCTCGGCGAGCTCGCGGACCCGCGCGTTGGCGACCACTCCCCCGCCCAGCAGCAGCCGGGGCACCTCCCGGTCGACGCAGGCCGCGATCGCCTTGGTGAGCAGCACGTCGGCGACCGCCTCGCGGAAGCTCGCGGCGACGTCGGCGACCGGCACCTCCTCGCCCGCGTCCTGGCGCTTCTCCACCCAGCGCGCGACGGCGGTCTTCAGCCCCGAGAAGGAGAAGTCGTAGCGGTGCTTCTCCCTGTCCTTCGGGAGGGTGAGGCCGCGGGGGAAGCGGATGGCCCGCGGATCGCCGTCGGCGGCGACGCGGTCGATCTGCGGGCCGCCGGGGTAGGGCAGGCCGAGCACGCGGGCGACCTTGTCGAACGCCTCGCCGGCCGCGTCGTCGATCGTCTCGCCGAGCAGCTCGACATCGGAGACGAGATCGCGCACGTGCAGGAGCGAGGTGTGCCCGCCCGAGACGAGCAGCGCGATGGTCGGCACCTCGACCGGGCCGCCCTCGCCGCCGTCGGCGCGCAGGACGTCGGCCCCGACGTGCCCGACGAGGTGGTTGACCGCGTAGAGCGGCTTCCCGAGCGAGACCGCCAGCGCCTTCGCCGCGCCGACGCCGACCATCAGCGCCCCGGAGAGCCCGGGGCCGCTGGTGACCGCGATCGCGTCCAGCTCCTGCAGCGTGACGCCGGCCTCGGCGAGCGCCGTCCGCAGCGTCGGCTCGAGCGCCTCGAGGTGCGCGCGGGCGGCGACCTCGGGCACCACACCGCCGTAGCGGGCGTGCTCCTCCATCGACGAGGCGATGGTGTTGGCGAGGAGCGTCGTGCCGCGGACGATGCCGATCCCGGTCTCGTCGCAGCTGGTCTCGATGCCGAGGACGAGCGGACCGGCGGTCATGGCGACTCCTGTCGAGGGGCGGCGATCGGCGCGCGCATCACGAGCGCGTCGACGTTGTCGGGCTGGTAGTAGGCGGGGCGGACCCCGATCTCCTCGAAGCCCTCCGAGCGGTAGAGCGACTGGGCGACGGGGTTGTCGGCACGGACCTCGAGGAAGACCTCGCGGGCACCGCGCTCGGCGGCGGTGGCGACGAGCGCGCGCAGGAGGCGCCTGCCGAGTCCGGTGCGGCGCGCGGAGGCGAGCACCGCGATGGTCTGCACGTCGCCCTCGTGCGCGCCGACCGGGCAGAGCAGCCCGGCGTAGCCGACCAGCTCGCCCGCGTCCTCGGCGACCAGGTAGCGGGTGTGCCGGCTGCGGATCTCCTCGCGCATCATCGTGCGGGACCAGGCGTCGCTGGTGAACTCGGACTCCTCGATCGCCATGATCGCGTCGAGGTCGTGGACGGTGGCGTCGCGCAGCTCCGCGCTCACGCGGTGACCCGCTTGGGACCGGCCGAGAGTGTGACGTCGGGCGAGCGGAGGTAGAGCGGCTCGTCGGCCGCGGGGTCGCGGCCGGCCGCGCGGGTGAGCGCGGCCACGACGCCGAGCTCGGCGGCGGACACCGTCTCCGCCTCGAGGAGGGGCAGCTCGGGGAAGGGCAGCGCGGGCGGCTTGTCGAGGCCGGGTCCGGCGGTGCGGACGGGCAGGCCCTGCTCGTCGAGGCCGGCGTAGGCGCTCCAGTAGAGCTCGCGGCGGCGCGCGTCGGTGACGACGAGGAAGCCGGCGGCACGGCCGTGGCGCAGGGCGCCGAGCGCGACCGCGTCGTGCGAGACGACCGGGAGAGTGGGTACGTCGCGGCCGAACGCGAAGGCGCGGGCCGCGGCGATGCCGACCCGGAGGCCGGTGAAGGGGCCGGGGCCCATGCCGACGGCGACGGCCTCGATCGCGTCGGGGCCGATGCCGGCCGCCCCGAGGGCCTCCTCGATCAGCCGGCCGACGACCTCGGCGTGCCGCATGGTGTCGGTCTCGGTGCGCTCGGCCCGGACCGCCCCGTCGGCGCCGACGACGGCGACGGAGGTACCGGAGGAGGTGTCGATCGCGAGCAGCACCCTGACAGGGTACCCGCGGGCGACGGGGCACCGGCCGAGGAGCCTGCGGCGCTCCGCAGCTGCTCGGTGGATCTCGATACGCCCTCTCCGAGGGCTGCTCGATCGGCATGCAGATCATGCTGGTCGAGCAGCCGCACAGCGGCGTCTCGAGACCCGCCGTCAGCAGAGCGGTCAGCGCCAGCCCGTGCCGCGGAAGCGCACCGTGCGCGGCTCGATGGGCTCCTCGCCGTCCTCGGCGTCGGAGCCGCCGGTCGGGCGCTCCAGGACGATGTCGAGCCACGAGTCCGCCACGCCGTCGAGCAGACCGGCGCCCCACTCGACCACCACGACCGAGTGCTCGATGTCGAGGTCGAGGTCGTCCAGCTCCACCGCGGAGCCGACGCGGTAGGCGTCCACGTGCACGAGCGGCGGGCCGCCGTGCAGCGGCGGGTGCGTCCGCGCGATCACGAAGGTCGGGCTGGTCACCGGCCCGCGCACCCCGAGCCCCTCACCGAGCCCGCGGGTGAAGGTCGTCTTGCCCGCCCCGAGCGGCCCGGTCAGCACCAGCAGGTCGCCGGCGCGCAGCACCCCGCCGAGGGAGCGACCGAGCTCCTCCATCGCCTCCGGATCCGCGATCTCGACGGTGCGGTCGGCGAACCAGTCCCGCTCAGGCACGGACGCCTCCCGCAGAGCCGCCGACCGTCCTCCGCGGAACGCGGTGCCCGACCCGGGTGACGAGCTCGTAGTTGATGGTGCCGCACCAGCGCGCCCACTCGTCGACCGACGGAACTCCGGTGGTCGGGTCGCCCCAGAGCGTCACCGGGTCGCCGACCGCGACGGGAGCATCCCCGACGTCGACGACGAACTGGTCCATCGCCACCCGCCCGGCGATGCGGTGCCGGCGCCCGCCGATCGACACCTCGGCGACACCGGAGGCGGCGCGCGGGATCCCGTCGGCGTAGCCGAACGGCACCAGCGCGAGCGTCGTCTCGCCGGACGCGCGGTAGGCGTAGTCGTAGCTGACGCCCGTCCCCGCGGGCACCCGCCGCACTCCGGCCACCCGCCCCTGCAGGGTCATCGCCGGCACCAGGCCGAGCCCGAGGGACGTCTCGTCGTCGAACGGCGAGAGCCCGTACACGCCGATGCCGGTGCGCACCTGGTCGAGCCGCGCCTCCGGCAGGCGGAGCGCCGCGGCCGTGGCGGCGAGGTGCACCAGCGGCGCCGGCGTCCCGTGCGCGCGCAGCACCTCCTCCGCGCGGCGCAGCAGCGCGAGCTGCGCGAGGTCCTCCTCGCGCGAGGTGTTGGAGAGGTGCGAGAACAGCCCGGTGAGCTGCAGCGAGCCGCGCGCCGCGTGCTGCACGAGGGACTGCGCGAGCGGCACCCACTCCGCCTCCGCCGCCCCATTGCGGCTGAGTCCGGTGTCGACCTTGAGCTGCACCGCCCCGCGCACGCCGCGGTCCTCGGCGGCCTGCGCGAGCCGGTCGAGCTGACCGACCGAGGAGACGGCGACCTCGATCCCGTGCTCGAGAGCGGTGTCGAAGTCCTGCTCGGGGTCGTGCAGCCAGCAGAGCACCGGCGCCAGGATCCCGGCCTCGCGGAGCGCGACCGCCTCGTCGAGATCGGCCGTGCCGAGCGCGTCCGCGCCGCCGGCGAGCGCCGCCTGCGCGACGGCGAGCGCGCCGTGCCCGTAGGCGTTCGCCTTGACGACCGCCATCAGCCGGGGCGCGGCCGTCAGCTCCCGGAGCCGCGCCGTGTTCGCCGCGACGGCGTCCAGATCGATCAGCGCCTCGCGGAAGGCGAGCGGCGCGATCACGACTCGGCCACCACGAACGCGCAGGCGACGCCGGCGTCGTGGCTCATCGAGAGGTGCACCCGCGCGATCCCGCGCGACTCCGCCGCCGCGCGCGCTGCGCCGTGCAGGACGAAGGACGGATTCCCGTGCTCGTCCCGCTCGACCACCATGTCGTGCCAGCGCGCGCCGGCCGAGTCGCCGAGCGCCTTGATCAGAGCCTCCTTCGCCGCGAACCGTCCCGCCAGCGAGGCCGTCGGCAGGTCGCGTTCGCTCTCGGCGAACAGCCGCTCGCGGAGCCGGGGCGTGCGGGAGATCGCCCGCTCGAAGCGCGCGAGATCCACCACGTCCACGCCGATCCCGACGATCACGGCAGGGTCACTCGACCGTGACCGACTTGGCGAGGTTGCGCGGCTGGTCGACGTCGAGGCCCTTGGCCGAGGCGAGCTCCATCGCGAACATCTGCAGCGGCGTCACCGCGAGCAGCGGCTCGAACAGCGGGTCGGCCAGCGGGATCGGCACGACCTCGTCGGCGATCTGGATCGCGGCGGCGTCGCCCTGCTCGGCGATCGCGATCACCCGGGCGCCGCGCGCCTTGATCTCCTGGATGTTCGAGATCACCTTGCGCTGCAGCTCGTAGGACTCACTCGGGCTCGGCACGATGACGAAGACGACCTGCCCCGGCTCGATCAGCGCGATCGGCCCGTGCTTGAGCTCGCCCGCAGCGAAGCCCTCGGCGTGGATGTAGGCGAGCTCCTTGAGCTTGAGCGCGCCCTCGAGTGCCACCGGGTAGCCGACGTGGCGGCCGAGGAAGAGCACCGCGCGGGTGTCCGCCATCCAGCCGGCGAGCTGGGCGATCGCCTCGGAGGCGTCGAGGACGCGCGAGAGCTTCTCGGGGATCGCCGCGAGCTGCGCGGCCTGCGAGGCGACCAGCTCGGGCGTGGCCGCACCGCGGACCGCGGCCAGGTGCAGACCGAAGAGGTAGAGCGCCGCGATCTGGGCGACGAACGCCTTGGTCGAGGCGACCGCGACCTCCGGGCCGGCGTGGGTGTAGAGCACCGCGTCGGATTCGCGGGGGATCGTCGCGCCCTGGGTGTTGCAGACGGAGAGCGTCTTCGCGCCCTTCTCGCGGGCGTACTTCACGGCCATCAGCGTGTCCATGGTCTCGCCGGACTGGCTGATCGAGACGACCAGCGTGCGCGGAGTCAGCACCGGGTCGCGGTAGCGGAACTCGTGGCTCAGCTCGACCTCGACCGGCACGCGCGCCCACTTCTCGATCGCGTACTTGGCGACCATGCCGGAGTAGGCGGCGGTGCCGCAGGCGATCACGGTGATGCGGTCGATGTCGGTGAGGGTCGCGTCGAGCGACGCGAGCTCCGGCAGGACGATCGCGCCGTCCTGGATGCGGCCGAGGAGCGTCTTGGCGACCGCCTCCGGGCCCTCGCTGATCTCCTTGGCCATGAAGCTCGACCAGCCGCCCTTCTCGGAGGCGGAGGCGTCCCAGGCGATCTCGAACGGCTCGGTCTCGACCGCGTTGCCGAAGAAGTCGGTGACGGTCACCGCGTCGGGCGTGATGGTGACGATCTGGTCCTGCCCGATCGCGACCGCGCGGCGGGTGAACTCGACGAACGCGGCGACGTCGGAGCCGAGGAAGTTCTCGCCGTCGCCGAGGCCGATCACGAGCGGCGAGTTGCGGCGCGCGCCGACGACGACGCCGGGCTGGTCCTGGTGCAGCGCGAGCAGCGTGAAGGCGCCCTCGAGGCGCGCGACGACGGCCTGGAACGCGAGCACGAGGTCGCCGGTGCGGCGGTGCTCGCGGGCGATGAGGTGCGCGGCGACCTCGGTGTCGGTCTCGCTCTCGAAGACCGCGCCCTCGGCGAGCAGCTCCTCCTTGAGGGGCTGGAAGTTCTCGATGATGCCGTTGTGGATGACGGCGAGGCGCCCGTCGTCCGCAAGGTGCGGGTGCGCGTTGCGGTCGGTGGGGCCGCCGTGCGTCGCCCAGCGGGTGTGCCCGATGCCGGTGGTGCCCTGCGCGAGGGGGTGCGCCTCGAGGTCGTCGACGAGGACGCTGAGCTTGCCGGAGCGCTTGCGGCTGTCGATCCGGCCGTCGGCGTCGATCACGGCCACACCGGCGGAGTCGTACCCGCGGTACTCCAGTCGCTTCAGTCCCCCGAGCAGCACGGCCAGGCTGTCGCGCGCGCCGACGTATCCAACGATTCCACACATGCGCTCGATCCTAATCGCGCGCGGGGGCGCTCCTGCGGCGACGGGGCCGAGCCGCGACGGCCGCTAGGATCGTGCAGATGTCCTCGTCAGCTCGCGAACCCGGGCGCGAGGCGCACCCCTCCCCGTTCGTCGAGATCGTCCGCTCCGACTGGGCCGAGCTCGCCCGCAGCACCGAGCTGCCGCTGAGCGAGACCGAGGTCGTGCAGCTGCGCGGGCTGGGCGACCGGCTGAGCCTCACCGAGGTCGCCGAGGTGTACCTCCCGCTGTCCCGGCTGCTCACCCTCTACGCGGGCGGCGCGCGCCAGCTGCACCGGGCGACGAGCACCTTCCTCGGCGAGCGCGCGCAGCCCACCCCGTTCGTGATCGGCGTGGCCGGCTCGGTCGCGGTCGGCAAGTCGACCATCGCCCGCCTGCTCCGCGAGCTGCTCGCCCGCTGGGACGACACCCCGCGCGTCGAGCTCGTGACGACCGACGGCTTCCTCCTGCCGAACAGCGAGCTGGAGCGGCGCGGGCTGATGAGCCGGAAAGGCTTCCCGGAGTCGTACGACCGCCGCGCGCTCCTGCGCTTCGTCTCGGAGGTGAAGGGCGGGGCGGCCGAGGTGCGCGCTCCGTTCTACTCGCACCTCTCCTACGACATCGTCCGCGACGCCGAGATCGTGGTGCGGCGGCCCGACGTGCTGATCGTCGAAGGACTGAACGTCCTGCAGCCGCCCGCGCCCGGGCACGGCCTCGCGGTCAGCGACCTCTTCGACTTCACGGTCTACGTCGACGCGCGGACGAGCGACATCGCGCGCTGGTACGAGGAGCGGTTCCTCGCGCTGCAGCAGGGCGCCTTCGCGAGCCCGAACTCCTACTTCCACCGCTACGCCTCGCTGACGCCCGACGAGGCGCGCGAGCGGGCCCGGAGCATCTGGTCCTCGATCAACGAGCCGAACCTGCTGCAGAACGTGCGGCCCACGCGCTCGCGAGCGAGCCTCGTCCTGCGCAAGCAGGCCGACCACACCGTCTCCTCGGTGCTCCTCCGCAAGATCTGAGTGCGCGGCGGAAGCGTGCTGATCGAAGCATGCTGGTCGAGTAGCCCCGCAGGGGCGTATCGAGATCCCCGCGTCAGCGGCGGGTGAAGCCGCTAGGCCGCGACGCGCAGCTGCTCGAGCACGACGGCCGCGAGGGACTCGGCCAGCCGGTCGGCGGTCTCCTTGGTGGAGGCCTCGACCATGACCCGCACCATCGGCTCGGTGCCCGAGGGCCGCAGCAGCACGCGCCCGCCGGTGCCGAGCTCGCGCTCCGCCTCGGCGATGGCGGCCGCGATGACGGCGTCGTCGTGCACGCCCTCGCGGTCGACGCCGCGGACGTTGACGAGCGTCTGCGGGAACACCCGCATCACCGAGGCGAGCTCGGCGAGCGACTTGCCGGTCCGCGCCACCTCGGCCGCGATCTGCAGCCCGGTGAGGACGCCGTCGCCGGTCGTCGCGAAGCGGCTCATGATGACGTGACCCGACTGCTCGCCGCCGAGCGAGTAGCCGCCGTCGTTCATGGCCTCGAGCACGTAGCGGTCGCCCACGCCGGTCTCGATCACGCGGATGCCGGCGTCGGCCATCGCGGTCTTGAGGCCGAGATTGCTCATCACCGTGGCGACGAGCACGTTGTCGCGGAGGACGCCGCGACGGGCCATCGAGGTCGCGAGGATCGCCATGATCTGGTCGCCGTCGACGACGCGCCCCTCGGCGTCGACCGCGAGGCAGCGGTCCGCATCGCCGTCGTGCGCGATGCCGAGATCGGCGCCCGCCTCGCGGACCGCCTCGGCGACGTGGTCGAGGTGGGTCGAGCCCACCCCGTCGTTGATGTTGATGCCGTCCGGATCGTTGCCGATCACGGTGACGGTCGCGCCGGCATCCGTGAAGACCTCCGGCGAGATGCCCGCGGCGGCGCCGTGCGCGCAGTCGATGACCACGTGCAGTCCGTCCAGGCGGGTGCTGCCGAGCGAGCCGAGCAGGTGGAGGACGTAGCGGTCCTCGGCGTCGGCGAAGCGGCGGATGCGGCCGACGTCGGGGCCGAGCGGAGTGAGCGGCGGGACGCCGAGAGCCGCCTCGATGCGGTTCTCGAGCTCGTCCGGGAGCTTGCGGCCGCCGGCCGCGAAGAACTTGATGCCGTTGTCGGCGGCGGGGTTGTGCGACGCCGAGATCATCACGCCGAAGTCGGCGCTCTCGTCGGCGATGAGGTAGGCGGCGGCGGGCGTGGGGATCACTCCCGCGTCCAGCACGTCGACGCCGGCGCTCGCGAGGCCGGCCGCGACGGCGGCACCGATGAACTGGCCCGAGATCCGAGGATCGCGGGCCAGGACGGCGAGGGGCCGACGGCCCTCCGCCCGGGCGGCCGCACCGAGTACACGGGCGGCCGCCTGGGCGAGGCCGAGGGCCAGGTCGGCCGTGACGTCGCGATTCGCGAGGCCACGGACGCCATCTGTTCCGAACAGGCGCGGCATGATGCCAGTCCCCTTCTGAAGCTGCTGATCGGCGGCCGCAGGGGCCGCAGCGACTAGCGCTTCGAGAACTGGGACGCCTTGCGGGCCTTCTTGAGACCGGCCTTCTTGCGCTCGATGACGCGAGCGTCGCGGGTGAGGAAGCCGGCCTTCTTCAGGATGGCGCGGTTGTTCTCGCGGTCGATCTCGTTCAGCGCACGCGCGATCGCGAGGCGGAGCGCACCGGCCTGGCCGGAGGGGCCGCCGCCGGTGATCTTCGCGACGACGTCGTACGAGCCGAGGAGGTCGAGGACCTTGAACGGGTCGTTGATCAGCTGCTGGTGCAGCTTGTTCGGGAAGTACTCCGCGAACTCGCGGGCGTTCACGGTCAGGCTGCCGGAGCCCGGGACCAGGCGCACGCGGGCGATGGCCTGCTTGCGACGGCCCACGGCTGCGCCGGAGACGTTGAGGACGGCGCGGGGCGTCGAGGACGCCTCGGTGGCCGGGCTTTCGGTGGAGTAGCTCTCGGGAGCCACGTCGATCTGGTCTGCGATCTTCGCCACGGTGTAGGTGATCCTTTGTCTTCGAAGTCTGGGGTGTCGGGGAGGGCCGGAGCCTACTGGGCGACCTGGGTGAAGGCGTACGCCTTGGGCTGCTGAGCCGCGTGAGGGTGCTCGGTGCCCGTGTAGACCTTCAGCTTGCGCAGCTGCGCACGACCGAGGGAGTTCTTGGGGAGCATTCCGCGGATGGCCTTCTCGACGGCGCGGATCGGGTTCTTCTCGAGGAGCTCGGCGTACGTGGTGGCCGTGAGGCCGCCCGGGTAGCCGGAGTGGCGGTACGCCTTCTTCTGGAGGAGCTTCTGGCCGGTGAGGGCCACCTTCTCGGCGTTGACGATGATGACGAAGTCGCCCATGTCCATGTGCGGCGCGAACGTCGGCTTGTGCTTGCCGCGCAGGAGCGCAGCGGCGTGGGTGGCCAGACGGCCGAGCACGACGTCGGACGCGTCGATGACGATCCAGTCGTGCTGGACGTCAGCCGGCTTCGGAGAAAAAGTGCGAGTCACGTGAGTGCTGCTTTCTGATCGGAGTGAGGAGTTCGTGAATCCCGCTCCGTGGCCGTTCGACCCGCGAGGGGGCCGAACCGATCCGGTGGAGGGCTCAACTTCGGGTGCCGGCACGCGGCCGAGAACACCAAGGGTCGACAGTACAGCAATCCGCACCGGAGCGGAAGCTCACGGGCTCGCCGCCGCGCTCCCCCGGGCGGTCCGGGTCAGGAGTCGTCCTGCCCCAGCGCGGCCAGGACCTCGGTCGCCAGCTCCTCGAGCGGGGCCTGGCCGCCGACGTAGGAGCGGAGCGAGAGCAGCCGGTCCCCGGCGAGCACGACGACCGTGGCGGCCGGGTCGACCGCCGGGTCGCCGGCGCGGAAGAAGGCGGCGTCGCCCAGCCCGCTCGGCTCGACGGGGGCCTCGGACTCCTGCGCGGCGACGTCGGCGGTGGTGGCGCCGGTCGCCGTCTGCAGGACGAGCGCGGCGGGGTTGCCCGCCATCGCCCAAGCGCAGCCCGAGCCCTGGTCCGAGGCGGTGACGAAGCCCTCGGGCAGCTCGAGGGCCGCCTCGATCGCCGTCACCGGCAGCACCGCGGCGCAGTCGAGGACCTCGATCGTCGCACCGGTGGTCGGCTCGGCCGCGGGAGTGGTCGGCACCGCGGTGGGCACGGCGGTCGGCGCGGTGGAGTCGACCGCGGCGGCGGGCGCCCGGTCCGGCACGTCGATCGCCGACGACGAGCAGCCGGCCAGCAGCAGCCCGGCCGGCAGGACGAGCGCTGCGACCAGCGCGCTCGCGCGGTGGTTCCTGCGGATCACTCGTCGTCCTCCCCCTGGGCGTCCCCGCCGGGCAGGGTGCGCTTCACCCGGGTGAGCACCGCCCGCTCGGCCAGTTCCGAGTCCTCAGGGTAATCGACCTCGCGCAGGATGAGGCCGCGCGCCGGCATGACCGCGAAGGCGTTCGTGCGGCAGGCGGCGTCGCGCAGCAGCGGGAGCTCGCCCGCCTCCAGCTTGCCGATCCCCACGGCCACGCAGGAGCCGACGAGGGCGCGCACCATGCTGTGGCAGAAGGCGTCGGCGCGCAGGTGGGCGTGCAGCACGCCGTCCTCGTCCCGCTCCCAGGTGAAGTCGAGGAGGCTGCGGATGGTGGTGGCTCCGACGCGCGCGCGGCAGAACGAGGCGTAGTCGTGCAGGCCGAGCAGCGACTCGGCCGCCTGCGCCATCACGCCCTCGTCGACCGCCTCGTTGATCCAGGTCGTGAAGCCGCGCTCGAGCGGCCGCCGCAGCGAGGTGCGGTCGGCGAGCCGGTACTCGTAGCGCCGCCAGCGCGCGGAGAAGCGCGCGTCGAAGCCCTCGGGCGCCCGGGTCACCCGGTGCACGGACAGGTCCGAGTACTGACCGAGGATCCCCTGCAGCTTGCGCTGGAGCACGACCTCCGGCGCGACCTTCTCGGTCCCGGCCCGCGGGCTGCCGTTCAGGCGCGACCACTGCTGGGGCGTGAGATCCAGGTGCGCCACCTGCGCGCTCGCGTGCACGCCGGCGTCGGTGCGGCCCGCGACGGTGACCACCGTCCGCTCCTCCGAGCGCAGCAGCACGCCGAGGGCGTCCTCGAGGACGCCCTGCACCGTGCGGAGGCCCGGCTGGAGTGCCCAGCCCGCGAAGTGGGTGCCGTCGTAGGCCAGATCGAGGCGGACGCGGTGGAGCACCCGACGAGTCTAGGTCGTCCGCCGGGCCGTTCCGGGTCGCCGGATCAGCCGGCCGAGAGCCGGACGCCGAGCGAGTCGAAGACGGCCACCGCCCAGTCGGCGAGGACGTCCTGGTCCCCGACGAAGGACTCGACGTGCAGCTCGTAGCCGCCCGCCAGGACGGCCAGCTGGGACGGCGTCGCCGCCGAGCCCTCGAGCCGGTAGGCCGCCTCCCCCAGCGGAGCCGGCACGGCGCCGACGGCCTCCCCCGCACCGGCGAACGTCTCCGCGAGCCGCGCGGGCCCGACGCTGACGATGACCGCGGACGGATTGCCGGCGATGCCGTAGGAGCAGGAGTCCTCCGCCTGGACGAGCACGGCCGTTCCGGCGGGCAGTCCGACCGCCGTCTCGACCGCCGAAGCGGGCAGTGCCGCGGAGCAGTCGAGGGCGGGAGCCGACGGCGCGACGGTCGCAGCGGTCGCGCTGGGCGCGGACTCGGGGGCGGCGACCGCATCCGGCGCCGTCGTGCCCGCCGACTCCGGCACGTCGACGACGCCCGCGGAGGAGCAGCCCGTCAGCAGAGCCGTCGCGGCGAGGAGCAGGACCGCATTGTGCGCGCGCACGGAACTCCTCCTGCTGGCCGACGAGGACGGGGGCCGGGGTACCGGACGCATCCCGATCCTCTGTCGGGACGATCCCGCCATCGTAAGCGACGTTCCGCGCCACCGAGTACGACGACGACCACCGCGCGGAACGACGAGAGCCCCCCGTCCCCGAGGGGGCGGAGGGCTCTCGAGACGTGCTCGGGACTACTTGGTCTCGGCGGTCGTCTCGACCGGGGCGTCCTCGACGGGCGCGTCCTGGACGGTCGCGTCGGCCTCGGTCGTGTCGGCGACGGGCGCCTCCTCGACAGTGGCGTCCTCGGCCGGGGCGTCCGCGACGACGGTCTCGTCCTCGACCGGAGCCGAGACGGGAGCGGCGCCGGTGCGCGACTTCTTGACCTTCGGCGTCACGGGCTCGAGGACGAGCTCGATGACGGCCATCGGGGCGTTGTCGCCCTTGCGGGGACCGATCTTCGTGATGCGGGTGTAGCCGCCCTCACGCTCGGCGACGAGCGGCGCGATCTCGGTGAAGAGCTCGTGCACGACGCTCTTGTCGCCGATGGTCGCGAGGACGCGGCGGCGGGCGTGCAGGTCGCCGCGCTTCGCGAACGTCACCAGACGCTCGGCGAGGGGACGCAGGCGCTTGGCCTTGGTCTCGGTCGTCTTGATGCTCTTGTGCGTGAACAGGGCCGCGGCCAGGTTCGCGAGCAGCAGACGCTCGTGTGCGGGACCGCCTCCGAGGCGGGGGCCCTTCGTGGGCTTGGGCATGGCTTTACTCCAGTACTAAAGGGGTGTCAGAAGGTCGAACGCCGGAGCGGAGACCTAGATGCTCTCGTCGTCGTAGCTGTAGAAGTGGGCGCCGTCGAACCCGGGGACCGAGTCCTTCAGCGACAGGCCCAGCTCCGTCAGCTTCTCCTTGACCTCATCCACCGACTTCTGACCGAAGTTGCGGATGTTCATGAGCTGCGTCTCCGAGAGGGCGACGAGCTCATTGACGTTGTTGATGCCCTCGCGCTTGAGGCAGTTGTAGCTGCGCACCGAGAGGTCGAGGTCCTCGATGGGCATGGACAGCTCGGTCGAGAGGACGGCGTCGACCGGCGCGGGGCCGATCTCGATGCCCTCGGCCGCGTTGTTCAGCTCGCGGGCGAGTCCGAACAGCTCGGTCAGCGTGCGACCGGCCGACGCGATGGCGTCGCGCGGCGTGATCGCCGGCTTCGACTCGACGTCGACGACGAGGCGGTCGAAGTCGGTGCGCTCGCCGGCACGGGTGGCCTCGACGCGGTAGGTGACCTTGAGCACGGGCGAGTAGATCGAGTCGACCGGGATCTGGCCGGCCTCGGAGAACTCGCTGCGGTTCTGGGTCGCCGACACGTAGCCGCGGCCGCGCTCGATGGTGAGCTCGAGCTCGAACTTCGCCTTGTCGTTCAGGGTCGCGATGACGAGGTCCGGGTTGTGGATCTCGACACCGGCCGGAGCCGAGATGTCGGCGGCGGTGACCTGGCCGGCGCCCTGCTTGCGCAGGTAGGCGGTGATCGGCTCGTCGTGCTCGGAGGAGACGACGAGTCCCTTGATGTTCAGGATGATCTCGGTGACGTCCTCGCGGACGCCCGGGACGGTCGTGAACTCGTGCAGGACTCCGTCGATCCGGATGCTGGTGACAGCGGCGCCGGGGATGGAGGACAGCAGGGTGCGACGCAGCGAGTTGCCGAGCGTGTAGCCGAAGCCGGGCTCGAGGGGCTCGATGACGAAGCGGGAACGGAACTCCGAGATGTTCTCCTCGGTGAGCGTCGGACGCTGTGCGATAAGCACTGTTGATTCCTTTCGATCACGTGTCCGCTATATGACACGTGCGTTTGCGAGTCTGAAGTTGTGAAAGAAATGCGCGATCCGCCGGCCGGCCTCACGTCGCGCTGGAGAGCGCTTCGTTCGGCCGGCCGACGGCTGCGAGTGCTGCGTTAGACGCGACGGCGCTTCGGCGGGCGGCAGCCGTTGTGCGCCTGCGGGGTGACGTCGTTGATCGAGCCGACCTCGAGGCCTGCGGCCTGGAGCGAGCGGATCGCGGTCTCGCGACCCGAGCCCGGGCCCTTCACGAAGACGTCGACCTTCTTCATGCCGTGCTCCTGCGCCTGACGCGCGGCCGACTCGGCAGCGAGCTGGGCGGCGAACGGCGTCGACTTGCGCGAGCCCTTGAAGCCGACTCCACCGGACGAGGCCCAGCTGATGACGGCCCCGGCGGGGTCGGTGATCGACACGATGGTGTTGTTGAACGTCGACTTGATGTGGGCCTGGCCCACAGCGATGTTCTTCTTCTCCTTGCGGCGCGGCTTGCGCGCGGCCGACTTGGGGGTAGCCACTTGTTATCTCCTCTAGGTCCGTGTCGCCCGCGTTACTTGCGGCCGGCCTTCTTCTTGCCGGCGACGGTGCGCTTCGGGCCCTTGCGGGTGCGAGCGTTCGTCTTGGTGCGCTGTCCACGGACCGGGAGGCCGCGACGGTGGCGGATGCCCTCGTAGGACCCGATCTCGACCTTGCGGCGGATGTCGGCGGCGACCTCGCGGCGGAGGTCTCCCTCCACTTTGTAGTTGCCCTCGATGTAGTCGCGGAGCGCGACGAGCTGGTCGTCGGTGAGGTCCTTGACGCGGATGTTGCCGTCGATCCCCGTGTCGCTCAGCGTCTTCAGCGCGCTGGTGCGGCCGACTCCGTAGATGTAGGTCAGTGCGACCTCCACGCGCTTCTCGCGCGGGATGTCTACTCCTGCCAGACGTGCCATGGTGGCTTCTCCTGTGAGTGAGTGGAGGTGTGAAGCAACGTCGGTGCCTCGGCCTCCGACCGAAGGTGTCCTCGCCGTTCACCCCGGGAGACCCGGGGCGCTGCGCGATTTCTGACGTTGCGGGGTGGTGTGTTGCCGTGCTGCTGGGCGGTTTCCCGCCCGCGCTCCTCGCAGGAGCGCCGGGAGTCCCGGAGGACTAGCCCTGGCGCTGCTTGTGGCGGGGGTTGCTGCTGCAGATCACCATCACGTTGCCGTGGCGGCGGATGATCTTGCAGTGGTCGCAGATGCGCTTGACGCTGGGGTTGACCTTCATTGTTCTGTTCCTTGTTTTCGCTGGCGTCGTGCTCCCGGCGGATGCCGGGGCCGTTCCTTACAGGACACGCACGTCGCGAACTGAGCGGAGCGAACGTCTACTTGTAGCGGTAGACGATCCGGCCGCGGGTCAGGTCGTAGGGGCTGAGCTCCACGATCACGCGGTCCTCGGGGAGGATGCGGATGTAGTGCTGACGCATCTTGCCCGAGATGTGGGCGAGAACCTTGTGTCCGTTGGTGAGCTCCACGCGGAACATCGCGTTGGGGAGCGCCTCGACAACCGCACCTTCGATTTCGATGACACCGTCTTTTTTGGCCATAGCCTCACTGTCGTTCGGAAGTAGTGTGTGTACTGGTCGTGCGAATGCTTCCGCGACGATCCTCTCCCCGGGCGGAGCCCGGGGAGCGGTGCGCGGGCGTGCCGGAGCACGCGCAAACACCAAGGGTCGATACTACGCGAATCCCCGCTTCTCCGCCAGCCCGGGCGTGTCGCCTCAGGGCGGGGGCGGGCACCCGCCGCGGACGGCGGTGTGCGCGCCGCGGAGCGCGAGCACGACGGCCGCCGCCTAGGCTCTCCCTCGTCGAAGGGACCGCGGATGGCGCGCACGGAGAAGACGACGGACGGCACGGCGAGGAGCCGGCGGAGCTGGTACTCGCACCCCCTGGTGACCGTGCTCGTCGCGATCGTCGTCATCGCCCTCGTGCAGACGTTCTTCGTGAAGGTGTACACCGTGCCGACCGGCTCGATGGAGAACACCCTGCAGGGCGGCGGCTTCTTCGGCGACCGCATCCTGGTCGATCGCACCGCGGCGCTCCACGGCGAGCCGGAGTCGGAGCAGATCGTCGTCTTCTCGCGCGACGCGCGCTGGGGCGCTACCGACGCGGTCGGGAACCCGCTCTCCGAGGCGGTCAAGTACTTCGGCGACGTCACGAGCATCGGCCCGTCGCACGAGGAGTTCCTCGTGAAGCGCGTGATCGCGACCGCCGGTCAGACGGTCTCCTGCTGCGACGCCGAGGGGCACGTGCTCGTGGACGGTCAGCCGCTCGCGGGCGACTACGTCTTCGAGGACTTCCCGTTCACCCCCGGCACCCAGGACTGCGACTCGCAGCCCGCCTCCACCCGCTGCTTCCAGGAGTACACGGTGCCGGAGGGCACGCTCTTCGTCCTCGGCGACCACCGCTCGAACTCCAACGACTCTCTCGGCGACTGCCGCGGAGCCCCGGGTCCGATCGACTCCTGCGTGAAGACGGTGCCGATCGAGAGGGTGGTCGGGCGCGTCTTCGCCGTGGCCTGGCCGCTGACCCGCTGGCGCCTCTTCTAGTCCGGGTCGCGTTCCGGATCGCGCCGCGAACCGCGAAGGGGCGGAGCCGGATGCCGGAGCACCCGATCCCGCCCCTCCGGACGCGGCCTCGCGGAGGTCAGCCTCGGACGACCGCGACGACCTGCGCGAACAGCGGGTGGTCCGCGCCGAGGCCGGTCACCTCGGCGACGAACTCCTCCGGCGACAGCGCCGCCAGCTTCTCCTTCAGCTCGACGCTCTGCGGGTCCTCCGGCACGTCGAAGCGGAGGGCCGCGCCGATCGCCGTCAGCAGTCCGCTCGGCACGTGCCCGCGCTCGGCGAGCTCGGCCGCCGGGCCGATGAAGCGCTCGTGCCGCGAGAGCTTGCGCAGCGGCTGGCGCCCGACCCGGTCCACCGTGTCGGTGAGACCCGGGTTCGCGAAGCGCTTCAGCGTCTTCTGGAGGTAGGCCTCCTGCTCCTCGTCGCTGAAGCCGTGCTTCTCGACGATCAGCGTCTTGGTGTCCTCGAGCGCGGCCTTCACCGCGTCGTGCACCTCGGGCAGCGCGAGCGCGTCCGACAGCTTGTGCGCGCCGGCCGCGAAGCCGACGTACGCCGCGGTGGCGTGCCCGGTGTTCACCGTGAAGAGCTTGCGCTCGATGAACGGCTCGAGATCGTCGACCCAGGTGGCGCCGGGGATCTCGGGCTCGGAGCCCTCGAACGGCGTGCGGTCGACGACCCACTCGAAGAAGCTCTCGACCGTGACGTCGAGACCCTGGCCGGCCGCCTGGTTCGGCACGATGCGGTCGACCGCGGTGTCCGCGAAGACCGCGCGGGAGCGCAGGCGCTCCCACTCGTCCGCACCGAGGCTCGCGGCGACCTCGGTCTGCAGCAGCCGGGTCGCATTGATCGCGTTCTCGCAGGCCATCACGGCGAGGCGGGGCGCGGAGTCCGCGCGGGCGGCGAGGCCCTTCGCGATCACCGGGGCGACGAAGCGCAGGATGTTCGGACCCACCGCGGTGGTGACGAGGTCGGCGGCGGCGATCTCGCGGACGAGGGCCTCCTCGTCGCTCGCCGAGTTGATCGCGCGGAAGCCGTCGACGACGTGCGTCGCGGACGACTCCCCCACCTCGTGCACCTCGTAGCTGTCGGCGGCGGCGAGCTGATCGATCAGTGCCGCGTTGACGTCGGCGAAGACGAGCTCGTAGCCGGCACCGTGCAGGATCAGCCCGACGAAGCCGCGGCCGATGTTGCCGGCGCCGAAGTGGACGGCGGTGGGCATCAGGAGTTGACCTCGCCCAGCAGCGCGTAGAGCGACTGCGCGTCCGGGGCGTCGAGGAGCTTCTGCACCTCGTCCTCCTCGGAGAAGATGATCGCGATCTTCGACAGGATCTCGAGGTGCTCGTTGTTGACGCCGGCGATGCCGACGACGAAGCGGACCTCGTTGCCGTCCCAGTCGATCGGCTGCGCGTAGCGGACGAAGGACAGCGCGGAGGAGCGGATCTCGTCCTTCGCGTCGTTCGTGCCGTGCGGGATGGCGAGCAGGTTGCCCATGTAGGTGGAGACGGTCGCCTCGCGGGCGAGCATCGCCTCGTGGTACGCGGGCGTGACGGCGCCGACGCCGACCAGCATGTCCGCGGCCTCCTTGATGGCGGTCTCCTTCGACGTGGCGGTGCCGGAGGCGTTGATCTGTCCGATGGTGAGCACATCGCTCATGGCGTGCGTCCTTTCCGTGGGTGGTGAACGAATGAGGGAACCCGCAGGGGCGAGCGGAGCGTCTCCGCCACGTCGCACCCTACGGGCTCCCTCAGGGGTGTTCCCGACTACTTGCCGTGCTGCTCCGCGACGAGCGAGACGACCTCGTCGTACTTGGGGCTGTTCATGAAGTTGTCGACGGAGACGTGGATCGCGCCCGGCGTGCGCTGGCGCGCCCGCTCGGTCAGCTCGGCCTGGGTGATGACCAGGTCGACGTCGTCCTCGAGAGCCGCGATCGCCTTGTTGGTGACCGTGACGTCCTCGAAGCCCGCCTTCTTCATCTTGTTGCGCAGGACGGAGGCGCCCATGGCGGACGATCCCATCCCGGCGTCGCAGGCGAAGACGATGTTGCGCACCTGCGTGGCGGTGGCGGTCGCCGAGGCGCCGTCCTGGTTGGACGCGCCGCTCGCGTTGAGGAGCGAGCCGACGGCGCTCTCCTTGCCCTTGTTCGACGAGTTGGCGGCGACGGCGGCGGCGAGCTTGTCGTCACCGGCCTCCATGGCGTCGAGGTCGCGCTTGCGGCTGCCGCGGATGATGAACGACGCGACGACGAACGACACGGCCATCGAGAGCAGGACCGAGAGGATCACGCCGAGGTAGCTGTCACGCGAGGTCTGCAGGAGCACCGCGATGATCGATCCCGGGGACGCCGGGGCGACGAGGCCGGAGTCGAACGCGACGTTGGTCGCGACGCCCGTCATGCCGCCGAGGATGACGGCCGCGACGAGCGCGGGCTTCATCAGCACGTAGGGGAAGTAGATCTCGTGGATGCCGCCGACGAAGTGGATCAGCGCGGCGCCGGGGGCGGAGCCGCGGGCGATGCCCACACCGAAGATCGCGAAGGCGAGCAGCACGCCCATGCCGGGGCCGGGGTTGGCCTCGAGCAGGAACAGGTACGACTTGCCCTGGTCCTGCGCCATGACGGTGCCGAGCGGGGTGAGCACGCCCTGGTTGATGGCGTTGTTGAGGAACAGGATCTTCGCCGGCTCGATGAAGATCGAGGTCAGCGGCAGCAGGCCCGCGTTCACCAGGAGGTCGACGCCGTCGCCGAGGATCTTGGTGAGGAACGAGATGATCGGCGCGATGCCGAAGAACGCGCCCAGCGAGAGGAGCATGCCGAGGATTCCGGCGGAGAAGTTGTTGACCAGCATCTCGAAGCCGGGCTTGATCTTGCCGTCCCAGATCGAGTCGACCTTCTTCATCAGCCACGCGGCGAGCGGGCCGATGATCATGGCGCCGAGGAACATCGGGATGGTGGCGCCGACGATGACGCCCATGGTGGCGATCGAGGCGACCACGCCACCGCGCTGGCCGTAGACCATGCGGCCACCGGTGTTCGCGATGAGCAGCGGGAGCAGGTAGGTGATCATCGGGGCGACGAGACCGATGTACTGCTGGAAGGTCGCGCCGTCCTCACCGGCGGCGAGCTGGGTGCGGGCACCCTCCCAGCCGATCTGGGCCGCGTCGCCGAAGCCGCCGAGGATGCCGTTGGGCAGCCAGCCCGCGGCGATGAAGAGCGAGGTGATGAGACCCCACGCGATGAAGGCCGCGATGTTCGGCATGACCATCCCCGAGAGGAAGGTGCCGAATCGCTGGACGTGGACGCGCGTACCTCCGCGCGTCGACGTCGCTGACGTCGTTGTCATGTGGTGTGTTCTCCGATTCTGAGGGTGGGAGATCCGGTCGCTCCTGAGGCGGGCCGGGCTCCCGCGGGGCGGGACGAGACGGGGTGGAGCAGGGGTCGTGCCGTGGTGCGGGTGGTGCGGGGTGGTGCTGCGGAGGATCGCGCGGATGCGGGCCGCGCGATCCCCGGGATCAGGAGGCGGCGATCGCCTCGGTGACGGCGGACCGGGCGTCCGCCGCGCTGTCGGCCGCGAGGGCGAGCTCGGCGTAGCGCCTCGCGTCCTCGAGGGTGTGCTCGGCCAGCTCGGCGCGGACGTCGGCGAGAGCCGACGGCGACATCGAGAGGGTCGTCGCGCCGAGGCCCACGAGGACCACGGCGAGCAGCGGATCCGCGGCGGCCTCGCCGCAGATGCCGACGGGCTTGCCCAGTGCGGCGCCCGCGCGGCCGACCTCGCCGACGAGGCGGAGGACGGCGGGGTGCCACGGGTCCTGGAAGGCGGACACGGTGCCGAGCATCCGGTCCGCCGCCAGGGTGTACTGGGTCAGGTCGTTGGTGCCGATGGAGGCGAAGTCGGCGACTCCGAGGATCCGGTCGGCGAGCAGGGCGGAGGAGGGGACCTCCACCATCACGCCGGCGGTGCGGATCCCGAGCTCCTTGGCCATGGAGGTGAAGTAGCGGGTCTCGTCGACCGTCGCGACCATCGGCGCCATGACCCAGAGGTCGGCGTCGGTCGCGGCGTCGGCCTGGGCGAGCGCGGTGAGCTGGTCGCGGAGGATCTGCTCGCTCGCGCGCAGGGCGCGGAGTCCGCGGAGACCGAGCGCCGGGTTCTCCTCGTGGTTGTCGTTGAGGAAGGCGAGCGGCTTGTCGGCGCCGGCGTCGAGCGCGCGCACCACGACCTTGCGGCCGGGGAAGGCGGCGAGGAGGCGGGTGTACTGCTCGGCCTGCTCGGCGACGGTCGGGGCCTCCTTCGCGTCGAGGAAGAGGAACTCGGTGCGGAACAGGCCCACGCCCTCCGCGCCGAGCTCGACGGCGTTCTCGGCGCCGTCGGCCGAGCCGAGGTTCGCCAGCAGCGGCACGGCGTGACCGTCCGCGAGGGCGCCGGGGACGACGGGGGCGGCGAGCATCTCGGCGCGCTCCGCGATCGAGGACTTCGCGTCGCCGATCTCGACGTCGGACGGGTTCACCGTCACGACACCGGAGGAGGCGTCGAGGATGACGAGCTGGCCGTCGCGCAGGTCGAGTGCGCCGGTCGTGCCGACGATGGCGGTGATCGACTTCTCGCGGGCGAGGATCGCCGTGTGCGAGGTCGGGCCGCCGTCGCTCGTGATCAGGCCGAGGACCTTCTCGAGGTCGAGCAGCGCGGTGTCGGCCGGCGCGAGGTCGCGGGCGACGAGCACGAAGGGCTCGTCCGACTCCGGGACGCCGGGCGCCGGGACGCCGCGCAGGTGGGCGACGACCCGCTGCGAGACGTCGTCGAGGTCGGTCGCGCGCTCGGCCATGTAGCCGCCCATCGCGACCAGCAGGTCGCGGAACCCGGCGAACGCCTCGTGCACCGCGCGCTCGGCGGTCTTGCCGGTCGCGAGCCGCGCCTTGACGTCGTCCGCGAGCGAGGGGTCCTCCGCCATCAGCGCCTGCGCGTCGAGGACGTCCTTCGCCGAGCCGCCGGCGCGCTCACCGCGGTGGCGGATGGTCGCGGCGGTCGCCGACAGCGAGGCGACCGCGCGCTCCTCCTCCTGCGCGACGGAGCGGGTGCTGGCGGTGTCCTCGGGCTCGGGGAGCGGGTCGGGCATGCGCAGCACCGGCCCGAGGGCCAGGCCGCGGCCGACTCCGGTGCCCTGGAGCTTCGCGGAGGCGTAGGCGGTGGAAGGAGTGGACAGCGTCATGGGTTCCCGGTTCCTGTCGTGCGTCTCGTCGGTGAGAGGGCGGTGGGGCGAGGGGTCTTAAGCGTCGTGGTCGGTGGAGAGGAACTCCGCGAGCTCGTCGAGGATCGCCTGCTCGTTGTCGCCCTCGACGGAGAGGGTCAGCGAGTCGCCGTGCTCGATGCCGAGCGAGATGATGCCGAGGATCGAGGCCGCGTTCACCGCGGTGCCCTCGCCCTTCTTCACCAGGACCTTCTGACCCGACTTCGCCGCGGCCTGGCTGAAGAGCGAGGCGGGGCGGGCGTGGAGGCCCTTCGACGATGCAACCTGCACGGTGCGCTCGACCATGAACGTTTCTCCTTGATCCTGCAGTCGGAACTGCGTCAGTGGTTCCCGGCGCCGGGCGCGAGGCCCGGGGCGGGAGGTGAGGCGTCCCCGTCCGATCCTGCGACGACCGCGCGAGCGGCGAAGAGGACGGGAAGGGTGTCGAGCACGGCATCGGCACCGTGCGCCCCGAAGACGTCGTGCGGGAGGAGTGCTGCCGCGGCGCCGACGTGCACCGCGCGCTGGCGGAGCTCGTCGAACTGCGGCTCGAGGTGCGGTCCGACCAGGAGGACGTCCGCCTGGGGCAGAGCGTCCGCGAGACCGGGAAGGGTCTCGGATCGGAACACGGCATCGATGCCGCGCTGCTTCGCGCCCGCTCGCAGCCGGTGGGCCAGGAACGTGCTCGACGCGCCTGCACCGCAGACGATCAGGATCGTGCGCACCTCGTTCGCCTCCTCGCGTCCGGGTCTTGCCTCATCCAAGCATCTCGGGGGCCGCGCGTCCGCCCCCCGCAGACAATCTTCCGCGGGGGCGGAAGAGCGCTCCCGGCGGCTTCGGCGCGGGTCCGACCCCGCCGACCCGGAGATGGTTGACTGGAAGACCGATGCCTGACAACCGCGAACGACTGCTGGAGTACCTCTCCCGCGCCGACGGCTGGGTGACCGCGCACGAGCTGGCCGACCGGCTCGGAGTCACCACCCGGAGCGTCCGCAGCTACGTGACGGCGGTGAAGGCCCAGGCGGCCCCGCTCGAGCCCGTGGAGTCGTCGGCCAACGGCTACCGGCTCGCGCGCGACGCGTACACGGCGTTCCTCGAGACCCGGCTGCTCCGCGACGACGAGCCGGACACCCCGCGCGACCGGCTGTACAGCATCGTCCGGCGCCTGGTCGACTCCGACGAGGGACTCGACCTCGCGGCACTGGCGGACACGCTCTCCGTCAGCGAGTCGACGATCGACGCCGATCTGCGCCGGGTGAAGGCGCTGGCGGACGAGTCCGGCCTGGCCCTCGTGCGCCGCGGCCCTTCCGTTCGTCTCGAGGGCAGCGAGGAGGCCCGGCGCCGGCTGATCTCGCGGATGTTCCGCGACGAGAGCGCGCAGGGCGTCTTCACGCTCGACGACGTGCAGCGCGAGTTCGCCTCCCCCGGTCTCGGCGCGTTCAAGACCGAGCTGCTGGCCGAGCTCGAGACCCGCGGCTACTACATCAACGACTACGGCGTGAACAGCGTGCTGCTGCACATCGCGATCGCCGTCGACCGCGTCTCCCGCGGCATCGGCGACCCGTCCGGCTCGCGCCCCTCCCCCGCGGTGCACGGCGAGCTCGCCGCGCTGCTCGCCGAGCTCGTCGAGCGCCACTTCGCCACGCGGCTCACCGACGCCGAGCTCGCCCAGCTGGCGATCCTGATGACGACGCGGGTGGCGACGCCGGGGCAGAACGAGCCCGTCGCCGCCGTCGTCGAGAACTACCTCGATCCGGAGGACGTCGCCGTCGTCCGCGAGCTCGTCGCCGATGTGAACGAGGCCTATCTCGTCGACCTGGACGACGAGGGCTTCATCGTCCGCCTCGCACTGCATGTGCGGAACCTCGTCGCGCGGGCGGCCGAGGGCGGCTACTCACGGAACCCGCTCACCCGCTCGATCAAGACCAGCTTTCCGATGACCTACGAGATCGCCGTGTTCCTGGCGAGCGGACTGCAGCGCCTGCGCGGGATCACCGTCAACGAGGACGAGATCGCCTACATCGCCCTGCACGTCGGCTCCTTCCTCGAGCGGGTGTCCCGGCGCGAGGAGCGGCTCTCCTGCGTCATCGTCTGCCCCAACTACTACGACCTCGCGCACATGCTGCGGCTGCGGGTCGAGCGCTCGCTCGGCACCGAGGTGGAGGTCCGCTCGCTGATCACCCGGAGCGACGTCGACTGGGACCGCCTGACCGCGGATCTGGTGATCACCACGATCGACGAGCGGCCCGCCTCCGAGGACGTCGTCGTGGTGCAGCCGTTCCTCACCGACCACGACGTGGACGCCGTGCGCCGTGCGATCGCCCGGGTGCGCCGGCACCGGCGCCGCGCGCGGATCAAGGACGAGCTGCTGCAGTTCTTCGACGAGTCGCTCTTCTTCCGGAACGTGCACGCGCGCGACGAAGCCGCGATGATCCGGCTGCTCGGCGAGCGGATGATCGCCGGCGGCATCATCGACGAGGACTACGTCGACGGGGCGATCGAGCGCGAGCGGATGAGCTCGACCGCCTTTACCGACAACCTCGCCGTCCCGCACGCGATGGCGATGAGTGCGCGCCGGACCGCGATCGCCATCGTCGTCAACGACGTGCCGATGGCGTGGGGCGAGCAGCGGGTGAACGTGATCGCGATGATCGCCTTCGCCTCCGCCGGGCGCAGCAGCTTCCAGTCGGTGTTCGACCAGTTCGTCGAGGTCTTCGCCGACCGCGCGGAGGTGCAGCGCCTGATCCGCCGCTCCGCGGACTTCGGCGGCTTCATCGAGGAGCTGGTCAGGGTGATCGACAGCTAGCTGTCGATCACCCTGACCAGCTCCTCCAAGGCGGCCAGCCGGGCGGTCCAGTGGACCGCCCTCACCGCGGAAGACTCGACAACGCGACGGCGACCCTCAATGGGTCGCATCACCGCGACGAAGTCCGTACTACGCGATCGGCGTCGGCACGATCCCGTACTGCGCGAGGCCGGCGGCGCCGCCGTCGGCGAGCGTCGTCACCCAGATGCCGTCGCGGTGCACCGCGACCGAGTGCTCCCAGTGCGCCGACATGCTGCCGTCGATGGTGGCGACGGTCCACTCGTCCTCGCGGACGACCGTCTCGGCGCTGCCCGCGGTGACCATCGGCTCGATGGCGACGACGAGACCGGGCTTCACCTCCGGGCCGCGCTGGCGGACCCGGTAGTTGAACACCGGCGGCGCCTCGTGCATCGTCCGGCCGATGCCGTGGCCGATGTAGTCGGTGAGGATGCCGTAGACGGCGCCGGAGGCCTCCGCCTCGTCCTCGATGTACTCCTCGATCGCCGCGCCCACCTCGTTGAGGTGCCGGGCGGACGCCAGAGCTGCGATGCCGCGCCAGAGCGAGCCCTCGGTGACGCGGGACAGCGCCTCGCGGCGCGCGACCTCGTCGGGGCGCTCGGCATCGGGCAGGACGATCGTCATGGCGGAGTCGCCGTTCCAGCCGTCGATCTCGGCGCCGCTGTCGATGGAGACGATGTCGCCGGGCTCGAGGACGCGGCCGCCGGGGATCCCGTGCACGACCTCCTCGTTCACCGAGGCGCAGATCGTGTGCCGGTAGCCCGGCACGAGCTGGAAGTTCGAGTGCCCACCGAGCGCGACGATCGCGGCCTCGGCGATCGCGTCGAGCTCGAGCGTGCTGACGCCGGGTCGCACGGCGGCACGGACAGCGTCCAGGGACGCGGCGGTCGCCAGCCCGGGCGCGATCATCGACCGCAGCTGGGCCGGCGTCTTGTAGAGGGAGGAGCGCAGCGCCACGGGTCAGGCGGCCGGCGAGTCGCCGACGAGGCGACCGACGCGGTGGCCCTCGAGGGCGACGACGATGCGCTCGGTGACCTCGTCGACCGGGCCGAGGCCGTCGACGACGATGACGAGCCCGCGCGCGGCGTAGATGTCGATCAGCGGCGCGGTCTGCTCCTCGTAGAGGGCGAGACGGTGCCGGATGACCTCCTCGGTGTCGTCGCTGCGGCCCTGCTCCGCGGAGCGCTTGAGCAGACGTGCGACGACCTCGTCGGGATCGGCGGTCAGCTGCACGACCGCGTCGAGCCGGTTGCCGTCCGCCGCGACGATGCGGTCGAGCTCGTCGACCTGCTCCGTGGTGCGCGGGTAGCCGTCGAGGAGGAAGCCCGTCGAGACGTCGGCCTCCTGCAGCCGGTCGTGCACGATGGCGTTCGTCAGCTCGTCGGGCACGTAGCGGCCGGCGTCGAGGTAGGACTTGGCCTGCAGGCCGAGCTCGGTCTCGTTGGCGACGTTGGCGCGGAAGATGTCTCCGGTCGAGATCGCGGGTACCTTCAGGACCTCGCTGAGCCGAGCGGCCTGAGTCCCCTTGCCGGCGCCCGGAGGGCCGATCAGCAGCAGACGGAAGCCGACCGGGGTCGAGGTCATCGGAGGAGCCCTTCGTAGTGGCGCTGCTGCAGCTGGGAGTCGATCTGCTTCACCGTCTCGAGTCCGACTCCGACGATGATCAGGATGGACGTGCCGCCGAACGGGAAGTTCTGGTTGGCGCCGACGAGCGCGAGCGCCACGAGGGGCACGAGCGCGATCAGACCGAGGTAGACCGAGCCGGGCAGCGTCACCCGGGTCAGCACGTAGTTCAGGTACTCGGCGGTCGGACGGCCGGCGCGGATGCCGGGGATGAAGCCGCCGTAGCGCTTCATGTTGTCGGCGACCTCGTCCGGGTTGAAGGTGATCGCGACGTAGAAGTAGGTGAAGCCGACGATCAGCAGGAAGTACAGCGCCATGTAGAGCGGGTGATCGCCCTTGGTGAGGTAGTTCGTGATCCAGGTCACCCAGAACGGCGCCTCCTGGCCGGCCGCGGGCTGGTTGAACTGCGCGATGAGCGCGGGCAGGTACAGCAGCGACGAGGCGAAGATGACGGGCACGACGCCGGCCATGTTGACCTTGATCGGGATGTACGTGTTGTTGCCGCCGTACGTTCTGCGCCCGACCATCCGCTTGGCGTACTGCACGGGGATCCGCCGCTGCGACTGCTCGACGAAGACGACCGCGACGACGAGCACGAGCCCGACCGCGAGGACCAGGAGGAAGGTCTCGAAGCCGCGCGACTGCGCGATCGACCAGAGCGAGGTGGGGAACTGGGCGGCGATCGAGGTGAAGATCAGGAGCGACATGCCGTTGCCGATGCCGCGCTCGGTGATGAGCTCGCCCATCCACATGATGATGCCGGTGCCCGCGGTCATGGTGATGACCATGAGCAGGATGGAGTACCACTCGTCGGTGATGATGAGCGCCGAGCACTCCGGGACACCGGAGTTGCCGAACAGCGCGCCCGAGCGGGCGACAGTGATGAGGGTGGTCGACTGCAGGACGCCCAGCGCGATCGTGAGATAGCGGGTGTACTGCGTCAGACGGCCCTGGCCCGACTGGCCCTCCTTGTAGAGGGTCTCGAAGTGCGGGATGACCACGCGCAGGAGCTGCACGATGATCGACGCCGTGATGTACGGCATGATGCCGAGCGCGAAGATCGACAGCTGGAGCAGGGCTCCACCGCTGAAGAGGTTCACGAGCTCGTAGAGACCCGAGGTGCCCTGGTTGCCGGCGAGGCAGGCCTGGACGGCCTCGAAGTCGACGAACGGAGCGGGGATGAAGGATCCCAGCCGGAAGATCGCCACGATCGCGAGAGTGAAGCCGATCTTGCGGCGGAGGTCGGGGGTGCGGAAGATCCGCGCTACGGCGCCAAACATCTACCTAGGGTCTCCTGCTCAGTTCTTGGTGCGGGATACAGGTCGAGCTTGCCACGCGCTCTCCAGGGGCGAGGTGCCCGTGGGGAGTCGTCGTGGCAAGCCCGACCGACAAGCTGCTGGTGCTACTTGATGGATCCGCCCGCGGCGACGATCTTCTGCTCGGCAGAGCTGGAGACCTTGTCGACCGCGACGTTCAGCGTAACCGCAATGTCCCCGTCGCCGAGAACCTTGACCTTCTCGTTCTTGCGGACGGCACCCTTCGCGACCAGGTCGCTGATGGTGACGTCGCCGCCCTGAGGGTAGAGCTCCGCGAGAGCGGACAGGTTCACGACCTGGTACTCGACGCGGAACGGGTTCTTGAAGCCGCGGAGCTTCGGGGTGCGCATGTGCAGCGGCATCTGCCCACCCTCGAAGCCGACGCGCACCTGGTAGCGGGCCTTGGTGCCCTTGGTGCCGCGACCGGCGGTCTTTCCCTTGGATCCCTCACCGCGGCCGACGCGAGTCTTCGCCTTCTTGGCGCCCACTGCGGGTCGGAGGTGGTGGACCTTGAGCACGTGCTCCTTGGTCGAGGCCTGCGCGGGAGTCGTGGACTCCGCGACGGCCTGGTTCTTCTCAGCCATTAGTCAATCTCCTCGACCTTCACCAGGTGGGCGACGGTCTTCACGTATCCGCGGTTCTGAGAGTTGTCCTCGCGGACGACGCTCTGACCGATCTTCCTGAGGCCGAGCGAGCGCAGCGTGTCGCGCTGGTACTGCTTCTCGCTGACCTTCGACTTGATCTGGGTCACCTTGAGCTGGGCCATCAGGCACCTGCCTTCGACTTGGACGCGGCGGCGAGGGCGTCGGCCTCGGCACGGACGAGCCGGGGCGGCGCGACCTGGTCGAAGTCGAGCCCGCGACGAGCGGCGACGGCGCGCGGCTCCTCGAGCTGCTGCAGGGCCGTCACCGTCGCGTGGACGATGTTGATGGTGTTCGACGAGCCCAGCGACTTGCTCAGGACGTCGTGGATGCCGGCGCACTCGAGCACGGCGCGGACGGGACCGCCGGCGATGACACCGGTACCCGACGACGCGGGGCGCAGGAGCACGACACCGGCAGCGGCCTCACCCTGGACGGGGTGCGGGATGGTCGAGCCGACGCGCGGGACGCGGAAGAAGTTCTTCTTCGCCTCCTCGACGCCCTTGGAGATGGCGGTGGGGACCTCGCGGGCCTTGCCGTAGCCGACTCCGACGAGTCCGTTGCCGTCGCCGACGACGACGAGCGCGGTGAAGCTGAAGCGACGACCGCCCTTGACGACCTTCGACACGCGGTTGATGGTCACGACGCGCTCGAGGAACTGGCTCTTCTCGGAGTCGCGGCCACCGCGGTCGCGGCCACCCTGGTTGCGGTCACGGCCGCCACGACGGGGCTCGCGAGCCTCCTGCTGGGGCTGCGTGGACGCAGCGGTCTCGACGGGGGCCTCCGACACGGCGGCGACCTCGGGTTCCTTGCTCTCTGCGGCGGTCACAGGTTGAGCCCTGCCTCTCGTGCTCCATCGGCGATCGCGGCGACGCGACCGGCGTACTTGTTGCCTCCGCGGTCGAAGACGACCGCCTCGACTCCTGCGGTCTTCGCGCGCTCGGCGAGAAGCTCGCCGACCCGGCGGGCCTTGGCGGTCTTGTCACCGTCGAACACGCGGAGGTCGGCCTCGAGGGTCGACGCGGACGCGAGGGTGCGGCCCAGCGAGTCGTCGACGATCTGCACGAAGACGTGACGGGCCGATCGGTTGACGACGAGACGGGGGCGCTCGGCGGAGCCGACGACCTTCTTGCGCAGACGGTCGTGACGACGACCGCGCGCAGCGGACTTGCTCTTTCCTCTGGTTCCGAGTCCCATGATCACTTACCGCTCTTTCCGGCCTTGCGGCGAACGACCTCGCCGGCGTAGCGCACGCCCTTGCCCTTGTAGGGCTCGGGCTTGCGGATCTTACGAATGTTGGCGGCCACTTCACCGACGGCCTGCTTGGAGATGCCGTGCACGGTGACCTTGTTGTTGCCCTCGACCGTGAACGAGATGCCCGCGGGAGGGGTGACGACGACCGGGTGCGAGAAGCCGAGGGCGAACTCGATGTCCGAGCCCTTCACCAGCACGCGGTAACCGGTTCCGACGACCTCGAGGCCCTTGGAGTAGCCCTGCGTGACACCGATGATGTCGTTCGCGATGAGCGTCCGGGTGAGGCCGTGGAGCGAGCGCGACTCGCGCTCGTCGTCGGGGCGGGAGACCAGGACCTGGCCGCCTTCGACGGCGACCTGGATCGGGCTGGCGACCGGGACGGTCAGCTCGCCCTTGGGGCCCTTGACGGTGACGAGGGATCCGGCGACGGAGACGTCGACGCCCGCCGGGATCTCGATGGGGAGTCTTCCGATTCGCGACATGGGGTTACCACACGTAGGCGAGGATCTCCCCACCCACGCCCTTCTTCTCGGCCTGACGGTCGGTCAGCAGACCGCTCGACGTGGACAGGATGGCGACGCCGAGGCCACCGAGGACGGTGGGGATCTCGGTCGACTTCGCGTAGACGCGCAGGCCGGGCTTCGAGACGCGCTTGATGCCGGCGATGGAGCGCTCGCGGTTCGGTCCGTACTTGAGGGAGATGGAGAGCGTCGTGCCGACGCGCGCCTCCTCGACCTTCCAGTCGGAGATGTAGCCCTCGCGCTTGAGGATCTCGGCGATGTTCGCCTTGAGCTTCGAGCCGGGGAGGGCGATGGAGTCGTGGTGCGCGGAGTTCGCGTTGCGGATTCTGGTCAGCAGATCTGCGACCGGATCAGTCATGGTCATGGCTGATGGTGCCTTTCTCGCCTGGTTTCGGCACCCTTTACAAGAGTGACGACCTGTGGTGTGGGACGGCGCCGACGACGTCGACGCCCATGCGGCCGCGCGAGCGCAGGCCAACGAGCCATGGTACACGGCTGAGGGCCGGCGGTCGAGGGCCGACGGCCGATCCTCTCGGGAGAGGACCGGAGCTCTGAGAGTGCTTCCGGACCGCGGGGCGGCCGGATGCACAGCGAGGCCGGAGGGCGGGTGATCCGCCCTCCGGCCTCGGGGGTCGTGCTACGCGTTGTCCGCCGACTTGAACGGGAAGCCGAGCTGCTTGAGCAGCGCGCGACCCTCGTCGTCGGTCTTCGCGGTGGTGACCACGGTCACGTCAAAGCCGCGGACGCGGTCGATGCGGTCCTGGTCGATCTCGTGGAAGATCGACTGCTCCGTGATGCCGAAGGTGTAGTTGCCGTTGCCGTCGAACTGGCGGTCCGAGAGACCGCGGAAGTCGCGGATGCGCGGCAGCGCCACCGAGAGCAGGCGGTCCAGGAACTCCCACGCGCGGTCACCGCGGAGGGTGACGTGCGCGCCGATGGCCTGGCCCTCGCGCAGCTTGAACTGCGCGATGGACTTGCGGGCCTTCGTGACCTGGGGCTTCTGGCCCGTGATCGCGGTGAGGTCCTTGATGGCGCCGTCGATGATCTTGCCGTCGCGGGCCGCCTCGCCGACTCCGGTGTTCACGACCACCTTGACCAGGCCGGGGACCTGGTGGATGTTCGAGAAGCCGAACTGCTCCTTGAGAGCGGGGATGATGTCGGCCTGGTACTTGGCCTTGAGCCGCGGCTGAACCTTCGCAGCCACTGCGGTGGTGTCAGTCATTACAGTTCCTCACCCGACGCCTTCGCGTAGCGAACGCGAACCGTCTTGGTCACGCCGTCCTTGGTGACGGCCACGTTGCGGTGGCCGACCCGGGTCGGCTTCTTGGTCTTCGGGTCGACGACCGCGACGTTCGAGATGTGGAGCGGGGCCTCGATGGTCTCGATGCCGCCCTCCTTCGAGCCGCGCTGCGACTGGCCGACGCGGTTGTGCTTCTTGACGAAGTTCACACCCTCGACGACGACGCGGTTCTTCTCGACCAGGACCTCGAGAACCTTGCCCTGCTTGCCGCGGTCTCCGCCGCGGGCCTGGGTCGCGCCCGAGATGACCTGCACGAGGTCACCCTTCTTGATCTTGGCCATGACTAGATAACCTCCGGTGCCAGCGAGACGATCTTCATGAACTTCTTGTCGCGGAGCTCGCGACCGACCGGTCCGAAGATGCGGGTGCCGCGGGGGTCCCCGTCGTTCTTCAGGATCACGGCGGCGTTCTCGTCGAACTTGATGTACGAGCCGTCGGGACGACGGGTCTGCTTGATGGTGCGGACGATGACGGCCTTGACCACATCGCCCTTCTTGACGTTTCCGCCGGGGATCGCGTCCTTGACGGTCGCGACGATGACGTCACCGAGGCCGGCGTAGCGGCGGCCGGAGCCACCGAGAACGCGGATGGTGAGGAGCATCTTGGCGCCGGTGTTGTCGGCGACCTTGACTCGGGATTCTTGCTGAAGCATGTGTCTCTCCTGCTAACTCAAGCGGGCCGAGGCCTACTTGGCCTTCTCGAGGATCTCGACCAGGCGCCAGCGCTTGGTGGCGCTGAGGGGACGGGTCTCGCTGATGACGACGGAGTCGCCGATGCCGGCGGAGTTCAGCTCGTCGTGGACCTTGACCTTGGACGTGCGGCGGATGACCTTGCCGTACAGCGGGTGCTTCACCCGGTCCTCGACCTCGACGACGATGGTCTTGTCCATCTTGTCGCTGGTCACGTAGCCGCGACGGGTCTTGCGGTAACCGCGAGCGCCCGCCTCCTTGATGTCGTGGGCGGCCGACTCGTGGCCGGCGCTGTCAGTGACGGTTGCCATTACTTGGCCTCCTCGTTCGACTCGGTCGCCGCGACCTCGGCCTTGGCGGCCTTCTTGGTCTTCGGCTTCTTCTCCGCCTTGGCCGGAGCCTCGACGGGGGCGGGGGTGGCGCGGATGCCCAGCTCGCGCTCACGGATGACCGTGTAGATGCGGGCGATGTCGCGCTTGACGGCACGCAGGCGGCCGTTGGTGTCCAGCTGGCCGGTGGCCGACTGGAAGCGGAGGTTGAACAGCTCCTCCTTGGCCTTCTTCAGCTCCGTGACGAGACGCTCGTCCTCGAAGGTGTCGAGCTCGGTGGGAACGAGCTCCTTGGATCCGATCGCCATTATGCGTCTCCCTCCTCGCGCTTGATGATGCGTGCCTTGAGGGGCAGCTTGTGGATGGCACGGGTCATGGCCTCACGAGCGAGCTGCTCGTCGACGCCGGCGACCTCGAAGAGGACGCGACCCGGCTTGACGTTCGCGACCCACCACTCCGGCGAGCCCTTACCGGAACCCATGCGGGTCTCGGCGGGCTTCTTGGTCAGCGGGCGGTCGGGGTAGATGTTGATCCACACCTTTCCACCGCGCTTGATGTGGCGCGTCATGGCGATACGAGCGGACTCGATCTGACGGTTGGTCACGTAGGCCGGGGTGAGGGCCTGGATGCCGTACTCACCGAACGACACCTTGGTGCCACCGGTGGCCTGGCCGGAACGGCCCGGGTGGTGCTGCTTGCGGTGCTTGACTCGACGCGGAATCAACATGGTTATGCCTCAACTCCTGCTGCGACGGGCGCCTCGCTCTGCTGGCGGGGGGCGCGACGCGGACGGTCGCTGCGCTCGGGGCGCGACGACTTGCTGTTCGCCTGCTCCCGAGCGAGCTCCTTGTTGGTGATGTCGCCCTTGTAGATCCAGACCTTCACGCCGATGCGGCCGAAGGTGGTCTTCGCCTCGTAGAAGCCGTAGTCGATGTTCGCGCGCAGGGTGTGCAGCGGCACGCGTCCCTCGCGGTAGAACTCCGAGCGGCTCATCTCGGCGCCGCCGAGGCGGCCGGAGACCTGGATGCGGACGCCCTTGGCGCCGGCGCGCTGCGCGCCCTGCAGACCCTTGCGCATCGCGCGGCGGAAGGCCACGCGGGCGGAGAGCTGCTCGGCGATGCCCTGCGCGACCAGCTGAGCCTCGGCCTCGGGGTTCTTCACCTCGAGGATGTTCAGCTGGATCTGCTTGGCGGTGAGCTTCTCGAGGTCGGCGCGGATGCGCTCGGCCTCGGCGCCGCGGCGACCGATCACGATGCCCGGGCGGGCGGTGTGGATGTCGACGCGGACGCGGTCACGGGTGCGCTCGATCTCGATGCGAGCGACGCCCGCGCGGTCGAGCTGCGTGGCGAGGAGCCGGCGGATCTTGACGTCCTCAGCGAGGAAGTCGCTGTACCGCTGGCCCTTCTTGGTGCTGTCGGAGAACCAGCGCGACACGTGGTCGGTGGTGATTCCCAGACGGAAACCGTAGGGGTTTACTTTCTGACCCATTACTTGGTCCCCTCCTCAGGAGTGGCCAGCACGACGGTGATGTGGCTGGTGCGCTTGTTGATGCGGAAGGCACGACCCTGAGCACGGGGCTGGAATCGCTTGAGGGTGGTTCCCTCATCGACGAAGGCGCGGGACACGAACAGGTCCTGGTCGTCGAGGTACTCGTTCGAGGCATCGGCCTTGACGCGAGCGTTGGCCATCGCCGAGGCGACGAGCTTGTAGACGGGCTCGGACGCACCCTGCGGGGCGAACTTGAGGATGGCCAGGGCCTCCTCCGCCTGCTTCCCGCGGATCAGGTTCACGACACGGCGAGCCTTCTGGGGGGTGACGCGGATGTGTCGCACGCGTGCGATCGACTCCACCATTTCTCTCCTCCTTCTCGTCGCCGCGTCAGCGGCGACGGCCCTTCTTGTCGTCCTTCTCGTGACCGCGGAAGGTCCGAGTGGGGGCGAACTCGCCGAGCTTGTGGCCGACCATGGTCTCGGTCACGAACACGGGGATGTGCTTGCGACCGTCGTGGACCGCGATGGTGTGACCCAGCATCGCCGGGATGATCATCGAGCGGCGCGACCAGGTCTTGATGACGTTCTTGTTGCCGGCTTCGTTGGCCGTGAACACCTTGCGGAGCAGGTGGTCGTCAACGAAGGGGCCCTTCTTGAGACTGCGAGGCATCTTCTACAACTCCTACTTGCGCTTCTTACCGGCGGTGCGGCGGCGAACGATGAGCTTGTCGCTCTCCTTGTTGGGGCGACGGGTGCGTCCCTCGGACTGGCCCCAGGGGCTGACCGGGTGGCGACCACCGGAGGTCTTGCCCTCTCCACCACCGTGGGGGTGGTCGACCGGGTTCATCGCGACACCGCGGACGGTCGGGCGGACGCCCTTCCAGCGCATGCGGCCGGCCTTGCCCCAGTTGATGTTCGACTGCTCGGCGTTGCCGACCTCGCCGATCGTGGCGCGGCAGCGCGCGTCGACGTTGCGGATCTCGCCCGACGGCAGGCGGAGCTGCGCGTAGGGGCCGTCCTTGGCGACGAGGCGGACCGAGGTGCCGGCCGAGCGGGCGAGCTTGGCGCCGCCGCCCGGCTTGATCTCGATGGCGTGGATGACCGTACCGGTCGGGATGTTGCGCAGCGGCAGGTTGTTGCCGGGCTTGATGTCGGCACCCGAGCCCGACTCCACGACGTCGCCCTGCGAGAGCTTGTTCGGAGCCAGGATGTAGCGCTTGGTGCCGTCCACGAAGTGGAGCAGCGCGATGCGCGCCGTGCGGTTGGGGTCGTACTCGATGTGAGCGACCTTGGCGTTGATGCCGTCCTTGTCGTTCCGACGGAAGTCGATCAGACGGTACTGGCGCTTGTGGCCACCACCGATGTGACGCGTCGTGATGCGACCGGAGTTGTTGCGGCCACCGGTCTTGGACAGCGGGCGAAGGAGCGACTTCTCGGGCGTCGATCGGGTGATCTCGGCGAAGTCGGCAACGCTGGAGCCGCGGCGACCGGGGGTCGTGGGCTTGTACTTACGAATAGCCATTGTCTGTTTCCTCTACGCTTCTTCGGCTCAGCCGACGCTCGTGAAGATGTCGATGGAGCCGGACTTCAGCGTGACGATCGCGCGCTTGGTGTCCTTGCGCTTGCCGGCCCCGAACTTCGTGCGGCGGGTCTTGCCCTGACGGTTCAGCGTGTTGATCGACGCGACCTGGACACCGAAGATCTTCTCGATGGCGAGCTTGATCTCGGTCTTGTTGGAGCGCGGGTCGACGACGAAGGTGTACTTGCCCTCGTCGATCAGGCCGTAGGACTTCTCCGAGACCACCGGCGAGATGATGACGTCGCGGGGGTCCTTGTTGAACGCGGCGGACTGGCTCATGCGTTCACCTCTTCCTTCTTGGCGCCGGACTTCGAGGCGACGAACGCGTCGAGTGCGGCCTTCGTGAAGACGATGTCGTCGGAGACGAGCACGTCGTACGCGTTGAGCTGGTCGGACGGCAGGATGTGCACGAACGGCACGTTGCGGAGCGAGAGCTCGGCGATGAAGTCGTCGCGCTCGAGGACCACGAGGACGTTGCGCGACACCGAGAGGGCCTCGAGCAGGACGAGGACGTCCTTCGTCTTCGGGGTCTCGCCGAGGGCGAGGGACTCGACCACGTGCACGCGCGAGCCGCGGGCGCGGTCCGAGAGAGCACCGAGCAGAGCCGCGGCGATCATCTTCTTGGGGGTGCGCTGCGCGTAGCTGCGGGGGGTGGGTCCGTGGACCACGCCACCACCGGTCATGTGCGGGGCGCGGATCGATCCCTGACGAGCGCGACCGGTTCCCTTCTGCTTGAACGGCTTGCGGCCGGCTCCCGAGACCTCGCCACGGTTCTTCGTGGAGTGGGTGCCCTGGCGCGCCGCGGCGAGCTGCGCCACGACGACCTGGTGGATCAGGGGGATGTTGGTCTGGACGTCGAAGAGCTCGGCGGGGAGCTCGAACGCACCCGACTTGTTGCCCTGGACGTCGATGATGTCGACAGAGGTAGCCATGGAACTACGCTCCCTTCACGGCGTTGCGAACGAACACGAGGCGACCGCGCGCACCGGGGACGGCGCCCTTGACGAGCAGCAGACCCTTCTCGGCGTCGACGGAGTGCACCTTGAGGTTGAGCACGGTGACGCGCTCGCCACCCATGCGACCGGCCATGCGCATGCCCTTGAAGACACGGCTGGGGGTCGAGGAGGCGCCGATGGAGCCGGGCTTGCGGTGGTTGCGGTGCGAACCGTGCGAAGCCGAGACGCCCTTGAAGTTGTGACGCTTCATGACACCGGCGAAGCCCTTGCCCTTGGAGGTGCCGACGACGTCGACCTTGGTGCCGGCTTCGAAGACGGCGTCCACGGTCAGCTCCTGGCCGGCCGAGTAGTCGGCGGCGTCGGAGGTGCGGACCTCGGTGAGGTGGCGGCGGGGGGTGACGCCCGCGGCGTCGAAGTGACCGGCGGCGGGCTTGTTCACCTTGCGCGGGTCGATCGCACCGGCGGCGAGCTGGACGGCGGTGTAGCCGTCCTTCTCCTCCGTGCGGACCTGGGTCACGACGTTGGGGCTGATCTCGATGACCGTGACGGGGACGAGCTTGTTGTTCTCGTCCCAGACCTGGGTCATGCCGAGCTTCGTGCCGAGGAGGCCCTTGCTGGTCTTCAGCGTGGGGGAAACAGTGACAGACATGGTGGCACTCCTCCTTAGAGCTTGATCTCGATGTTGACGTCGGCCGGGAGGTCGAGGCGCATCAGCGAGTCGACGGCCTTGGGCGTCGGGTCGATGATGTCGATGAGGCGCTTGTGGGTGCGCATCTCGAAGTGCTCGCGGCTGTCCTTGTACTTGTGGGGAGAACGGATCACGCAGACCACGTTCTTCTCGGTCGGAAGCGGCACGGGGCCGACGACCGTTGCACCGGCACGGGTCACCGTGTCGACGATCTTGCGCGCCGACGTGTCGATGACCTCGTGGTCGTACGACTTCAGTCGGATGCGGATCTTCTGTCCCGCCATGTGTGATCTCTCACTCTCTTGTTATTGCGTCGTACGCCACTCCCCCGGCCGGAGCCGGGCTCGTGTCGCATAGGACGCGCTCGCGAAGGAACATCCGGAGAACCGGAGGAAGTGCACCAGTGTTCTTCTGTCAAAAGCACCGCGCTCGAGGCGCTCTGAGAGCCGTGCAGAACGCACGACGCACGGAGAGCCCGTTGAGTTGTCGGTTGTTGTCGTTCTGCTACCCGCCGCCTCGACGTCGCACTCGCGGGGCCGCCCTCTCGGGTCGAGCCGCTGGGGCGCCGTCTCGGCACTGCCTGGCAGTGTTCCACCCCCTCGCAGCACGCTGCGCGGGCGGAAATTTTGAACTAGAAGAGTCTCTCACGGATCAGGCACCCGTGCAACCCGGGCGTGTCGCGCTTTCGAGCTCCATTGCCGCCGGTCTCCGGCCCCGGAATCCCGGGTCTCACCGGACCCGGGCGACGCCGGCCGCTCACTCGAAGAGCAGAGCGCGCAGCGTCGTCTCGGCCGACCCGGCGCGGGACGGATCGATCGTCTCGCCCGCCCGGAAGTGATCGAGTACCCGCGGGTCGACGTAGCTCGCGCGAGCCACGGTCGGCGTGTTCCCGAGCACCTCCGACGCGTCCTTCATCGCCTGCGAGATCGCCCTCGTGCGCAGCCGCTGGGTGGGCTGCGGGCCCGCCTTCGCAAGACTCAGCGCTGCGGCGACCGTTCCGTGCAGAGTGCGGAAGTCCTTCGCGGTGAAGTCGTCGCCGGCGCGCTCGCGCACGTAGTCGTTGATGTCGGCCGCGGAGACCGGGCGCCAGACGCGGCCGTCCTTCCAGGCCAGGAGCCGGGCGTTCGGGCCGCGGCGCTTCAGCGCCCGGACCACGCGGGCCAGATCGTGGTCGAGGATCTCGCTCGTCCAGGCCTGGTGGCTCTTGCCGGGGAAGGCCAGTGCGACGCGATCGCCGTGCGTGGTCGCGTGCGAGCAGAGCAGCGTCGTGAGGCCGATGCTGCCGTGCTCCTTCGCGTACTGCTCGCTGCCGACCCGCAGCGAGCCGGTGTCGAGCATCCGGAAGCCGGTCGCCAGCGCGCGCTCCCGGGTCGGACCGTCGTCGCGCAGGGCGATCGTCACCCGGCGGCGGGCACCGGGAAGGGCCTCCGCGAGACGGAGCGCCCGGTCGAACTTGATCCGGTCCTTCTGCTCGCGCCAGGTCGGGTGGTAGATGTACTGCCGCCGGCCGGCGCCGTCGACGCCCGTGGCCTGGATGTGCCCGTTGGGGTACGGCGCGATCCAGACCTCCTGCCAGGCCGGCGGGATGCCGAGGTGGTCGAAGCGGTCCCGCAGCTCGGGGTCCGTGACCGTGGCGCCCTTGGGGTCGCGGTAGCTGAAGCCGGTACCGGAGCGGACCCGGCTGTAGCCGCGACCGCTCGAGTCGGTCCGGCGGAGTCGTTGAGTGAGCGGATCGGCCATCGACCCGACGATAGGGCGGGGGCTCCGGCACCGTCAGCGGGTTGACGGGCGCCCCCGGCCCTGCGCTACTCGTTGCCGAGGCGCTTGTCGGCCTGGCGCTTGAGGTCCTCGATGCGGTCGTCGTACTTGCCCTTGGTGAGGCGGCTCGCGATGTCGCCGGTCTTCTCGAGCACCTGGTCCGAGACGCCCTCCGCCTTCTCGCTGCGGAGCGTCTCCTGGACCTTCTTGCTGTTGAGCAGCTCGCCGGCCTGTCGTCCGAGCTTGCCGAAGTCCACCATGGTTCCTCCTTGATCCGTGCGGGCAGGGGGCCGCGCGAGCCTCAGTGTGGCGACACCGCCTGGACGAACGGTGCGGGACGCGCCGGGGAGATCAGAGAGCGAGGACGCGGGCCGCGGCTTCGGCGAGGGCCCGGCCGTAGGAGGGTCCGTGGCCGGCGGCGTGCACCGCGAGCGGATGGAGCTGGTGCAGCGGCACGCGGTCCTCGGACCCGGGCCGGAGCGGGTGGACCTCCTCGTAGCCGGCGAGGACGTCGTCGAGCCGGGGCAGCCCGAAGAGCGCCAGCATGGCGAGGTCCGTCTCGCGGTGGCCGCCGTGCGCGGCCGGGTCGATCAGCACCGCGCCCTCGTCCGACCACAGCACGTTGCCGTTCCAGAGGTCGCCGTGCAGGCGCGCCGGGACGTCGTCGTCGTCGAAGGCTCCGGCCCGGACGAGGTCGAGGGCGCTCTCGACGGTGCGGGCGTCGGCGGAGGACAGGTTCCCCGCCTCGAGGGCCGGGCGGAGGAAGGGCCGGACCCGCTGCTCCGCGTAGAACCGACCCCAGGAGTCCTCCGGAGTGCAGGGCATCCTGCGGCGTCCGATGAAGGCGGGGCCGGACCAGCCGGCCGGCGGCGCACCGAAGGCGGCGGCTCCCGCGTCGTGCGTGCGCGCGAGGGCGCCTCCGAAGCGCCGGGCGGCCTCCCGCGTCGGGCGGGCGGAGCGGACCTCGTCGAGCTCGATGCGGCCGGGCTCGACGAGCAGCACCTCGGCGCAGCGCGCTCCCCCGGCCTCCTCGGCCTCGGCCAGCCATCGCAGTCCCGCCGCCTCCCACTCGAAGAACTGCGCGGGAGCGGACGGGTTCGTCTTCACGAAGGGCATGCCTCCCACGCTAGTCAGCCTCCGCCGAGCGGATCGAGACCGGGACCGACCTGCACCGGGAACGACGAGAGGGGCCGCCCGCCGAAGCGGACGACCCCTCTCGAGAGATCAGTAGGAGAACCTACTTGACGATCTTGGTGACCGTTCCGGCACCCACGGTGCGGCCACCCTCACGGATGGCGAAGCCGAGGCCCTCCTCCATGGCGATCGGCTGGATCAGCGCGACCGTCATGTCGGTGGTGTCGCCGGGCATGACCATCTCGGTGCCCTCGGGCAGCGTGATGACGCCGGTGACGTCGGTGGTGCGGAAGTAGAACTGGGGGCGGTAGTTCCCGTAGAACGGGTTGTGACGCCCACCCTCGTCCTTGGACAGGATGTACGCGGTGCCCTCGAAGTCCGTGTGCGGCGTGACCGAACCCGGCTTGACGACGACCTGGCCGCGCTCGACGTCCTCGCGCTTGGTGCCGCGGAGGAGCAGACCGCAGTTCTCGCCGGCCCAGGCCTCGTCGAGCTGCTTGTGGAACATCTCGATGCCGGTGACCGTGGTCTTCTGCGTCGGGCGGATGCCGACGATCTCGACCTCGGAGTTCAGCGAGAGGGTGCCGCGCTCGGCGCGACCGGTGACGACGGTTCCACGACCGGTGATCGTGAAGACGTCCTCGATCGGCATGAGGAACGGCTTGTCCTTGTCGCGGATCGGGTCCGGGACGGAGGCGTCGACGGCGTCCATGAGGTCGAGGATGGACTGGGTCCACGCCTCGTCGCCCTCGAGGGCCTTGAGGCCGGAGACGCGGACCACGGGGGCGTCGTCGCCGGGGAAGCCCTGCGAGGACAGCAGCTCGCGGACCTCGAGCTCGACGAGCTCGAGGATCTCCTCGTCGTCCACCATGTCGGCCTTGTTCAGGGCGACGAGGAGGTACGGCACGCCGACCTGCTTGGCGAGGAGGACGTGTTCACGGGTCTGAGCCATCGGGCCGTCGGTGGCGGCGACCACGAGGATCGCGCCGTCCATCTGAGCCGCGCCGGTGATCATGTTCTTGATGTAGTCGGCGTGACCGGGGGCGTCGACGTGCGCGTAGTGGCGCTTCGGCGTCTCGTACTCGACGTGCGAGATGTTGATCGTGATGCCGCGCTGGCGCTCCTCGGGAGCGGAGTCGATCGACGCGAAGTCACGCTGGACGTTGGTCGCGGACGGGTACTTGTCCGCCAGAACCTTCGAGATCGCCGCGGTGAGGGTGGTCTTTCCGTGGTCGACGTGACCGATGGTTCCGATGTTGACGTGCGGCTTGGTCCGCTCGAACTTGGCCTTAGCCACTGTGGGTCCTCCTCAGGACTTAGGTGCAAGCATCCGCATCCGACGCCGCACGGGGCGGCACGAGGACAGGAGGACTTGCGGGGGTTTTGTGTAGGTATGTTACCGGCAGTGGTCGCGCGGGCCATCCGATGAGGATCCGAGGCGCGCAGAACGCGGCAGCAAACCCGCACGACACTACCAGGCCCGCCGCGGTTCCGCAGAACCGCGGCGGGGGTGGGACGAGTGCTACTCGCCCTTGTTCTTCTGGACGATCTCCTCGGCCACGGCCTTGGGGACCTCGGCGTAGGTCTCGAACGTCATCGAGTAGACCGCGCGGCCCGAGGTCTTCGAGCGCAGGTCGCCGATGTAGCCGAACATCTCGGACAGCGGGACGTTGGCCTTGATGACCTTGACGCCCGCGGCGTCCTCCATCGACTGGATCATCCCGCGACGCGAGTTGAGGTCGCCGATGACGTCGCCCATGTACTCCTCGGGCGTGCGGACCTCGACGGCCATCAGCGGCTCGAGGAGGACCGGCTGCGCCTTGCGCGAGGCCTCCTTGAACGCGATGGAGCCGGCGATCTTGAACGCCATCTCCGAGGAGTCGACGTCGTGCGCCGCGCCGTCGGTCAGGGTCGCCTTGATGCCCACCATGGGGTAGCCGGCGAGGACGCCGACCAGCATGGCGTCGCGGATGCCCGCGTCGACCGAGGGGATGTACTCGCGGGGGACGCGACCACCGGTGACGCCGTTGACGAACTCGTAGGTCTTGTCGGCCTCGACCTCCATCGGCTCGATGGAGATCTGGACCTTCGCGAACTGGCCCGAGCCACCCGTCTGCTTCTTGTGGGTGTAGTCGTACTTCTCGACCGTGCGGCGGATCGTCTCGCGGTAGGCCACCTGCGGCTTGCCGACGTTGGCCTCGACGTTGAACTCGCGCTTCATGCGGTCCACCAGGATGTCGAGGTGCAGCTCGCCCATTCCCTTGATGACCGTCTGACCGGTCTCCTGGTTCTGCTCGGTGCGGAAGGTGGGGTCCTCCTCCGCGAGCTTCTGGATCGCGGTGCCGAGCTTCTCCTGGTCGGCCTTCGTCTTGGGCTCGATGGCGACCTCGATGACGGGCTCCGGGAAGGTCATCGACTCGAGCACGACCTGCGCGGTCGGGTCGCTCAGGGTGTCACCGGTGGTGGTGTCCTTGAGGCCGATGACGGCGTAGATGTGGCCGGCGGTGACCGAGTCGACCGGGTTCTCCTTGTTGGAGTGCATCTGGAAGATCTTGCCGATGCGCTCCTTCTTGCCCTTGGTCGAGTTGATGACCTGGGCGCCGGAGTCGAGCTTGCCCGAGTAGACGCGGACGTAGGTGAGGCGACCGAAGAACGGGTGCACCGCGACCTTGAACGCGAGCGCCGAGAAGGGCTCGGTCGAGTCCGCGTGGCGCATGATGACCTTCTCCTCGTCGCGGACGTCGTGCGCCTCGATGGCGGGGACGTCGAGCGGGGAGGGGAGGTAGTCGACGACCGCGTCGAGCATCGGCTGGACGCCGCGGTTCTTGAACGCGGAGCCGCAGAGCACGGGGTAGATGTCCGAGTTGACGGTCAGCTTGCGGATGGCGCCCTTGATCTCGGCGACCGTGAGCTCCTCACCGCCGAAGTACTTCTCGAGCAGCTCGTCGGAGGTCTCCGCGACGGTCTCGAGCAGCTTCTCGCGGTACTCGGCGGCCTTGTCGGCCAGGTCCGCGGGGATCTCCTCGATCTCGTACTTCGCGCCCAGCGCGACGTCACCCTTCGAGTCGCCGCGCCACGTGAGCGCGCGCATCTCGACGAGGTCGACGACGCCCTCGAAGCTGGACTCCGCGCCGATGGGCAGCTGGATGACCAGCGGCTTGGCGCCGAGGCGGTTGATGATCGTGTCGACGGTGAAGTAGAAGTCGGCGCCGAGCTTGTCCATCTTGTTGACGAAGCAGATGCGAGGGACGTCGTACTTGTCGGCCTGACGCCAGACGGTCTCGGACTGGGGCTCGACGCCCTCCTTGCCGTCGAAGACGGCGACGGCGCCGTCGAGGACGCGCAGCGAGCGCTCGACCTCGACCGTGAAGTCGACGTGACCGGGGGTGTCGATGATGTTGATCTGGTTCTTGTTCCAGAAGCACGTCGTCGCGGCGGACGTGATCGTGATGCCGCGCTCCTGCTCCTGCGCCATCCAGTCCATCGTGGCGGCGCCGTCGTGGACCTCACCGATCTTGTGCGTGATACCCGTGTAGAACAGGATGCGCTCGGTGGTGGTGGTCTTGCCGGCATCGATGTGGGCCATGATGCCGATGTTGCGGACCTTGTTCAGGTCGGTGAGCACATCTTGTGCCACGGAGTTCCTCCGATAGGTGATGGAGCCAGCGCAACGGGTTCATGGCCGATCGGCTGGGATCGTGATGGTGGCGGTCGCCCGTCCACGCCGGATCCGAGGATCCGCCGCCGGGTCCGGGACCGCGGCGCACGCGCGAAGGCGCGCGCCGCGGGACCGGGGGTCGCGCTCGCCGAGGGCGGGCGCGGGGTGCGCTACCAGCGGTAGTGCGCGAAGGCCTTGTTCGACTCGGCCATCTTGTGGGTGTCCTCGCGACGCTTGACAGCGGCGCCCAGACCGTTCGACGCGTCGAGGATCTCGTTCATGAGACGCTCGGTCATCGTCTTCTCGCGACGGGCCTTCGCGTAGCTGGTGAGCCAGCGGAGGGCGAGGGTGTTGGCGCGGTGCGGCTTGACCTCGACGGGGACCTGGTAGGTCGAGCCGCCGACGCGGCGGCTGCGGACCTCGAGGGTCGGACGGACGTTGTCGAGCGCCTTCTTGAGCGTGACGACGGCGTCCTGGCCGTTCTTGGTCGAGACCCCCTCGAGCGCGCCGTAGACGATGCGCTCGGCGAGGCCCTTCTTGCCGTCCAGGAGGATCTTGTTCACGAGCTGGCTGACGACCGGGGCGCCGTAGACGGGGTCTGCGACGACGGGGCGCTTAGGAGCGGGTCCCTTACGAGGCATTACTTCTTCTCCATCTTCGCGCCGTACCGGCTGCGAGCCTGCTTGCGGTTCTTGACGGCCTGGGTGTCCAGGGCGCCGCGAACGATCTTGTAGCGGACACCGGGGAGGTCCTTCACACGACCGCCGCGGACGAGCACCATCGAGTGCTCCTGGAGGTTGTGGCCCTCACCGGGGATGTAGGCCGTGACCTCGGTGCCGTTGGAGAGCTTCACGCGGGCCACCTTGCGGAGGGCCGAGTTCGGCTTCTTGGGCGTGGTCGTGTAGACGCGCGTGCAGACGCCGCGCTGCTGGGGGTTGGCCTTCAGGGCGGGCGCCTTGGTCTTGGTGACCTTCGGCGTGCGTCCCTTTCGGACCAACTGCTGAATCGTTGGCACTGATTTGCTCCTTGAATGCTGCACGGTGACAGCGGATCGATGGTCGACATTCGGCCTGCCCGTCTCCGAGACGGCCGAGTTCATCTGGACCCGACTCCCTCTCGGCACCGACGAGCGGAGACCTGGAGGAGGAGGGGTATGCCGTGGGGGCCGCCCGATCGGACGAACCCGCGGGTCCTCGCGGACCCGGTGGAGCGAAGCGCGGCACTGCGCCGGCCCGGAGGCACGACACGAGCGCACGACAAAGCGCACACCCGAAGAATATTACGGGGAGTGACGGGGGCGGTCAACCGGACGGTGTTCGCCCTGGGCGAGAACGCGGCCCGGTAGCCTCACTCGCGCTCGTCGCCCTCCCAGCCCCAGTGCGGGGTCCCGCCGCCGGCGTCGCGGCGGGCGAGCATCGCGAGGAAGAGGATCTGCACCGCTCCGGCCAGCACGCCCGCGGCGATCGCGAACGGCGTCGCGGCGTGGTCGACGACGAAGCGGAGGATGGCGCCCGGCTCCCCCAGGCCCAGGCCGTAGATCGCGCCGCCGACCAGGAGGAAGAGCGCGTAGACGACGACCGCCGTCAGCAGCGAGGGGCCGACGAGACGGCTGACGCCGGGCCGGGCGGCGAGTGTGATCATCGAGACGAGGACGGCGAGGACGCAGACCGCCACCACGACCGGGCCGAGGATCGGGCCGGCGTCGCGCTCGGGGACGACGTCCTGGTCCAGCAGCAGGCTGAGCACGCCGAACGCGCAGACCACGAGGGCGAGGTAGAGGAAGGACGCGAACGCCGCGAGGGCGATGCCGTAGCCGAGCCCGGCGCCGCGGCCCTGCTCCCCCGGGCCGGCGGGCGTCACGACTGCGCGGCGGCGTCGCGCTCGGCGTTGCGGCGCTTCACTCCCCGCGCGCGGCCGGCGATGAGGCTCCCGCCCCAGACGCTGACCTCCCGGGCGAGCACGGCGGCCGCGGCGACGGCGAGGAGGGTCGCGGGGTCGCGGAGGAAGTCGACGACGGCGGTACGGTCCTGCGGCACGGCGAAGCCGCCGACCGCGGACCAGGCGCCGACGAGGGCCGCCGCGCCGCCGAGCAGGGCGACGAAGAAGCCGCCGAGGACGTAGGCCCACCAGCCCGCGCGGTTGACGGCGAGGACGATCAGGGCGAGGCCGACGAAGAAGGCGGCAACCGGGAGGAGGAAGACGGCCGTGAGGCCCTGCGCGAGCGCGATCGCCACGGGGTCGCCCTCGACGGCGTCGATCAGCACGCGGATCGCGGTGAGGGCGACGAGATACAGGGCGGCGAAGACCGCGGTGGTGAGCAGGGCGATCGCGAGGCCGGCGAGGCGGTTGCCCTTCCGGCGGGCGGGCTCCGGCTCCGGCTCGACGGAGCCGAGCGGGGACGGCGACGCGGGCTGCGCCTCCTGCACGGCGGTGGCGCCGGTCGCGGGACGTCGGCCGCCCGGCTCCGGCTCGGGCCAGACGTACTCCCGGGTCGGCTCGGTCCCGTCGCCCGTCGTCGGCATCCGCGTGGTCTCGGCTTCGCTGTTCCCCGTCACTCCGACAGCTTAGGCACGGGTCCGCGCGGGACGAGCGACCGCCGCGCCCACCCCGGGACGGGGGACGCCGCCGCGGGCCGGTGCGACGCCTCTGCGGGCCGGTGCGCTACTCGAGCGGGTGCAGCAGGCGGTGCAGGAACTGCCGGGTGCGCGGCTCCTGCGGCTCGCGGAGGATCTGCGCAGGGGCGCCGCGCTCGACGACCACCCCGTCCGCCATGAAGACGACCTCGGAGGCGACCTGCCGGGCGAACTCCAGCTCGTGCGTGACGACGAGCATCGTCCAGCCCTCGCCCGCCAGCTCGCGCATCAGCGAGAGGACGTCGCCGACCAGCTCGGGATCGAGCGCCGACGTCGGCTCGTCGAAGAGCAGCAGGTCGGGCCGGAGCGCGAGGGCCCGGACGATGCCGACCCGCTGCTGCTGGCCGCCGGAGAGCTCGAAGGGGTAGGCGCCGCCGCGGCCGCCGAGACCGACGCGCTCGAGCAGCGCCTCCGCCTCCGGGACCACCTCGGACGCCGGGCGGCGCTGCACGCGGAGCGGGCCCTCCGTGACGTTCTGCAGGACGGTGAGGTGCGGGAAGAGATTGAAGTGCTGGAAGACCATCGCCGAGCGGTCGCGCAGCGCGGTGAGGGCGCGCTTGCCGACCGGCCCGCCGAAGTCGAGCACCGAGCCGTCCGCGAGCTCGAGCAGGCCGCCGTCGGGGACCTCGAGGCTGTTCAACGAGCGCAGCACCGTCGTCTTGCCCGAGCCGGACGGGCCGATCAGCGCGATGACCTGACCGCGGCGGATCTCGAGGTCGATGCCGCGGAGGACCTCGACTCCGCTGAAGGACTTGCGCAGCCCCGTGGCGCGGAGGACGGGCCGGTCGCCGTCGGCGGGGCGGCCTGCGGTGCCGGAGGGGGCGTCAACGGGCGACATAGCGGTCCAATCGCTTCTCGAGGAGGCTCTGGCCGCTGGAGAGGACGAGGCAGATGAGCCAGTAGATGAGGGCGGCCTCGAGGTAGAGCAGCATGAACTCGCTCGAGGCGGTGGCGATCTTCTGCGCCTGGCGGAAGAGCTCGGTCACCAGGATCAGCGAGGCGAGCGAGGTGTCCTTGACCAGCGAGATGAACGTGTTGGAGAGCGGCGGCACCGAGACGCGCGCGGCCTGCGGCAGGATGATCCGCCTCAGGGCGAGACCGCGGCCCATGCCGATGGTGTGCGCCGCCTCCCACTGCCCCTTGGGCACGCTGAGGATCGCGGCGCGGATGACCTCGGCCGCGTAGCCGCCGACGTTCAGGGCGAAGGCGATGATCGCGCTCGGCCAGGGGTCGATCTTGACGCCCAGGCTGGGCAGGCCGTAGAAGATCACGAAGAGCTGCACCAGGAGCGGGGTGCCGCGGATCACGGAGATGTACGCCCGGGCGATCCAGGCCAGGACCTTCACCCGCGAGAGGCGCATCAGCGCGACGGCCAGCGCGAGGGCCAGGCCGAGCACGAAGCTCGACAGCGCCAGCGGGATCGTGCCGACGATGCCGCCCGACAGGATCGGCCAGAACGACCTGAAGAACAGTTCCATCTTGTCTTCTCCCGCCGGAGGCGGGAGAAGACCGCGGTCGGCTTGTCGAGGTGGATGCGTGGGGCAGAGCGGGTCGCGTCCGCTTCCGAGAAATGCTGGCACGCATGCGGTGCTGCTGTGTCTTCTTCCTCTGAAGCGGAAGAAGACCGCGGTCGGCTTCTCGAGTTGGCGCGTGAGCAGAGCGGGTCGCGTCCGCTCCCGAGAAATGCTGGCACGCATTTCTCGGGGCCGCTCGGCCTTGCGAAGCGGGGGTGTCGGCCGACCCATGCTGGTCGAGCAGCCCCGGAGGGACGGATCGCGACCCACCGTGGCCGAGACGGTGGTCTGCAGTCTCGCGTCTCGGCGACGGTGGATCTCGATACGCCCGCTGCGCGGGCTACTCGATCAGCATGTCGCAGCCGACCGTCGGAAGCGGCGACCAGCGCCGCAGGCGTCCTTCTTGCTGGTCGAGCAGCCCCGGAGGGGCGTATCGAGACCCACCGCCTGAGGCCTGGCTACTGGGAGACGTCGGCGCCGAAGTAGCGCTCGGAGATGGAGGCGAGGGTGCCGTCGGCCCGCAGCTCGTCGAGGGCGCCGTCGACCGCGGCGACGAGGTCGTCCGAGCCCTTCGGGAAGGTGAAGGCGCTGGAGGAGCTGTCGTCTGTCGTCACGGCGACCTTGAGGCCAGCGGCCTGGTCGGGGTAGGTCGTCGACCAGTCCAGCCAGGTGAGACGGTCGTTGAGGGTCGCGTCCACACGGCCCTGCTCGACGAGGGCGACGGCCTGGGCCCAGCCCTCGACGCCCTCGACGGTCGCGCCGCTGTCCTGCGCGAGCGTGTACCAGTTGCTCGAGAGCGACTGCGCGGTGGTCTTGCCGGAGAGCGAGTCCAGCGAGGTGATCTCGGTGTCGTCGGCCGGCACGACGACCACGCCGGGGCTCACCGAGTACGGCTCGGAGAAGTCGTACTTCGCGCTGCGCTCGTCGTTGATCGAGACCTGGTTGGCGATCACGTCGAAGCGGCCGCCGTCCAGTCCCGCGAACATCGCGTCCCACTGCGTCTCCTCGAACTCCGGCTCGACGCCGAGCTTCTCGGCGACCGCGGTGATCACCTCGACGTCGTAGCCGGTGAGGTCGCCCGTGCCGCCGTCCGCGTGGAAGGAGAACGGGGAGTAGGTGCCCTCGGTGCCGATGGTCAGCTTCCCGGACTCCTCGACCTCGGCGAGCGTCAGCCCGGAGGCGGTCGAGGCGGTGCTGTCGTCGCTGGAGCCGGAGACCACGTCGTCGGTGGAGGCGGGGGCGCAGCCGGCGAGGACGAGGGCGGCGGCGGCCGCGGTCGTGCCGAGCAGGATGCGCAGCGAGGTGCGGGCGGGGAGGAGCGTCACAGTGTCTTTCCTTCGGTGCATCGCGGTGTCTCACGACCGGATCGCGGCCGGAGCCGCGCACGGTTCGGTGGGGTGGGGAGGAGCGGACGGCGATCGATCGCACGCGTCCGCACCCTCCACCCAACCAGCGGGAGGGGGACCGCTATTCCCGGATGTCGCCGTGTGACGCCGGACGGGCACCGAGCCCCGCGAGGAACGACTCCGCGCCGGCGACCTCGTCCGCCGTCAGGCCGGCGGCCGCCTCGGGCACGATCAGGTGGAAGGGGGTCTCCTGCTCGCGGGCCCAGTCGAAGGCGTCGCCGCGGAGGTTGTCGTCGATCCAGACGACGGCGTCGATCGCGAACCTGTCCCGTGCCTGCTCGAGCCAGACGGCGACGGGCTGGAGCTTGCCGGTCTGCCCGGGGAAGCGCGGGTCGCGCGGGAGTCCACCGCCGAAGACGATCGCCTCGGTGCCGGCCGGCAGACCGAGATCGTCCGCGAGCACCGAGGTGAGCTTCGGCGGCCAGGTGGTGGCCCAGACGATCGTGCCGACGGCGGCGAGGCGGCGCACCAGGTCCTCGCGCTCGGGCTCGAGCATCAGCCGGTGGCCGCCCGCCGCGCGGTCGCTCGAGACGGACGGGTTCAGGACGCCGTCGACGTCGAGCAGGATGAGGGCGGCCATGGCTGCAACCGTAGCCGCGGCCGCGGTCCGGCGCGAGGCGGGAGCGCCCGCTAGCGTGGGCGGGTGCCCCCCTCCGCCCGTCTCCCCGGTGGGGCCCTGGTCTCGCTCGAGCCCGACCCGATCCGCGAGGGCTCGCTGGTGCTGGAGATCGACGGCTCGGAGCAGTCCCTGATCGATCTCCGCGCGCCCGAGCAGCTCGGCCTCGAGTACCTGGCCCGGCTCGGCTCCGCGGTCGACGCGCTCGGGCCGGCGGGAGCGCCCGTGACGGTCCTCCACCTCGGTGCGGGCGCGCTGGCGCTCGCGCGCTACGTCGCCGCCACCCGCCCTGGCTCCGAGCAGACGGTCGTCGAGCGCGCCGCCGGGCTGGTCGAGTTCGTGCTGGCGCACGCACCGCTCCCCACCGGGACGAGGCTGCGCAGCGTCACCGCGGACGCCGCCGGACCCCTCGCCGTGCCGCGGGCCGACCTCGTCGTGCTGGACGTCTACGACGGCGACGAGATCCCGGAGCCCTTCTACCGCACCGAGGTGCTCGGCGGTCTCGCCGGGCTGGTCGAGGGCGTCGGCCTGCTCGCGGTCAACGTCGCCGACGACGCCGATCACCGGCGCCTGCGGCGGCTCCGGCGGGAGGTGCAGCGCGTGCTGCCGGTGGTCGCCGCCGTCGGTCCGCTCAGCTACGCCGAGGGGCGCGGGAGCGGCAACGCGATCCTGCTCGCCTCACGAGGCGACCTCGCCACGCACGCCGCCGCCCGTCTCCTGCAGGCCGGGCCGCACCCGGTCGCGGCCGTTGCGGATCGCGACGTCGTGCCCGTCGAGGTGGCGGTAGAAGTCGACCCGTGACTCCAGCGCGATGCCGGCGTCGAGGTACTTGGCCTTGATCCGCTTGATGTAGGTGCGCACGGTGTGCTCGGCGATCCGCATGTCGAGGGCGACGTCCTTGACCGCCGTGCCGGACCCGTAGGAGCGCATGACGCGGCTCTCCTGCCGGCTGAGCACGGGCCGGCGGTGCTCGCCGGCGGCGAGGAAGCGGTGCCGGGCCGCCTCCGAGATCCAGGAGCGGCCGGACGCGACCGACACCAGGGCCGCGACGAGCTCGCCCGGCTCGTCGCCCTTCCAGACGAAGGCGGTGCGCTCGAGGCGGAGCACGGCGCGGACGGCCTCGAGCGAGTCCGACGCGGACAGCACCACCAGGCCGCGATGCCGCGCGCTGACCTCCGCGAGCGTGCTGGTCAGCACCTCGGGCGCGACCCGGTCGAGGTCCAGGACCGCGATCGTGTCCGCCTCGGCGGCGTCCGGGTCCGCGACACTCAGGTGCGGGAGGACGTCGACGAGGAGCGCCGCGAGAGCCGCGCGCTCGATGGACAGACCGCTCACCACGGTCACAGCGAACTTCTCGAATTCCGCCACGGAAACCCCTTGCGAGGACGGTCGGGTCCGTCCTGGATCGAACCGTAGCGAAAGGAGGACCGGCCGAGCCACGCACGGGACATTCCGTCCCGACGACCATCAGCGCATCTCCGCCGACCGCGGATCCCCCTCCTTGCTCGCGCCCCGCCCAGGAGGGCTAGTCTCCGTGACGATGAACGACTCCGACGAGACCGCCCTCCGCTCGACCCGGATCCCCGCCGACCAGGTGCGGGCCCGGATGCTCCGCGCCGCCCGCGAGGTCATCTCGGCCCACGGGCTCACGGTCGGCTTCGCCCACCTGCCGATGGAGGAGTACATCCGCCTGGCCGCCGTGCCGCGCAGCTCGGTCTACCGGATCTGGAGCACGCGGGAGGAGTTCGTCGCCGACCTCATCGGCGAGATCTTCGTCGCGGACCGCTTCGCCGACGGCGCGGATCCCGACGCCCAGCGGGCGATGACCGAGGTCTACGAGCGCTCCTCCGCCCACCTCGGCACCGCGGTGGGCCGCCGTCAGGTGGCCTGGGAGATGATCCGCATCGGTGCGAACTCCAGCGTGGAGACCCTTCGCGCCTCCGTCGACTGGTCCTCCTACAACGCTCTGCTGGCGTGCACCTTCTCGATGGAGGAGGGGCCCGCGCGCGAGGCGGTGCGCGCCACCGCCCGCCGGCTCGAGACGATGCTCAGCCAGCGGCTGCGCGACTACTACCAGGACGTCCTGGACCAGTTCAGCGCCTCGCTCCGGCCCGGCTTCACCACGCTCCAGCTCGCGCACCTCACCGCGATCGTCACGGACGGGCTGGTGCACCGCGGGCGGCTGCTCGACGACGAGCTCGACGCCGTCGTCACGGCGCCCGGCCTGGACGGCGAGCCCGTCGAGTGGAGCCTCACCGCCTGGACGATCCGCTCGATCGTCGACGGGATGCTCGAGCCGGTCGCCGAGGACGAGCCTCCCGCCGACCGCTAGAGCGCGGCGTCCTCCGCCGGTGCGGACCCGGTGGGCGCGGACGGCACGGGCTCGCAGAAGCCGTCGATCAGCATCAGCGTGCCCGCCACCACGAGCGAGGGCGAGTCCGGCCGGCCCGGATCGATCGGTCCGGTCACCAGCTCGGGCGCGGCGATCCGGGCGACGCAGAGTCCCTCGACGAACGACGAGATCGCGGAGGCGAGCACGGCGTACTCCTCCTCCCGGCCCGAGCGCAGGCGCAGGCCCGCCTCGGCGAGGGTGTGCCGGTAGTACTTCGCCATGTTCTCGATGAAGTGCACCTGGCGCGAGTGCAGGGCCTCGTGGATCGCGACGCGGGCCGACTCCGAGTGCGAGTCGACCGCGCCGATCAGGGCGACGAAGTTGCGCCAGTGCTGGGAGGCGAACACGTTGTCGTAGTTGGCCTCGATCGCGACGGTGAGCGAGGCGACGAGGATCTCGCGCATCTGCTCGGGGGTCGGCTGCTCGGCGAGGCGGCGATGCAGGTACGCGTCCCCCGCGGTGAGCGAGGTGGGGTCGAGCCGGGCCGTGAGGATCCGCTCGGGGATCGCGGCGACCAGCTCGTCGTAGAACGCCTGGCGGGTGGGCCAGATCCGGTAGACCGTGCTGCGCGGCACGCCGGCGGAGCGGATGACGTCCTCGAGCGGCAGGTGCGAGACGCCGACGCGCAGGCCCTCCGCGCGGACGACCGCGAGGGCGGCGTCGAGCAGCCGGGTCCGGACCTGCTCACGGCTGAGACGGGCCGGTCGCGGCGGGACCTCGGGCGGGGTGTCGGTGCCCATCGTGCCTCCGGAGGCGGGTGAGCGGGGCGGCTTCGGCGTCCCCGGTGCACCCGAGCGTAGACGATCGCCGACAGTCGTCGCGCACATCGGCTACTCGGGAGGTCACAGAGGCAGCCGGACGCGCGGGACGGGCGCGGCTCGCGCTCGGCGTGCGAGCCGCGCGAGCCGCGCTGCCTGTCCCCCAGGCGGCCGCCCCTTCGGCCGATCTCGACCGTAGGCGCTCGATCAGGGCCGCGTCAAAACTCCGGACATCATGTCCCGCCGGTCAGGGGCGGAAGGGGCGGCGAGGCTCGTCCGATGGCGGCAGGAGGTGCTGCCCGGCGCGCACGGCGCCGAGGCGCGGAATGCCGAGCTCGTCCGCCACCGCACCGGCGACCTCCGCCTCGGCGTGGCCGGCGAGCTCGACGTTGCGCATCAGCTTGGCGTGGTGGCAGGGGCTGGCGTCGATGGCGACCACCATCGCGGAGAAGCGCAGCGCGTCGCCCAGCCGCGCCATCGGGTTCAGCTCCGCGAGCACCGACGGGACGTCCGGCATCGACAGCAGCGTGTAGTAGCAGGTCGACACGACGTAGTCGTCGACGCCCGCCTCGGCCGACGGCGGCGCGACGATGATGTCGCCGAGCGACACCGAGCCCGTCCGCGAGCCCAGGACCGAGGCGATGGTCACGCGGATGTCGCCGGCGAGCGAGACCACGCGGACGCTCTCCGGCCACGGCGGCAGGGCCGCGAGCTGCGTGGAGCCGGTGCGCAGGGCGATCCCCGCCTGCGAGGACAGCGCGTCGATCATGGGCATGCCCGTGCACTCCCCCGCCTTGCCCGCGTCCTCCGAGGCCGCCGCGCCGCACGAGGCGAGCAGCGCCGAGATGCCGAGGCGCGACTGCGGCTCGAGTCCGCCGACCACCGCGGGGCTGACCGTGCCGGTCGAGTCGATGATCTGGCCGAGGCGGAGGGCGAGGTCCGAGCCGGTGTTGGGCGTGCCGAAGGTGACGACCTCGCGCACCATCGACTCCACCGGCACTCCGTCGACGCTCTGGCTGAGGGCCTGGCGCGCGGCGAGGCCGCCCATCGAGTGGGCGACGACGACGGCCCGGTGGCCGGTCGCCGCCGTGAGGCAGGCGATCGAGGAGGCCAGGGCGTCGGCGATGCCGGGATCGGTCACCCAGCGGGCCGCGAGATCGCGGTAGTCGAAGGTGTAGACGACGGCGCCCTCGGTGTCCTGGAACGCGCCGATGAGCGAGCGCTGGGAGGTGGTGACCGGCTGGTCGACGCCGTTGGTGGCGACCAGGTCGACCAGGTGCGAGAAGGCGCCCGTGCGCGACTCGTCGTGCGTCGCGGTGCCGAGCCAGCCGTGCAGCACCAGGATCGGCACCAGCGAGGCCGCCGCCGTGGACTCGACGTCGTCGCCCGGGAGGACCGGGGCGAGCTCGGCGATGCCGCAGGTCGCCGGCGGAGGGGCGGTGGCTGCCGCCGCGGCGGCCGCGGTGCCCGACGGCACGACGACGGCACCGACCACCACGAGAAGGGCGGCCAGCACGGCGATCAGGACTCTCATCCGCACGTTTCCTCACCGCCGCGACCCCTGCTGAGCGGGTTCAGGGGATCGACCGGACGAACGTCCGAGAAGTCAATCATCCCGGGGCCCCCGTTCGGGCTCGCTGTCGGGAATCGACGGACCCCCAGTCAGGGTGCCCTTACCGCGCGCCGCGCGAGGCCGCCGTCCCGCGTCGTCCCGCCCTCACGGTGCCGCGGACGACGAAGGGCCCCGCCGGTCTCCCGGCGGGGCCCTTCGTCACTCAGACCGTGCTCAGCTGTAGTTGCCGGGCTCGTAGCCGTCGCTCGAGAACGAGTCGAAGTCGACGAACGAGAGGTCCGCGTCGCTGAACGCGGCGTCGTCGGCGAAGATGCGGTTGGGGTACCGCTCGGCCTTCGCCTCCTCCGTCGCCTCGACCGACACGTTCCGGTAGCGGGGCAGACCCGTTCCGGCCGGGATCAGCTTTCCGATGATCACGTTCTCCTTGAGGCCCATCAGCGGGTCGCGCTTGCCCTCCATGGCCGCCTGCGTCAGGACGCGGGTGGTCTCCTGGAAGGACGCGGCCGACAGCCACGACTCGGTCGCGAGCGAGGCCTTGGTGATTCCCATGACCTCCTGGCGGGCGGACGCGGTCCGCTTGCCCTCGGTCAGAGCCGCACGGTTGACCTCGCTGTAGCGCGAGCGGTCGACGAGCTCACCCGGCAGCAGGTCGGTGTCGCCGTGGTCGACGACGGTGACCTTGCGGAGCATCTGCCGGACGATGACCTCGATGTGCTTGTCGTGGATCGGGACGCCCTGCGAGCGGTAGACGCCCTGGACGCCGCCGACGAGGTGCTTCTGGACCTCCCGGACGCCCAGCACGCGCAGGACCTCCTTGGGGTCGACCGTTCCCACGTGCAGCTGCTGACCGAGCACGACCGACTGGCCGTCCTCGACGAGGAGCTGCGAGCGCTTGAGCACCGGGTAGATGACCGCCTCGTCGCCGTTGTCCGGCTGGAGGATGACCCGGCGGGCCCGGTCGGTGTCCTCGATCGTGATGCGACCGGCGGCCTCCGCGATCGGCGACGCACCCTTGGGGGTGCGGGCCTCGAAGAGCTCCTGCACGCGGGGCAGACCCTGCGTGATGTCGTCGGCCGAGGCCGATCCACCGGTGTGGAAGGTGCGCATCGTGAGCTGCGTGCCGGGCTCGCCGATCGACTGGGCCGCGATGATGCCGACGGCCTCTCCGATGTCGACGAGCTTGCCGGTGGCGAGCGAGCGGCCGTAGCAGGCCGCGCAGACGCCGACGGCCGACTCGCAGGTCAGGACCGAGCGCACCTTGATGTGACGGACCTCGGCACCGACGAGCTTCTCGATGAGCACGTCGCCGACGTCCTCGCCGGCCTCGGCCACGACCTCGCCGGCCTCGTTCGTCGCCGCGGTGGCGAGCGAGCGGGCGTAGACGGAGTTCTCGACGTTCGAGTCCTGGATCCAGGCGCCGGTGGCGTCCTGGAGCATGATCGGCAGGTCGAGGCCCTTGGTCGTGCCGCAGTCGTCCTCGCGGATGATGACGTCCTGCGAGACGTCGACGAGTCGACGCGTCAGGTAGCCCGAGTCCGCGGTGCGGAGCGCGGTGTCGGCCAGACCCTTGCGGGCACCGTGCGTGGCGATGAAGTACTCGGCGACCGACAGTCCCTCGCGGTACGAGGAGATGATCGGTCGGGCGATGATCTCGCCCTTCGGGTTGTTCACCAGACCGCGCATGCCGGCGATGTTGCGCACCTGCAGCCAGTTTCCACGGGCACCGGAGGTGACCATGCGGTTGATCGTGTTGTCGATCGGGAAGTTCGCGCGCATCGCCTTGGCGACCTCGTCGGTCGCCTCGGTCCAGATCTTCACGAGCTCCTGGCGGCGCTCCGCCTGGGTGGTCAGACCCTTGTCGTACTCGGACTCGACCTTGGCCGCCTTCTTCTCGTAGCCCGCGATGATGACGGGCTTCGAGGGCGGGGTGAGGATGTCCGAGAGGGCGACGGTCACACCGGACCGGGTGGCCCAGTAGAAGCCGGCGTCCTTGATGCGGTCGAGCGAGGCGGCGACCTCCACCTTCGGGTAGCGCTCCGCGAGGTCGTTGACGATCCCGGAGATGGTCGTCTTGTCGGCGACCTGCTCGAAGTAGGGGTAGTCGACCGGCAGAGCCTCGTTGAAGAGGGCGCGGCCGAGCGTCGTGTCGAGGAGGACGGGCGCGGTGACCTTGCCCTTGTCGTCGATCTCGACACCCTCGGGGGTCTGACCCTGAGCGAAGTACACGTCCGACATGCGGATGCGGACCTTCGAGTTCAGGTGCAGCGAGCCCTGGTCCTTCGCGAGGATCGCCTCCGAGACGGAGGAGAACGCGCGGCCCTCACCGGCGCCACCCTCGCGGATGGTCGTCAGGTGGTGCAGGCCGATGATCATGTCCTGCGTGGGCAGGGTGACCGGGCGGCCGTCGGAGGGCTTGAGGATGTTGTTCGAGGCGAGCATCAGGATGCGCGCCTCGGCCTGGGCCTCGACCGACAGGGGCAGGTGGACGGCCATCTGGTCGCCGTCGAAGTCCGCGTTGAACGCGGCGCAGACGAGCGGGTGCAGCTGGATCGCCTTGCCCTCGACCAGCTGGGGCTCGAAGGCCTGGATGCCGAGTCGGTGCAGGGTGGGCGCGCGGTTGAGCAGGACGGGGCGCTCGCGGATGATCTCCTCGAGCACGTCCCAGACCTGCGGACGCGAGCGCTCGACCATGCGCTTGGCGGCCTTGATGTTCTGCGCGTGCGACAGGTCGATGAGGCGCTTGATGACGAACGGCTTGAACAGCTCGAGCGCCATCTGCTTGGGCAGACCGCACTGGTGCAGCTTGAGCTGCGGTCCGACGATGATGACCGAGCGGCCCGAGTAGTCGACGCGCTTGCCCAGCAGGTTCTGGCGGAAGCGACCCTGCTTTCCCTTGAGCATGTCGCTCAGGGACTTCAGGGCGCGGTTGCCGGTGCCCGTGACGGGACGGCCGCGGCGGCCGTTGTCGAAGAGGGCGTCGACCGCCTCCTGGAGCATGCGCTTCTCGTTGTTCACGATGATCTCGGGGGCACCGAGGTCGAGCAGGCGGCGGAGGCGGTTGTTGCGGTTGATGACGCGGCGGTACAGGTCGTTCAGGTCGGAGGTGGCGAAGCGGCCACCGTCGAGCTGGACCATCGGGCGCAGCTCCGGCGGGATGACCGGGACCACGTCGAGGACCATCGCGGCCGGCGAGTTGCCGGTGGCGAGGAACGAGTTGACGACGCGCAGGCGCTTGATGGCGCGGATCTTCTTCTGACCCTTGCCCTCGGCGATCTGCAGGTGCAACGTCTCGGCCTCGGCCTGGAGGTCGAACTGCTCGAGGCGCTTCTTGATCGCCTCGGCGCCCATGTAGGCCTCGAAGTAGACGCCGTAGCGGTCGACGAGCTCGTTGAAGACGGCGTCCTCGGGCTTGAGGTCGCCGACCTTCAGGGTGCGGAACTGCTCCCACACGCTCTCCAGTCGCGCGATGTCCTCGTCGAAGGACTTGCGGATCTGGCCCATCTCCTTCTCGGCGCCGTCCTTGGTGCGGCGCTTCTGGTCGCTCTTCGCGCCCTCCGCCTCCAGGGCGGCGAGGTCGGTCTCGAGGCGCGCCAGGCGGTCCGCGATGCGGGAGTCGCGCTGGTCCGAGAGGGTCTTGATCTCGAGCCGGAGCTCGTTCTCGAGGCCGGGCATGTCGGCGTGACGGCCGTCGTCGTCCACGTCGATGATCATGTACGCCGCGAAGTAGATGACCTTCTCGAGGTCCTTCGGCGCCATGTCCAGCAGGTATCCGAGGCGCGAGGGGACGCCCTTGAAGTACCAGATGTGGGTGACGGGGGCGGCGAGCTCGATGTGGCCCATCCGCTCGCGGCGGACCGAGGACTTGGTGACCTCGACGCCGCAGCGCTCGCAGACGATGCCCTTGAAGCGGACCCGCTTGTACTTGCCGCAGGAGCACTCCCAGTCGCGCGAGGGTCCGAAGATCTGCTCGCCGAACAGACCGTCCTTCTCGGGCTTGAGGGTGCGGTAGTTGATGGTCTCGGGCTTCTTCACTTCACCGTGCGACCAGCGACGGATGTCATCGGCCGTCGCGAGGCCGATGCGCAGCTCGTCAAAAGTTGTTACGTCGAGCAATGTTTTCTCCTTGTCGGAAAACAGGGTGTCTCGTCAGAGACGGGGAGTCGTCAGATGCTGGCGCGGGATCAGATGTCGTCGACGGAGGACGACTCGAACCGGGAGGAGATGTTGATGCCGAGCTCCTCCGCGGCGCGGTAGACCTCGTCATCCGTGTCGCGCAGGCTGACCGCGGTGCCGTCCGCCGAGAGGACCTCGACGTTCAGGCACAGGGACTGCATCTCCTTGATGAGGACCTTGAAGGACTCCGGGATGCCCGGCTCCTGGATGTTCTCACCCTTGACGATGGCCTCGTACACCTTCACGCGGCCGAGGATGTCGTCCGACTTGATGGTGAGGAGCTCCTGCAGCGCGTAGGCGGCACCGTAGGCCTCGAGGGCCCACACCTCCATCTCGCCGAAGCGCTGGCCGCCGAACTGCGCCTTACCACCGAGCGGCTGCTGGGTGATCATCGAGTACGGGCCCGTCGAGCGCGCGTGGATCTTGTCGTCGACGAGGTGGTGCAGCTTCAGGATGTACATGTAGCCGACCGAGACCGGGTCCGGGAAGGGCTCCCCCGAGCGGCCGTCGAACAGCTGCGTCTTGCCGGACGAGCCGATCAGGCGCTCGCCGTCGCGGGTCGGGGTGGTGGAGTCGAGGAGCCCTGCGAGCTCCTCCTCCGCCGCACCGTCGAACACCGGGGTGGCGACCTTGGTGCCGGGAGCGGCCTCGCGGGCGTGCTCGGGCAGGCGCTTGGCCCACTCGGGCTTGCCCTCGACCTTCCAGCCCTGCTTCGCGATCCAGCCGAGGTGGATCTCGAGGACCTGGCCGAAGTTCATCCGGCCGGGGACGCCGAGCGGGTTGAGCACGATGTCGACCGGGGTGCCGTCGGCGAGGAACGGCATGTCCTCGACCGGCAGGATCTTCGAGATGACGCCCTTGTTGCCGTGGCGGCCGGCGAGCTTGTCGCCCTCGGTGATCTTGCGCTTCTGGGCGATGTAGACGACCACGCGCTGGTTGACGCCCGAGCCGAGCTCGTCGTCGCCGTCCTGCGCGTCGAACACCTTGACGCCGATGATGGTGCCCTGCTCGCCGTGGGGCACCTTCAGCGACGTGTCGCGGACCTCGCGGCTCTTCTCGTTGAAGATCGCGCGGAGCAGGCGCTCCTCGGCCGAGAGCTCGGTCTCGCCCTTGGGCGTGACCTTGCCGACGAGGATGTCGCCGGGGCGGACCTCGGCGCCGATGCGGATGATGCCGCGCTCGTCCAGGTCGGCCAGGAGCTCCGGGCTGACGTTGGGGAGGTCGCGGGTGATCTCCTCCTTGCCGAGCTTGGTGTCGCGGGCGTCGACCTCGTACTCCTCGATGTGGATCGAGGAGAGGACGTCGTCCTTCACCAGGTTCTGGCTGAGGATGATCGCGTCCTCGAAGTTGTGACCCTCCCACGGCATGAACGCGACGAGCAGGTTCTTGCCGAGCGCGAGCTCGCCGTTCTCGGTCGCGGGACCGTCGGCGACGATCTCGCCGACCTCGATGCGCTCGCCGGCGGAGACGACCACGCGGTTGTTGTACGAGGTGCCCTGGTTCGAGCGGTCGAACTTGCGCAGGAAGTAGGTCTGCGTGCCGCCCTCGTCCAGCTGGACGGTGACGGAGTCGGCGGAGACCTCCTGGACCACGCCGGCCTTGTCGGCCGTGATGACGTCGCCGGCGTCGATGGCCGCGAAGCCCTCCATGCCGGTTCCGACGACGGGCGACTCGCTGCGCAGCAGCGGGACGGCCTGACGCTGCATGTTCGCGCCCATGAGCGCGCGGTTCGCGTCGTCGTGCTCGAGGAACGGGATCAGCGAGGTCGCGACCGAGACCATCTGGCGCGGGGAGACGTCCATGTAGTGCACGCGCTCGGCGTCGACGAGCTCGACCTCTCCGCCCTTGGGGCGGACCAGGACCTTGCCCTCGGCGAAGCGCATGTCGGAGGTGAGGGGGGCGTTCGCCTGGGCGACCAGGTACTCGTCCTCCTCGGACGCGGTGAGGTAGTCGATCTGCGCGGTGACGACGCCGTCGACGACCTTGCGGTACGGGGTCTCGATGAAGCCGAACGAGTTGATGCGCGCGAAGGACGCGAGCGAGCCGATCAGGCCGATGTTCGGGCCTTCCGGGGTCTCGATCGGGCACATGCGGCCGTAGTGCGACGGGTGGACGTCGCGGACCTCGACGCCGGCGCGCTCACGGGAGAGACCGCCGGGGCCGAGCGCCGACAGGCGGCGCTTGTGGGTCAGACCCGCGAGCGGGTTGTTCTGGTCCATGAACTGCGACAGCTGCGAGGTGCCGAAGAACTCCTTGATCGCGGCCACCACGGGGCGGACGTTGATCAGGGTCTGCGGGGTGATCGCCTCGATGTCCTGCGTGGTCATGCGCTCGCGGACGACGCGCTCCATGCGGGACAGACCGGTGCGGACCTGGTTCTGGATGAGCTCGCCGACCGCGCGGATGCGGCGGTTGCCGAAGTGGTCGATGTCGTCCACGTCGAGGCGGAGGTCGACCGCGGCGCCGTCGCGCACACCGGGCAGGTTGGTGCGGCCGTCGTGCAGCGCGACCAGGTACTTGATGGTCGCGATGATGTCCTCGACCGTGAGCACGGAGTCGGAGAGCGCCTTGTCGATGCCGAGCTTGCGGTTGATCTTGTAGCGGCCGACCTTGGCGAGGTCGTAGCGCTTGCTGTTGAAGTAGAAGTTGTCCAGCAGCGCGCGGGCGGCCTCGGCGGCGACCTGCTCGCCCGGGCGGAGCTTGCGGTAGATGTCGCGGAGGGCGTCCTCCTTGGTGAGGATGTTGTCCTTCTCGAGGGTCAGCTCGATCGACTCGTAGCCGGCGAACTGCTCGAGGATCTCCTCGCTCGTCAGGCCCAGGGCCTTGAGGAAGACGGTGACCGACTGCTTGCGCTTGCGGTCGATGCGGACGCCGACCTGGTCGCGCTTGTCGATCTCGAACTCGAGCCAGGCACCGCGGCTGGGGATGACGCGGGCGGAGTAGATGTCCTTGTCGGACGTCTTCTCCTGCTGGCGCTCGAAGTACACGCCCGGGCTGCGGACGAGCTGGGACACGACGACACGCTCGGTGCCGTTGATGATGAACGTGCCCTTCTCGGTCATCAGGGGGAAGTCGCCCATGAAGACCGTCTGGGTCTTGATCTCACCCGTGAGGTGGTTCATGAACTCGGCCTCGACGTACAGCGGAGCGGCGTAGGTCTTGCCGCGCTCCTTGCACTCCTCGATCGTGTACTTCTCGGGCTCGAGGTACGGGTTCGTGAAGCTCAGCTGCATCGTCTCGCTGAGGTCCTCGATCGGGGAGATCTCCTCGAAGATCTCGTCGAGTCCGGAGTTGGCGGGGAGATCCTCCCGGCCGACCGCCTTCGCCTCGGCGACGCGGGTCTTCCACGCCTCCGAGCCGACGAGCCAGTCGAAGCTCTCGGTCTGCAGCGCGAGCAGATCCGGAACCGTCAGGGTGTCGCTGATCTTGGCGAACGAGAGACGCGAAGCTCCGCGTCCGTTCTTGGGTGAGGTGGTGGTTGCGTTGGGCGCAGCAGCCAAGGAAGGAACCTCCGTAGACCCTCGCGGGTCTCAATCTGTGGGATGTGTGGAGTGGGCTCCCGCCGGGCGGGCCGACACGTCCTGCTCCCCATTCCGTGACCGCGGTGACGCGGCCGCAGCGACGAAGCGACCGGTTTGACGCGGCCTTCGGGGCGGGGGCTAGAGTGTGGCATCGGCATCCACCATCTGATGCCGGGTTCCGATGGCTGGTCGACCGCAATATGACGACTCGGCACTCGGGAGCGCAAAGTACAACTATAGATGCACTGCGCCACGCCGCGCAAGTGCAGGTGCTTGCGCCCGGCACGGGCCTCGGGTATACGACCGGGTCGAGGGTCTCGCCCGCTCCGTCTCTCCCTCCCCGCCTCTCCTGCTCCTCCTCTCCCGCCCCGCCTCCCCTGCTGCGCGGCACGGCAGACTGGTCGGATGGCCGAACGCACCGGTCGCCGACGCGGCGACGACTCCGAGCACCCCCGCGCCGTGCTCGCCAGCGGATTCCTCGCGCAGATCGAGCCCGACCGGCACTCCTCCGACGCGGCGACCCTCGTCGTCGACGGGACCCCGCAGTCGCACGTCGACCTCGCCGACCCGACGCACCTCTCCTTCGAGTACGTGCGGCGGATCGGCCACGCGATCGACCTGCTCGCGCCCGAGGGCGAGGCCGTGACGGCGCTGCACCTGGGCGCCGGCGCGCTGACCCTCCCCCGCTACGTCGCGGCGACCCGGCCCGGCTCACGGCAGCAGGTCGTCGAGATCGAGGCGGCGCTGGTCGACCTGGTGCGGGAGGCGCTCCCACTGCCCCGCGGCGCGCAGATCCGGATCCGCCAGGGCGACGCCCGCGAGGTGCTCGGCAAGCTGCCGCCGGGGCTGCTCGGCACCGTCGACGTCGTCGTGGTCGACATCTTCTCCGGGGCACGGACGCCCGCGCACGTCACGAGCGCCGAGTTCTACCGCGAGATCGCTCCGCTGCTCGCGCCCACCGGGGTCGTGGCGGTCAACGTGGCCGACGGCGGGGCGCTGGCCTTCGCCCGGGCGCAGGCCGCCACGCTCGCGGCGGTCTTCGCGCACACGGCGATCATGACCGACACCCAGATGCTGAAGGCCAAGCGCTTCGGCAACGTGGTGATGCTCGCCTCGCCCTCCCCGCTGCCGGTGGACGGGCTGCCGCGGCGGCTGGCCTCCGACCCGGCGCCGGCGAAGCTGGTGCAGGGGCGCGAGCTGGAGAACTTCCTCGGGGGCGCCTCGGTCGTCACCGACGACACCGCCACGCCCTCGCCGCTGCCGGCGCGCAGCATCTTCCAGGTCCGCCGGGGCTGAGGAGCGACGCAGGGGCTGAGGAACGTCGCCGGGGCCGACCTCGACCCCGCGCGCCCGGGCCGGGCGCCCCGGCCCGGTTGCCCGTACAGTGGACGGGGGCCAGAGCCCCCTCCGTCCTCTCGCCGCCGCGTGCGCCGATCCGGATCCGCATCCACGAGGAAGAACCGCCCTGAGCATCATCATCCGCCACGACCCCGCGACGCTCCGCGAGGAGATCGACGTCGACGCCGCCCAGGACCGCCTGGAGGAGATCGGCGCGCTGCGCTCCCTCGCCGCGCTCACCGAGAAGGCCGAGCTGCTGCGCCTGCTCGGCCGCCTCGACGAGGCCTGGGACATCGCCACCGAGGCCGTCCGCCGCACCCGCTTCTCCGGCGACCGCGCCGAGCTGCTCACCGCGCGCGTCCGCCGCGCGCGCCTCATGCAGCTGCGCGACCGCTCGGACGAGGCGCTCTCCGAGCTGACGCTCTGCGTCGAGGAGGCGCGCACGCACGAGTGGCACGTCGAGCACTCCTTCGCACTCAAGCACCGCGGGCTCGCGCTCTTCGAGAGCGGCGAGTACAGCCAGGCGGCGCGAGACTTCGACGCGGCGACCGCGCTCGGCGAGCGGGTCGGCGTGGAGGAGGAGGAGCTCGAGGTCGCGCGCCTCGGCTTCGCCGCCGCCTCCGAGTTCCAGGACGAGTCGACCCGCGGCCCCCGGGCGGACGGCGCCGTGCGCGGCCGCCGCCGCGCCGAGGGCGACGAGGCCTGAGCCCCGGAGCCGATCCGACCGATGGCTGAGCTCGACCAGGTCGCCCGCTGGGCGGACGCGCTGCTGCGCGAGCACCTGGACGCCTCGTGGAGCTTCGCCTTCGATCACGCCCGCACCCGCGGCGGCGCCTGCCACTGGAAGGACCGGCGCATCACCGTCTCGCGGCACCTCGCCGCGCGGTGGAGCGACGAGGAGGTGCACCAGACCCTGCTGCACGAGGTCGCGCACGCGCTCGCCGGCCCGAAGGCCGGGCACGGGCCCGCGTGGCGGCGGATCGCCACCGCGCTCGGCTACACCGGCGACCGCACGCACAGCAATCCGACCGCGGACGAGCTGGCCCCGTGGGTCGGCAGCTGCCCGAGCGGGCACCTCTTCTACCGGCACCGCCGCCCGAGCCGGCCGCTGGCCTGCGGGAGGTGCGCCCGGCGCTTCGAGGCCGCGAACGCGATCGAGTGGCGGCGCCGCGAGGTGCCGGCGCGACCGGCCGCGAGCGAGCGCTCGGCGTGAGCGAGGGCGCACCGCATCGCGTGGTCCGCGGCCGGGTGCCGAGCACCGGGCAGTGGTTGGTCGACGCGGGCGGACTGCGCTGGTGGTTCGACTCCGGGAGCCTGGCGCTCGACTTCGCCTGCACCGGACCGCTGCGCGGGATCCCCGGCGAGCGCCTCGACTCCGACGAGGCCCTGGCGGCGTGGCTCGCCGAGCGCTTCGACGCCGTCGACGCCACCGCCCGCGACGCGCGGCTCGACGACGCGCTGATGCTGCGCGGCGCGGTCTCGCGGCTGGCGGTCGCCGCCGAGCGGGGTGTCGCGGGCGACCCGGCGGACGTCGACGTCGTCAACCTCTTCGCCGCGATGCCGGACGTCCCGCCGTCGCTCTCCGGCGGCTCGCGCCAGGCCGGCCGCTCGCACGCGGCGGCGCGGCAGGCACTCTCGACCCTCGCCCGCGAGGCGGTGGACCTGCTGGGCGGCGGCACTCCGGGGCGGCTGCGCCGCTGCGACGCGGAGGACTGCCGGATCCTCTACCTCGACACCTCCCGGGCCGGCTCGCGGCGCTGGTGCTCGATGCAGCGCTGCGGCAACCGGGCGAAGGTCCGCGCGCACCGGCGCCGGAGCGCCGAGCGCGCGGACCGCGTCGAGGGCTAGTCGACGACCTTCACGTCCTTCCAGAACGCGAGATAGCCCGAGAAGTCCTTGCCGACGCGGTCGAACGCGGTAGGGTACGGCGTCGGGTAGGACCAGGCGCGGTCCTTGAGCATCCCGTCGTCGGACTTCACGTCGTAGTACTGCGCCTCGCCCTTCCACGGGCAGGTGTACTGGGTGCTGCTCGGCACCAGGTAGTCGTTGTTCACGCTCGTGGGCGGGAAGTACCAGTTGCCCTCGATCGAGATGAGGTCGGAGTCGGGGGCGTCGGCGATGACGACGTCGTTGAGGACGGCTTTCATTCGGGCCAGCTTTCCTGTCGCGGAGACGATCGGCGGAGGCGGTCCTCCGCTCCCGGGGAACGCTACGCCGCTCCGGCCCCGCGGGTCGAGCGCGGCCGCACCCCTTGCGGAGACGCTCAGGCCCGGTCCGTCAGCGCGGGGAGCGCAGGACCGTCACCGTGTCGACGGTGTCCACGCGGGCGGCGGCGGAGATCTCCGCCCCGCGGCCCTGCGCCGTGAGCAGGCGGCCGGTGGCGGAGGCGGTCAGCAGGTGGACGCACGCCCGGCGGAGTCCCTCGTAGGACGCCGAGGCGACGGCCGCGTCGGGCGAGGCGTGGTCGATGCCGAGCCCGATCAGGGCGTCGATCAGCGCGCCGGCGGCCAGCTGGTCCTCGACGGCGAAGCGCGGCTCGCCGCTCGGGTCGAGCTCGCCGACGGCGACGACGTTGACGCTGGTCCGGCCGCCGTTCTCGTGCTGGCGCTCGAGGATCCAGCGGGCCACGGCGGTGCGGTCGGCCAAGCCGGCGCGGACGACGTGGCCGTCGATCCCGTCGGGGTCGATCGCGTCGTCCGCGCCTCCGGGGAGCGCGTCGACCAGCACGGTGATGTGTGCCGGGGCGAGGTCCCGGAGGCCTCGGGCGCCCCAGTCGAAGCGGATCTGGTACGACCCCTGGTCGAAGGCGGCGGCCGGGGCGGCGGCGGTGCGGTCGGAGTCGGGGAGCGCGGCGTTCACTCCTCCACGGTACCGACCGCTCCGCCGCCGCCTACACTCCCGCGGCCCGGCGCGCACCCGGTTCCCGCCCGGGAGAACCCGGAGGAGGATGGACTCCGTGAAGGTGATGCTCAAGCACGTGCTCGACACCGACCCCGGCTCCGCCTGGCGCGCCCTGCAGAGTCCGGCCGTGTTCCGCGAGGTGATGTCCCCGTTCCTGACCGCGGCGTCCCTGGACGAGGGCGGCTTCCGGCCGACCTGGGGCCTCGGGCCGCACGACGTCGCGATGGACGCCCTCGGGATCGTGCCGATGGGAGCGCAGGAGATCGACCTCTCCTACCGCCGCGTCCCGTCGATGCCCGACGTCCGGATCCTCCGCGACAACGGCGCTCCGCTCTCCGGCGCGCTGCGGCTGATCACCGCGTGGGACCACCGGATGGCCGTCGCGCCGCTCCCGGACGGGCGCACGCTCTTCCGCGACCGGCTGGAGTTCAGCGCCGGACTCGCCTCGCCGGCGCTCTGGCCGTCGATGTGGGCGTTCTGGCAGTGGCGCGGGATCCGCATCCGCGCGCTGGCCCCGACCTGGCGTCACGACGTCGGCGCCGATACCCGCCCCCGAGGGGAGGACGCACCGTGAGCCCCGACGGATCGGCCGAGGAGGCCGTCGAGCTGTCCCGCGCGGACCTGCTGCGCTTCCGCTGGCCCTCCGGCGAGGACGACGGCAGCGAGGAAGAGGGCGCCGTGTCGCCGCGGCGTCGGCTCGCCTCCGCCATCGAGGTCGCCGACTGGCGCCGCCACGTCCAGGCGATGTACGCCGAGGTCCGCAGGCTCTCGAACGTCGACCTGCTCGCCGCGCACGCGTCGTGGATCCGGGCGCGCAACGCGCTGTTCGACCGCCACCCCGCCACTCCCCTGCTGCCCGCCGACCGGGCGCACTTCCGCTCGCTGCCGATCGCGCCGTACGACGCGGCCTGGCGGTTCGAGCTCGAGGTCGCGCCGGCCGAGGAGGCGCGGCGGATGGACGTGGAGACCGGGACGGACGGCGTCGTGCCGTTCGAGCTGGTCGGGACCGTCGAGGTCCCCTCCGCAGGGACACTGGACGTCTGGAAGCTCGGCTCCTACGGCGGCGGGCTCTTCGTGCCCGTCAAGGACGCGCTGGCCGGGACGCCGGGCGGCACCTACGGCGGCGGGCGCTACCTGCTCGACACCGTGAAGGGCGCCGATCTCGGCACGGGAGCGACGCCGTCGACGCTCGTGCTCGACTTCAACTTCGCCTACAACCCCTCCTGCGCGTACGACCCGGCCTGGGCCTGCCCGCTCGCGCAGGCCGGCAACACGCTGCCGGTCGAGGTGCCGGTGGGCGAGCGCTACAAGGGCTGAAGGGGCGCCGACATGCTGATCGAGTAGCCCTCGCAGAGGGCGTATCGAGATCCACCGTGCTCAGCAGGCCGGGTCTCGACACGCCGCTGCGCGGCTACTCGACCAGCATGGGCCGCCGCTCCGGGGCTGCTCGACTGGCATAGGTACTCGATGCTGACCGTTCTCGGAGGCTCCGCCGATAGCCTCCGGGCGGCGCGCTCCCGTGCCGGAAAGCAGGAATCAGCATGCCCCGACCCGTTCTCCTCGTCACCGGAACCTCGACCGGCATCGGCCGCGCGACAGCGATCGAGGCCGCCCGCTCGGGCTGGCAGGTGGTCGCGACGGTCCGCGACGTGGAGCACGCCGATGGACTGCGCGAGGCGATCGGCGGGGCCGGGGTGGAGCTCGACGTGCAGCGGCTCGACGTCACCGACGCCGACTCCGTCACCGCGTGCCTCGAGCGGATCCAGTCCGTGCACGGCGGACTCGACGTCCTGGTGAACAACGCCGGCGCGGGCCACGTCGGCATCACCGAGCTCGAGGACCCGGCCGAGCTGCGCCGTGTGATGGAGGTCAATTTCTTCGGCACCGTCGCCGTGACCCGTGCCGCGCTGCCGCTGCTGCGCTCCTCGCGCGGGCGGATCGTCACGGTCTCCAGCGTCGGCGGCGCGATCGGCCAGCCCTTCAACGAGGACTACTGCGCCGCGAAGTTCGCGATCGAGGGCTTCTTCGAGGCCCTCGCGCCCGTCGCCGCGGCCGTCGGCGTGCACGTCTCGCTGATCGAGCCGGGCGCGGTCCGCAGCAGCTTCGTCGAGAACGTCGGCATCGACTCCTCCGCTCTGATGGCCGAGGCCGGCCCGTACGCCGGCGCGCTCGGCGCCTACCTCGACCGCACGGCCTCCGCCTTCTCCTCCAGCCACGCCCAGGAGCCGGCGGAGGTCGCCGCCGTGATCCTGCAGACCCTGCGCGACCCGGAGCCGCCCTTCCGGGTGCAGACCTCGGACTGGGCGCGGGACTTCGTCGGCCTGAAGCTGGCCGACCTCGACGGCTCCCGCGTGCAGTCGACCATGCGGGGATGGATCGGCACCCACTAGGGTGGGAGGGTGCGAGCGCGACGACTGCGCTCCCCCGCGTCGTAGAACGACCATTTTCCGTTGCGGATCCCTCTGGATCCCGACCATCTGGCTCACGTGCATGAGGCCCCCGGCCGCGCGCACCGCTTCGTACGGCGAACGGATGTGACCACCGTCACCTTCGCCCGAACAGCCGATCACCCGCGCCCGGCCACCGCCTGCGCTGTCAGATCGGCATGATGCCCCGAAAGGCACCATCCATGTCGACCATCCCCACCTTCGCCGCACTCGGCGTCCCCGCACCCCTCGTCACCGCCCTGACCGCGAACGGCATCACCGAGCCCTTCCCGATCCAGGTGGACACGCTCCCCGACACCCTGAACGGCCGCGACGTGCTCGGCCGCGGCAAGACCGGCTCGGGCAAGACCCTCGCGTTCGCCATCCCGATGGTCGCCCGTCTCGGCGGCGCGCTCGCCGGCGGCCGCCGTCGCCCGGGTCGCCCGCTCGGCCTGATCCTCGCGCCGACCCGCGAGCTCGCCACGCAGATCACCGCGGCCATGCAGCCCCTCGCCGACGCCTACGGCATCGTCACCACCACGATCTTCGGCGGCGTCTCGCAGCAGCGCCAGGTCGCCGCGCTCAAGCAGGGCGTCGACATCGTCGTGGCCTGCCCCGGCCGCCTCGAGGACCTGATGAAGCAGGGCTTCGTCAACCTCGACGCCGTCGAGATCACCGTGCTCGACGAGGCCGACCACATGGCCGACCTGGGCTTCCTGCCCGTCGTCACGCGCATCCTCGACAAGACCCCCCGCGGCGGACAGCGCCTGCTGTTCTCGGCCACGCTCGACAACGGCGTGGACAAGCTGGTCAAGAAGTACCTGCAGAACGAGGTGCTGCACTCGGTCGACGAGGCGAACTCGCCCGTCGCGCTGATGACCCACCACGTCTTCGAGGTCGACGGCCTCGACGCCAAGAACGCCCTCGTGAAGACCCTGGCGTCCGGCACCGGCCGCCGCATCCTCTTCATGCGCACCAAGCACCACGCGAAGAAGCTCGCCAAGCAGCTCACCGGCCAGGGCATCCCCGCCGTCGACCTGCACGGCAACCTCTCGCAGGTCGCCCGCGACCGCAACCTCGCCGCCTTCGGCGCCGGCACCGTGAAGGTGCTCGTCGCCACCGACGTCGCCGCCCGCGGTGTGCATGTCGACGACGTCGAGCTGGTCATCCACGTCGACCCGCCGATGGAGCACAAGGCGTACCTGCACCGCTCGGGCCGCACCGCCCGCGCCGGCAGCGAGGGCGACGTCGTCACCGTCGTGCTGCCCAGCCAGCGCGGCGACGTGAAGACGCTCCTGCGCAAGGCCGCCATCCAGGTCACCCCGCAGCTCGTCACAGCCGACTCGGCCGCCGTGTCGAAGCTCGTCGGCGACGTCGCGGCGTACGTCACCCCGACCGCCGTCGTCGAGCCCGTCCGCGGCCAGTCGCAGGGCGGCCGCTCGCAGGGCGCCAACGCGCAGCGCAAGCGCGCCGCACGCACCGACGGCGGCACCGCCCCCCGCGGCGGACGCGGTGAGCGCTCGGCGGCTCCCGCCGGCGCCGGCTCCGACCGTCCCCGCCGCGGCACCGGCGGAAGCTCCGACGGCGCCGCTCGCGGCGGACAGCGTGGCGGCCGCGGCCGCTCCGCCGCCGCAGCGACCACCTCGGGCGGCTCGCGCTCGTACTACAGCACCGGCTCGGGCTCCAGCAGCTCCGCCCCGACCGGCGCCGAGCGCCGCCCTGCGCGACGCGCGCAGGGCTGAGCTTGTTTGCGCGCCGCGTGGCGGCGCGCCGCGGTCGGCTGGGTGGACGGTCGCGTTCCGCAGAGCGGGTTGCGAACGGCTACGGCGATTCGCTTGGCACGCGAATCGCCGCTCCGCCTCGTGAGGGGCGGCTGGTCCGGGGGCGCAGCGTCTGACGACGTGCGCCTGCCGCGACGACTGCACGAAGAGACATGAAGAAGGCCGGGAGTCCTTCCGCGACACAGTCGCGGGTCGGAGTCCCGGCCTTCGTCGTCTCTCAGTCGTCAGCGGTGTGCACAACTAAGGCTGAACCGCCCGTTCCGCACGAAAAAGGACGTGAGAACGCTCTTCAGCCTTCGTTGTGTACGGGTCGCCCGCTTGAGGCGCACCTCTCGACGGGATGCTCGCGCGCAAGCGCGGCCCACCCGCACCGAGACCTCTGAGACCAGAGGACCGCGGACGATGCCTGCCAGGTCACGGCGGGTCTCCTAGGAAAGTTCACCAAGTCCGTATGGGAAAGCCATGCTGATCGAGTAGCCCGCGGAGCGGGCGTATCGAGATCAACCATCGCTAAAAGACGAGTCTGCAGACCCGCCATGCTGGCGACGGCGGGTCTCGATACGCCCCTGCAGGGCTACTCGGCCACCATGACGCGGCGCCGCCGTGTCCTCTCCCTCACCACCGAGACGCGAAGCGGCTTCGCCGCTCGAGACGCGCTCCGCGCTACTCGGCCAGCATGTCGCGCGCCGCCCCGCGCCGCACGGGACGACTCAATGGAGCCGGCTGCCTCGTGCCAGCGAATGCGAAGCCCCTCGCCCCTAGTCTCGGCGCGAGAGCGCGCTTCGAGCCGGAGGCGGAATTCGCGTGCCAGCGAATTCCGCTAGGCGGACGTCGGACGCTCTACGGAACCCGACCACCTGCCAGAGCCGACCGCGGCGCGCCGCCCCGCGGCGCGCGAGAAGGCACGCTGCGGGCCTTCCTTCAGCGGAGCTTCCCTACGGATGCGAGCGCTGCCCGCAGCAACGCGCCGCGCCCGCCCTCCATCTCGGCGGAGACGGCGTCGGAGCAGGCCTCGTCGGGGGTCATCCAGGTCAGCTCGAGGGCGTCCTGGCGGGGATCGCAGGTGCCGGTGACGGGGACGACGTAGGCGAGCGAGACGGCGTGCTGCCGGTCGTCGGTGAAGGGGCCCATGCCCGGCATGGGGAAGTACTCGGCGACGTGGAAGGGCAGCGGGCTGGCCGGCAGCAGCGGGAACGCCATCGGGCCGAGGTCCTTCTCGAGGTGGCGGAAGAGCGCGTCGCGGAGGGTCTCGCCGTACATCACCCGGCCGGAGACGATGGTGCGCGTGATCTGCCCCGAGGCGGTCGCCCGGAGGAGCACCCCGACCTCGGTCACCTGGCCGAGTCCGTCGACGCGCACGGGCACCGCCTCGACGTACAGCAGCGGGAGCCGACGGCGGATCTCGGCGAGTTCATCGTCGGACAGCCACCCGGAGTTGGGATCAGGGGTACGCACGCTCATAGGGCCATTCTTACCCGACGTTCATGTCAGTCCGGTTTCGGCTCGCATCCGGCGGGCTCGGCGATGATGGTCCGATGGCTATCGACGCGAACGCAGTGCTGTGGTCCTCCTCCGCGAAGGACCGGGCCGGGCGGCCCCTCCTGATGCTCCTGCACGGCTACGGCTCGCACGAGGGCGACCTGTTCTCGCTCGGCGCCTACCTGCCGCTGGAGCCGGTGCTCGCCTCGCTCCGGGCGCCACTGGCCCTGGACGGCGGCGCCAACGCCTGGTGGCCGCTGCGGGTGCCGCTGGATCCGGATCAGCCCCGGGCCGACCCGGTCGCGGTCGAGGAGGCGGCACAGGGCGTCCTCGACTGGCTGGACGCGCTCGAGCACGACGGGCCCGTCGGGCTGCTCGGCTTCTCGCAGGGCGCGGCGCTGGCCGTGCAGCTGCTGCGGCGAGCCCCCGGCCGGTTCGCGTTCGCGGTGGCCCTCTCGGGCTTCGTGGTGCCGCTGGCGGAGGGCGACGCGGCCGACGAGGTCCTCGCCGAGGAGCGTCCGCCGGTGTTCTGGGGGCGCGGCACGCTCGACGCCGTGATCCCACCGGAGCTGGTCGCGGCGGCGGCGGAGTGGTTCCCGGCTCACACCGCGCTCGACGCGAGGGTCTACGAGGGCGTGGCCCACGGCGTGAGCCAGGCCGAGCTCGCCGACATCGGCACCTTCGTGCGGCTGGGCTTCGCCTGACTCCGGTGCCCCCCGACGATCACCGGCCGCCTCGGCCGCTCGTCAAGGGCTCGCCCGCGGGGCCCGCGCACGGCAATGTCGGTGGTGGCAGGGAGGATTCACGCATGCCGCACGTCCTCGATCGCTTCAGCCCCGCCACGCGGGCCTGGTTCGAGGGCGCCTTCCCCGCGCCGACGGCCGCCCAGGAGGGCGCATGGGCGGCGATCTCGAGCGGCGCGCACGCCCTCGTGGTCGCTCCGACCGGCTCGGGCAAGACGCTCTCGGCGTTCCTGTGGGCGATCGACCGGCTCGTCCAGGGCCCGCCGCCGGAGGACCCGCAGCACCGCACCCGCGTGCTCTACGTCTCGCCGCTGAAGGCGCTCGGCGTCGACGTCGAGCGCAACCTCCGCTCGCCGCTGGTCGGCGTCACGCAGACCGCGCTCCGGCTGAGCGCCGAGGGCATCGGCAGCGCGCCGTCGACGGTCACGGTCGGCGTCCGCTCCGGAGACACCCCCGCGGCCGAGCGCCGGGTGCTGCAGAAGACGCCGCCGGACATCCTGATCACCACCCCCGAGTCGCTCTACCTGATGCTCACCTCGGCCGCGCGGGAGTCGCTTCGCGGGGTCGAGACGGTCATCGTCGACGAGGTGCACGCGGTCGCCTCCACCAAGCGCGGCGCGCACCTCGCGGTCTCGCTCGAGCGGCTTGACGCGCTGCTGCCCAAGCCCGTGCAGCGGATCGGGCTCTCGGCCACGGTCCGTCCGCGCGAGGAGGTCGCGCGCTTCCTGGCCGGCCGCTCCCCCGTCACGATCGTCGCCCCGGTCTCCGAGAAGCAGTGGGACCTCAGCGTCGTCGTCCCCGTCGAGGACATGTCCGAGCTCGGCTCCACCGCCTCGCAGGACGGCTCGACGATGGGCGCCACCGGCCCGCAGAGCGGCTCGATCTGGCCGCACGTGGAGGAGTCGATCGTCGACCGCGTGCTCGCGCACACCTCGTCGATCGTCTTCGCGAACTCGCGGCGGCTGGCCGAGCGGCTGACGGCCCGGCTCAACGAGATCTACGCGGAGCGGCGCGAGGCCGAGGCCGAGCGCGCCCGCGAGGCCGGCGAGCCGGTCGCGGTCGGGGCGCTGCTCGGTGAGGCGGTCGGCGCCTCCGCCCGCCGGAGCCCCGCCGCGACGATGGGCGCCGCCGGAGCGACCAGCGGTACCGGTCAGGCCGCTCCCGAGGACGAGCCGCTCCTCGCCCGTGCGCACCACGGCTCGGTGAGCAAGGAGCAGCGGGCGATCATCGAGGACGACCTCAAGTCGGGCCGGCTGCGCTGCGTGGTCGCCACCTCGAGCCTCGAGCTCGGCATCGACATGGGCGCCGTCGACCTCGTCGTGCAGGTCGAGACCCCGCCGTCGGTGGCGAGCGCGCTCCAGCGCGTCGGCCGGGCCGGCCACCAGGTGGGCGAGGTCTCCCGCGGCTCGTTCTATCCCAAGCACCGGGCCGACCTGCTGCACTCCGCCGTCACCACCGAGCGGATGCGCGCCGGCCTGATCGAGGCGATCATGGTGCCGGCCAACCCGCTCGACATCCTCGCGCAGCAGACGGTCGCCGCCACGGCACTGGAGTCGCTCGACGTCGACGAGTGGTTCGACACCGTCCGCCGCAGCGCCCCCTTCGTCGCCCTGCCGCGCTCGGCCTACGAGGCGACGCTCGACCTGCTCTCCGGCCGCTATCCCTCCGACCAGTTCGCGGAGCTGCGGCCCCGCGTCGTCTGGGACCGCGACGAGAACACCCTCACCGGCCGGCCCGGAGCGCAGCGCCTCGCGGTGACCAGCGGCGGGACGATCCCCGACCGCGGGCTGTTCGGCGTCTTCATGGTCGGCGAGCCCGGCTCGACCGGCAACCGGGTCGGCGAGCTCGACGAGGAGATGGTCTACGAGTCGCGCGTCGGCGACGTCTTCGCGCTCGGCGCGACCAGCTGGCGGATCCAGGAGATCACCTACGACCGCGTCATCGTCACGCCCGCCTTCGGCGAGCCGGGACGCCTGCCGTTCTGGAAGGGCGACTCGCAGGGCCGGCCGGCCGAGCTCGGCGAGGCGATCGGCGCCTTCACCCGCGAGATCGGCGGCGCCGCGGTCGAGACCGCCCGCGAGCGCTGCACCGCCGCGGGCCTGGACGAGTACGCGACCAACAACCTGCTGTCCTTCCTCGACGAGCAGCGGCTGGCCACCGGCCGCATCCCGGACGACCGCACGCTCGTGCTCGAGCGCTTCCGCGACGAGCTGGGCGACTGGCGTCTGGTGCTGCACTCGCCCTACGGGATGCAGGTGCACTCCCCCTGGGCCCTCGCCATCGGCGCGCGGGTCCGCGAGCGGCACGGGGTCGACGGCGCCGCGATGGCGGGCGACGACGGCATCGTCGTCCGGATCCCCGACACCGAGTCCGAGCCGCCCGGTGCCGAGCTCTTCCTCTTCGACCGCGACGAGCTCGAGCAGCTGGTGACCAGCGAGGTCGGCGGCTCCGCGCTCTTCGCCGCCCGGTTCCGCGAGTGCGCGGCGCGGGCCCTGCTGCTCCCCCGCTACAACCCGGGCAAGCGCTCGCCGCTCTGGCAGCAGCGCCAGCGCGCCGCCCAGCTGCTCGACGTGGCCCGCACCTACCCGACCTTCCCGATCATCCTCGAGACGTTGCGCGAGTGCCTCCAGGACGTCTACGACCTGCCCGCGCTGCTGCGCCTCGCCGCGCGGCTCGACGGCCGGGAGCTGCAGATCCTCGAGGTCGAGACGCCGACGGCCAGCCCGTTCGCCCGCTCGATGCTGTTCGGCTACGTCGCCGCCTTCATGTACGAGGGCGACAGCCCGCTCGCCGAGCGCCGCGCCGCCGCGCTCTCGGTCGACGCGACGCTCCTCGGCGAGCTGCTGGGCCGCGCCGAGCTGCGCGAGCTGCTCGACCCGCTCGTCCTGGCGCAGATCGAGCGCGAGCTGCAGCGGGTCGAGCCGGAGCGGCGCCTGCGCGGCCTCGAGGGAGCGGCGGACCTGCTCCGCCTGCTCGGCCCGCTGACGATCGACGAGCTCGGCGAGCGGCTGGTCGACGAGTCGGTGACGTCGGCCGACGTCGCGAAGGCCGCGCCGATCGCGCGCGGGACGCTCGAGGCGATCGTCGCCGAGCTGGTCCGCGCCAAGCGCGTCCTGCCGGTCGGTCTCGCGGGCGAGCAGCGCTACGCCGCGATGGAGGACGCCTCGCGCCTGCGCGACGCCCTCGGCGTGCCGCTGCCCATCGGCGTCCCCGTCGCCTTCATCGACCCGGTGCGCGACCCGCTCGGCGACCTCGTCGCCCGCTACGCCCGCACCCACGGCCCGTTCACCGCCGTCGCGGTCGCCGAGCGGCTCGGCCTCGGCGTCGCGGTCGTCAACGGCACCCTTCGCCGGCTCTCCGGCGAGCGGCGCGTCTCCGAGGGCGAGTTCCGCCCGAACGGCACCGGCTCGGAGTGGTGCGACTCCGAGGTGCTGCGCCGCCTGCGCAGCCGCTCGCTCGCCGCGCTCCGCAAGGAGGTCGAGCCGGTCGACGCCGCTGCCTACGGCCGCTTCCTGCCGGCCTGGCAGCACCTCGGCGGCTCGCTGCGCGGCATCGACGGCGTCGCCTCCGTCATCGACCAGCTCGCGGGCGCGCCCATCCCCGCCTCGGCCTGGGAGTCGCTGATCCTCCCGGCGCGGGTGCGCGACTACTCGCCCGCCATGCTCGACGAGCTGACCGCCACCGGCGAGGTCCTCTGGGCCGGCGCCGGCACCCTCCCCGGCAACGACGGCTGGGTGAGCCTGCACCTCGCCGACACCGCCGGTCTCACGCTGCCCGTCCCCGCGGCCGAGGCGGTGCCGCTCGGCGAGCTGCAGCAGGAGATCGTCGGCGTGCTCGGCTCCGGCGGCGGCTACTTCTTCCGCCAGCTCTCCGACGCGGTCGGCTCCACCGACGACAAGACGCTGGTCGAGGCGCTGTGGGAGCTGGTCTGGGCGGGTCTGCTCACGAACGACACGCTCGCTCCGCTGCGCACCCTCGTCGGCTCCACCGGCGGCGCGCACCGGCAGCCGCGCGCCCCCGCCCGCGCCAGGGCGCCGCGCGGCCGGATGACCGCCAGGCCCACCATGGCGACCCGCGTCGGCCCGCCCACCGCTGGCGGCCGCTGGTCGATCGTGCCGCTGGCGGAGTCGGACGCGACGATCCGTGGGCACGCGCTCGGCGAGACACTGCTCGAGCGCTACGGCATCGTCACCCGCGGCTCCGTCCAGGCGGAGGGTGTGCTCGGCGGCTTCGCGCTCGCCTACAAGGTGCTCAGCGGCTTCGAGCAGCAGGGGCGCGCCCGCCGCGGCTACTTCATCGAGAAGCTCGGCGCCGCGCAGTTCGGCACCGCGGGCAGCGTCGACCGGCTGCGCACCTTCGCGCCGCAGGACGAGGCCCAGCAGCGCGCCCGGCCCGTCTTCGCGCTGGCCGCGACCGACCCGGCGAACCCGTTCGGCGCGGCACTGCCGTGGCCGCAGGGCGAGGGCCACCGGCCCGGTCGCAAGGCGGGCGCTCTGGTCGCCGTCGTCGACGGCGAGCTCGCCGTCTACCTCGAGCGCGGCGGCAAGACGGCGCTGACCTTCTCGGCCGACGAGACCGTCCTGGCGGACGCGGCCGGAGCGCTCGCGCAGCTGGTCCGCTCCCGTGGGGTCGAGAAGCTCACCGTCGAGAAGATCGACGGCGTCTTCGCCCTGGGCACGCCCTTCGGCGACGCCCTGACCGCCGCCGGGTTCGTCGCGAACCCGCGCGGCCTGAGGCTGCGCGCGTGAGCGCCGGCCGCCACGAGAGGAGCGCCCGTGCCCGAGGGTGACACCGTCTACCGCTCCGCCCACAACCTCGCCGACGCCCTCGACGGGCAGGTGCTGACCCGCTGCGACGTCCGCGTGCCGAAGTTCGCGACGGTCGACCTCACCGGCGAGACCATCGACTCCGTCGTCCCGCGCGGCAAGCACCTGCTGATGCGCATCGGCGACGCGGTGATCCACTCGCACCTCAAGATGGAGGGCAGCTGGCACCTCTACTCGCTGACCGGCGACCGGCCGAAGTGGCACCGCCCCGCCTTCCAGGCGCGCATCGTGCTCGAGACGGACGAGTGGCAGGCCGTCGGCTTCGAGCTCGGCCTGCTCGAGATCGTGCCGCGCGCCGCCGAGGAGGATGTCGTCGGCTACCTCGGCCCCGATCTGCTCGGTGCGGACTGGGACGCGGACGAGGCACTGCGGCGCCTCGCCGCCGACCCGGAGCGGCCGATCGGACTGGCGCTGCTCGACCAGCGGATCATGGCCGGGCTCGGCAACGTCTACCGGGCCGAGCTCTGCTTCCTCCGCGGTGTGCTGCCCACGCGTCCCGTCGGCGAGAGCGGCGACCTCGTCCGCACCATCGCCCTCGCGAAGAAGCTGATCACCGTCAACCGCGAGCGCATCGAGCGGACGACGACGGGCAACCTCCGCCCCGGGCAGCAGCTGTGGGTCTACGGCCGCGACCGCAAGCCGTGCCGGCGCTGCGGCACCGCGATTCGCCGCGGCGAGCTCGGCGACGACGAGCTGCAGCTGCGGGTCACCTACTGGTGTCCGCGCTGCCAGACCTGACGCCCGGCGCTGTCGCGCCGCGTGCCCGCTACTCCTCGACGGCGGCCGAGCGGTGCCCGGGGACGTGCTTGACGTGCAGGGCGACGTCGCTGAGCCGCTCGATCCGGTCGACGTGGCGGGCGGCGCTCGCGTCCTCGGCGACGATCCAGCTGCCGACGAGCAGGTAGGGGTCGCGGCCGCCGGCGGTGAGCGGCCCGGTCACGGTGAAGGAGCCGATCGTCGGCGTCGAGAAGGTCACCCGCACCGGGTCTCCGTGGGCGAGCCCGTCGACGGACCGGTTCCCGTCGGCTCCCGCCTCCGGCTCGGGTGCGAGCGCGATGCTCTGGATCTCGGTCCCCGTGTTGAGGAAGACGTCGGCGACGACGAGCTCCCCGCCGACCGCCTGCCGGACGACGCCCTCGATGCCGTAGAGCCCGTAGCGCGGCGAGCGGACGAGCACCCGTACCGAGTCGCCGATCGAGACCTCCGCGAGGGCCCCGCGGATCGACGCGACGTCCCGCCGGGCGGGAGCTGCGGACAGGGCCTCGAGGATCGCACTGGACATCCCGCCAGGCTAGCCGGTCGAGCGAGAAAGATGCGCTGAGACGAGTGCTGCACGACCCTCGACGATGCAGGCACCGGAGGAGCAGAGGGCTATCGGCCCGCGGGGAAGCGGGCTCTCGAGGAGTGCGGAGACGGTGGGATTTGAACCCACGGAACCCAATAAAGGGTTCTCCACCTTAGCAGGGTGGTGCACTCGACCGGACTATGCGACGTCTCCTGAGCGCCCGCCAGGCGAACGCACGACGACCACTATAACCGCACCCGGGAGCCGGGCGTGACACCCGGCGCTGCGGCGCTACTGCTCGTCGAGGGTGCGGCCGACGGTGCAGGTCTGCTGGTCGGCGGTCTGGCCGGTGACGTCGCTCGGGAGGGCGACGGCGGTCTCGCCCGGAGCCGGCGTCGCCGGGTCCGCGGTCGCAGCGGGGTCCGAGGTGGCCGCGTCCGAGGTGGCCGGATCCGAGGGAGCCGCCGAGCCGGTCGCGGCGGGCGTCGACCCGTCGGCCGACTCCGAGCCGCCGCCGGTGGTGCCGGTGAGGGCGATCGGCTGGTCGGCCAGGAGGGCGGCGTTCAGCGTCGCCGACGCCTCCTCGCTCGGGTAGACGCCGTCGCCGTCGATGTAGGTCGGGTACTGGACGAAGACGACGCTGGCGAGGTCCACGTCCTTCACCGCGAGGCCGATCGAGACGAGGGTGTTGACGTTCTCGAGCGAGGTGGAGAGCTGCATGTTCGAGACGGCCGCCTTGCCGAGGCCGTAGAGGGCGACGGGGTTCGAGAGCGTCGAGGCGTCCTTCACCTTGCGCACCAGCGACGACAGGTACACCTGCTGGCTGGAGATGCGCGTGAGGTCGCTGCCGTCGCCGACGCCGTGCCGGGTGCGCAGGAAGGCGAGCGCCTCGGCGCCGACCAGCGTGTGCGTGCCGGCGGTGAGGTTCAGGCCGGTGTACTCGTCCTCGATCGGGGTGGCGACGCAGACGTCGACCCCACCCACCGCGTTCGACATCTCGATGACGCCGTCGAACTGGATGAGGGCGGCGTAGGGGATGTCGAGGCCGGTGAGCTGCTCCACGGTCTGCACGGTGCAGGCCAGCCCGCCGTAGCTCAGCGAGGTGTTGATCTTGGCGGAGCGGAGCGCGTCCGAGACGGTGCCCGTCGCCGGGTCGGTGCAGGACGGGATCGGCACGTACATGTCGCGGGGGAAGCTGATCACCTCGACCGTGGAGTGGTCCTCGGAGATGTGCATCAGCATCGTGACGTCGTTGAGGTTCTCGGAGCGGTCGCCGTACGCGCCCGCCGCGGAGCCCTCGGCGCTGTCGCTGCCCGCGAGCAGGATGTTGACGCCGCCCTCGATCGCGCCGATCTCCGGGACGGCGGAGCCGGCGTCGGTCGAGCCGATGCCGAGGTCGACGGAGGGACGCGCGCTGCCCGCGATCATCGAGAGGGCGATCACCACGATCGAGATCGTGCTGAGCACGCCGACGCCGACGCAGGCCGCGAGGATCCGCCCGGCGAACCGGAGTCCGCTGTGCGGCCGCAGCCGCCCGTGACGGGCCGCTGTCCGGCGCGAGACGACGGGGTCGGTCATCGGTTCCGCCTCCGGCGTCAGCCGAAGAACCCGACCGAGCAGGTCTGCTGATCGGCGGGCTGGCCGGTGATGGCCTCCGGGAGCTCGACCGGTGCGCCGGCCGCGGGCGTGCCGGGCGCGGCGGTCGCGCCGGGAGTCGCCTCCGCGGTCGCGAGCGGGTCGGTCGTGGCGGGGCCGGCGGCGGGGGCCTCGGTCGCCGCAGGAGCCGCGGGCTCACCCGAGGTCGTCGCGCCGGCGCCGGTGCCACCGGTGAGGGCGATCGGCTGGTCCGTCTGCAGGGCGGTGGCGAGCACGTCGCCCGCGGTGCGGTCGGGGACGACGCCACCGGACACCGAGCCGGTCGGGTACTGCGCGAACACGACGTTCGCGATGTCGACGTCCTTGAGCGCGAGGCCCATCTGCACGAGGGTATTGACGTTGTTGAGCTCGGTCGAGAGCGTCATGTTGCCCAGGGCGGCCTTGGCGAGTCCGTAGAGCGCGACCGGGTTGAGCAGCGTGTCGGCGCTCTTGACCTGGCGGACCAGCGAGGAGAGGAAGACCTGCTGGTTGCTGATCCGGGTCAGGTCGCTGCCGTCGCCGATGCCGTGCCGGCTGCGGAGGAACTGCAGCGCGGCCATGCCCTCGAGCGAGTGCACGCCGGGCTCGAGGTAGGTGTTGGTGTACGGATCCGCGATCTCGGTCGCGACGCAGACGTCGACTCCGCCGATCGCGTTCGACATCTCGATGACGCCGTTGAACTGCACGACCGCGCCGTAGTCGACCCGGACGCCGAGCAGCTCCTCCGCGACGCCGGCGACGCAGCCGAGGCTGACGTCCTTGCCCATCGCCTCGTTGATCTTGGTGTCGTAGCGGGCGGGGATGGTCTCCCCCGTCACCGCGTTGACGCAGGACGGGATGTCGACGTACATGTCGCGGGGGAAGCTGACGACGGTCGCGTTGCTGTGGTCGGCCGAGACGTGCATCAGCATGTTCACGTCGTTGAGGACGCTGGTCTCCTCGTCCGGGTCACCGTAGGCGTCGCCCTGACCCTGGCGCGAATCGCTGCCGACGACGAGGACGTTGAATCCGCCCTCGAGGGCGCCGATCTCGGGGACCGAGCCGGCCGCGACCTCGGAGCCCGCCGCGATCGGGTGCAGGCTGACGGACGGCTGGGCGGACTGCACGAGCAGCGTCGCGGCGATCGCGACGATCGAGATCGAGGCGACGATGCCCACTCCCGAGACGGTCGCAGCGGCCTTGACGAGGGTCCGCGGCAGGCTGTGGCGCTTCTGCCGTCCGTGCCGGACGTGGGGTCGCGGCGTGCGCGCCGACTCGTCCGCGGCGGAGTGGTCCGTCGAAGGGCGCGTCGTGCGCATCCGTCTCCCGTTCGTCTGTGGGCTGGGGCTGGTGGGGCTGGGGCGTGGAGCTGAGGGCGGGCCTGGGACCCGCGGGCACGGAGGAGGGGACTCCCACCGCGTCGGGACATAGTACCCAGAGCGCTCCGGAAAGCCATCCGTCGCCCGGAATTCGCGCCGGAGGGCAGGGGCGGCCGCGCCAGACGGCCACCCGCCCCGCGCTCAGCCCTGCTGCTCGACGACGCTGATCGCCCAGACCACCCCGAAGCGGTCGGTGAGCATGCCGAAGCCGGCCGACCAGGCCGACGCCGCGAGCGGCTCGACGACGCTCGCTCCGTCGGCGAGCGCGTCCCAGTGGCCGGTCGCCTCCTCGAGCGTCGCGGCCTGCAGCGCCAGGAAGAAGGGACGGTCGGTGATCGTCGTGCCGTTCTCGCGGCGCGTGGATCCGGCCTGCAGGTCCGCCTCGCTCGCGGGGACGTCGTACGCCATCACGGTGAATCCGCCCGCGCCGACGACCTGGCCGTGGACGACGCGATCGGTGTCGGGCAGGCCCGCCGGCATCCCGAAGTCGCCGTAGGTCCGGACGACGGCCCGGCCGCCGAAGACGGCGGCGTAGTACTCGAGGGCGGCGCGGGCCTCTCCGGTGAAGGTGAGGTGTGCGACGACTGCTGCGGTCATGGTGTGCTCCTTCGCTGCGCGGCGGTTGGGCCGCGGTTCTCCCCGTTCCTCCGGGGCTTGAGAACACGATCTCGTCGGTACCGGCCAGGGAACGTCCGCTTCGCGCGCGATGATCGTTCCGTGCCCACCTCCTCCTCGCCCTCCACCTCGAAGCGGCTGCTCGCCCTCCTGTCGCTGCTGCAGTCGCGCCGCGACTGGTCCGCTCCAGTGCTGGCGGACCGGCTGGAGGTGAGCGAGCGCACCGTCCGGCGCGACGTCGAGCGGCTGCGCGAGCTCGACTACGTGATCGAGACCACGCGCGGCCCCGACGGCGGCTACCGCCTGGCCGCCGGCACGGAGCTGCCGCCGCTGCTCTTCGACGACGAGCAGGCCGTCGTGATCGCCCTGGCGCTGCGGACCGCCGGCACCCTCGGCACGGACCTGGACGAGGCGGCCGAGCGGGCGCTCCGAACGATCCGCCGACTGCTGCCGAGGCGCCTCGCGCACCGGATCGACGGGCTCGCGGCGAGCGCCGGCGCCGCGACCCGCCCGGCCGAGGCGCGCGCCGACGCCGGCGTGCTGCTGCGCATCGGCGACGCGATCCGCGACGCGCTGACCCTCCGCTTCGACTACGACTCCCCCGCAGGACCGGCCGACGCCGAACCCGCCGCCCGCACGACCGAGCCGCACCACCTCGTCCTCGCCGGCGGCCGCTGGTACCTGATCGGCTGGACTCCCGAGCGCGACGACTGGCGCACCTACCGGGTCGACCGGATCCGGCTCCGCAGTCACACCGGCGCCAGCTTCACCCCGCGGTCCGTGCCGGGCGGCGACCCCGCGGCGTTCCTCTCAGCCCGCTCCAAGGGCTCGACCGGCGCAGACACCTGGCCGTGCGGGGGCTCGGCGATCCTCGACGCCGACGCCGTGCAGATCGCCCCGTACCTCGGCGACGGCACGCTGAGCGTCGAGCCGGACGGCCGCTGCCGGATCCGCGTCGGCTCCTGGTCCTGGCCCGGCGTCGCCGCGTCGATCGCCCGCTTCGACGCGCCGATCACCGATGTGGAGCCGGTCGAGCTCCGCGCGGCGTTCGCCCGCCTGGCCGCGCGAGCAGTGGACGCCGCGCGCCCGGGCGACGACACCGGCTGACCGACGCGCCGACGCCCGGGCTCAGGGCCGCAGCGTCCGCCGGAGGAACCGCACCTGATCCTCGAGGCTGGCCTGCGACACGGCGGCGTCCGGCACCAGCTGATCGAAGACGTGGTACGTGCCGGCCCAGAGCCGCAGATCGACGGGGACCCGGTCCTCGAGGAGCCGCGCTCCGAATCGGAGCGCCTCGTCGCGCAGGGGATCGAGCTCGGCGGCCAGGAGATAGGTCTCGGGCAGTCCGATCAGCGACTCCCGTCGCGCCGGTGCCGCGTACTCGTCGGCCGGCGCACCGGCGAGGTAGAGCCGCCACATGACCGCGGCGTTGCGGTTGTCCCAGACCGGCGTGGCATCGAACTCCCGCATCGACGAGCTGTGCAGGCGGTCGTCCAGCACGGGGAACAGCAGCAGCTGCGCCCGCGGCACCCGCTCCCCCTCGTCGAGGGCGAGCATGCTCACTCCCGCCGCCAGTGCGCCGCCGGCGCTGACGCCGGCGACCGCGATCCTGGCGGGATCGATCCCGAGCTCGACCGCTCGCTCGATCATCCACCGGAGCACCGCCCGGCAGTCGCGGAGGCCGTGCGGATACGCGTGCTCCGGCGCGAGACGGTAGTCGACCGAGACGACGAGGCAGCCCGCGTCCCCCGCGTAGCGCAGGCAGCGGGCGTTCTCGGAGAGGGTGTCCCCCGCGACGAAGGCGCCGCCGTGCAGGAAGAGCAGCGCGGACCCGACGGACGCCGACGGGCGATAGAGCCGGAGGCCGATGTCGTGTCCGTCGAGGCGCACCGAGCGCGACTCGATCGCGACGGACCCGCCGAATTCCACCTCGGCGGACGACGGCTGCATCGTCGACGAGCCCATCAGTCGCCGGGTGCCCTCGACGTCGTTCAGATCGGGCCGGAGCATCAGCTCGGTGGCGGCGGCGAGCTCAGCGTCCACGGCGGCCACCGCCTGCCGCGCCCAGGGCGCTCACGCCTCGTCCGGCTCCGCCTCGGCGATGCGCAGCAGCTGCAGCGCGAGCCACGCGTCGTTGCGCTGCACGGCGTCGAACACGTCGATCCCCAGCTTCGCGCCCACGTTCTTCAGCCGGTGCCCCAGCGAGCTGTGGTGCAGCAGGAGCTCCGTCGCCGCCGCGCGGACGTTCGCGTGGCGGCAGTACGCGTCCAGGGCGAGGATCTCGCCCAGACCGACGGGCGTCCGCACCAGGAGCTGCATCCGCTGCACGAGCTCCGAGCCGGCGGCCTCCGCCGGGGAGACCCGGGCGAGGCAGCGCAACGAGCCGAGCGCGTCGTGCGCAAGCGCGCGCGGACCGAGCACCGGCGAGCACAGCCGCAGCGTGCGCAGCGCGGAGAGGTAGGAGTCCCGCGGCGAGAGCGCCGAGGCCGTCGCGCCGACGGCGACGGTCTCGGCGCCCTCGGGGAGCGTGCCCGGCCGCGTCCCGGGACCGTGCAGCAGCACCGCGTGCGCCGTCCCGAAGCGCACGGGAGCGGTGCAGCGGCGCTCCGGCCCGCACCACTCCCGCCAGCCGCGCGGATCCGAGAGCGGTCCGCTCGCGCCCCGGGCGAGGACGACGCGCACTCGCCAGTCCGGCCGGAAGCCCAGCCGCCGGAGCGCCTCCTCCCGGTGCTCCGTGATCGAGGGCAGCGCCTCGATGAGCATCCGCAGCGGCTCGCCGTCGCCCAGCCGGGCCGCGTCGGCCTGCCGGATGAGGATCGTGGCCGCTGTCAGGGACATGCGCTCGAGGATCAGCTGCGCCATGTCCGGGTCGCTGCTCGCGGGCACCACCCAGACCAGGCCGGCGTCCGCCGTGTCCCCGCCGATCGTCGTGCTGATCGCGCCGGTCGGCGGATCGTGCGGCCTCGCGCGTCCGAGGCTGTCGAAGCCGCAGCCACCGCCCGGACCAGCGAACCCCGCCTCGGTCCCGATCAGCATTGCCGTCGAGCGCACCAGCTCGTCGATCCCGGCCCGGAACTGCTGGAGCTTGTCGAAGAAGCTGACGACGCGCAGCGCGTCCGCACCGCTCTCGCCGCCCTCGGACAGCCGCCGGAGAAGACCCTCCATGCGTCACAGCCTCACTCGTCATCGCGTGCTCGCAACCGGTCGATCGCCAGGGCGAGCACCAGCACGGTCCCCGTCGCGATGCCCTGCCAGTAGGACGATACATTCAGGATCACGAGGCCGTTGCTCAGCGTCGAGAGGAAGACGATGCCGAGCGCCGTGCGCGGAATGCTGCCGCGGCCGCCGAAGAGCGAGGTCCCGCCGAGCACGACCGCGGCGAAGATGTCGAACTCGGCGCCCTGGCCGTTGTTCGCGGATCCGGAGCCGAGCCGCCCCGCGAGGAGCACGCCGGCCACCGCCGAGAGCGCCCCGGCGACCACGAAGACCTGCATCGCGTGCAGGTTCACCCGCAGCCCCGCGACCCTCGAGGCCCGCCCGGACGAGCCGATCGCGTAGGACCGCAGTCCCCAGGTCGTCGTGCGCATCACGAGCCACGCGACGACGTAGAGGACGGTCACGAGCACCACCGCGACCGGGAGCGGGCCGATCGACCCGGTGCCGACCCAGAGCAGGAGGTCGAAGCCCTCCACGACCGGCGCCGCGATCGACTGCCCGCTGGTCCAGACCTGAGCGGCACCGCGCACCACCAGCGCCACCGCGAGCGTCGAGATGAACCCCGGGATCCGGAGGCTCTCGGTCAGGACGCCGTTGACGAGGCCGAGCAGGGCCCCGAGCGCGATCGCCCCGAGGACGGCGACGAGCGGCGGCAGCCCGGCCTGCAGGAGCGAGACGCAGGTGATCCCGGACGCCGCGATCAGCGCGCCCTGGCTGATGTCGAGCCGGCCGGCGATCAGGATGATCGTCGCGCCGATCGCCGCGACGCCGAGCACCGCCGACTGCCGCAGCACGACGAAGAGGTTGTCCACGGTGAAGAACGTCGTCGAGCTGACGGCGAAGACGACGATCATCACGGCCAGCGCCACCGGGAGGACGATCGTGGCGAGGCGCTCCTGGTCGAACCCGCGGCGCGGAGCGCGGGCCACTCCGGGAACGGGCGTGTCGAGGCGGGTCATGACACGCCTCCGGTCGCTGCGGACATGAGTTCTCCTTCGGTGGCTGTGGTCGCCGGGAGCTCCCGGACGACGGCGCCGTTGCGGACGACGACGATCCGGTCGCAGGCGGCGCGCAGCTCGGCGATCTCCGAGCTGATGAGCAGGACGGCGACGCCCTGCGCGGTGAGATCCCAGACCGTGTCGATGAGATCGGCCTTGGCCCGGACGTCGATGCCGTGGGTGGGCTCGTCGAGGACGAGCAGGGACAGGTCCTCGGCGAGCAGGCGCCCGACGAGGACCTTCTGCTGATTGCCCCCGGAGAGCGAGCGGATGTCGAGGGCGTCGCTCGCGGCCTTGATCCGCAGTCGGGACGTCATCTCGGCGACGAGGGCGGTCACCGCGCGCCGGTCGAAGACGCCGCCTCGAGCGACGTTCCGCGGCGCCCGGACGATCATGTTCCGCCGCACGCTGAGGTGCGGCAGGATTCCCTCGCTGCGGCGGTCCTCGGAGAGGTACGCGACACCGCGGGCGAAGCCGGCGGCGGCGGAGCGGGGACGGTAGGGCCGGCCGGCCAGCTGCATCGAGCCGGACTGCAGGGCCTCCAGCCCGGCGATCGAGCGGCCGATCGACGACTTGCCCGCGCCGACGAGCCCGAAGACGCCCAGCACCTCGCCCCGCCGGATCGCGAGGTCGACGGGCGGGCGTCCCTTGACCACCAGAGCACTGCCGACGAAGGCGGGCTCGCCGAAGACGGCCGCCCGCTCGACCCGGGTGACAGCGGCGGACCCGGGCACCATGGCGTCGACCACCTGCGGCAGCACGGCCGCGGTGGCGCCGAACTCGCCGGCGACGCGCCCGTCCCGCAGCACGACGATGCTGTCGCAGAGCTGGACGACCTCGTCGAGCCGGTGCGAGATGAAGACGACGCCGACGCCCTCGTCGCTGAGCGAGCGCATCACGCGGAAGAGGCGAGCCGCCTCGAACGGCGTGAGCGAGGACGTCGGCTCGTCCAGGAGCAGGACGGATCCGGCGCTGCGCAGCGCGCGGGCGGCCGCGATCAGCTGGCGGTCGCCGATCGACACGTCGCGCACCGGGGTGTCGACGTCGTTCTCGAGCCCCATCCGGCGCAGCAGCGCGCGAGCGGCCTCGCGCATCCGCCGCCGGTCGAGCCGCAGCGCCCGCTGGAACACCCGCTCATCGCCGAGGAAGAGGTTCTCGGCGATCGTGAGATCCGGAACGAGATCCAGCTCCTGGCGCACCACGCCGATGCCCTTCTGCTGCGCCTCCCGAGGGCTGGAGAACGAGACGGGCTCCCCGTCCACCCGCAGCTCGCCCGAATCGGGTGGCAGCTGGCCGGTGAGGATGTTGATCAGGGTGGACTTGCCCGCCCCGTTGGCGCCGGCCAGTCCGAGGATCCGGCCCGCGCGCACCGTGAGATCGACGCCGGTGAGGGCCGCGACCCCGCCGAAGGACTTGCTCACTCCGCGGACGGTGAGGACGGCGGCGCTGCCGTGCGGTGCCGTCATCCGAGGGAGTCCAGGATCCCCTGGGCGTTCTCCGCCGTCACGAGCTCGACGGGCACGATCTGCTCGCGCTCCACGTCGCCGCCCGAGGAGAGCTCGAGGACCGCTCGGGCGATGATCTCGCCCTGCTGGACCGGGAAGAGTCCCACCGTCGAGACGACCTCCCCGGACAGGACGCCCTGAAGGATCCGCGCGTCCTCGCCGCCCGTGACGATCGCCACGTCCTCGCCGGGGGTGCGTCCCGAGGCCTTGACCGCGGAGAGCGCCCCGAGCGCGCTGGAATCGTTCAGGCCGACGATCAGGTCGAGATCGGGGTGCGCCTGCAGGACGGTCGAGGTCTGCGCGTTGCCGGTGTCCTCCTGATACGCCTCGACCTCGCTGACGAGCGTCCACTCCCCCTCCCCGAGCGCCGCGTCGAGCCCCGCGATCACGCCCTCGTGCCGGGCGATCAGCGGTGCACCGCCCGAGTCCTGGTGCAGGATCGCGACGGTGGGCTTCTCGTCCGCGCGGTTCGCCGCGAGCCAGCCGCCGGCGCTCTCGCCCTCGAGCTCGCCGAAGGCGCGGTCGTCGAGGTTGAAGACGACGTCCGCCTCGGGGATGTCGGTCGCGAGGCCGATGACGAGGACGTCCTGCCCTGCCAGGCGGCGTGCCACCGGCGAGATCGCCTTCGGGTCCGTCGGGCACACGATCACCGCCTTGGCGCCTGCCGCGACGAGGTTCTCGATGCCGGAGACCTGCTCGCCGGACTCGCCGTCGGGGTCGGAGGTGACGACGTCGATGCCGCAGTCGCCGAGGACGCTCTGCAGTCCCTTCTCGACCAGCGGGAAGTAGCCGCCCGAGTTGGAGTACGGCGAGTAGCCGACGCGGGTGAGCCCGACGCCGTCGCACTCGGCCGGGCGCTCGCCGGCCGGGGGCGACGGGGTCGCGCTCTGACAGCCGGTCAGCGGCAGCAGCACCACCACGGCCGCGGCAAGTGCCGACGTCAGGCGGCGGGATCTCGTGGTGGGTCCGTGGACGTGCATCGTGTCTCCTTCGACAGGCAGTGCGGGTGGGGCGACTCCTCGCGAGGGGATCGACGCCACCGGCCACTCTGCCGACGCAGCGGCCCGGAGTCATCCGGACAGCGACGCGCTTTCGCCCGCCACTTGGCGGATGGCAGCGCCACCACGGATGCGCCGAGCGGTCGGGTGACCGAGCTCGGATCCCGGTCACCCGTTCATCGGAGGGGTGGGCCCGACGGTGACCGGCGCAGAGTCGAGGAGACGCCTCGGGGATCGTCCCGGGCGCGACGCGCACCGAGCGAAGGAGAAGAGACCATGAACGAGAAGCACCTGACGGACGTCCGGGACCTGCCGATGACCGTGTTCGAGGTGGCGGACCAGGGCGGGGTGGTCGAGTCCCTCACCGCCGGTCACGGCATGAAGGAGCTCGCCGACTCCAACTGCGTCTGCTACATCTGCTGCGGCGGCCCCGCCGCCTGAGCGCCGAGGGCGCGCCGGTCGCCCCCTCGACGCGGCTCGCGAGCACGCGTCCCTCCGCGTGCCGCACCGGGCTCCCGTCCCGCTTCACGCAGGACGGGAGCCTTCTGCTGTCCGCGGCGACGCTGGAGGGGCAGCCCACCGGCCCTCCGGCGAGACCGTCTCGGCCACCGCCGCCGCGTACTCGGCGTGCCGGTCGTGGGTCGGCTGCCCGAAGGACCGCTGCAGGACCGTGCCGAGGAGCCGGGCGCAGTCGCCGTCGCGATCCGCGTCGCCGGCGCCCTCGGGCCGCAGGACGAAGCCGCCGACGACCGCTCCGACCGCCAGCCGCCCGGATTCCGAGCGCGCGTCGCCGAGCACGAGGTGGTGCCGGCTGAGAACGCCGAGGTAGCCCGGGTCGGAGAGCCGGGAGACGAGCGAGAGCCCGAGCCGGTCGGGCGCTCCGGGCTGGGCGCCGCGCGAGCCGAGGACCGCGCTGTCCCCGCGGTTGTAGGCGCCGAGCAGCGGCACCGCCATGGTCCCGTGGAAGAGCATCGCCGCGGTGAGGCCGAACGCGACCAGCTCCGGCCGGCGCAGGAGGGCCGCCCCGAGCTCGGCGTCGATCCGGCCCGCCTCGCGGACGAGGACGGCGTCGAGGAGCTCGTCCTTGCTGCTCCAGTGCAGGTAGAGCGTGCCCTTGCCGACGTGCGCGGCGTCGGCCACGTCCTGCATGCAGACCTTGCGGTAGCCCCAGCGGAGGACGAGATCGCGCATCGCGTCGAGGATGCGCTCCCGCCGCCGCGGGTCGGCGGTCTCGGGTCGGCGCGGATGGGCGACCTCCGAGCCCCGGAGATCCGGGTCGTTCGACGCGTCTTCGCTCCCTGATGCGGGCGTCACGGGAACGGGTGCGGATCGGGGTTCAGCTCGTCCGGGAGCAGGTCGCGGTCGAGCGTGCCGAGTCGCCGCGGCAACTCGAGGAGCCGGGGAAGCCCGTCGATCCTGCGGTTGCGGTGGCCGAACGTCATCGGCACGGCACCCGGCACGAGCACCTTCACGCAGGCGAATCCGCCCGCGCGGTGCTCCGGGGTGGTCTGGTCGACGACGAGCACCTCGCCGATCCGGTCCACCGCGGCGCGGAGATCGACCGCCAGGTCCGCGGCGTCCGGGCGCACGCGGTCCGCTCCGCCGATGTCGTCGGCGCGGATCGTCGGACCGCCGCGGAGGAAGTCGAGGCGGTGGCGGGCGTCCGGGTGCGCGGAGAGGGCGGAGTGGTCGAGCATCGTGCGCACGGCGGAGGGGTCGCGCACCATCTCCGCGGCGTGCGCCTCCTCGCCCGGGTAGCGCCGGAGGAGGTCCGCCAGGATCGGGCCGAGCTCGTTCAGCGCGCCGAGCAGGGCGCGCTCGGGGTCCAGGCCCGCCCCGGCGGTGCAGAGGGCGGCCGGTCCGGAGCCGCCCTGCCGCGTCGCCAGCAGCCACACCGCCGGGATGCCCCAGTCCGTCGTGACGTCGAAGGCGGCGACGTCGTAGCCGGTCGCCGCGGTGATCGCCGCCGCCTGAGCGGGGACGAGCGGGTCGCGGCAGCTGGTCAGGTCGATGGCGGCGGGTGTGCTGCGGGTGTACCAGGTGCAGAGGAACGCGTCGCGCTCGACCGTCTCCAGCAGACCGTGCAGGGCGGCCTCCTCCCAGGAGGAGCCGAGCGCGCAGCCGTTCGAGACCTCGTAGTAGGAGACGGGGTCGTCCCCGCGCAGTCGCTGCGAGAAGTAGTAGGCGAGGGCCTCGGGGACCAGGCGCGCACGCCCCCCGGCGAAGGAGTGCGCCCAGACCCACTGGATCGGCACGTCCTCGTCGAACCGCCGGTAGCGGAAGGCCGCATCGTCGTAGGACTCGTCCGGATGCCGGCCGAAGACGTCGGGATGCACGGCGTCGGCGGCGAGCTGCTGATAGCTCCCCCGCACCGTCGAGCGGCGCCCGCCCGGCGCGACTCCCCCGTAGCGCTCGAGCGCCTCCAGCACGGCGGTGACCTCGGCGGACCGGTAGTCGCGACCGCGCCCGTAGCCCGGCTCGACGAGGCCGTCGAGCCGCATCGGCATCGGCGCGGCCGCCATGACCAGCCCGCCCTCGTCCCCGCGGCGCGTGGCGGCGATCGTCCCGCAGAAGGGGTCGATGTAGAGGGAGCAGAGGGCGTCGGCCTCGCCGACGACGTCGCGGATCCGCGCTCCGAACGGGACGGTCTTGGGCTGCGGCGCGAGGACGTGCTGGGCAGCCGCGGCGGTGTCCTCCGGGAGGTCGCCGCAGAGCACGCAGAGGGGCTCGGGGAGGAAGGCGTGGAACTCCACCGCCAGGGTGTCGAGGCGGACCACCGCGACCCGGCGCTGGGCACCCGCAGCCTCGCGCTCCCGGGCCAGGAGGCGCTCGAGCGAGATCGCCGCGACGTCGGTCGCCAGCTCGTCGAGCGCCTCGGGGCGGCGGCCCTCGAGCTGCTCCCTGTGCTCCTCCCTCAGGCGCAGCCGCCACGGCTCCACGCCGCCCAGCCGTTCCCGGCGGAGCGCCAGGCACCGCGGGCAGCCCGGGACTCCGGGGCGGACGAGGGGGCCGATCACGATGCGGTTCACCTCGACGTGCACGGGCAGCCACGGGACGTCCGCCGCGGGACGGCTCGGGATGCGCCAGGTGTCGGACGCTCGGACGACGACCCCGCTCGCCGCGCCGATGCCGGCCAGTGCGCTCTGGAGCAGTCCGTCCTCGGCGTCCGCAGCGTCGATCTCACCCGTGCTCACGGCAGGATCACCACCTTCCGGACGACGAGCCCGAGTCTCGCGACGACGGGATCGTGGTCGAGGTCGACCACGACGGCCCGCGGATCGGAGGTGGGAGCCGCTTCCCGCGCGAGCCTCAGCGCCTCCTCCTCCGTGTCGGCCACTCCGAGGCCGCCGGTCGCCGGCTCGGCGTCCGAGCAGCGGAAGGCGAAGGAGACCGGCACCCGGACGGTCGCGCTGTCGGCCAGGCACCGGCCCGGCACGGTGCACTCCGCGGGTGCGGCGACGATGTCGCGGACCGCCGCACGCAGCTCCTCGAGGCTCGCGGTCGGCGCGGCGACGGCGCGTCCTGCGGCGTCGAGCACCCGGCGCGGATCGAGGACCGACTCCGCGCGGACCGCGAGTGCCCGGCGCACGGCGTCCGCCCGTGCCTCCGCGAAGTCCGCGCCCTCGCCGACGACCTGGACGTCCCGCCGCGCGACGACGGCGTCGCAGGCGACCAGCGCTCGGGAGTGGTGCCGCGGCACCTGCGGCAGGTCCGCCTCCTCGATCAGCCGGACGACCCCGAAGTCGGGATCGACGAGCGTCATCGCGCGCTCCTCGAACGGGCCGGTCGCCTCCGGCTGCCCGGCCTGCCACGGGTGCGGGCTGATCCGGGTGAGCACGGTTCCCTCCGCAGTGACCGTCGTGGCCCGCCACGGATCCGTGCGGTCGGAGGCAGCGCGGCGGACCAGCTGGGCGACGGCCAGCCGGAGCACGTGCCCCTCGGGCCTGCCCGCCTCGACCCCGCGCTCTGCCGCTGCCACCAGCACCGGGAGCAGCTCCGCGCCGGGCGCCGGGCCGACGACCAGCGCCGCGCCGTCACGCAGCAGCACCGCCCCGTACGTCCGCTCCGGGTGCTCGCGGACCTCGTCGATCAGCCACCGCCCCCCGACCGGGCCGACCGCGAGCGAGCACTCGGGGAGCGCACGGCCGCTCCGCGCCACCGCGCGCTGCAGGAGGACCGTCTCGCCGAGGAGGCGGACGCGACCGGCGACGGGGGCCTCCCGGAGGAAGCCGAGGGTGAGCATCGCGCTGCGCACGCGCCGGAGTTGGTCGGCCCGGGCCGGATCGAGCGACCGCGCCCGCTCCTCGACGTCGTCGCCGGCCAGGATCCACGCCGCGATCACGCGCATCCAGCCCGCGACCTCGCCGGCCAGCTCGATGTCACCGGCGGCGGTCATGCCGTAGGTGCGCCCCTCATGGTCGATCACGCAGGCGCTGGTGTCCACGGTGAGGGTCATCGCGTCACCGCCGGCACCGGTCGTGGAATCGAGCCGACGATGAACTGGCCCACGCTGCACTCGAGGAGCGGGTCGCGACCGGTCGCCTCGGCGAAGGCGACGGGGTCGTCGGTCCCGAGCGGGCAGCCCGCCAGTCCCATCGCGCTGCACGCCCCGGCGAGGGCCTGGTAGAGCACCCCGGTGTCCTTCAGGACGAGCTCGAACGCCATCTGCTGGTACTTCCACATCACCCGGCCGACGCGGGCGGAGACGACGATCAGGACCTGCGGGGTGACCCCGGTCGCCGCGACCCCACTCGCGACCTGGACCATCCGGCGCACGGCGGGAGCGCCGATGCCGCACACCTCCTCCAGCTCGTGGCGGTGCGCGTCGTAGTGGTAGTACGCCGGCTCGAGCCCGGCGCAGCGCGAGACGGCGACGTACAGCTCGAGCTCCGCGAGCGAGCCGCCGGACGGCCGCGGCGAGCCGACCACCTCCGTCCCGTGGTCGACGCGCACCCAGCGGACCCGATCCGTCCGGTAGAGGAGCTCCCCGAGCTCGGCGACGTCGATCGGCGCGGCGTCGTCGTGGTCGCGCAGGGACACCCGGCGCTCGACGACCTCGGCATAGGGCGGGTCACTCGCACGCAGGGCGGCGAGATCGACCGCGGGGAGGGCGACCCGGCGCCCGCCGAACGGGACCGGGGCGGCGCCCTCCGGACCGAAACCCGCCTTCCCACCCCACCAGGTGCCGCCGAAGTCGGCGGCCGGGCCGCGATGGCCCTGCCGGCTGCGGTCGTGGAAGAGAAGCTCGTGGGGTGCCCACTGCCGGTAGCGGAACTCGGTGTCCTCCGGTCCGCCCGGCAGCGCGAGGAACCCGTGCCGCTGGAGCTCGCGGCGCAGGGCGGCGGCGAGACCGCCGGAGTCCGAGAGCGCGTCGGCGAGCAAGGACCGCCGGTGCAGCACGATCTCGGCACTGGCCAGCGGGGACTCGACGAGCAGGTCGGCGCCGTCGCGGCGGACCACGGCGAACCGCGAGAGGTCGAGGTCGGCGGACGGCTCAGGAGCGGGCTCGACCGCGGCCCGAAGCGGACGGACGACGAAGCCGGGACCGTCGTCGTCCCCGAACTCCTGGACGAGCCAGCCGTCCTCGCGCAGCCGCGCAGTCACAGGATCGTCGGCACCGCCCGGCCCGCCCTCGACGAGCTGCCGAAGTCGCTCGTCGACGTCCGCGCCGTCGCCGAGCGCCAGGGCTCGTGGCCACGCCATCACGGTCGTGCCGTTGGCGTCCCGTGTCGCGTACACCCCCGCTCGCAGGCGCTCAGTGCGAGGTCCCGGCACGTTCTCGTCGCTCATGACGGCTCCTTCTCCATCGAGAGGCGGGCGGCCCGAAGCTCAGAAGATGCGTCTCGGCGGAGGCGACCCGTCTCGAATATCGACAGAACGTCACTTTAGCGACCGGGTCCGACGACGATGTCACTGCGCGCCAGCGACGGACCTCGGGCCGCCAGCTCCTCGGGGCCGTCCGGGCCGACCGCGTGATCCGTGCATCGGGCCCTCCCTGCTGATCGAGCAGCCCACGCAGCGGGCCATTCATGCTGATCGAGTAGCCCGCGCAGCGGGCGTATCGAGATCCACCAGCATCAAGGGCGAGTCTTCAGTCCCGCCCTCCTGACGTTGGTGGGTCTCGATACGCCCCTGCGGGGCTACTCGACCAGCATGAAGGGACGCCGCCGCGGCCTTTACCTCACGACCAGCACGGCGGGACGCCGCTGCCTCCTGTCTCTCACCACGGCAGACACGACGGCAGGTTCGCGTGCACGTCTTCGCCACCAGCGGGGGGCGGCTTCGCCGCTCGATCAAGTGGCGGAGGGCTAGGGATTCGAACCCTAGAGACATCTCTGCCCACCAGTTTTCAAGACTGGCTCCATCGGCCGCTCGGACAGCCCTCCCTGCCGCTCCCCGCGGGGAGAGACAGTCGATGGTAACCGACGGCCCGCGCGGCGCGGGAGCGGCCGGCGCCGCGTCGGGTCAGCGCAGGTCGGCGAGGGCGACGGCGACGCCGTCCTCGTGCACGCCGGGGAGGATCGCGGACGCGACGGCGAGGACCTCGGCGGGCGCCTGCCCCATCGCCAGGCCGGCGCCGTGCTCGGCGGCCCAGGTGAGCATCTCGATGTCGTTGCGGCCGTCGCCGAGCGCGACCACGTCGCTCCGCTCGATGCCGAGGCGGTTCCGGACCAGCTCGAGCGCGGTCGACTTGTTGACGCCGTGCGGGGCGATGTCGAGCCAGGCGGTCCAGCCGATGGCGTAGCTGACCTGGTGCAGGCCCATCCGCTCGACGAGCTCGGTGAACTCCTCGATGCCGGTGCCGGGCGAGATGACGACCACGCGGGTGGACTGCACGCCCAGCAGCTCCTCGAACGGCACGTGCACCGTCTCGGCGCCCATCACCGCCCCGCCGGGGAAGGCCTCGGTGTAGGAGAAGGCGCCGTCGGCGTCCTCGACGGCGTAGTGCGCGTCGGGCAGGTGCCGGCGGATGGTCTCGAGGACCTCGGTGGGGTCGAAGGTCTCGACGACGTCGGGGCGGTAGCCGCCCTCCGCCTCGGGGTCGCGGCGCAGGGTGACGGCGCCGTTGCAGCAGATGACGAACTCCGGAGCGATGCCCAGTCGCGCGACCACGGGCAGCGTGGTCGACGGCGAGCGGCCGGTCGCGAGCATGACCTCGTCACCCTGGGCGACCACCCGCGTGATCGCGTCGACGACCGCGTCGGTGATGGTGCCGTCCTCGTGCATGACGGTGCCGTCGATGTCGAGGGCGATGAGGCGGCGGCCGGCGCTCATGCGGTGCGGACCGGCTCGAGGACCTCGAGGCCGCCCAGGTGCGGGCGCAGCGCCTCGGGGACGAGCACCGAGCCGTCGGCCTGCTGGTGCGTCTCGAGCAGGGCGACGATCCAGCGGGTGGTCGCCAGCGTGCCGTTCAGGGTGGCGACGGGCGCCGTCTTCCCCGACTCGGTGCGGTAGCGGGTGTCGAGGCGGCGGGCCTGGAAGGTGGTGCAGTTCGAGGTCGACGTCAGCTCGCGGTAGGCGTCCTGGGTGGGCACCCAGGCCTCGACGTCGAACTTGCGCGCGGCGCTCTGGCCGAGGTCGCCCGCGGCGACGTCGATGACGCGGTAGTGCAGGCCGAGGCTCTGCAGCACGCCCTCCTGGTGAGCGAGCAGGCGCGCGTGCTCCGCCTCCGCGTCCTCGGGCAGCGTGTAGACGAACATCTCGAGCTTGTTGAACTGGTGCACCCGGATGATGCCGCGGGTGTCGCGCCCGCCCGAGCCGGCCTCGCGGCGGTAGCAGGTGCTCCAGCCGGCGTAGCGCTTCGGGCCGCCCGCGAGATCCAGGATCTCGTCGGCGTGGTAGCCGGCGAGCGCCACCTCGCTGGTGCCGGTGAGGTAGAGGTCGTCGTCGCGGAGGCGGTACACCTCGTCGTCGTGCTCGCCGAGGAAGCCGGTGCCGTCCATGATCTCGGGGCGCACGAGCGTCGGCGTGATCAGCGGGGTGAAGCCGGCCTCGAGGGCGCGCTCCAGGCCGAGGTTCATCAGCGCGATCTCGAGGCGGGCGACGAGGCCCTTGAGGAAGTAGAAGCGCGCGCCGCTGACCTTCGCGCCGCGCTGCATGTCGATGCCGTCGAGCAGCTCGCCGATCTCGAGGTGGTCGCGGGGCGCGAAGTCGAAGACCGGGCGCTCACCCACGGTGCGCACGAGCTCGAACTTGTCCTCGCCACCGGCGGGAACGCCGTCGATGATCGGGTTGGCCAGCCGCTTCACGAGCGAGCCGAAGCGCTCGTCGGCCTCGGCGGCCTCCTGCTGCGCCTGCTTGGCGGCGGCGGCGAGGCGCTGCGCCTCGGCGACCAGGGCCGCCTTCTCGTCCTTCGGCGCCTTCGCGACGGTCTTGCCGAAGGCGTTCTGCTCGGCGCGGAGGCGCTCGGCCTCGGTGATCGCGGCCCGGCGTGCGCGGTCGGCCTCGAGGGCGTCGTCGACGAGCTCGACGGAGTCGCCGCGCGCCTCCTGCGAGCGCTTGAGGACGTCCGGGTTCTCGCGGAGAAGTACGGGATCAATCACCAGAGCAGTTTAGAGGGGCCGGGAGGCGCGCCTGAGGATCGGCCGGGCGGACCGAACCGGCGGGGCCGGGGCTGCGAACCACTTCTGCGCCACCTCCCCCGACGGACGGCGCCGGCCCCCTCCGTTCCCCCGCGAGAGGGCCGCAGCGCTCCGACCACAGCTCCCCGACCTCACCCCGAGAGGCCCCGCCATGACTCCCCGACCCCCGACCGTGCGCGTCGAGCGCTCCGGCCCCGTCGCCCGCCTGATCCTCGACCGGCCGGACTCTCTCAACGCGCTCGACCTCGACACGGCCCTGCAGCTGGTGCGCGCCCTGATCACGCTGAACGCCGACGCGGGCTGCACCGTCCTCGTCGTCGAGTCCGCGGGTCGCGCGTTCTGCACCGGCGGCGACGTCTCGGCGATCCTGGGCGCCGACCGGCCCGACCAGTACCTCCGCGACCTCGCAACGACCGCGGGCGAGGCCTTCCGCCTGCTCGGCGAGAGCAGCGCCGTCGTCGTCTGCGCGATCGACGGCATCACCGCGGGAGCCGGGATCGCCTTCGCGCTCGCCGCCGACATCGTCGTCGCGACGCCCGCCGCCACCTTCGTCAGCGCCTACGGCGACGTCGGGCTCGTGCCGGACTGCGGCGTCACGGCGACCCTGCCCGCGACGATCGGGCGCCGCCGCGCCCTGGACTTCGTGCTCTCCGGCCGCTCCGTCCGGGCCGCCGAGGCGCTCGAGTGGCAGCTCGTCACCGAGGTCGTCCCCCGCGCCGAGCTCGCGGCCCGCGTCGACGAGCGCGTCCGGGCGCTCGCGGCCCGCCCGCCGCTGGTGGCCGCCGCCGCCAAGCGACTGCTGACCGCCGAGCCGCTCGACCTGCGCGAGCGGATCGAGGAGGAGACCGACACCCTCGTCGAGCTGCTCGCCACCGAGCGCACCCGCGCGCTGCTCGAGGCCGAGCACGAGCGGCAGCAGCGCCGCCGGGCCCGCAGCAGTATCGCGGCCTGACCGGGGACCCCCGTCAGGACCGGGCGACGAGCCCGCCGAGATCGCGGATCGACGCCGCCCCCGACTGCTGCAGCATGACCCGGAACTCGCGGTCGAGGAGTCCGAGCAGCCCGGCGACCTCGTCGGCGCCGCCCACGGCGAGCGCCCACATCAGCGGCCGCCCGACGAAGACCGCGCGGGCCCCGAGCGCGAGCGCCGCGAGCACGTGCCGGCCCGTGCGCACCCCGCTGTCGATGTAGACCTCGGCGTCGGCGCCGACCGCGTCGACCACCTCGGCGAGCGCCCCGACCGCGGTGATCGAGCCGTCCATCCGCCGGCCGCCGTGCGTCGAGACGACGACCCCGGAGGCGCCCGCGTCGACCGCGCGACGGGCGTCCTCGCCGCGCAGCACGCCCTTCACCAGGACCGGCAGACCGCTGACCGAGCGGAGCCGGCCGATGTCGTCGAGTCCCGGGTTCGGCACGGGACGGCCGAGGACCAGGGCGCGCTCCTGCTCGGTCAGGTTGCCGAGCCTCGCCTTGCCGGGGATCTCCGGCCAGGTCAGCGGCTCGATGCCGGGGCGCTCGCCGCGCAGCACCGGCATCTCGACCGTGAGCATCAGAGCGCGGGCGCCGTGCTCAGCGGCCCGCTCGATCAACGCGTGGGTCACGTCGCGGTCCGCGAGCAGGTACACCTGGAACCACCACGGCGCGCCCGCCGCAGCGATCCGCTCGAAGGGCAGCGCCGTGTTCGTCGAGACGCCGAGCAGGGTGCCGGCGCGCGCCGCCGCCTCCGCCATCGCGATCTCGCCGCGCGGATCCGCCGCGTTCTGCTGCGCCATCGGCGCGATCAGCACGGGGCCTTGCACCTCGGTGCCGAGGACCGAGGTCGTGGTGTCGCCGTCGAGCTCGCCGCGCAGCGCCGCCGGCCGGAAGCGGATCGCGTCCCAGGCCGCGAGGTCGGCGTCGCGCTCCGAGCGGCCGCCCGCGACGGCGCCGTAGTAGTCGGCGACGAACCAGGGCAGCACCTCGCGGGCGCGCTCCTCCAGCTCGGCGACGAGCCGGCGGGTCGGTGCGCTGTCGGCGGTCATGGGCGGCCTCCCCTTCGAGGGCGCCGGTGCGGCGCGGGGGCGGGGCCGGGAGGCTCCGCCGCGGCTCGACTGTACCCGCGGGCGCCGCCCTGCGATCGGAGGGGCGCCGCGCTGCCTTCTCGGCTACGGTGGTCCCTGCGAAGGGGAGTAGTTCCCACCGTCCGCCGAGCGGACGACGAGGCGCGTCGACATGCTGGTCCGGAGAGTCCCGGACCCGGCGCGCCACCCGGATCCTCGCGGAATCGGGCGAACGAGACCTTCGGCCAGTCGACACGTGTCCTGGCCGGTCCTCTCGCGCGGGTCGGCCGGGGTGCCGAAGCCCAGGAGATCCCATGGCGACCACCGCCCGAGACACCCCTTCCTCCCCCACACCGGTGCAGATCCGCCGCTGGCGGCGCTACCTCGCCGACGAGCTGGCCGAGGCCGCGAGCTACCGCGATCTCGCCGAGCGCCGCTCCGGCGAGGAACGCGAGATCCTGCTCGCCCTGGCCGCCGCCGAGGGCCGGCACGAGGAGCACTGGCGCGAGCTGCTGGGGGCAGCCGCAGAGCCGCAGCCCCGACCCGATCTGCGCACGCGGCTGCTCGGCTTCCTGACCCGGCAGTTCGGCTCGGTCTTCGTCCTCGCGCTGATCCAGCGCGCCGAGGCCCGCTCGCCCTACGCCGACGACGACGATGCGACGGAGGCGATGGCCGCCGACGAGCGGATCCACGGCGAGGTGGTCCGCGGGCTCGCCGAGCGCGGTCGCAACCGGCTCTCGGGCACCTTCCGCGCCGCGGTGTTCGGCGCCAACGACGGCCTGGTCTCGAACCTGGCGCTCGTCCTCGGCGTCGGTGCGAGCGGAGTCGGCACCGGGGTCGTCCTGTTCACCGGCATCGCCGGGCTGCTCGCGGGCGCGCTCTCGATGGGCGCCGGCGAGTTCGTCTCGGTGCGCTCGCAGCGCGAGCTGCTCTCCGCCTCCTCCCCCGACCTCGACACCAACCACGTCGTCCCCGACCTCGACGTCGACGCCAACGAGCTGTCGCTCGTCTACCGCGCCCGCGGGCTCTCGCAGGAGGACGCGGACGCCCGCGCGGCCCGGGTCTTCGCGGGACTGCGCGGTGGCGCGGCGCCGACCTCGCCGATCACCATCGGCGGAGTGAAGGCCGACCCGTCGGTCGACGAGTACGAGTCGATCGGCACGGGCATGGGCGCGGCGCTGTCGAGCTTCTGCTTCTTCGCCTCGGGCGCGATCATCCCAGTGCTGCCGTACCTGCTCGGGATGTCCGGGTTGGCCGCGGTGATCCTCGCGTCGGTCCTGGTCGGCCTGGCGCTGCTCGCCACCGGCGCGATCGTCGGCCTGCTCTCCGGCGCGCCGCCCCTCGCGCGCGCCCTGCGCCAGCTCGGCATCGGCTACGGCGCGGCGCTCGTCACCTACCTGCTCGGGCTGCTGTTCGGCGCGTCGGGGGTCTGAGCAGCTTGCCGGAGCCGGCGTGCTCGCGCTGATCGAGTAGCCCGCGCAGCGGGCGTATCGAGATCCACCCTCCGCGGGAAGTGCTGGCGGTCGTGGGTCTCGATACGCCCCTGCGGGGCTACTCGACCAGCATGTGTGCGGGTGTCTCTTCCACGTGGATCCCCCTCCGCCGGAGGGGGTGGCGTCAGATGCTCGTCGCCTCGGACTCGGTCTCGACGTCGTCGGAGGGCGCCTGCTTCGCGGGCCTGGACCGCCAGCGCAGGGCCGCGACGCCCATCGCGAGCAGCAGCGCGAACGGCAGGCTGCCCAGCAGCGGGATCGAGGCGTAGTAGGTGATCTGGCGCTGGATCCACTCCGGTGACGGGGTGTCGGAGTCGCCGTAGTACGACGCGGGCGGCGAGGAGTAGCCGCTGTAGAGCAGCGCGACGCCGAGCACGCTGCCGGCCAGCCCCGCGAGCAGCAGGGCGAGCAGCCAGGGGTTCCGCCAGAGCGGCGCCGACGGCTCCACGGCGACCTCGACGCGGCGGACGGACGTCTCCTCGGGCGCGGGATCGGCGAACGGCTCCCGGTCCAGTGCCGCGTCCGAGGGCAGCCGGGCGGGTGCGCTGATCGGAGTGCCGCTCTCGGCCGCCCGCCGCGAGCGCCGGCTGTCGGCCGTGGTCGCGATGTCGGCGAGCGCGGGCGGCCGCCGACGCGCGATCCCCTCCGGTGCCGTCACCGGCCGGGCGAACGCGCGCTCGTCGCCGCGCACCCGGTCCACTCCCCCGGCGAAACCCCGCTGAAAGGCGGCGTCGTACCGCGGATCGACGCGCTCGCGCTCGGCTCCGCCTCGTTCAGTCATCGTCGACCTCCGGTTCGCTGCCGAGGATCCCGCGAAGCCAGTCACGCGCCTCGATGAACACCTCGTCGTCGTAGCGTCGCACGTACGAGACCGGACGGCGATCCGCACGGGGATACGAGCCCAGGAAGATCACCCGCGGACTGAAGCGGCGAAGGCCCAGCAGGGCGTCGGCGACCCGCTCGTCGTGCGCGTGGCCGTCGAGGTCGATCACGAAGCGGTAGCGGCCGAGGGCGTCGCCGATGGGCCGCGACTGGATCATGCTCAGGTTCACTCCACGGGTCGCGAACTGCTCCAGCATGTCGAGCAGCGCGCCGGGGGCGTCGGAGGGCAGCTCGACGATCAGGCTGGTCTTGTCGGCGCCCGTCGGCTCGGGCAGCACCCGCGAGCGCGAGACGTGCACGAAGCGGGTGACCGCGTTCGGGTTGTCGCCGATCCGCTCCGCGAGCACCTCGACGTCGTGGTGGCGGACGATGCCCGGCGGTGCGATCGCGGCCTGGGCGGGCGAGCCCGCGAGCAGGTCGATCGTGGCCTGCACGTTGCTCGACGCCGGCAGGTGCTCGTGGCTCGGGATCGTGCGGTCGAGCCACTCGCGGCACTGCCCGTAGGCGACCGGGTGCGCGGCGACGATCCGCACGTCCTCGAGCCGCGCGCCCGGGCGGCCGACCAGGATGAAGGACACCGGCACGAGGTACTCGCCGACGATCCGCACGCCCGGGATCCTGGCCAGCGCGTCCTGCGCGGCCGTCACCCCGCCCTCGACCGAGTTCTCGATCGCGATCACCGCGCCGTCGCTGCGGCCCGAGACCAGGTCGTCGAGCGCCTCGCCGACGTTCCCGACGCTCCGCCAGACGTGCCCGCGCGCCTCGGGCACCTGCGCGAGCGCCGCCTCCGTGAACGTGCCGGAGGGCCCGAGATAGCTGTAGGTGCGGGGGGCGGGGGCGGTGTCGGGGACACCGTCGGAGGCGCGGTCGGGCATGGCGGACAGCCTAGCCAGCGCCTGTCCAGCCGGTATCGCGGCCCCGGCGCGACTGCCACTATGGACCCCATGACCGATCGCGCAGGGAAGCCGGCAGAGGCCTCCGATCTCATCGACGTCGAGGCCCTCGTGAGGGCGTACTACGAGAAGAAGCCGGACGTGTCCGACCCCTTGCAGAAGGTGGTCTTCGGCACCTCCGGGCATCGCGGCTCGTCGTTCGACACCGCCTTCAACGAGGACCACATCGCGGCGGTGACGCAGGCGATCGTCGAGTACCGCACGAACGAGGGCATCACCGGCCCGCTGTTCATCGGCGCCGACACCCACGGCCTCTCGCGCCCGGCGCTGACGACCGCGCTCGAGGTGCTGGTCGCCAACGAGGTGCGCGTGCTCGTCGACGAGTTCGACGACTACGTGCCGACCCCGGCGCTCAGCCACGCGATCCTCCGCTACAACAACGACCCGTCGCACACCGACCGGGCCGACGGCATCGTGGTCACCCCCTCGCACAACCCGCCCCGCGACGGCGGCTTCAAGTACAACCCGCCGCACGGCGGCCCCGCCGACTCCGACGCCACCTCCTGGATCGCGAACCGCGCCAACGAGCTGATCGCCGACGGCAACCGCGACGTGAAGTCGGCCGAGCCGAGCGCCGTCGAGACCTACGACTACCGCACGCACTACGTCGCTGACCTGAAGAACATCATCGACATCGACGCGATCAAGAAGGCCGGGGTGAAGATCGGAGCCGACCCGCTGGGCGGCGCCTCGGTGCACTACTGGCAGCTGATCGCCGAGATGTACGAGCTCGACCTGACGGTCGTCAACGGCGAGGTCGACCCGGCCTGGGGCTTCATGACCCTCGACTGGGACGAGAAGATCCGGATGGACCCGTCCTCCCCCAGCGCGATGGCCTCGGTCGTCGCCCGGGCCGGCGACTACGACATCCTCACCGGCAACGACGCCGACGCCGACCGCCACGGCATCGTCACGCCCGATGGCGGCCTGATGAACCCCAACCACTACCTGGCGGTCGCGATCGACTACCTGTACCGCCACCGCTCCGGTTGGCGCGAGGACGCGGCGATCGGCAAGACGCTGGTGTCGTCCTCGATCATCGACCGGGTCGCGGAGTCGCTCGGCCGCCGCCTCTGGGAGGTGCCGGTCGGCTTCAAGTGGTTCGTGCCCGGGCTGGTCGACGGCTCGGTCGGCTTCGGCGGCGAGGAGTCGGCGGGTGCGTCGTTCCTCCGCTTCGACGGGACCGTCTGGACCACCGACAAGGACGGCATCCTGCTGGCGCTGCTCGCCTCGGAGATCGTCGCCGTCACGGGCAAGAGCCCCTCGGCGCTGTACCGCGAGCTGACCGAGCGCTTCGGCGACCCGGTCTACGAGCGCGTCGACGCGGTGGCCACGAAGGCTCAGAAGGCGGCGCTGGGCAAGCTCGACGGCGACGCTATCTCGGCGACCACCCTGGCCGGCGAGGAGATCGTCGCCAAGCTCTCGAAGGCCCCCGGCAACGACGCGGCGGTCGGCGGCGTCAAGGTCGTCACCGAGAACGCGTGGTTCGCCGCGCGCCCCTCCGGCACCGAGGACGTCTACAAGATCTACGCCGAGTCCTTCCGCGGCCTCGACCACCTGCACGAGGTGCAGGCCGAGGCCCGCACCATCGTCGACGCCGCCCTGGGCTCCTAGCCCGCGCGCCGCCCGCGGCTCGCTACCGCTGAGTCGCCCGAGAAGGCTCGTTCCCCACCCCGGGAACGAGCCTTCTCGGGCGAGTCAGTGCTGCAGCGCCGCGCGCACCTGGGCGACGACGGAGGCGAGGTCGGCGAGGTCGTCGCCGGTGAGCTCGATCACGGTCCAGCCGGCCGCGCGGAGGCGGCGGGCGCGGGCGACGTCCCTGCGCCACTGGCCGGGCTCCGAGCGGTGGTAGTCGCCGTGGTACTCGATGATCAGGCGGGCCGTGGCGATGCACAGGTCGACCCGACCGAGGAAGGCGCCCGATTCGTCACGGATCTCGACGTTCGCCTCGAGACCCTAGATGCCTGCGAGCACGAGCGCGACGCGGACCTGCGACTCGGGCCGCGACTCCGCGCGGCCGTCGAGCAGCCCGAGGGCTCGACGCAGGCGCGCGATCCCGCGTCGACCCGGGTGCCGGGCGAGCGCGGCACGCAGGGACTCCTCGCCGACGAGACGCCGGTGGAGGAGATCGTCGCCGACAGCGACGAGGTCCGCCAGCTCGAGGACGGCACCGAGGTCGCACCAGGTGCGGGCCGGAGTGGTCAGCGCGCCTCGCTTGCCGAGGACGATGTCGACGTCGCGATCGACCGTGAGGCTGCGGCCCGCCAGCCCTCGCGCGTGCGGCGCCCTGGCCGGTGCGACGACGGCGACGTCCAGGACGGCGCGCTGCTCCCAGCACCGGTCGAGCGGAGCGCCCCACAGCAGCGCCGCGGTCGGCCCGCAGACGAAGACGTGGTCGCCGAGCCGGTGCTGCACCGCCGCACAGCGATCCGCGAGCGTGACGGCCGGAGCCGACGATCTGACTCCGTAGGCCGGCGACGAGAACTCCGCCGACCGCATCCGCGCCCGCGACAGCCCCGCGGCGCTCCCCTCCGCCACCCTGAAGAGGCCCTCCGGCCCGTCGCCACTCACCGCGCCATGCTGGCGCCCCTGAGCGACCCGTGCGTCGAGTTGTCCACAGGCACCACTGACTCGCCCGAGAAGGCTCGTTCTCGGGGTGGAGAACGAGCCTTCTCGGGCGACTCAGCGGGTGACGGCTACCAGCGGGGGTGGACCGTAGGGCGGAAGTGGGTGTCGTAGAGGGCGTTGACGGCCTCCATGAAGGCGGGGCCGAGGGGGGCGGCGTCCGCGGCGGTGGCGTTCGCCTTCGCCTGCTCGACGGAGCGGGCGCCGGGGATGACGGCGGTGACGCCGTCCTGCTGGATGATCCAGGCCAGCGCGGCGGCGGCGGGGGCGAGGCCGTGGTCGGCGGCCAGGAGGGAGAACTCCTGAGCGGCCTCGACGCCGGTCGCGAAGTCGACGCCGGAGAAGGTCTCGCCGACGTCGAAGGCGGAGCCGTCGCGGTTGTAGGTGCGGTGGTCGTCGGGTGCGAAGGTCGTCTCCGTCGTGTAGCGGCCGCTGAGGAGGCCGGACGCGAGCGGGACGCGCGCCAGGATCCCGACGCCGGCCTCGCGGGCCGCCGGCAGCACCGCGTCGAGCGGCTTGAGGCGGAACGCGTTCAGGATGATCTGGACGCTCGCCACGTTCGGCCGCGCGATGGCGGTGAGCGCCTCCTCCGTGCGCTCGACCGAGACGCCGTAGTGCGCGATGGCGCCCTCGTCGACCAGGGTGTCCAGTGCGTCGAAGACGGCGTCGTCGGAGTAGACGGAGGTCGGCGGGCAGTGCAGCTGCACGAGATCGAGCGTGTCGACGCCGAGGTTCGAGCGCGAGCGGTCGGTCCAGGCGCGGAAGTTGTCCAGCACGTAGTTCGCGGGGACCTGCTCGACGCGGCGGCCCATCTTCGTCGCGACGAAGACGCCCGCGTCGGGGTGCGCGGCGCGCCAGGCGCCGATGGTCCGCTCGCTGCGGCCGTCGCCGTAGACGTCGGCGGTGTCGAAGAGGGTGACGCCGGACTCCGCCGCGGCGTCGAGGATCGCGAGGGCGTCGCTCTCCGCGACGTCACCCCAGTCGGCACCGAGCTGCCAGGTTCCGAGGCCGACGACGGAGACGGGCGCACCAGTGCGGCCGAAGATTCGAGTTTCCATTCCTCCACCGTAGGTGCGGCCGGAGGATGCGAGCAGCCCCTTGCGCGTGCCCTACCGTCGGAGCATGAGCCTCGTCGTCCTCGGAAGCGCCAATCTCGATCACGTCCACCGGGTCGCCCGCATCCCCGCGCCCGGCGAGACCGTCCTCGCCCTCGACTCCCGCACCTTCCCCGGCGGCAAGGGGCTCAACCAGGCGGTCGCCGCCGCCCGCACGGTCGCGGGCAGCAGCTTCGTCACGAGCCTCGGCCGCGACGCCGCGGGCGACGAGCTCGCGGGGCTGCTGGCGGAGGAGCCGCTCGAGCTGCACGCGCGCCGCGGCGGCGAGCGCACCGGCACGGCGCAGATCACGGTGGACGACGCGGGCGAGAACGCGATCGTCGTCGACTCCGGGGCCAATGCCGCCTTCACCGACCTGACCGCGCAGGAGGAGGCGCTGATCGCCAGCGCCTCGGCGCTCCTGCTGCAGCTCGAGATCCCGGTCCCGACCGTGCTGGCGGCGGCGCGGGCCGGCCACGCGGCGGGGACCACCACGATCCTCAACGCGGCGCCGATCGGCCCGCTGCCCGAGGAGCTGCTCGCCGAGCTGGACGTGCTGATCGTCAACGAGCACGAGGCGCGCGAGCTCGGCGCGGAGCGCGGCATCGCGGCGGCGGACGACACGGCCCTCGCCGTCGCCCTCACGGCGCTCGTCCCGGTGGTGCTGGTCACCCTCGGTGCGGACGGCGTCGTGGTCGCCGTCCGCGACCAGGAGCCGGTGCGCGCACCGGCCTTCCGCGTCTCCGTCGTCGACACGACCGGCGCGGGCGACACCTTCTGCGGCGTCTTCGCGGCACGGCTCGCGAGCGGCGGCGAGAGGCTCGACGACCCGGCCGCACTGGTCGAGCTCGTCCGCTGGGCGACCGCCGCCGCGGCGATCTCGGTCACCCGGGCGGGAGCGGCGGTCTCGACGCCGACGGCCGCCGAGACGGAGGCCTTCCTCGCCGAGCACGGCGCCTAGCGGCGGCACCCTCAGCGACGACGCGCTTCAGCGTCAGTCGACGGAGGCGATCCTGACCGCGATGCGCGCGCGGCGCCCGGGGTGCTCGCGCCGGCACCACTCGCGCACCGCGGAGCCGACCGCGCGGGCGATGTCGGGCGCCGACGACTCCGCGGCGACGCAGACCTCCGCGGACACCGACACCTCGTCGCCGAGGACGCGCACGAGCACCGGCTCGGCGAAGGTGCCGCCGGAGACCGCACCGAGCGGGCCGTCGGCCGGATCGACGGTGGCGGGCGTCAGCGCGCCGGCCGCGTGCGCGAGGACGTCGCGCACCTGGCCGCGCGCCGGGACGAGCATCGCCACTCCCACGAGGGCGCGGATCTCGGCGGTGAGCACGGCGGCCGCGCTCGGCGCGGATCCGCCGAGGGCGACCGCGGGGACCAGCAGGGCCGGAGGGACGGGGATCGGCTCGGACCCGCTCACGACTCCTCCCCTCCCGGCACGTAGACGTCCTCGACGCGCACGTCGATCGTCGAGACGCGCAGCTCGGTCTGGGTGAGCAGCCGCGAGTGGATGCGCTCGCGCACCTGCTGGGCCGCGTCGGCGATCGGCACGCCCCAGAACACCGAGATCGTCACCTCGACCGCGATGTCGGCACCCGGATCGGCGACGTCGCCCTGCAGCCGGCAGCGGCCGACGAGGACTCCGGAGACGCTGTCGCCCGCCTCGCGGACGATGCCGCGGACGGCGCCCTCGGTGATCGTCAGCTCGACGTCGGGGTCGGTGCTCGCGAGCGGGATGTCGCGTCCGGCCCGCGCCTCGCGCCGCACCTGGGTGAGGATCGAGCCGAACCAGCTCTCGGTGGGCGCGGGCAGGTGCGCCGCGTCGTCGTCGATCAGCGCACCGGAGAGCGCGCGGACGCGCTCGAGGGCGCGCAGCGTGCGCCGGTGCTCCGGCGACTCCTCGATGGCGGGGTCGTAGGGCAGGCGGCCCCGGTCCAGGTAGTCGCCGAGCTCGTCGATGCCGATCGCGTCGGCGGAGCCGTCGTCCGGCTCGGCGTCGGCGTCGTCCGCGACCAGCGGCACGGGCAGCGGCAGCACGGCGTCCTCGCCGGTGCCGGGCAGGCCGGGCGTCCCGCCGGGCGTCTCGTCCGGGGTCATCGCGCCGACTCCTTCATCGCGCCGACTCCTTCTCCGCGGGCCCTCATCGCCAGTCCTCCATCGCCACGACCAGCGACTCCCGTGCTCGGGCGAGCTTGCCGCGGACGGCGGTGGCGGTGATGCCGAGGTGCTCGGCGATCTCACTGTACGACTCGCCGCCGACCTCGCGGAGCAGCCAGCACTGCCGCTGGGTCTCGGGCAGCTCGGCCAGCGCCTGGGCGAGAGCGCGCATCGCGTCGCTCTGCTCGACCGACTCGAACGGCCCGGGCTCGCGCGCCGGCGGGTGCTCGACGGCGTCGACGTCGTCGACCGGCTTGCGCTGGCGGAGCAGGTCGACGCTGGAGCGGCTGACGATCCGCATCATCCAGCTCCGCACGCTCGCCGGCTCCTGGAGCTGCGGGAGCTGGGCCCAGACGGTGATCAGCGCGTTCTGCACCGCGTCGGAGGCGTCCGCCTGCGAGCCGGTCAGCCGCCAGGCGTAGGCGCGGAGGATCGACTGGTGCCGCTTGACCAGCACCTCGAACGCGCGGACGTCGCCCTCGGCGGAGCGCTCGGCGAGGAGCGCGTCGCTCGCCGTCTCCAGACCGGGCATGGGACTCCTCCAGCGGGCACCGGCTCGAGCCGGCATCGACCATCAGGTGACTATCAGGAAAAACTCCGGATCGCACCGTGACGAATCCCCGTCGGGCTCCGTCTCACTCATGAAAGCACAGCCCGACGGGAAATCCGCCGGACTCCCCGACCCCGGCCGCGCACCACCAGCGGCCGACGACACGCACAGGAGTCACCATGAGCGACAGCACGCGCACCCCCGCCACCCCCGTTACCCCCACCGCCCCCCGCGTCGACAAGGCGTCGGTCGACACCGTCACCAGCCTCGGCAACAGCGCCGCCTCGGGCACGGCCCAGGGCCGCACCGTCATCGACGACGCCGTGATCGCCAAGGTCGCCGGCATCGCCGCGCGCCAGGTGCCCGGCGTCTTCGCCCTCGGCAACAACGCCGCCCGTGCCTTCGGCGCGATCCGCTCGGCCGTCGGCGGCAACGACCACGCCCAGGGCGTCAGCGTCGAGGTCGGCGAGACCCAGGTCGCCGCCGACGTCACCCTCGTCGTCGAGTACCCGGTGCCGATGCAGTCGGTCGCCGACCAGGTCCGCGCCGCGGTCTCCGAGGCCATCACCGAGCTCGTCGGCATGTCCGTCGCCGAGATCAACGTCGCCATCGTCGACGTGCACATCCCCGGTGAGGACAAGGGCGACACCGAGACCGAGAGCCGCGTCCGATGAGCGAACCCCGCACCCCCGCCCCCGCCCCGGCCGGCCGCAGCACCACGCTCGGCCTCGTCGTCGGCGCGATCCTCGCCTTCGCCTCCCTGCTCTTCGGCTTCTGGGGCTTCGTCCTCACCGCCGTGTTCATGGCGCTCGGCGTCCTGATCGCGCGGATGCTGGACGGCTCGCTCGACGTGCGCAGCCTCGTGGACGTGTTCCGCGGCCGCACCACCTCCCGCTAGGAGTCGCCGTGACCGCACTCGACCAGCGTCCCGGCGAGCGGACCGCTCCGTCGGAGCCGGGGACCGTCACCATCTCCGTCCGCTCCCTCGAGCGGATGGCCGTGGCGGTCGTCCACGAGGAGCTGGGCGTCGAGGTCTCCGCGATCCGCGTCCGGCTGTCGGACGACAGCGGCGGCCTCGCGCTCGCCGTCTCCGCCCCGGTCCTGACCGAGGGCGCTTCCACCGCCGAGGGGAGCCTGCTCGATCGCCTCCACCGCGACCGGGCGGCCATCGCCTCCCGGATGGGCGCGCTCACCGGCCGCACCGTCAGCCGCGTGGACATCCGCGTGACCGGCACCCGCACCCCGACCCGAGCCACGAGGAGAGTCGCATGAGCCCCGCAGCCACACCGCGCGACGCGGCACCGGACGCGCGCTACCGCCGCTACCTGCGCCGCGAGACCCACAGCTCGCGCTCGGCCGCCCAGATCGTCGTGCTCGTGCTGATCATCCTGATCGCCGCGTACGTCGGAACGGAGGCGGTGCTCGCGATCTTCGGTGCCGCTCCGCTGCTGCTCGCTCCGTCCGCGCTCCTCGGCGCGATCGTCGGCGTGACCGATCTCGCCTCCGGCGCGATCATCGGCATCGCCGTCGGCACTGCGGTGCTGGCGCTGATCCTGCTGGTGCTCGCCCTCGCCCCGGGGGCCCGCGCCCGCCACACCGTGGCGGACGACCGGCTCGCCGTCGTGATCGACGACGGCGTGATCGCCTCCTCCCTCGCCCGCTCGGCCCGCTCGGCCGCCCGGTCGCGTCGCGAGGACACCCGCGCCTCGATCGGCCGCCGCACCGCCGTGATCGAGGTGACCCCCTCCTCGGGGATCACCGTCGACCGCGACTCCGTGCAGTCCGCGGTCGACGACGAGCTGAGCCGCATCGCGGCGACGCCCGCCACCCGCGCCACCGTCCGCATCTCCGAGTCCGGGAGGATCTGATGACCACGAGCAACCGGTTCGTGAACCGCCTGATCCTCTTCCTGGTCGGCCTGGTCCTCGCCGCCGTCACCGCAGGCCTGGTCCTGATCGCCGTCTCGCAGCCGGTCCGCGACGCGGTCGCGGACTTCGCGGACGGCCAGGGCGCGGCCCTCGTCTCCCGCATCTCGCCGGAGGACGGCACCGCCTGGAGCGACGCGGCCGTGCTGTGGCCGCTCTACGCGATCCTCGGCATCTGCCTGCTGGGCATCGTGCTCGCGATCGTCCTGATCTCCGCGCACGGCCACGGCCGCACGAGCACCGTCCTCACCGACGCGGGCTCGTCCAGCGGGGTCGCCGGAGAGGTCGAGATCGCCACCGGCTTCGCCGAGGACGTGCTCGAGAACGCGCTGGCCGGCCGCACCGACCTGATCGACGTCACGGTCTCGGCGTACCGCCACGGCTCGTCGACGGCGCTCAAGGTCCGGGTCCTGCCCCGCGGCGGGGTCTCACCCCGCACGGTCGTGGACGCCGTGCACCAGGAGGTCCTGGAGCTCGATCGCCTGCTCGGCGCGCGACTGCCCGTCGTGCTCGAGGTCGCCTCGAGCGCCCGGGCCGGGTTCTCCAAGGAGGACCGGGTCGCCTGACCCGCGAGCGCCCGCGCTCGCCCACCACTTCCTCCGGCGGCCGTCGCCGGAGGACGAACCGAATCGAACGGAAGGAGCCCCTCATGGGTGCTGACGACAAGATCCGCAACGCGGCCGAGAACCTGCTCGGCAAGGCCAAGGAAGCGGCCGGCAAGCTGACCGACAACGAGAAGCTCGAGGCCGAGGGCAAGGCCGACCAGACCAAGGCGCACACCAAGAAGGTCGGCGAGGACGTCAAGGACGTCTTCAAGAACTGACGCCCTCGTCGAACGACGAAGAGGCCGCCTGTCGCTGATGCGACGGCGGCCTCTTCCGCTGTGTCCGGGCTCCCTGCGGAGTCCTGGGCTCGCGGCCCCGGGGTTCCGGCTCAGACGCTCCAGAACATGATGCGTCCGGCCGAGGCCGAGTCGATGCTCTGGTCGAGGTTGTCGGCGGTGTGCGAGGAGTAGAGGATCGTGCTCCCCTTCACGCTCGTGACGACGCCGGTGTGGTCCCAGTCGCCCGAGCCGTCCCAGTCGAACTGCACGACGTCGCCGGGCTTGACCTCCGAGCGCTGCGCGTTCGTGAGGGGCGTCGCCCGCTCCGGGTGCGCGGCCAGGTAGGAGTTGAAGGCGGTCGAGGAGGCCCAGGCCGAGCTGTAGCCGCCGGTGCGCGAGTAGCTCCACTCGCCGTCCATCTCCCAGCCGCGGGCGATCAGCGACTGCGAGGTGAAGTTGACGCAGTCGTTGCCGCCGATGACGCCGTACTGCGCGGAGTTGTAGTCGGACCAGTAGGTCTGCAGGTAGTCGAGCTGCGACGCGAGGCGGCTGGCCTCGAGCGCGGCGGCGGCCTTCGCGGCCTCGATCGCCGGGTCGGGCGTGTAGGCGAAGGTGATCGCGGAGGCGACGACCTTGGTGGTCGCGAGGACGCCGGTGGCGGTCGGGCTGGGCGAGGCCGTCGCGGTGGGGGCGACGAGCTCGGCGGGCTGCGCCTCGGTGGCGGCGGCGGCCGGCGTCGCGGTCGGAGCGGCGGTCGCGTCGGCGGCCGTCGGAGTGGCCGCCGGAGTGGCCGTGGTCGCGGTCAGCGGCTCCTCGGTCGGAGTCGTGGTGTCCACGGCGGGCTGCACCGTCTCGACCGGCGTGCCGTCCACGGTCGCGGCGGCGACGGAGTCCGTGACGGCGTCGAAGGTGATCGGCGCTCCCCCGGCGTCGAAGAAGGCGACGGGGACGACACCCTCGGTCTCGCCGTCCGCGGGCGGAGCGGTGACGGTGATCTGGTCGGGGTTGTCGACGGTGACGCTGCCCTCGGCGTCGCCGAAGCGGACCGTGGCGACGGAGTCGAGGTTCGAGCCGGCGATGGTGACGCTCGTGCCGCCGGCGACGGTGCCGGTGGTGGTCGAGACGCTGCTGAGCACCACGCGGGCGTCGGCCGTGGTGGCCGGCAGCACGGTGACGGGAGCGGCCGTCACGGTCGAAGCGGCGGTGGAGGCGGTCGCCGACTCGGCGTCGGCGGAGGCGCCGACGGTGAGGCTCACGCCGGAGGCGGCGGCCACGAGGACGAGCCCGCCCGACATCGCCAGCACGAGGTGCCGGCGCGAGGGGCGGAAGAAGGAGGAGCCGCGACGAGCGGGCTCGACGCGCTGGCGGTGCCCCTCGGCGGCGCGACGGTCGCGGCGGGAGGGGAAGACGTCGCCGCTGGCGGGGTGCAGCGGCGCTCCGGCGGAGGGGCGGATGCCCTCGGCGGCCGGCGCGAGCGCGGCGGGAGCGAGGACGGCCGGGTCCGGGGCCTCGACGGCGGGGGCGGCGGCAGCGGCAGGAGCGGCGACCGGAGTCGCGCGGACGCGGCCCTCGCGCTCGCGCGCCTCACGGCGGGTCAGCGGCGGTGCGAGCTGAGCGTCGGCGGGGGCGACCTCGGCGGCAGCGGGCACGGTGGAACGGGTGGAACTGTGGGGCACAGGGGAACTCACGGGTCGGTGCGCACGGGGGCGGGGGCGTGCGGGATTTCAGGGGGAAGCGGCCATGTCACCACGCGGGAGTCGGAGTCCCCTAAGGGCGACCTCCGAAAGCACTCCGAGTAACGGTACGGTAACAACGCCCGTCTGTCACGTCCGGTTCTGATCACGGCCGCCTCCGCAAGCCCTTGCGGACCGATTTCCGGACACATCCGGATGTCCGAACGGACACGCCTTCAGCCCTCGCGCCGCTCGATCCTGCGAACGGCCGCACGCCGCCGGTTGTGCAGCCACCCCCAGCTGGAGAAGTTCCGGGCGTAGAAGATCCAGATCCCCGGGATGGTCGGCAGACCCTCCTCCGCCAGGCGCGCGTTGATCCGTTGCCCGTCCTTCCCAGTGCCGTCGCTCTCGGCGAAGACCGATTGGAGGCGAACGAGCACGTCGGAGGAGAACGGATGTCCGGCGATCGCGGCGTCGATCACCTCCAGGTCGCGCTGCAGCTTCTCCCGCGTCGGTCTCCGGAGCACCGCGCTTCCCTTCCGCCTCTCGGCCACGCGGGCGGGAACCCCTCCCGCCCGCGTCTCAACAGGCTTGTCACCCTCCAGCGGATGCGCCGACAGCTCCCAGTCCGTTCGAGCGCAGGGCAGGCTCGCCGACGGACGACGGGCGGGTTCAACCCCGATGCCGCTCGATCTTCCGCACGGCCGCGCGCCGCCGGTTGTGCAGCCACCACCAGCTGAGCGAGTACCGCAGCGTGGAAGCTCCGATCGTCTGAAGTTCCGGCAGGCCCTGCTCACGGAGTCGCGCGCTGATCAGCTCCTTGTCCCCGTCGCCGTCCTCGATGACGGCGAAGGCGCGCGTGATCGGCTCGGACCTGAAGGGATGCGCTGCAATGGCGTCATCGATCGAGCGGAGCTCACGCAATAAGCACTCAGGTGAACGTCGGCGGAACACGCTCCGGCCCTACTTTCCCCTGAGGCAGACCATGATCGCGGACGAGCGCTTCGAGGAGGCGTGCAGCGGGAACGTCATGAGATCTCCTTCGATCGAAAGCGAGCCTGCCTCGCTTTGAAGGAGAGGTTAGGGACGTGCTCGTTCGAACGGAAGGCGTGGCGCGGGATGCCCGACAGGGCGCGCCGGGATGCGCGAGGAGGTGATCTCGAGCCCGCCGATCAGCCGACCGGGGGCGCGCTAGGAGACCGTGCCCGGCGCGTAGTCGGGGGCGTCCGGCAGACCGAACAGGCGCTCGAGGGTCGGGATGCCGGCGTCGTGCAGGTGCTGCGCGAGCTCCACGCCGATGTAGCGGAGGTGGTACGGCTCGGACTCGTAGCCGGTGATCGGCGTGGTGTCGGGCTTGTAGCGGACGAGGAAGCCGAAGCGGTGCGCGTTCGCGCCGACCCACTGGCCCTCGGGGGTATCGCCCCAGCAGATCTCGAGCGCGCAGGTCCCCGAGGAGCCGACGACGTCGACGGCCCAGCCGGTCTGGTGCTCGCTGTGCCCCGGGCGCGCGCTGGTCGCGTCCGCTCCGGCCTGGCCGCGCGAGGACACCCAGCCGGCGTAGACGCTGACCTGGGTGTCGTAGGAGCGGTAGGCGCTCTGCACCGCGAGCGTCAGGCCGGCCTCGCTCGAGGCCGCCGCGAACATCGGCACCAGCGCGTCCGCGGTCGCCTGGCGCATCGGCTGGCGGTTGACGTAGCGGACGTCCGGGGAGACGAGGTCGGCCGGCACGTAGTCGACCGGGTTCAGGGTGCGGAGCTTGTTGACGACCACCCAGATGCTGGCCGGGTCGTCGTTCGAGTGGGCGGAGAGGTCGATCCCCGGCGTCGCGGTCGGCGTCGGCGTGGGCGTCTCGGTCGGGGTCTCGACCGGAGCGGCGCTCGCCGTGGCGGAGGCGCCGGCCGACGCGCCCGGGGTGGCACTCGGAGTCGCGGACGCGGTCGGAGCGCTCGCGCGCCCCGCACCGAGGGCCGCGTTCACGCCCACGGCGGCGATCCCGGCGGCCACGGCGACTCCCCCGATCACCAGGGCTCGGCGCCGTACGGGGCGCCCGTCGGGGGCCGGGTTCTCGTCCGAGGTCATGCTCCGAGCCTACGCGGGGCCCCGTTCGCGCCCGCGGAGAGCCCTGTCAAGCACTGAGGGGTGTATCCGTTCAGCACTGCTCCTCCATGGGGGTGTCGAATATCCTCAAAGGATTCACATAAGCAGACCCCCTAGCTTGAGTGACAGCCTCGGCGACCGCGCGCATCCGCCCCCTCGGATGAGCCGCCCACCGGTCCCGATGACGAGAGGACCCCATGCTGCGCCCCCTGCACGTCCGAGCAGTCCCCCTCCCCGCCCTCGCCCGCGCGATCGAGCTGCCCGACGGCGACGTCCCGCCCGTCGAGGTGACCGGGATCACGCTCACCGCCTCGGACGTCGAGCCGGGCGACCTCTTCGTCGCCCTCGCCGGCGTCCACCGCCACGGCTCCGACTTCGTCGCCGAGGCCGCCGAGCGCGGCGCCGTCGGCGTCCTCACCGATCCGGCCGGCGAGTCCGCCTCGCGCGCCACCGGTCTGCCCGTGCTGGTCGTCGACGACCCGCGGGCCCGCCTCGGCGCCGTCGCCGCCGTCGTCTACGCGACCACCGAGCGCGCCCCCCTGCTCCTCGGCGTCACCGGCACCAACGGCAAGACCTCGACGGTGCACATGCTCGAGGGGATGCTCCGCCAGCTCGGCGTCGTGCCGGGCCTGAGTTCCACGGCCGAGCGCCACATCGGCGACACCTCGGTGACGAGCGGGCTGACCACTCCCGAGGCCACCGAGCTGCACGCTCTCATCGCCCGGATGCAGGAGGAGGGCGTCGGCGCCGCGGCGATCGAGGTCAGCGCGCAGGCCCTCACCCGGCACCGCGTCGACGGCGTCGTCTTCGACGTCGCGGCGTTCACGAACCTGAGCCACGACCACCTCGACGACTACGGCGACATGGACACCTACTTCGCCCAGAAGGTGCAGCTGTTCCAGCCCGACCGCTCCCGCCGCGCGGTCGTCTCGCTCGACTCGCCCGCCGGGCAGCGGGTCGTGGCGGAGGCGGGCGTGCCCGTCACCACGATCACCTCGCTCCCCGACGTCGACGCCGACTGGCGGGTGAGCATCCTCGAGCAGGAGTTCGGCCGCACCCACTTCCGCGTCGAGAACCGGGAGAACCGGGCGATCACCACCTCCGTCCCGATCATCGGCTCGCACATGGCGGCCAACGCCGCCCTGGCGATCGTGATGCTGATCGAGGCGGGCCGGCCGATCGGCGAGATCCGCGCCGCCCTGCACCGCGACGGCGGCCTCGACGTCTCGCTCCCCGGCCGCACCGAGCGCGTCTCGGGCGAGCGCGGCCCCACCGTCTACGTCGACTTCGGTCACAGCGCCGACGCCTTCGCTCGCACGCTCGAGGCGGTCCGCGAGGTCACCCCCGGCCGCGTGATCATGGTCTTCGGCGCCGACGGCGACCGCGACGCGCTGAAGCGGCCCGCGATGGCCGAGGCGGCGGTCTCGGGCAGCGACGTGCTGGTGATCACCGACCACCACCCGCGCTTCGAGGATCCGGCGTCGATCCGAGCCACGCTGCTGGCGGCGGCTCGGGCGGCGCGTCCCGACGGCGAGATCCACGAGGTCGACGACCCCAAGCGGGCGATCCGCGTCGCGGTGTCGCTGGCGCACGAGGGCGACTCGATCCTCTGGGCGGGACCCGGGCACCAGAACTACCGCGATATCGAGGGCGTGCGGACGCCGTACTCGGCGCGAGCGGAGGCGCGGGCGGCGCTCCGCGAGGCCGGCTGGGCCGAGGCGGGGGTGCCGGCGCACAGCTGATCGCCGGCGCTCCGGGCCCTCGATCGCCGGCGCTCCGGGCCCTCGATCGCCGGCGCTCCGGGCCCTCGACCGCCGGCGCTTCGGACCCTTGATCGGCGGCACTCCCGGACCCTGATCGACGGCCTCGGACCGCGGATCGGGCGGTCCCCTCTGAGATCCTCCACAGGCTCGCCGGAAGCAGTGCCGGTGAGCTCGCACGCGGTGTAACTTTGCGCAGCACGCAACGTTTGCGGCGGTCCGCCGTGCCCTGGCGGCGTCCGCCAGACAAGGGGACCCCCGTGACCGATTCCGCCCGCCCGCCCGCGACCGCCGCCTCCCCGTCGGGCGCGATCATGACGCACCGCCAGATCCTCTTCGTGATCTTCGGCCTGATGGCGGGGATGTTCCTGTCCTCGCTCGACCAGACCATCGTCGGCACGTCGATGCGCACCATCGCCGACGACCTCGACGGCCTCTCGCAGCAGGCCTGGGTCACCACCGCGTACCTGATCGTCTCGACGATCGCGACGCCGATCTACGGCAAGCTCTCCGACATCTTCGGCCGCCGCCCGCTCTACCTGATCGCGATCGTCCTGTTCCTGATCGGCTCCCTCCTGGCCGGCTTCGCGACCTCGATGCTCGGCCTCGCCGGCTTCCGCGCGGTGCAGGGCCTCGGCGCCGGCGGACTGATGTCGCTCGCCCTCACCGTGATGGGCGACATCCTCCCGCCGCGCGAGCGCGCCAAGTACCAGGGCTACTTCCTCGCCGTCTTCGGCATCTCGAGCGTCGTCGGTCCGCTGATCGGCGGGCTCCTCGCCGGCACCCCCGAGATCCTCTTCATCACCGGCTGGCGCTGGGTCTTCCTGATCAACCTGCCGATCGGCGCCGTCGCGCTCTTCATCGTGGTGCGCTTCCTGCACCTGCCCAAGCCCGCCGCCCGCCGCTCCGTGCGGATCGACTGGTGGGGCGCCGCGCTCGTCATCGTCGCCGCCGTCCCGCTCCTCCTGGTCGCCGAGCAGGGCCGCGAGTGGGGCTGGGGCTCGCCGATCGCCTGGGTCTGCTACGTCGTCGGCGTGCTCGGCATCGTCGGCTTCATCGCCGCGGAGCGGATGATGGGCGACGACGCGCTGATCCCGCTCAAGCTCTTCCGCTCGCCGACCTTCTCGATGGCGACCGTCCTGGGCGTGCTCGTCGGCTTCGGCATGTTCGGCGGCATGATGGCGCTCCCGCTCTACCTGCAGCTCGTCAACGGCGCGACGCCGACCGAGTCCGGCTTCCTGATGCTGCCGATGATCCTCGGCCTGATGATCGCCTCGATCGTCTCGGGCCAGATCATCTCGCGCACCGGCCGCTACCGCGCCTTCCCCATCCTCGGCACCTTCCTGATGTCGGCGGCGTTCTTCTACCTGTCCTTCGTCTCGATCGACAAGCCGGTGATCTTCGTGATGGGCGGCATGCTGCTGCTCGGCCTCGGCCTCGGCCAGATGATGCAGACGCTGACCCTCGCCTCGCAGAACTCGGTCGACACGGCGAACATGGGCGTCGCGACCAGCGCCTCGACGTTCTTCCGCCAGATCGGCGGCACGCTGGGCACCGCGGTCATCTTCTCGGTGCTGTTCAGCCGCATCCCGGAGACGATCGCCGCGGCGTTCAAGAACCCGACGATCGCTGCGAACCTGCAGGCCGCCGCCTCGGACCCGACCATCGCGGCCGACCCGGCCAACGCCGGCATCCTGAAGCTGCTGCAGTCGCAGGACTCGTCGGCGATCGGCTCCGCACTCGACGGCGACACCTCGTTCCTGAACACGGCGAACGACGCGCTCTCGGCGCCGTTCCTCACCGGCTTCAACGACGCGACGGTGACCGTGTTCCAGGTCGCGCTCGGCGTGGTCCTGCTCGCCTTCGTGCTCTCCTGGTTCCTGAAGACCCCGCCGCTGCGGGCGAAGTCGGCCATGCAGGAGGCTCACGACCTCGCGAACGAGGACGCCGCGGCCGAGCTGCGCCGCACCGACCCGCAGATGGCCGCCCGCGCCGGTGCCGATCTCGCCGCCGGGAGCATCGAGCCCGACGTGCGGACCGACTCCGTCGCCACGGCGCCCCGGCGCACGGAGGACGGCGACCGGCGGGCCTGAACCCTCCGACTGCCTCGGCAGCCACCCCTGACGGCCCGGACGCCTCGGCGTGCCGGGCCGTCGGCGTTCCCGGAGCCACGCCACCGCCCGCTGTGCGGCCCGGCCCACCGCCCACCCCGCCAGCGCGGTGAGAGAGCGCTCCACCGGGATGGTCGTAGGATGACGGGACAGCCGCCGAAGGAGTCCGCAGTGACCGTTCCCCCCTCCCCCGCCTCGCCGACCCTGCCGGAGCAGATCGCCCTGGCCGAGCGCCTCGCCGCGCGCGACTGGCCCGCCGGCTTCCTCTGGGGCTCCGCCACCGCCGCCGCGCAGATCGAGGGCGCCGGCCACGAGGGCGGCAAGGAGGACAGCATCTGGGACGCCTTCTCCCGCGTCCCCGGTGCCGTCGCGAACGGCGACACCCCCGAGGTCGCCGTGGACCACTACCACCGCATGCCCGCCGACGTGCAGCTGATGAAGCGCCTCGGCCTCGACTCCTACCGCTTCTCGGTCAGCTGGTCGCGGGTGAAGCCCGGCGACCGCGCCGTCAACACCGAGGGACTCGACTTCTACTCCCGCCTCGTCGACGAGCTGCTCGGCGCCGGCGTCCTGCCCTGGCTGACCCTCTACCACTGGGACCTCCCGCAGGCCCTCGAGGAGACGGGCGGCTGGACGAACCGCGACACCGCCCAGCGCTTCCGGGACTACGCGGAGGCCGTGCACGCGCGCCTCGGCGACCGCGTGGCGCACTGGACCACCTTCAACGAGCCGTTCTGCTCGACCCTGCTCTCCTACGGCGCCGGGATCCACGCGCCCGGCGTGATCTCGCAGCAGGCCGCTCTCGCCGCCGTGCACCACACCCACCTCGCGCACGGGCTCGCCGTCTCGGCCCTGCGCGAGCTCGGCGCACAGAACCTCGGCATCACGCTCAACCTCTCCAACGCCGTCCCCGACGACCCGGAGGACGAGGTCGACCTCGACGCCGCCCGCCGCTTCGACGCGCTGCAGAACCGCATCTTCCTCGACCCGCTGCTGCTCGGCGAGTACCCCGAGGACCTGCTCGAGGACGTCGCGGGCCTGGGCCTGGACGAGCTGATCCAGGACGGCGACCTGGCGACGATCGCACAGCCGCTCGACTTCCTCGGCGTGAACCACTACCACGACGACAACGTCTCCGGGCACCCGCTGCCGGCCGGCGCGGAGGACTTCGCCCAGGCCACCGAGCGCGAGGTCGGCTCGCCGTGGGTCGGCTCGGAGTCGATCACCTTCCCCTCGCGCGGCCTCCCCCGGACCGCGATGGACTGGGAGGTGCACCCCGACGGGCTGCGCTACCTGCTCACCCGGCTGGGCCTGGAGTACGAGAACCTGCCGCCGCTCTACGTCACCGAGAACGGCGCCGCGTACGACGACGTCGTCGAGGACGGCCGCGTGCACGACGTCGACCGCACGCAGTACGTGCTCGACCACGTCGAGAAGGTCGCCGACGCGATCGACCAGGGCGCCGACGTCCGCGGCTACTTCGTCTGGTCGCTGCTCGACAACTACGAGTGGGCCTGGGGCTACGAGAAGCGCTTCGGCATCGTCCGCGTCGACTACTCCAGCCAGGAGCGGCTGATCAAGGACTCGGGACTCGTCTACTCGCGCCTCATCGGCGGCGCCGCGGCCGAGGCGCTGGACTAGACCGTGTCCGAGGGGATCAGGGGAGGCGGGCGCTCGCCGACGCTCGAGGCCGTCGCCGCGCGGGCAGGCGTCTCCCGCGCCACGGTCTCGCGGGTCGTCAACAACGCGCCGCAGGTCGCCGCCGAGATCGTCGCCGCCGTGCAGAAGGCCATCGCCGAGCTCGACTACGTGCCCAACCGGGCCGCGCGGATGCTCGCCTCCCGCCGCACGCAGTCCATCGCGCTGATCGTGCCGGAGTCGACCGCGCGCGTCTTCGCCGACCCGTTCTTCGCCGCGATCGTGCAGGGCGCCGCGATGCGCCTCGCCGACACCGACTACACGCTCTCGATGCTGATCGCCTCGGAGACCAGCGGCGAGAAGACCCGGCGCTATCTCCTCGGCGGCAACGTCGACGGCGCCCTGGTCGTCTCGCACCACTCCGGCGACCACTCCTACGCCGCGCTGTCGAACTCGCTGCCGATCGTCTTCGGCGGCCGGCCGCTCTCGCCGGACGAGCGCGACTCCTACTTCGTCGACGTCGACAACGCCGACGGGGCCGCCGTCGCGACCGCGCACCTGATCGCGGGCGGCTGCCGCCGCATCGCGACCATCGCCGGCCCTGCCGACATGCCGCCGGGCGTCGACCGGCTGATCGGCTGGCGCAGCGCCCTCACCGACGCGGGGCTCGACGACTCGCTCGTCGAGTGGGGCGACTTCTCGCCCGAGAGCGGCACGGAGGCGATGCGCCGCCTCCTCGAGCGCGACCCCGCCATCGACGGGCTCTTCGCCGCCAACGACCAGATGGCCGTCGGCGCCTACGCCGCGCTGCGCGAGGCCGGCCGCCGCGTCCCCGAGGACGTCGCCGTCGTGGGCTTCGACGACGACATCTTCGCCCGCTCCGCGGTGCCCGCCCTCAGCACCGTCCGCCAGGTCCCCGTCGAGCTCGGCGCCCGCATGGCCGAGCTGCTGACCGCCCGCATCGAAGGCGCCGACGTCGAGCACCGCACCCTGATGCCCACCGAGCTGATCGTCCGCGCGAGCTCCTGACCGCGCCCGCTCTCCTCCCCTCCTCCTCGCCACTCTCCAGAAGTTGTCGTATTCGATGGCCGAGTACGACAACTTTCGAGGACCCGGCGGAGTGAGTGAGCTCTCGGTGAAGGCAGGGCGGGTCATGGCCGCCAGCCGTGCGCCATCAGGGCGGCCCGGATCTCGGCGACGGTGCGCGCGCGGTCCCGCTCGAGGCCGTCGGCGCGGACCACGACCTGGATCCAACCCGCCAGCTGGAGCGCCAGGGAGCGCTCGCGATCGCGCGCATACTGCGCATCGTTCGTCTGGTGCTGACGGCCGTCGTACTCCGCGAGCACCTTCCACCGGCGGAAGACGAGGTCGCCGATCGCGATGAGCCGGCCGCCGACCGTGATCTCGACGTTGACCTCCGGGGCGGGGAGTCCTGCCTCGCGAACCAGCGATCGCAGGGCCGTCTCCCTGCAGGAGGCGGCCGCGGTCGAGACGAGCCGCAGCACGCTCTCGAGCCGTCTTCGTCCGGGCCCGTGGTACCCGTTCACTCGGTCCTGCAGGTCGGAGAGTCCCGCGTACGGACGCGGATCGACCTCGTCCGGGTAGCGAGGCACGAGGAGGAGGTGATCGGCGGCGGCCAGGAGGTCGCGGTCGGGAAGGAGCATCCCGAGCGAGACCCATGTCGACGCCGCATCGGCCACCGGCAGTCCGAACCTCGTGGACACGGCGACGTTCTGCGGCAGAAGGACGTGCCCGACGACGCCCCGAGTCCGCGGCGGTCGCCGCGGGGAGAACGTAGCGACGTGGATCGGATCGTCCTCCGGCCGTCGGAAGGGAAGCGGCACCGACCAGAGCTCGGCCGCCGTCAGATGCGAGAAGAACTGCCCCGGACGCAGTCTTGGCCGGTAGGCCAGAGCACGCTCGACGTGCGTCACCGGCATGACGCGTGTCCTCACTCCGTGGAACGGGCTCGCCAGTCGCGGCGACCGCAGTTCGCCGTCCGTCGCGCCTTCGCGCAGGGCCGCACGGCGGGTGAACGCTCCGAGATCGATGTCCGTCATGCGCCGATCGTGCTGCACCCGAGCCGACGCCATGGCTCCGTTCCCTCCGACCGACGGACAACTCCCTCCGGCCGCCCCTGTGGAGGACTACCGCCCCGACCTCTCCTCAAAAGTTGTCGTACTGGGCGCTCCTCTACGACAACTTCTGGAGAGCGGATCCGCACGCCGACGAGGTGGCCATCAGGTCCGCAGAAGTTGTCGTAGGGGGTACGCGAGTACGACAACTTTTGGAGAGGGGGCGGCGGGCGTCAGAGGTACAGCGGCTCCGGGTCGTGGGCGGCGAAGCGGCGGCGCATCACGGCGATGGCGTCGGCGTGCTCGTCGACGAGGACGAAGCGGCGGCCGAGGGCGTGGGCGACGGCGCCGGTGGTGCCGGAGCCGGCGAAGAAGTCGAGGACGGCGTCGCCCTCGCGACTGGAGGCCTGGACGATGCGACGGAGCACGCCCTCGGGCTTCTGGGTGGGGTAGCCGGTCTTCTCCCGGCCGGTGGGCGAGACGATGGTGTGCCACCAGACGTCGGTGGGGCGCTTGCCGCGCTCGGCCTTCTCGGGGGTGACGAGGCCGGGCGCCATGTACGGCTCGCGGTCCACGGCGGCGGAGTCGAAGTGGTAGCCGCGCGGGTCCTTGACGTAGACGAGGATCGTGTCGTGCTTGGTCGGCCAGCGCTTGGTGGCCTTGGCGCCGTAGTCGTAGGCCCAGATGATCTCGTTGAGGAAGCACTCGCGGCCGAACAGAGCGTCCAGCAGCACCTTGGCGTAGTGCGCTTCGCGGTAGTCGAGGTGCAGGTAGAGGGTGCCGTCGTCGGCGAGCAGGCGCCAGGCCTCGGCGAGGCGCGGCTCGAGGAAGGACCAGTAGTCGTCGAAGCGGTCGTCGTAGCGGAGGAGGTCGCCGCGGATCCGCTCGTAGCTGCGGCCCTTGAAGCCGGAGATGGTCCCGGTCGCCGAGCGGACGGAGGTGGTCGATGTCCGCACCTGCGCGCGGCCGGTGTTGAAGGGCGGATCGAGGTACACCACGGTGAAGGACCCGTCCGCGAGCAGCGGCAGGACCTCGAGGTTCTCGGCGTGGATCACCGCGCTCCGGGTCTCCGGAACGCCGTCCGCGATCTGGATCGTCCTGGGCACTCCGCAATGGTGTCACGGGGGCGGCGGCCCCTCCGACACGGCCCGGGCCCCTCCGACACGCCTCGGCGGGCGGGTGCCCGGGCCGCCGCGGGCCCCGGCGTAGAGTGACGCGATGATCTCCGAGGTGCGCCACGACGAGGACCGGTCCCAGTACACGCTGTGGGTCGACGGCGAGAACGTCGGCCTCGCCGACTACGCGCTCCGCGGCGCGGACGTGGTCTTCCTGCACACCGAGATCGCGCCCGAGCACCGGCACGAGGGCCTCGGCGACCGTCTGGTTGAGGCAGCCCTGGACGACGCCCACGAGCGGGGAGCGCACGTCGTCCCGCTCTGCCCGTTCGTCGCCGACTTCATCGCCGAGCACCCGGACTACCAGGAGCTCCTCGCGAGCTGAGCCGAGCGGAGCCGGAGCCGGCGCCGCGGAGGGCGCCCCGCCTCACGGCACCCGGCGCAGCCACTCCGGCGTCGAGTACTTCGACGTCACGAGCTCCTCGGCCTCCGCGTACTCCTCGGCCGTCAGGTCGCCCGCGGTCCCGCCGTGCAGCTGGACGAACGTCGCCTTCATCCGCTCGATGATCTCGGCGCGGCTGAGCCCGGTCTGGCTGCGCAGCGGATCGACGCGCTTGACCGCGGAGGCGATGCCCTTGTCGGAGAGCTTCTCGCGCCCGATCCGCAGCACCTGCACCATCTTCTCGGCGTCGATGTCGTAGCTCATCGTCACGTGGTGCAGGACGGCGCCGGAGCCGAGCCGCTTCTGCGCCGCCCCGCCGATCTTGCCGGAGGGCGAGGTGATGTCGTTGAGCGGCTGGTAGACCGCGTCGATGCCGAGCGACTGCAGCGCGCTGACGGCCCACTCGTCGAGGAAGGCGTAGGAGTCGGCGAAGGTGAGCCCCTGCACCAGGTCGCCGGGCACGTAGAGCGAGTAGGTGACGACGCTGCCCGCCTCCATGAACATCGCGCCGCCGCCGGAGATGCGGCGGACGACCTCGACGCCGTACTTCTCCGCGTTCTCGAGGTCGACCTCGTTGCGCAGCGACTGGAAGCTGCCGATCACCACGGCGGGCTGGTCCCACTCCCAGATCCGCAGCGTCGGCTCGCGGCGCCCCTCGCCGACGGCGGCGGTGAGCACCTCGTCGAGCGCGAGGTGCATCGACGGCGAGACCGCCTTCGCGTGCACGATCCGCCAGTCGTAGTCGCGCCAGCTGGTCGCCTTTTGCAGCGAGCGCCGGATCGCGACCGCGACGGCCTCGGGCGTGAAGCCGAGCAGCACCGCGTCAGCGGGGAGCGCCTGCCGGATGGCCGCGGCGATCGTCTTCGCGTCGCTCTCGGCGGGGAGCCCCACGACCGCGCGGTCGATGTCGTCGAGCGCCGTGTCGGGCTCGAGGAAGAAGTCGCCCGCGAGCCGGAAGCCGGCGAACCTCCCGTCGACGACGTCGAGGTCGACGACCACGAGCTTTCCACCGGGGACCTTGTACTCGCCATGCATGACGTCAGCCTAGGCCGGAGGAGCGACGTCCTCCCCGGCGACCGGGAACCGCTCGTCGAGCCAGCCGACCAGGTCGGCCGTGACCTCGACGCGGTTGAGCTCCTGGAACAGCTCGTGCCGTGCCTCCGGGTACACCCGCACACTGACGTCCGTGTAGCCGGCGCGACGCCGGTAGGCCTGCGCCAGCGCCCGCACCGAGCGCTCGCCGCCGAGCGTGTCGTCGGCGCCGACCACCAGCAGCAGCGGCAGCGGGTGCTCGGGCCGCCGGGCGGGCCGGCCGATCAGCCGGAGCGTCTCGCGCAGCCCGATCCGCTTCGCGAGCGGAGTGGTGAAGGTCAGCGGGTCGTCGTGGAAGAGCTGCCAGACCGCCGGGTCGCGAGAGAGCCACTCGAGCCCGAGCCCGCCGGGCACCCGGTGCCGGCGGGCCAGATCGCCCGCGTTCATGTAGCCGGGCAGCCGGTAGGCCGTGCCGCTGAGGATCAGGGCCGCGTAGTCGGCGGAGCGGTGGTCGACGATCCGCTGCGCCATCAGCGAGCCCCAGGAGTGGCCGAGCAGGACGATCGGGACGCCGCAGTTCTCCCCGGCGAGCTCGCGGGTGAGCCGGTTGATCGCCTCCTCGGCCGCGCGCAGACCGCCCGGCCCGAGCCGGCCGAGCTCCGCGACGTCGCCGCCGTGCTGCTCGAGGCCGGTCCGCCCGTGCCCGCGGTGGTCGTCGGCGGCGACGGCGTAGCCCGCCGCGACCAGCGCCTCGGCGAGCTCGACGTAGCGGCCGGAGTGCTCGCCGACGCCGTGCGCGATCTGCACGATCGCCCTCGGGCGCGGGTGCGACCACCAGCGCCAGTGGATCGTCACGCCGTAGGCGTCCTGGAAGGTCCTGTCGACCGCGGTGCCGGGCATGAGACCAGTGTGGCCCTCGGGCCGCGGAGCGCGAAGAAGCGCGCGCCAACTGAGAAGATACTCACGATCCGTCGGACAACGGTCCCGCCCGCCCGCCTGATCGCTAGCGTTCTACCGCCGTGCGGAGCCCCCACGACCGTCCCCATCCCCCATCTCGAGCGAGGCCAGCCCCCACATGACCGTGTCGCCCCTGATCTGGACCCTGACGATCGTCTTCATCGTCCTGCTCCTGCTCTTCGACTTCTTCTTCCACGTGCGCAAGGCGCACGAGCCGACCCTCAAGGAGTCGGCGCTCTGGTCGGCCCTCTACGTCGGCATCGCCGTGCTCTTCGGCGTCGGCGTCCTCGTCTTCGGCGGACCGACCCCGGGCTCCGAGTACTTCGCCGGCTACATCACGGAGAAGGCGCTGTCGGTCGACAACCTCTTCGTCTTCCTCATCATCATGGCGAGCTTCAAGGTGCCGCGCGCCGACCAGCAGAAGGTGCTGCTCTTCGGCATCGTCTTCGCGCTGATCGCCCGCACCGGCTTCATCTTCCTCGGCGCCGCGCTGATCAACTCCTTCGCCTGGATCTTCTACCTCTTCGGCCTGATCCTGCTGCTGACCGCCTTCAATCTGGTGAAGCCCGGCGACGAGCACGCCGGCGACAACGTGATGGTCCGCCTCGCCAAGCGCGTCTTCAAGACGAGCGACCAGTACGACGGCGACAAGTTCTACACGCACATCGACGGCAAGAAGGTCCTCACGCCGATGATCCTGGTGATGGCGGCGATCGGCGGCACGGACATCCTGTTCGCCCTCGACAGCGTCCCCGCGATCTTCGGCCTCACCAGCGACGTCTTCCTGGTCTTCACCGCCACGGCGTTCTCGCTGCTGGGCCTGCGCCAGCTCTACTTCCTGATCGACGGACTGCTCGACCGCCTCGTCTACCTCAGCTACGGCCTCGCCGCGATCCTCGCCTTCATCGGCGTGAAGCTGATCCTGCACGCGCTGCACGAGAACAACCTGCCGTTCATCAACGGCGGCGAGCACGTCGAGGTCTTCGAGATCGGCACCGGCCTCTCGCTCACCGTGATCATCGGAGTGCTGGCCGTCACCGTCATCGCCTCGCTGGTCAGCCCGAAGGGCCGCCGCATGGCCGCCGAGGCCGCGGAGCGCAAGCGCGTGGCCGCAGCAGCGGGAGCGGATGTCGAAGCCGGGCACTGACCTGCAGAACTGAGACTGGGACGCCGATCCGGGGAGGAAATGCCCCGGATCGTGCGTCCCAGCCTTCGTTCTGCGGCTACTTCGCTCGGTACCGGTGCTCGGGGCGGCCGGTGGTGCCGTAGCTCAGGGTCATCTCCACCAGGCCGCGGCCCGCGAGGCCCGAGAGGTAGCGCTGAGCGGTCGCGCGCGAGATGCCGGCGCGCTCAGCGACCTCCAGGGCCGAGAGCTCGGCGCCGGACTCGGACAGGCGCGCCAGCACCAGCTGCTCCGTCGCCGAGCGGGACGGCTGGGTCGCCGCCGCGTCGCCCGAGTGCAGGATGCGCAGTGCCCGCTCCACCGCCTCCTGGTCGGCGACCCGGTCCTCGCGCAGCACGTTGCGGAAGCGCACGTAGGCGTCGAGGCGCTCGCCGAGCAGGCGCGCGTCGAACGGCTTGATCAGGTAGCCGAGGGCCCCCGCGTGCAGGGCCTTCCGCACCGTCGCCCCGTCCGAGGCGGCGCTCACCACGAACGCGTCCGTCTCCAGCTCGCGCAGCAGCGCGATCCCGCTCTGGTCCGGCAGGTGCACGTCGAGCAGCAGCAGGTCCGGCGCGTGCTCGAGCACCGCCGCCCGCGCCGCCCGGGCGGTGTGCACCGGCGGCAGCGCCCGCAGGCCCTGCCGGGTGTCGACCAGGTCGGCGTGCAGCTGCGCCACCCGGAAGTCGTCGTCGACGACGAGCACGGTGCGCTCCTGCTGATCCGGTGTCATCGGTCCTCCTCCTCGAGCGGCGACTCGTCGGGCAGCTCCTCCGGCGGCCGCACCGCGCCCGGCAGCCGCGCGCAGAGCACCGCCCCGGAGGACTCGCCACCGGCGTCCGCCAGCCAGACCTCGCCGCCGCGCCGCGCCGCGACCTCGCGGCAGAGCGGCAGCCCGAAGCCGCGGCCGTGCACGCGGTCGTCGTCCTCGTCCACCGCGCCCGGCCCGCGCGCGAAGAGCGACTCCGGATCGGCGACGCCGTCTCCCGAGTCCGCGACCGTCACGAACAGCGCGTCCCCGTCGTCGAGCAGCTCGATCTCGACGAACCGGACGTCCCGGCTCCCCTCGACCGCCGCGCGCACTGCGTTGTCGACGAGGTTGCCGACCACCGTCGCGACGTCCTCCGGCTCGATCACCGTCCCGCGCACCAGCGTCTCCTCCCCCAGCGTCAGCAGCACGCCGCGCTCGGCCGCCTCGATCCCCTTCGCGCCGACCAGCGCCTGGAGGTACGGCTCCTGCAGCCGGTCGGCGTGCTGCACCGGATACTTCAGCGGCCCGCGGGTCAGCACCTCGTCGAGGTACTCGCGCGCCGAGCCGATCCGGCCGGCGTCGAGCAGCCCGGCGACCACGTGCAGCCGGTTGGCGAACTCGTGCCGCTGCACCCGCAGCGCGTTGGTCATCGCGCCGACGGCGTCGAGGCGCCGACTGAGCGCGGCGAGCGCCGTCCGATCGCGCAGCACCACCACGACGCCGAGATCGCGGTCGCCGCGGGTGACCCGCCGGATGTCGACGTAGACGATGCGGGAGCGCACGACGAAGCCCTCCTCGCCGGTGCCGCGGGAGGGCTCCGTCGAGGCGAGGGCCGCGGCGATCGCGTCGGCGAGCGGCTGCGGCAGCCCGAGGTCGGCGAGCGCGCGGCCGTGCAGGGCGCGACCGGTCGGATCCTCCGAGCCGAGGATCGCCGCGGCGCGGGCGTTGCAGACGCCGACCCGTCCGTCGCGGTCGAGGGCGAGCACCCCCTCGTCGACTCCGTCGAGCACCGCGGCCTGGTCCTGCACCAGCGCGGTGAGCTCCTCCGGCGCGAGGCCGAGCGTCAGCCGCAGCAGCCGGCGCCGGATGAAGACGGAGGCGACGGCCGCGAGCACCAGGCCGGCGAGCGCCGCCGCGAGCACGCCCAGCAGCGCGGTCGGCAGGTCGTCGAAGACGCTGGAGCGGGCGAAGCCGATGCTCACCTCGCCGACCACGCGCGCGCCGTCCGGCCCGTAGACCGGCACCTTCGCCCGCGCGGACTCGCCGAGCGTGCCGGTGCCCCAGGACACCGACTCCCGGCCGGCGAGCGCCTCCTCCGCACTCGTCGAGACCACCTCGCCGAGCCGCTCGGGGTCGGGGTGCGCCAGCCGGATGCCGCGGTCGTCGGTGATCACGACGAAGAGGGCGCCGGTGCGCTCCTCGATCGCCTCGGCGGCGGTCTCGAGCGTCCCGCCCTCCAGCTCGGTCCGCGAGGGCACGGCCGGGTCGGCGGAGGACGCCGCGACCGCGTCGCGCACGTCGGCGTCCTCGGCGACGGTGCGGGCGATGGCGAGCGCCGTCTCCTCCGCCTCGCCCTGCAGCTGCTGCACGCTCAGCGCGGTGACGAGCCCCGCGCAGACCAGGACGGCCGCGGCGACGGTCGCGAGCTGCAGCACGAGCACGTGGGTCGCGAAGCGCATCGAACTCCTCGTCGTCGAGACGGCCGGGCCGGTCGGGACGGTCGGGCCGGTCGGGCCGGTCGGGATGCGCAGAATGCGCAGAACCCACACTATGCGCAGATCGCGCGCTAATGAGCGATACCCGGCCCGGGCGCCCGGGGCTGCCTAGTGTGTCCACGACCTGGAGAGCCCGCCGCGGGATCCCGGACGCACGACGACGAAGGAGTCAGCAGTGTTGGTAGTACTCGGATTCACGATGATCCTGGCCTTCATGGCCCTGATCATGACCAAGCGGCTCACGCCGATGGTCGCCCTGATCGTCGTCCCGACGATCTTCGGGCTCTTCGCCGGCGCCGGTCTCGGCATCGGCGACATGGTGCTCGAGGCCATCGGCAGCCTCGCCCCCACGGCCGCCCTGCTGATGTTCGCGATCATGTACTTCGGCATCATGATCGACGTCGGCCTCTTCGACCCGCTGATCCGCTTCATCGTCCGCGCGCTCGGCGACGACCCGGCCAAGGTCGTCCTCGGCACCGCACTGCTCGCCGGCGCGGTCTCGCTCGACGGTGACGGCTCGACCACCTTCATCGTGACCACCGCCGCGATGCTGCCGATCTACCTCCGCCTCGGGATGAACCCCGTCGTCCTCACCTGCGTCGCCGGCCTCGCCAACGGCACGCTCAACATCGTCCCCTGGGGCGGCCCCACGGTGCGCGCCGCCGCGGCGCTGCAGGTCTCGCCGAGCGAGATCTTCGTGCCGATGCTGCCCTCGCTCGCCGTCGGCCTCGCCGTCACGCTGGTCTTCGCCTGGTTCCTCGGACTCGGCGAGCGCCGCCGCCTCGGCTCGCTCGCCCTCGCCGAGCCGATGCTCGAGCAGGAGCTCGTCGGCGCCGGCTCGTCCCGCGGCGGCTCGGCTCGCTCCGGCTCCTCGCGCACCGGCGGCCTCGCCGCCCTCACCGGCGGCATCCGCACCGTCGCCCGCGAGCGCTTCTCCTTCCTGCGCGGCCCGGAGTCGCTGCGCGGCGCCCAGGTCGCCGTCGCCGCCCGCGTCCAGGCCGACGACGCCGACACCGCGATGGCCGACACCATGCTCGACCCCGAGCGCGAGACGCTCCGCCCGAAGCTGATCTGGGTCAACCTCGTGCTGACCCTCGCCGTGATGACCCTCCTCGTCGCCGACGTCCTCCCGCTCCCCTACGTCTTCATGGTCGGCTCCGCGGTCGCGCTTCTGATCAACTTCCCGAAGATGAAGGACCAGGCGTCCGAGATCGTCAAGCACGCGCCGAGCATCGTCGGCGTCGTCTCGATGGTCCTCGCGGCCGGCGTGCTGATCGGCGTCCTCAACGGCACCGGCATGGTCGACGCGATGGCCGAGTGGGTCGTCGACGTCATCCCGCCCGCGCTCGGCCCGTTCCTCGCCGTGATCACGGGCGTGCTGAGCATCCCGATGACCTTCTTCATGTCGAACGACGCCTTCTACTACGGCATCCTCCCGGTGCTCTCCGAGAGCGCCGCGCAGTACGGCATCGACCCGGTCGAGATGGCCCGCGCGTCGATCACCGGCCAGCCCGTCCACCTGCAGAGCCCGCTCGTGCCGGCGATCCTGCTGCTGGTCTCGCTCGCCGCGGTCAACCTCGGCGACCACCACCGCAAGGTCCTCTGGCGCGCGGTGATCGTGTCGCTGGTGATGCTCGCGGTCGGGGTCCTGGTCGGAGCGATCCCGTTCGGCTGATCCGCCGCCTCCTGAATGCAGGACATCAGCCAGGAAGGGCCGTCATCCGCGATCAGCGATGACACCCCTTCCTGGCTGATGTTCTGTCGCCACCGCCCGCCGTCAGCCCAGCAGCGGCGCCAGGTTCTCCGTCCAGACGTCGAAGCCGAGCTTCACGATCAGCGCGCCGACGACCACGAGGAACGCGATCCGGATGAACCGGCTGCCCTTCGCCACGGCCATCCGCGAGCCGAGGTAGGCGCCCGCCACGTTCGCGAGCCCCATGAACAGCCCGAGCACCCAGATCACGTGGCCGCCCGGCACGAAGTACAGCAGCGCACCGAGGTTCGTCGCGACGTTGACGATCTTCGCCTTCGCGCTCGCGAGCAGGAAGTCGTAGCCCAGCGCCGTGATCAGCGCGATGATCAGGAACGTCCCGGTCCCCGGCCCGATCAGCCCGTCGTAGAAGCCGATGACGAGCCCGAGCACCCCCGCGGTCACCAGGTGCCGGCGCCCGGCGTGCTTGAGCGCGGTGACAGCGCCCATCGCCGGCCGCGCGATCGTCACCACGGCCACGACGATCAGCGCGACGACGATGATCGGCTTGAACACCGAGGCGGGCAGCAGCCCCGCGAGGTTCGCTCCCCCGTAGCTGCCGGCCAGCGCCACCGCCGCCATCGGCAGCGCCGTCCGCAGGTCCGGCCTCGCGCGCCGGTAGAAGGTGATCGCGCTCGTCGTGGTCCCGAAGATCGAGGCGAGCTTGTTGGTCGCGAGCGCCTGCACGGGCGAGATGCCCGGCACGAGCAGCAGGGCGGGGAGTTGGAGCAGGCCGCCGCCGCCCACCACCGCGTCGATCCAGCCTGCGGCGAACGCGGCCAGGATCATCAGCAGGATGACGGGGAGGGCGAGGTCCTCGGTGAACGTCAGCATCGGTCGGAAGCGTATCCGGCCGCCGCCACCCCCTCGACCCGGGCATCGCGCCACCCTAGGGTCGGCGGCATGCGATTCGGACTCTTCATCCCCCAGGGCTGGCGCCACGACCTCGTCGGCATCGATCCCGCCGACCAGTGGCGCACCATGCGCGACCTCGCCCAGCACGCCGACGCCGGCCCGTGGGAGTCGGTGTGGGTCTACGACCACTTCCACACCGTCCCGGTGGTGACGGAGGAGGCCACCCACGAGGCCTGGACCCTGATGGCCGCGTTCGCCGCCGCCACCTCGCGGGTGCGGCTCGGCCAGATGTGCACCTGCATGAGCTACCGCAACCCCGCGCACCTCGCCAAGATCGCCACCACCGTCGACATCGTCTCCGGCGGCCGGGTGGAGATGGGGATCGGCGGCGGCTGGTACGAGCACGAGTGGCGCGCCTACGGCTACGGCTTCCCGCCGATCGCCGAGCGCCTCGGCCGCCTCGACGAGGGAGTGCAGATCATGCGCCAGGCCTGGACCGAGGGCGTCTCGACCCTCGACGGCCGCTACTACCAGGTGGACGGCGCGGTGAACCGCCCGCTCCCCCTGCAGGACGGCGGGATCCCGCTGTGGGTGGCCGGCGGCGGCGAGAAGGTGACGCTGCGCATCGCGGCGCAGTACGCGCAGTACACCAACTTCGCGGGCGCCCCGGAGGCGTTCGACCACAAGAGCGCCGTCCTCCGCGGCCACTGCGAGCGACTCCGCACCGACTACTCCGCGATCACCCGCAGCTCCAACTACAACGTGATGATCGCCGAGTCGGAGGCGGAGGTCGAGAAGGGCCTGCAGCGCCTGGAGGAGCGCGTCACCCCCGCCCTCGGCGCCGAGGCGGCCGCGGCGTTCGTGGCGGAGTACCGCAGCCCCGACGCCCTCGCGGTCGGCACCCCCGCGCAGATCGTCGACCGCCTCGGCGACATGCGCGACCGCGGCATGGACTACGCGATCACGTACTTCCCGGACGCCGCCTACGACCGCTCCGGCCTCGAGCTCTTCGAGCGCGACGTCGTCCCGCACCTGGCCTGACCCGCGCCGTCGATCCGTCGCGAACGGCTCACGCCACACGGGCGAGACGACCTTTCCCGACGGATCGGCACCGCGCCTACGCCTCGCTCGCGCGGTCCGCAAGTCCCTGCGTCGGGGCGGGCCGCCCGCCTACGGTTGAGGCATGGACGCACAGGACATCCGCTGGAACGACGAAGCCCGCGACAAGATCCTCGAGGACTCGGACAGGGTCCTCCGCGAGGCGGTGCTCGACCTCGCGAAGACCAAGAAGGGCGAGCCCTGGGAGGACGTCTTCGCCGAGCTCAACGCACGACTGAAAGATCAGTTCATCGACTTCGAGCCCGGCCCGGACCTCCGCAAGTACGCCGAGGCCGTCTCCGCGGGAGAGATCGAGTCGTGAGTGCCGACGACGGCGACACCGGCCGAGCCGTGGACCCGGCGCTCGCCGACGAGCTGGCCTCGATCCGCGCCGTCGGCGAGGGCCGCCGCGGCGACGCCGCCGACGAGTCGGACGTCGAGCACGGCGACCCGCAGACCGTCGAGCAGGTCGAGCAGGAGCTCAAGGGCGGCCTCGACCTCGACTGACCGTCAGTGACATGCGGAAGGCCCGCTCCCCCGTTGAGGGAGCGGGCCTTCTTGCGTGCTCGGGTGACTACGCCGAGAGGCGCTCGTAGTCGGTGTAGCCCTCGGCGCCGCCGCCGTAGACGGTCTCCTGGACGAGCTCGTTCTCGGGGTGGCCGCCCTGCCAGCGCTCGACGAGGTCGGGGTTGGCCATGACCGGGCGGCCCACCGCGACGGCGTCGGCGTGGCCCTCGGTGATCAGCGACGTCGCCTCCTCGCGGGAGGTCGGGCTGCCGAAGCCGCTGTTCGCGACGAAGACGCCGCCGAAGCGGGTGCGCAGGTCCTGGACCAGCTCGCCGGCGGGCTCGGCGTGCAGGACGCTGAGGTAGGCGAGGCCCAGCGGCGCGAGGCCGTCGACGACCGCCTCGTAGGTGGCGCGCACATCGGCCTCGTCGGTCTCGACGACGTCCTGGATGTTGTGCGCCGGCGAGAGGCGGATGCCGACGCGGCCGGCGCCGATCTCCTCGGCGACCGCGCGGGTGACCTCGACCACGAACGCGGCACGGGCGGCGGGGCTTCCGCCGTAGGCGTCGGTGCGGACGTTGGACACCGGCGAGAGGAACTCGTGCAGCAGGTAGCCGTTGGCTCCGTGCACCTCGACGCCGTCGAAGCCGGCGTCGACGGCGCGGCGGGCGCCGGCGACGAACTCGTCGCGGACGGTGGCGAGCTCCTCGGTGGTCAGCGCGTGCGGGACCGGGAACGGCTTCTTCTCGCCGCTCGGGACGCGGACCTCGCCGTCGATCGCGACGGCGCTCGGCGCGACGATGCGGTCGGTGCCGGTGACGTCGGTGTGCGTGACGCGCCCGCCGTTCATGACCTGCATCACGATGCGGCCGCCGGCGGCGTGCACGGCGTCGGCGACGCCCTTCCAGCCCTCGGCCTGCTCGGCGGTGACGATGCCGGGCTGGCCCGGGTACGCCTTCGACTCGGCGCTCGGGAAGACGCCCTCGCTGATGATCAGACCGAGGGAGGCGCGCTGGGCGTAGTGCTCGGCGATGAGGTCGCCGGGGACGCCCTGCTCGTCGGCGCGCAGGCGCGTCATCGGCGCCATCACGAGGCGGTTCGGCAGTTCGAGGTCGCCGGCGGTGAGGGGGGAGAAGGGATCCACGGATCGCCTTTCGATCGGAGAGCGGGGGGAGGGCGCGTCACCGTTCCCGGGACGCACCCCGGAGGCAACGGCGCCCAGCGCTCGCGCATTCCGCCTCCCGGCGTTCTCCCACCCGCGGTGCGCGGGCCGGCCGGGCGTCGCGCGACAGCACTCCACGCCAGACGGCTCCTCGGCGAGCCGGTCGACCTACGGTTGCGCCGTTCTCTGCACCAGATCAACGAGGAGTCGTGCAATGAAACGATCGACCGCTCTCTGTCTCGCCGCGGCGCTGGTCGTCGTGGGTGGAGCAGCCGTTCCCACTGTGATGAACGCTCTCGAGCGCTCCGAGTTCCAGACTTCGGTGGAAGCTCACATCTACACGGCGAATGCGAAGTGCCAGCTCGTCCGCAACCTGCCCAACGAGACGATCGGCTACATCGAGGGCTACGGCGAGGGGAACACCGAGGCGTCCGCGAGGTCGAGCGCTTCAAAGGATGTGGACAGTCTCGTGCCGGAAGGACACTACAAACGGCACTGCTCGTACTCAGGAATCGGCCGCCGTGGTGGCGGAGGTCGATTCTGATCGCCGCTGCAGACACTGAGAACGACGACTCCCGCGACTGACCACTCGATCACGCATCGTCGACCGGCCCGGCTCTGAAGACTCCGGACACCGGTGCGCACTGCCCACCTCTCCGCTCTCCCCCCTCGGACAGCCCTCGCTCGGGTGACACCCGGGCTGTCTACACTCGGGAGGCGAACGACGAGGGAGTGCGCGATGCCGAACGATTCATCCCCGACGAGGGCCGCGGCCCGCCGGGGCGCCCGCCGATCGCCGATCGCAGCGCTCCTCGCCCTGCTCGCCGCCGCCGGACTCGCGCTCGTCCCCGCCGCCGGCGCCGCGGCCGAGCCGCCCGCGACGCTCGGCTCCTCCGTCGTCCTCGACTCGGCCGGAGTCCTCAGCTCCGCGGAGATCAGCGACATCGAGGCCGCCTCCGCCCAGCTCTACCAGGAGCACAGCGTCCAGCTCTTCGTCGCCTACGTCGACACCTTCACCGCCACCACCGGCGACGAGCGCTGGTCGGACGCGACCGCCGAGCTCAACGGACTCGGCACGAACGACGTCCTCCTCGCCGTCGCGGTCGAGTCGCGGCAGTACCAGGTGTCCGTCGACAACGGCTTCGTCCTCGACGCCGGCCAGGTCTCCGCGCTGGAGACCGACGACATCGAGCCGCAGCTCGTCGACGGCGACTGGGCGGGCGCCGCGGTCGCCGCCGCCCAGGGCATCGGCACCCGCCTCGACGCCCCGAGCGCGGGCCAGGCGCTCGGCTCCGGCCTCCTGATCGTCCTCGCCGTGCTCGCCGGGCTGGTCGTCGTCGGCGTGATCGTCTGGCTCCTCGTCCGCCGCGCGCGCCGCCGGAAGGCCGCCGAGGCGGTCGAGGCGTCGATCGACGAGCTCGCCACCCGCGCCGGCTCCGCCCTCGTGCACGCGGACGACGCGGTGCGCACCAGCGAGCAGGAGGTCGGCTTCGCGGAGGCGCAGTTCGGCTCGGACGCGACCGGCCCCTTCCGCGAGGCGCTCACGACCGCGAAGCGACTGCTCGGCGAGGCCTTCGCCCTCCAGCAGCGGCTCGACGACGCGGAGCCGGAGACCGACCAGGAGCGCCGCGACGGCTACGGCCGGATCCTGCAGCTCTGCGCCGACGCCGAGCAGGTGCTGGACGAGAAGGCCGAGGCCTTCGAGGAGCTCCGCGCCCTCGAGAAGAACGCCCCGGAGGTGGCCGCCCGCCTCACCGCGCGCACCGCGGAGGTCCGGGCCCGCCTCTCCCCCACCCGCGCCCTGCTCGCCGACCTCTCCACCCGCTACGCCCCGACCGCGATCGACGACGTGGAGGACGACGCCGACCAGGCCGAGGACCGCCTCCGCTTCGCCGACGACCAGGTGACCGAGGCGCGGACGGCGCTCACCGCCGGCGACTCGGGCCGCGCGGCCGTGCTCCTGCGCGCCGGCCAGCAGGCGGCCGAGCAGGCCTCGGGCCTCCTCGACGCCGTCGCCACCCGCTCCACCGATCTGCAGGAGGCCGAGCGCACCCTCGCGGGGCGGGTCGCCGAGATCCGCACCGACGTCGCCCAGGGCCGCGCGATCGTCGCGGCGGGCGACTCCGCCGACGCCGCGAGCGCACCCCTCGTCGCGAACGTGCAGTCCGCGGTCGCCACGACGGACGCCGCCCTCGACGCCGTGGAGCGCGACGCCGCCGCGAGCCCTCGCGACCCGCTCGCGCTCCTGGAGCGCCTCACCGCAGCCGACGCCACCATCGACGCCGCAGTCGGCGGCTACCGCGACGCCCAGGCGCAGCGCGAGCGCCAGCGGGCCGCCCTCGCCGCCGAGATCGGCGCCGCCCGCAGCCGCGTCTTCGCCGCGGAGGACTTCATCGCCGCCCGGCGCGGAGCCGTCGGCTCGCAGGCGCGCACCCGCGTCGCCGAGGCCGCGCGCTCGGCGGAGTACGCCGCGCAGATCGCGGCCACCGACCCGGGCGAGGCGCTCGCCTCCGCCCAGCGCGCCTCCGCCCTCGCGCAGCAGGCGCTCCAGGCCGCCCGCTCCGACGCGAGCGCCTACTCCGCCCCCGGCCTCGGCGGCGGCTACGGCGGCAACACCACCGGCGCCTTCCTCGGCGGCATCCTCGTCGAGTCGCTCCTCGGCGGCGGCGGCCGGCGCTCCGGCTACCGCTCCGGCGGCTTCGGCGGCGGCGGCTTCGGGGGCGGTGGCGGCTTCGGCGGCGGCGGCTCCCGTCGCTCCTCCGGGGGCGGCTTCGGCGGCGGTGGCGGCGGAGGCCGTCGCGGCGGCGGCGGACGCTTCTGATCCGCTCCGGACCACCCGCTCGATCCGACGACCCCGCTCACAGACCCCGGGCCCGCATCCGCTCGGCCCCCGCCCGCAAGCACCTCACCCAAGGAGAGACAGCATGGCCCAGAAACAGTCGATCTTCGGCCGCATCGCGCAGCTCGCGAAGGCCAACATCAACGCGCTCCTCGATCAGGCCGAGGACCCGCAGAAGATGCTCGATCAGATGGTCCGCGACTACACCGACAGCATCCGCGACGCCGAGGCCGCCATCGCGCAGACCATCGGCAACCTGCGCCTGCTCGAGGACGACTACCGCGAGGACGTCCAGAACGCCGACGAGTGGGGCGGCAAGGCCCTCGCCGCGAGCCGCAAGGCCGACGAGCTCCGCACCTCCGGAAACGCCGGCGACGCCGACAAGTTCGACGCGCTCGCCAAGGTCGCCCTGACCCGCCAGATCCAGTCCGAGAAGGAGGCGAAGGACGCCGAGCCGACCATCGCCTCGCAGACCGAGGTCGTCGACAAGCTCAAGTCGGGTCTCAACCAGATGCGCGAGAAGCTCCACCAGCTCTCTTCCAAGCGAGACGAGCTGATCGCGCGCTCGAAGACCGTCGAGGCGCAGTCGCAGGTCCAGGACGCGATCAAGAGCATCGACATCATGGACCCGACCAGCGAGGTCAGCCGGTTCGAGCAGAAGATCCGCCGCGAGGAGGCCCGCGTGCGCGGCGCCGAGGAGCTCGCGTCCTCGAGCCTCGACGCGCAGTTCGAGTCGCTCGAGGACCTCGGCGAGGTGACCGAGGTCGAGGCGCGCCTGGCCGCCCTCAAGTCGGGCCGTCCGCAGGACTCGATCGGCTCCTGACCGCGCGGGGAGCTCCGGGCCGACGAACGCCTGGTCGGCCCGGAGTTCTCCTCATCGCATTCCCCCTCCGGCATGCCTCTCGAAGACTGGCAATCGCCCTGATGCGGGGCCGCGCGGCACCCCATAGTGTTGACCTCGGTCGCCCCGGAACCCGGTTGGCCGCAGCCTCGTCCGGCCCCTACCGACGCGGTGAACACCATGAGCGGACCCGGACCTCCCGGGGATCGCTCACCGAGCGGCCGTCGACGAGGACGGCCACCCCGAACGAGCGAGGCGCCGATGAGCACCCCCACCGCACTGTCCGACGGAAACGTCCCCACCGCCCCCCGGGTCGAGACCTCCCCCCGGGTCCAGGCCTCCCCCCGCGTGATCCGCACCCGCCCCCGCGGCGAGGGCAACACGAATCCGACGACCGAGTACTCCGGTCTGCTGAGCACCGTCCGCGACGCCGGGCTCCTCCGCCGCCGCCGCGGCTTCTACTACATCCTCTTCTCCGTGCTGACGCTCGCCCTCGGCGGCATCGTCACCGGCTTCGTCCTGCTGGGCGACTCCTGGTTCCAGCTGCTGCTCGCCGCCGCGCTGGGCATCGTCCTCACCCAGTTCGCCTTCCTCGCGCACGAGGCCTCGCACCGTCAGGTGTTCGAGTCCGGCAAGGCCAACGACGTCGCCGGCCGCACGCTCGCGAACCTCGTCGTCGGCATCAGCTACTCCTGGTGGATGAACAAGCACAGCCGCCACCACGCCAACCCGAACGTGCTCGGCAAGGACCCGGACATCGTCCGCGACGTCGTGTCGTTCACTCCGGAGGACGCGGCCCGCTCGCGCGGCGCCTACGCCTGGCTCACCCGCCGTCAGGGCTACGCCTTCTTCCCGCTGCTGCTGCTCGAGGGCATCAACCTGCACCTGCACGGCTTCCGCACCGTGTTCGGCAAGGGCAAGGTCGACAAGCGCTGGGTCGAGATCTCGATGCTCGTCGCCCGCGTCGGCCTGTACCTCGCCGTCGTCTTCTGGGCGCTGCCGCTCGGCATGGCCTTCGCCTTCGTCGGCGTGCAGATGGCCGTCTTCGGCCTCTACATGGGCGCCTCGTTCGCCCCGAACCACAAGGGCATGCCGATCCTGCCCAAGGAGGCGCGCGTCGACTTCCTGCGCCGCCAGGTCCTCACCTCGCGCAGCATCCGCGGCAACTGGTTCAACGACTACTTCATGGGCGGCCTGAACTACCAGGTCGAGCACCACCTCTTCCCGAACATGCCCCGCCCCGCCCTGCGCGAGGCCCAGGTCATCGCGAAGGAGTACTGCGCGACGCACCAGATCCCCTACACCGAGACCTCGCTGCTCGAGTCGTACGGCATCGTCGTCCGCTACCTCAACCGCGTGGGCCTCTCGGCCGGCGGCGACCCGTTCGACTGCCCCGCCGCGGGCGCCTACGGGCGCTGAGCCGCCGCTCCGCACCGCACGAACGGCGAAGGCCCTCCCCTCCGAGAAGGAGGAGGAGGGCCTTCGCCGTTCCGCTCGTCAGTTCGCGGAGCAGAGGATGAGCGTGCTCGACACGTTTGCCGCGGTCTTCGAGCCGGTCCCGCTGTAGCCGGAGGGCAGCGTCGAGACGGCGTTCAGCTGGAAGGCGACGCTGATCGAGAGCGTCGTGCGGAGGGCGATGGTCGCTCCCGCTGCCAGCGGGGCGGTCAGCGTGATCTGACGGGACGTGTTGCTCAGCACGTTCACGGTGGCCGTGCCTCCCGAGACCGAGAAGACGCCGATGTTGGCGACCCCGGAGCCGGTGATGAGGACGGTCGTGCCGGTCGGCAGCGGCTCCGTGGGGCCCGCCTGCAGCAGGAAGCCGGGACCGATCAGGCCGAGGGTGCCGCAGGTGCCGCGGAGCGCGTAGGCGCCGAGATCGACGATCGACGCCGCAGCGGACGGGGTGGCGACGGCGACGGCGACGACCGGCACGGTCCACGCGGCGGCCGCGGTGACGGAGCGGCGGGTGACCAGGCGGTCGGAATCGGGGCGGGGCGAGGAGTCGTGGGTCACGGTGTGGCCTTCCGGTCGAGGTGCGCGGGCGTTCGGCGCCACACCGGCGACGGTGACGGGTGGTCCGGCTCGATGCTCGCGAGAGGCGCAGGCCGACGCCAGCGCGGGGAGCCTGTCCCCCGTCAGTGGGACGGCGTCCGGTCGGCAGCCGCTTCCGGGCGAGACGCAAGGGGCTTCCGGGCGCGGAGGAGGCGTCCTAGCGTTGCCCTATGAGCAGCTCCGAGAACGACATCGAGACCACCCCCGTCGACCCCGAGGAGACCACCGGCAGCGCCGGCACCGGGAACCCCGCCGGACTCGACGAGGTGGGCAGCCCGTCCCCCGATGGACCCGACGGCGTCGACGCCGCGGGCGAGGAGCAGAACCCGCCCCTGCCCGACTGGGGACCCACCGACGGCGTCCACGGCACCGACGCGGAGACCGCCGACGGCACCGACGCGTCGGGCACCGCCGGTCACTGACCGCCCCTCCGCAGGGCCCTCGCACCTCCCCTCCGGCACCGCGCCGGCCGGGAAGCGCGGGGGCCCTGCGCCGTCCCTCCGTGTTCGCCGGAACGTCGCCGGAGGGCCCCGCCGACGGCCCTACACTGGCGCAATGCAGCCGAACGAACGCGCTCTCCGCGTGATCTCCTACAACCTCCGGGAGCACCGGGCGCACGGCGAGATCGCCCCTCTCGCCGCCCGGCACGACGTCGACGTCCTCTGCCTCCAGGAGTGCGACACCACCAAGCTCCCCCAGGAGCTCGGCGATCTGCGGCTCGCCTCGGTGACCGCGCGCAACCGCCTCGGGCTCGCCGTCTACTACTCGCACGCCCGCTTCGAGCTCCTCGGCAGCGCCGCGTTCGAGCTCAGCAAGTCGATGCACGACCGGGTGATGTCCCCCGCTCACGAGCGCCTGCTCGCCGTCCGGCTCGAGGACCGCGAGGGCGGATCGATCGCCGTCTCGTCCTTCCACGCGGCTCCGCTCTCGGCCGGCAACGCGCTGCGCCGGAAGCAGATCGGCGAGGCGCTCGACCGCCTCCGCGACTACGCCCCGGACACCCCGTCGCTGATGGTCGGCGACTACAACTACCCCTGGTTCTTCCGCGGACTCGACCGCAAGATGACGCGGAACGGCTACCTCGTGTCGCGCAGTGATTCCCCGACCTATGCGCGCTACCGCTACTTCAGCGGGCACTTCGACTTCGCGATCAGCGACTCGGTGCGGATCGAGCGGGTCTCGACCCTGCCGCAGGGCGTCTCCGACCACCTCCCGGTGCTGGTCGACGCGCACTACGACGTGCGCGCCGCATGAGCGGCCGGGTTCCTCGCTGCGGTCGGGCTCCCAGGGGCAGCCTCGGTAGGCTCGTCGAGTGACGACCCTGATCCTCGCCCGGCACGGAGAGACCGTCTGGCACGCCGAGAACCGCTACGCGGGCTCCTCCGACATCGCGCTGACCCCGCTCGGCCAGGACCAGGCGGCGACGCTCGCCTCCTGGGCCGTCGATGCCGAGCTCGACGCGGTGTACTCCTCCACCCTGGTCCGCGCCGTGCGCACCGCCGTCCCCGCCGCCCGGGCCGCGCACCTCGAGGTGCAGCTCGACCCGGCCCTCGTCGAGGTCGACTTCGGCCAGGGCGAGGGGCTGACGAACGCCGAGATGGAGAAGCGCTTCCCCGACGAGTACCGCGCCTGGGTCGCCGCGCCCGCGATCCAGCCGATGCCCGGCGGCGAGTCCGGCCTCGACGCCGTCGCCCGCGCCAACACGGCGCTCGCCCGCATCCACCGCGACCACCCGGACGGCCGTGTGCTCGTCGTCGCGCACGGCACCCTCATCCGGCTGCTGCTCTGCGCCTACCTCGGCATCAATCCCGAGACCTACCGGCACACCTTCCCGTCGGTCGACAACGTCTCGCTGACGACCCTGCTCTGGGACGAGACCGGTGTCGGCCTGCTCGGCTACAACGTCCCTCCCGTGCAGAAGCAGCGGCGCTCGAGCTGAACGCCGTCCCGCCCGCCCGGGCGAGCGCGGGGTCGATCGGACTCGTGCTCGGCTCGATCGCGAGCGTGCAGCTCGGCGCGTCCTTCGCCGTTCTGCTCTTCCCCGCCGCCGGGCCGATCGGCACGGTGACCCTGCGCCTGGTCTTCTCCGCGCTGGTGCTGCTCGTCGTCTGCCGGCCGCGGATCCGCGGCTACTCGCGCTCGGACTGGGCCACCGTCGGCGCCTACGGCCTCGCCCTCGGCGGGATGAACGCCTGCTACTACGAGGCGATCGCCCGGATCCCGCAGGGCGCGGCGGTGACGCTCGAGGTGCTCGGTCCGCTGGTGCTGTCGGTGATCGCCGGGCGGAGCCTCGTCAGCCTGCTCTGGGCGGCGCTCGCCCTCGGCGGCGTGGTCGTGCTCTCGCAGGGCGGCTTCTCCTCGCTCGATCCCGTCGGCGTCGCCTTCGCGCTCGGCGCGGCGGCGCTCTGGGCCACCTACATCGTCTTCGCCGGGCGCACCGGCGGGCGCTTCCCGCGGCTCGACGGCCTCGCGCTCGCGCTGACCGCCGGCGCGATCGTGTCGCTGCCGTTCGGCATCGCCACGGCCGGGCCCGCCCTCGTGCTGCCGCCGGTGCTGCTGCTCGGACTCGCGGTCGCCGTGCTGTCGTCCGCGCTGCCCTACGCACTGGAGCTGCTGGCGCTGCGGCGCCTGCGCTCGTCGACCTTCTCGATCCTGATGGCGCTGGCCCCCGGCGCCGCCGCGCTCTCGGGGTTCCTGGTACTGGGCCAGCGGCTGACCGCGATCGAGGCGGTCGGCATCGCCCTCGTCGTGGCGGCGAGTGTCGGCGCGGTGCGCACCGCCCGTCGGACCTGACCCGCCCGTCCCGCTGCCGTCGCGGAACGACGGGAGGCGGAGGCCAGGCCGGGGCGCGGGAGCCGCCCTTTCGGGTCGGGCGGCCGATCGGACCAGGTCACCGTACGCGTTGTGTCCCCGGCCTGGTCTGCCTCCGACCGTACTGAGCGCCGCCCACCACGCCAAGCTGTCGCGATCGGCGTGGCCACAACGGGGGGGGGATCGGCGGACCCGGGGTCTCGATACGCCGCTGCGCGGTCCACTCGATCAGCATGGGGGCGCCCGCTGCGCGGGCCACTCGATCAGCATGCAGCGGGCCAACTCTTTTGTTAGGCTAACTATGTGACTCCTGCCGACACCGATCTCCCCGCCCTCGCCGGCGAGACGCGCATCGCCGTGGGCCGGCTCGGCCGCCGCCTGCGCCAGGAGAAGGCGGAGCACGAGCTGAGCGACGCGCAGTTCGGCGTCCTCGCCCTCCTGCACCGGGAGGGACCGCGGACCCTCGGCGAGCTCGCCGAGGCGGAGCGCGTCCGTCCGCCCTCGATGACCCGCACCGTCGGCTGCCTCGCCGACGACGGACTCGTCGAGCGCCTCGCCGATCCGGCCGACGGCCGCGTCACCCGCATCCGCGCGACCGCGCGCGGCTCCGAGCTGGTCCTCGACGTCCGGCGCAGCCGCGACGCCTGGCTCATCGCCCGCCTCCGCGAGCTCGACCCCGACCAGCGCCGGCTGCTGCACGACGCCGCCGCGCTCCTGCGCGAGGTGGCGGACCGATGAGCGCGATGTTCCGCTCGCTCGCGGTGCCGAACTACCGCATCTGGTTCGCCGGTGCGATGGTCTCCAACATCGGCACCTGGATGCAGCGCACGGCCCAGGACTGGATCGTCATCAACGATCTGACCGACCACGACGCGACCGCGCTCGGCGTGACGATGGCGCTGCAGTTCGGCCCGCAGCTGCTGATGGTCCCCTTCTCCGGCTTCATCGCCGACCGCTTCGACCGCCGGAAGCTCCTGATGGCGACGCAGGCCGCGATGGCCGTCCTCGGCCTCGCGCTCGGCCTGATCGTCGTGACCGGGATCGTCCAGCTCTGGATGGTCTACGTCTTCGCGCTGCTCCTGGGCTTCGCCGCCGCGATCGATGCTCCGGTGCGCCAGACCTTCGTCTCCGCGCTGGTCGAGGAGCGCGACCTCTCCAACGCGGTGTCGCTGAACTCGGCCTCCTTCAACTCCGCGCGGATGATCGGCCCGGCCCTCGCGGGCGTGCTGATCGCGGCCGTCGGCTCCGGCTGGGTCTTCCTCCTCAATGCGGCGAGCTTCCTCGCGGTGCTGGTCTCGCTGCGCTTCCTGCACCGGGAGCAGCTGCGCTCCGCCCCGCGCGCGACCCGCGGCCCCGGTGCGCTGCTCGAGGGCTTCCGCTACGTCTCCCGGCGGCCGGACATCCTGGTCGTGCTCTCGATCGTCTTCCTGATCGGCACCTTCGGCCTCAACTTCCCGATCTTCGCCTCGACGATGGCGACGGTCGAGTTCGACATGGGAGCGAGCGAGTTCGGCCTGCTCTCCTCCGCCATCGCCGTCGGCTCGGTGGTCGGCGCCCTGCTCTCGGCCCGTCGCGACCGCCCGCGACTGCGCCTGATCGTCGGCGCCGCCGCGGCCTTCGGCGTCGCGCTCGCCCTCGCCGGCCTGATGCCGACCGTCTGGGCCTTCGCGATCCTGCTGCCCTTCGTCGGCATCGCCGCGCAGACCCTGATGACCTCGGCCAACGGCTACGTCCAGCTCTCGACCACGCCGGAGATGCGCGGCCGGGTGATGGCGCTCTACATGGCGATCTTCATGGGCGGTACCCCGATCGGCGCCCCGCTGATCGGCTGGGTCGCCAACGCCTACGGCCCGCGCTGGGCGATGCTCGTCGGCGCCGCCTCCGGAGCGCTCGCCGCCGGCGTCGGCCTCGGCTGGTACCTGCGCACCCGCCGCCGCGCCCGCGCCGGCGAGCCCGCCGCCCAGGAGGAGGTCGCCCTCGTGACGACCCCCGCCCTCACGCCTCGCGCGTGATCTCCACCCGGCCCAGCTCCTGCACGGAGTGCGGATCGCGCCTACGAACTCCCGCGCTGTGCGGCGCGCTCCGCCGCTTCCTTCATCAGCTGGTACTGCTCCGGCGAAACGGAGTCCCCTATCCGGCGAGCATGGTCCCTTCCAGCGAGTGGCCGTACGGCCGAGAATGCGGCCGCACCGTGGATTTCGAGGTGGGATCTATTGTGAAGGTGAAGTTTCGACTCTCTAGTGAATGCGCGCCGGAGTGGTTGCGACAGGATTCTCGGAACCCACTCGTTCCGATCCACCTCCGTCACCAGTAGCTGGCGCTCGATACCACGAGTGACCGCTGCCGCCACCCAGTCCGCGAATTGGATGTTCGCGCTGAGCAGACTGTCCACGTGCATCGGAGGCTCCACGATTCTTCTCATCTCCGCGTGATCGATAGCGCGCCCCAGTATGTGGCTGTACATGCGGGGAAGCCGCTTCGCTCGATCCTTCTCGTTGATCTGGTCGATCATCACGAGGAGTTGCTCGTTCTTCCGCTCAGCGAAGGTGCAGAGGCGATTCAGTGCCTCCCTCATCGCAAGCGCCTCTCGCTCGTCCTTGTCGAGCCGGGTCTGCTTAGGAGTGCCGATCGGTTTCTCGTCGGCGTAGTAGAACAGCGTGCCGCCGAGCTTCTCCTGGAGAATCCGCACCAGACCGGTGAAGACGCGGATCTGATCGGGGTAGTTCTGTGCTGTGAAGGAGTGGAAGATCACGGACCCCTTCTTCTCCCATCGACCCGGATGCTCCGCATCAGCGATCTCCGGCGCGAAGATGATCCGCTTCTCCCGATCGAACAGCTGACCGAAGCGGCGGGCGTTCCGATCAGGCACGACGAAGCCGGCATATCCGAACGCCGGACTCGTTCGGAATCGCGCGTCGGCTTTCGACACGAACGCGCCGGTCTCGCCTATCTCATCGATGTACGCCAAAAGCATGCGACCATCCTGGCGTTAACGCAGAAGCCCACGCACATGGCGTGGGCTTCTCGAATTGGCGCTCCGAGGAACTCTTTCATCCCCTGCTACCGGCCGCAACGCTACCACTCGTCTGTGACGTTCGCCATCACATCGCGCAAACGTCAGTTCATGCAGGCCGTTCTGGCGCGAAGCACGTCATCCGTGCACGCGGCACTCGTCGGAGGGCGAGCTGAGCCGAGTCGCGCCGCAAGCGATCACGACGCAGAACATCGCCTCCCTCACGCCTCGCGCGTGATCTCCACCCGGACGAACAGCTTCGAGGAGTGCGGACCGGCGTAGACGCCGCGCAGCGGGGCGATGTCGTTGTAGTCGCGGCCGCGGCCGACGATCACGTGGCGGTCGCCGATGTCGATCAGGTTGGTGGGGTCGTAGCCGCGCCAGGCACCGCCGCAGAACCACTCGACCCAGGCGTGCGACTCGCCGACGACGGTCTCGCCGATCGCCGCGTTCGGCTTGGGGTGCAGATAGCCGGAGACGTAGCGCGCGGGAATGCCCGTCGAGCGCAGCGCGCCCAGGACGATGTGGGTGATGTCCTGGCAGACGCCCTCGCGGGCGGTCCACGACTCGGTCGCCGTCGAGTGCACGCCGGTGACGCCCTGGCGGTAGGTCATCTCGCGGCCGATCGTCTCGGCGATCGACAGGGCCGCGTCGCACGGGCCTTCCGCGGCGTCGGCCAGCCGGCGGGCGAGCTCGACCAGGTCCTCCGGCGGGGCGGTGCGGTTGGTCTGCTTGAGCTGCTCCACGTACTCGGTGAGCGTCTCGACCTGGTCCGCGAGCTGCTCCCAGCCGACCGGGTGGTCGGGGTGCGCCTTCGGCCGGATCTCGACGAGCGAGGTCGCCGTGAGCGAGAGCTCCTGGTGCGGGTCGAGCACGTCGAACGACGAGACCCGGGTGCCCCAGTAGTCGGTGTAGGTGTGCGCGGAGGTGACCGGGCGGATGACGAGGTTCGAGGAGAGCACGAGCTGCCCGTCCGAGGACGCCGGGAGCATCCTCGCCTCGTTGTAGGAGGCGACGACGTCGCCCCGGTAGGTGAACCCCGTCGTGTGCGTGATGCGCAGCCTGCTCACAGCGCCTCCCCGATCCAGCTCGGCATGACATTGGTGGGGAAGTAGCGCTGGCGGATCGCCTCGGAGGCCGACGAGGTCGCCTCCTGCACGCTGTCCATGTGCCGGGGCAGGTCCTCGAGGATCTCGGCGATCGGCCGGTACTCCAGCTCGCTGCGGATCTGGCCGAGCACCCGCTGGGCGTCGCCGGTGTGCCCGACGCGACCGGTGCGCGGCTCGATGTCGCGCATGCACATCTCGGCACGCGAGACCGAGAAGAGGATCGAGCGCGGGAAGAGGCGGTCGAGCAGCAGGAACTCCGCCGCGTTGCGCGCGCTCGGCACGCCGCGGTAGGTGCGGAGGTACGCCTCGTACGCCCCGCAGGAGCGCAGGATCGTCGTCCAGGACGGGCCGCTCGCCTCGGTCAGCGACCGCGTGGCCAGCAGGCGGGCCGTCATGTCGGCGCGCTCGATCGAGCGGCCGAGCGTGAAGAACTGCCAGGCCTCGTCGCGCGAGGTGGCCGACTCGATGATGCCGACGGCGAGCGCCGAGCGCTCGCGCACCCAGCCGAAGAACTCCGACACCCGCTCCCCCGTGACCCGGCGGGGCATCCGGGTGCGCGTGGTGTTGAGGCACTCCCACAGCTCGGTCGAGACGATCTCCCGCGCGCGCCGGGCGTTCTCGCGGGCGGCGCCGAGCGAGTACGCGATCGAGGCGGGGTTCGTGCGGTCGATCGCGAGGATGGTCAGCACGTCGGCGCGGGTGACCTCCTTCATGTCGTCCGGCGCGGTGGACCCCATCACCGACAGCAGCGAGCGGCAGGCGGTGTCCTCGTCGATCCACGGGTCCTCGAGCAGGAGCTGCAGGTGGACGTCGAGGATGCGGGCGGTGCCGTCGGACCGCTCGATGTAGCGGCCGATCCAGAACAGCGACTCGGCGATCCGGGAGAGCATCAGGCGTCCTCCCCCGCGGCGAGCGTCTGCTGCTGCTGCTGGTCCTGGTCGTGGTTGGCCGCGTCCTGCGGCGACTGGTCGGGCGTGTGGTTCAGCGGGTAGACGATCGGGATCGAGCTGGTCACGGCCGCCTGGTCCTCGACGAGCCCGGAGATGTCGTGGGCGTCCGGCTCGGTGAGCGGCGCGCCCTCGAGGCCGACGACCCAGGTGTCCTTCGAGCCGCCGCCCTGCGACGAGTTGACGACGAGCTGGCCCTCGGGCAGTGCGACCCGGGTGAGACCGCCGGGCAGCACCCAGATGTCCTTGCCGTCGTTGACCGCGAAGGGACGGAGGTCCGCGTGCCGGGGCCGCATGCCGTCGTCGACCAGGGTCGGGATCGTCGAGAGCTGCACCACCGGCTGGGCGATCCAGCCGCGCGGGTCGGCCTGCAGCCGGGAGCGCAGCTCGGCCAGCTCCTTCGCCGAGGCGGCCGGCCCGACGACGAGGCCCTTGCCGCCGGAGCCGTCGACCGGCTTCACGACGAGCTCGTCGAGGCGGTCGAGCACCTCCTCGAGCGCGCCCGGATCCTCCAGGCGCCAGGTGTCGACGTTCTTGATCACCGGCTCCTCCGAGAGGTAGTAGCGGATCAGGTCGGGCAGGTAGGTGTAGACGAGCTTGTCGTCGGCGACGCCGTTGCCGACCGCGTTCGCGATCGTGACGTTGCCCAGGCGCGCGGCGAGCATCAGTCCGGGCGAGCCGAGCATCGAGTCGGCGCGGAACTGCAGCGGGTCGAGGAACTCGTCGTCGACGCGGCGGTAGATCACGTCGACGCGGGTGGGCCCGGAGGTGGTGCGCATGAACACCTTGCCGCCGGTGCAGAAGAGGTCGCGCCCCTCGACCAGCTCGACGCCCATCAGCCGGGCGAGCAGGGTGTGCTCGAAGTAGGCCGAGTTGTAGACGCCCGGCGTGAGCACGACGACGGTGGGGTCGTCGACGCCCTCCGGAGCGGAGGCGCGCAGGGCCTGGAGCAGGCGGTTGGGGTAGTCGCCGACCGGGCGCACCCGCATCGACACGAACAGCTCGGGCAGCGTCTGCGCCATCACCCGGCGGTTCGAGATGACGTAGGAGACACCGGAGGGCACGCGGACGTTGTCCTCGAGGACCCGCCAGTCGCCGACCTCGTCGCGGATGAGGTCGATGCCGGACACCTGGATCCGCACGCCGTTGGCCGGCTCGATCCCGGCGGCCTGGCGGTGGAAGTGGCTGGAGCTGGAGAGCAGGGCGGCGGGGATCACGCCGTCCTTCACCGCGTTCTGCGGGCCGTAGACGTCGGCGAGGAAGGCCTCGAGCGCGCGGACGCGCTGCTTGATGCCGCTCTGCACCTCGTTCCACTCGGCGCTCTCGATCACGCGCGGGACGGCGTCGAGCGGGAAGGGCCGCTCCTCGCCCGCGAAGTCGAAGGTCACGCCCTGCGCGAGGTAGGAGGAGGCGAGCGCATCGGTGCGACCGCGCAGCTCCTCCTGCGTCATCCGCGCGAGCGAGGAGTAGATGTCGCGGTACGAGTCACGGACGCCGGCGGGGCCGCTCGTCGCCGCGACATCGGCGAACATCTCGTCCCAGGGTGAGGCGCCCGTGCGGGGCCGCTCGACCTTCTGGGACCCGTATCCGTCGAAGAGGTCACCCATGGCACGACTCTAGTGCGGGGCAGATTGCGGGGATGTTTCGGGCGGCCGGAGGGCGAGGAGGCCGCCCGTCACTCGAGAGTGAGCGCCCGCCGGCCCGGCGGTCACAGGGAGCCGCCGGCGCCGAGGATCGCGTCGATGCGGGCCCGTGCCGTCTCGCTGCGGTAGGGGTCGGTCGCCTGGACGAGGGAGTCCGCGATGCCGAGCGCCCCGAGGACCGCGACGACGGAGTCGAGCCGGGCCGAGCCGTCTCCCGCCTCGAGCCGGCGCAGCGTCTCGCGGGTGACGCCCGCCCGCTCGGCGAGCGAGGACGCGGTCATCCCGTTCACCGCTCGCCAGCGGCGGATGTTGGCGCCGATCTCGGCCAGCTGCAGGGAGCGGCGAGGCGACCGTCGTGCGACCATGCGAAGACTCCTGAGCTCTACAACGTTCACTTCAGTGCTTCATGGCATCTATAGCTTTCAGTCGATCTTCCACCGGCCATGCCGAAGAAGCCCTTCGACCTCTGGGATCGTCACCGCCTAGGCGCGAGCGGTTACATCGCAGGCAGTACCTGAAGGGTTACACTTCTATATGTAGCCGTGCGGTTACACCGCGGAGGAGGCGAGCGATGTTCAGTGGAGTGAACGATCTCAGGCAGCTGGTGGTCTCGCTGCGCGAGAACGCGGGCCTCAGCCAGGCCGAGCTCGCCCAGCGTGCGGGACTCTCCAGGAAGTGGGTGAACGAGTTCGAGCGCGGCAACCCCAACGCCCGCATCGGTGCGGTACTCGACGTACTCCGAGCGCTGGGTTACGGGCTCGAGGAAAGGGCGCTCGATGGCCGCCGCACGTGAGCTCGTCGCGTACCTCGACGGCAGAAGAGCCGGAACTTTCCTCCAGGAGAACACGGGCAACACCGTCTTCGTCTATGACGACGAGTACAGACGCGATCCGCTGAGCACGCCCCTCTCGCTCTCGATGAGCAAAGCAGTGGAGCGCCACAGCAAGCGGCAGGTCCTGCCCTGGCTCAACGGGCTCCTCCCCGACAACGACGCAGCGCGAAGCGCCATCGCTCAACGCTTCGACGTCAATCCCAAGAATCCCTTCGCCATCCTCGAACACACAGGGTCGGACGCCCCCGGCGCCGTTCAGCTCCTTCCTCCTGGCGAAGAATCCACTGATGCGGACAGCGACCGAACCGCGGTCGAGACACTGGCCGACGAGGACGTCGCCGAACAGCTCCGCCTCGTCATCGACGAGTACCGAGACGGGACTGCGGACGCGCGCCTCGATCAGCGCTTCTCTCTGCCCGGAGCGCAACCCAAGATCGCGCTCGTTCACGACCGACGCGGATGGGCACGTGCGCTGCGCGCGACGCCGACGACACACATCCTCAAGCCCGTCGCGCCGGACGGGTTCAGGCGCGTCGACGTCGTCGAATACGTGACGCTGACCGCGGCGAACACGCTCGGTCTCGCGACCGCCGAGTTCTGGATCCAGCAGATCGGGCCGCACCGAGTCTTCGTCTCGAAACGCTACGACCGCGAGCCGGGAGCAGACGGAATCATCCGACGGTTGCATCAGGAAGATTTCGGGCAGGCCCTGTCGACGGATCCTGCGAAGAAGTACCAGCGACGGGACGGGGGCCCGGGGATCGGCGCCGTCGCGACCCTCATCCGCGCTCTTGCACTCAGCGACAGCCAGAGAGTGCGGATCGGATGGGAGTTCTTCCGCGGAGTCGCCTTCAACAGCGTCGCTTACTGCACCGACGCTCACATCAAGAACTACTCGATGATGCTCGACGGCGCCCACTCGCGGCTCGCGCCCTTTTACGACCTGAACACCATCGCCCCCTATCTCGACGATCGGTCGCGATTCGGCGCCAGGGGCGAAGCGCCACAGGCAGCGATGTCGATCGACGGTGAATACCGCTTCGACGCGATGTCCGAAGCAGGCTTCGCGAAAGAAGCGAAGAAGCTCGGGGTGGACGGCGGTCGAGCCGTCGACGAGATCCGTCGGCTTCGCCGCGATCTGGTGGGAGCCTTCGAGAACGCCCGAGACTCCCTCGTGGCTCTCGATGACGACACGACGAGCTTCGCCCAGGAGGTCGTGGACGGGGTGGCTCGCATCCCTTCCCTGACGCGCTCCTGAGCGGTCGAGCAGGTGGCGGGAATGAATTCGCCCGCACGTGGTTGGATGAGGATGTACATGCGAACGCATGAATCAGGTCTCGCCAGCACGGGGCCACGGAGAGAAGGAGCGCCCGATGCAGTTCGGCATCTTCACGGTCAGCGACATCACCACCGACCCCACGACCGGCCGCACCCCGACCGAGTCCGAGAAGATCGCGGCCACGCTCGCGATCGCCCAGAAGGCGGAGGAGATCGGCCTCGACGTCTTCGCGCTCGGCGAGCACCACAACCCGCCGTTCTGGTCCTCCTCCCCCACGACGACCCTCGCCTACATCGCGGCGAAGACCGAGCGGCTGCAGCTCAGCACCGCGATGGCCCTGATCACCACGAACGACCCGGTGAAGCTCGCCGAGGACTACGCGATGCTCCAGCACCTCGCGGGCGGCCGCGTCGACCTGATGCTCGGCCGCGGCAACACCGGCCCGGTCTACCCGTGGTTCGGCAAGGACATCCGCCGCGGCATCGAGCTCACCATCGAGAACTACGACCTGCTGCACCGCCTGTGGACCGAGGAGTTCGTCGACTGGGAGGGCCAGTTCCGCACGCCGCTCCAGGGCTTCCAGTCGACCCCGCGCCCGCTCGACGGCGTCGCCCCGTTCGTCTGGCACGGCTCGATCCGCTCGCCGCAGATCGCCGAGCAGGCCGCGTACTACGGCGACGGCTTCTTCGCGAACCACATCTTCTGGCCCGCCTCGCACACCGCGAAGATGGTGCAGCTCTACCGCCAGCGCTTCGAGCACTACGGCCACGGCAGCGCCGACCAGGCGATCGTCGGACTCGGCGGCCAGATCTTCCTCGCGAAGAACTCGCAGGACGCGGTCTCGCAGTTCCGCCCCTACTTCGACAACGCCCCGGTCTACGGCCACGGCCCCTCGCTCGAGGACTTCACGGAGCAGACCCCGCTCACCGTGGGCTCGCCGCAGGAGATCATCGACCGCACCCTCGGCTTCCGCGAGTACGTCGGCGACTACCAGCGCCAGCTGTTCCTGATGGACCACGCGGGCCTGCCGCTGAAGACCGTCCTCGAGCAGATGGACATGCTCGGCGAGATTCTGCCCGCTCTGCGCGCCGGCTTCGCCGAGGGCCGCCCGGCACACGTGCCGGACGCGCCCACCCACTCCTCGCTCGTCGCCGCCCGCGCCGAGCAGCCCGTCCCCGTCAGCCCCGTCCCCGTCAGCGCCTAGGAGGCCCCGCCCATGGACACCCGCAGGATCACCGTCCTCTCGGCCGGCCTCAGCACGCCGTCCTCCACCCGCCTGCTCGCCGACCGCCTGGCCGACGCGGCCGAGGCCTCGCTCACCGAGCAGGGCTTCGCCGTCGAGCGCAGCGTCGTCGAGCTGCGCGACCTCGCGCACGACGTCACGAACAATCTGCTCACCGGCTTCGCGAGCCCGGCGCTGCAGACCGCGCTCGACGCGGTGGCCGGCGCGGACGGCCTGATCGCCGTGACGCCGATCTTCACGACGAGCTACAGCGGGCTCTTCAAGTCGTTCGTCGACGTGCTCGACACCGAGGCGCTCCGCGGCCTGCCCGTCCTGCTCGCGGCGACCGGCGGCTCGCCCCGCCACTCGCTCGCGGTCGACTACGCCATGCGCCCGCTCTTCAGCTACCTGCACGCCGCTCCCCTGTCGACGACGGTCTTCGCCGCGACCGAGGACTGGGGCGGAGCCACCGAGGACGGCCGCGCGCTGCCCTCGCGGATCGAGCGGGCGGGCCGCGAGCTCGCGACCGAGGCGGCGCGCACCTCGCGCGCTCCCGCGGACCCGTGGGCGCTCGACGGCTCGTTCGAGGGGATGCTCGGCCGCCGCAGCTGAGCGGGCCGTCTCACAGGATCGGCGATCCGTCCAGTAGGTCCGCGCTGCCGTTGCGCGGGGTTAGCCTCCCTCGGGGAGCCCGCCCGTGGCCCCCGAGGGGAGGCCATGATGGCTCTGGACAGGACCGCGCTCGGCACGAGCGTCTTCGACCGCGCGATGCTGGACCGCCGCCGCTTCCTCAGCGCCCTGGGCGTCGCCGCCTCGGTCCCGGTGCTCGCGGGCTGCGGCTTCGCGCCGGCCCGCCCGGCGGCGAGCGCCGACAGCGGCACGCTGACCTTCACCACCTGGGGCACGGACGCCGAGCTGGCCGGCTTCCAGCGGGCGATCGACCGCTTCCAGGAGGCGAACCCCGGCTCGACCGTGGCGCTGAACTCGGTGCCGTACGAGCAGATGTTCACCAACATCGACGCGCAGCTGCAGGCGGGGAACCCGCCGGACGTCTTCCGCGTGCCGTACTACACCTTCGGCAGCTACGCCGGTCGCGACCAGCTGCTCGACCTCACCCCGCACCTCGAGGCGGACGTGGCCGACCGCTTCACCGACCCGGCCTGGGCCGCGGTGCAGAGCAATGGCAGCCCCTTCGGCGTGCCGCACCACACCGACACCTCACTGATCCTCTACAACACGGAGGCGCTCGCCACCGCGGGCATCACCGACTTCCCGGCCTCGCCGGAGGAGGCGTGGACCTGGGAGGAGTTCACCGAGGTCGGCCGCACGCTGCGCGCCTCGCTCCCCGCCGAGCGCTACCCCTTCGCCTACAACTGGCAGGGCAACGGCGTCACCCGCTGGCTGAGCCTGCTCTTCCAGGCCGACGGCCGCTTCCTGACCGAGGACCTCTCCGCTCCCGCCATCGACTCGGATGCGGGTCGCGCGGCGATCGACTTCAGCCGCAGCTTCTTCACCGACGGCCTCGTGCCGCCGAGCAGCTCGATCCAGGCGACGACCTACGCGAGCGACCTCTGGTACTCGCAGACGACCGCGATGACCTTCGGCGGGGCGTTCCTCATCCCGGACGCGGAGTCGACGCTCGACTTCGAGTGGGGCGCGACCTACTCGCCGCGGAACGTGCGCGGCGGCGGCGACTTCGGCGGCAACGCCCTCGTCGCGACCAAGGCGACCGCGAACCCCGAGCTCGCGGCGGCGTTCCTCGCCTTCGTGACCGAGGAGGAGTCGATGCGCGACTTCTGCGCCGGCGCCTCGCTGCTGCCCACCCGCCGCGACCTGACCGAGTCTGGCATCGAGTTCGATGTGCGCCCCGAGCTCGCGGAGGTCTTCCTCGGGCAGGCGGGCACCGTGCAGGCGTCCGACGCGGCGCAGGTGGCCTCGCCGGACATGGCCGCGATCATCGCGGTGCTGAAGGACCAGCTGGAGCAGGCGTTCGTCGGCGGCCAGAGCACCGAGGACACGATCGCGAAGCTCAGCTCCGGCATCGCCACCGCCGTGCAGTGAGCGGCAGGATCCGGTGACCCGCACCCTCCCCGCGCCCGAGGAGGTGACGGCGCGACCGCGCCGCTCCTCCCGGGCGCCCGCCGCCCGCGAGACCGTCGCGGCCTACGGGTTCCTCGCGCCGAACCTGCTGATGCTGGCGCTGTTCGTCTTCGTGCCGCTGGTCGGCGCGTTCCTGCTCAGCTTCCAGCGCACCAACGGCTTCGGCGACGGCGTCTTCATCGGCCTGGACAACTACGGCCGGCTGCTCAGCGACCCGCTGTTCTGGCGCTCGACCCTCAACACCGCGCTGTTCACGCTGATCGTCACGCCGCTCTCGATGGCGCTCGGGCTGGGCGCCGCGGTGCTGCTGAACTCGGTGCTGCCGGCCCGGCCCGTCTTCCGCTCGATCCTGATCCTGCCGATGGCGGTCTCGGGCGTCGCGACGGCGCTGATGGGCGTGCTGATCTTCGACGAGAACAGCGGCGTGCTCGACGGGCTGCTGCAGACGATCGGACTGCCGCGCATCGCCTGGCAGTCCGGCGGAGCCGCGGCCTTCGCCTCCGTGATCCTCGTCACCCTGTGGTGGCGGGTCGGCTTCAACATGCTGATCTACCTGGCAGGGCTGCAGGGCGTGAACCCCGCGCTCTACGAGGCGGCGCGGCTGGACGGCGCGAACGGCTGGCAGCAGTTCCGGCACGTGACGGTGCCGCTGGTCGGCCCGTCGACGTTCTTCCTGCTCATCCTCAACGTCATTTACTCGTTCCAGGTCTTCGACATCGTCTTCGTCCTCACCGGCGGCGGGCCGCAGAACTCCACCTCGGTGCTGGTGACCTACGCCTACGACACCGGCTTCGTCACCCGCGACCAGGGCTACGCGGCGGCGATCGGCATCGTGCTGCTGATCCTGACGATGATCTTCACCGCCGTGCAGTGGCGCACGAACCGCTCGAGGGACCTCGTCGAATGAACCGCGTCTCCCGCTCGACGACCGCGCTCCGGCTCGTCCTCGCGATCCTCGTCTCCCTCGTCATCCTCTTCCCGCTCTACTGGATGCTCGTCGTCGCCTTCTCCTCGCGCGCCGAGCTGCTCGGCGGCACACTGCGGCTCTGGCCGCGCGAGTTCACCCTGGCCAACTTCGAGCGCGTCTTCGACTCGTTCCCGGTCGCGACCTGGTTCGGCAACTCGCTCGCGATCAGCCTCACCACCGCGCTGATCACCGTGGCGATCAACCTGCTCGGCGGCTACGCCTTCGCGCAGCTGCGCTTCCGCGGCTCCGGCGTGCTCTTCCTGCTGGCCCTGTCGACGCTGACGCTCCCCGTGCAGGTGATCATGGTGTCGCTCTTCCGGCTCGTCACCGATCTCGGCCTCTACGGCAGCTACTGGGCGGTGATCCTGCCGACGGCGGCCTCGGCCTTCGGGCTGTTCCTCGCGCGGCAGTTCATCCTCGCGATCCCTCGCGACCTGATCGAGGCGGCCCGGATCGACGGGGCCGGCCACTTCCGCGTCTTCACCCGGATCGTGCTCCCGCTCTCGAAGCCGCTGATCGCGGTGCTGTTCTTCATGTCGCTCCTCGGCTCCTGGAACGACTTCGCCTGGCCGCTGATCGCCCTCAAGGAGAACGTCCTCTTCACCCTCCCGATCGGGCTGCTCTACCTGCAGGGGCAGTTCGGCAGCGACTACGGCGGAACGATGGCCTTCGCGCTGGTGAACGTGCTGCCGATGGTCGTGCTGTTCCTGATCTTCCAGCGCTACTTCGTGCAGGGCTTCGCCCGCAGCGGGCTGCGCTGAGCGGTCCCGCTCGGCGACGGATCGACTGCTTCTATCACGGCCGTATGTCAATCCCGGCTATTGCGCTCCCCGTTGTCGCGGCACCGCGGTACCGTCTACCCAGGTGCTCGTCCTGAGCGCCACGGAGCACTCCGCTCCAGCGGAAGGCGGGTCGTCGTGAGCACCATCGCCGCCAATGCCGCCCAGCAGCGGGTGGCCGGTCGCTACTACCTGATCGAGCGGATCGGCTCCGGCGGGATGGGCTCGGTGTACCGGGCCCGCGACGAGACCGTGCAGCGCGAAGTGGCCGTGAAGGTCTTCCGCGCCGAGGCCTCCAACCCCGAGGACGTCGCCCGCCAGGAGCGCGAGGTGCGGATGCTCAGCTCCTTCGCGCACCCCGGGATCGTCAACCTCTTCGACGCCGGCCTGCACAACTTCGGCGGCGAGGTGCGCCGCTACGTCGTGATGGAGCTCGTCGCCGACCCGACCCTCGAGGCGCGGCTCGAGCCCGGCCCGATGGCGCCGGACGAGGTCGCCGCGATCGGCACGCAGCTGGCCGAGGCGCTCGCCTACCTGCACGAGCGGGGCGTCGTGCACCGCGACGTGAAGCCCGCGAACATCCTGGTCAGCGAGGTGGCCTCCAGCGGCTACGCCCGCACCGCCAAGCTCACCGACTTCGGCGTCGCCCACTTCATGGACGGCTCGCGCCTCACCAGCGACGGCATCGTGATCGGCACCGCCAGCTTCGTCAGCCCCGAGCAGGTCGCCGGCGAGCCGATCAGCGGCGCCAGCGACGTCTTCTCGCTCGGCCTCGTGCTGCTCGAGGCGATCACCGGGCACCGCGAGTACTCCGGCACCGTCCTCGAGGCCGCGATCGCGCGCCTCAACCGCTCCCCCGTCGTCCCGGCGACGCTGCCCGCACCCTGGCGCGCGCTGCTCACCTCGATGACCGAGCGCGACCCGGCGAAGCGGCCCACGGCCGACCAGGTCGCCCACCGGCTGCGCGCGGGGATGACCGCGTCGACCGCCTCCGGGCTGGATGCGGCATCGGCTCCCGACGGCCGCGCCGTCCGCCTCCGCCGCGCCGTCATCATCGGCTCGAGCGTCGTCGGCGTCGGCGCCGTCGCCGCCCTCTCCTGGATGCTCGGGATGCTCGCCGGCCGCTGAGCCGGAAGCTCGCCGGCCGAGCAGCGGTCACCGCACACGCTGGTCGAGCAGCCGCGCAGCGGCCGCCTTGCATGCTGGTCGAGTAGCCGCGCAGCGGCGTATCGAGACCCGCCCCTCCCTGACGTGAGCCCGGCGGCTCAGGTCTCGGTGACGGTGGATTACTGGGAAGAGGCGCCCGCAGACATGCTGGTCGAGTAGCCGCGCAGCGGCGTATCGAGACCCACCGACTTCAGAACGCAGGCCCGACGGCTCAGCTCTCGGGGACGGTGGATCTCGATACGCCCGCTGCGCGGGCTACTCGATCAGCATGCAAGCGGGTCAGGCCTCGCCCGGGAGGGCCTGGCGGAGGACGATGCGGGTCCAGGCGCCGACGTAGACGCGGTCGCCCTCCTCGATCTCGCGGCGCTGGCCGGTGGGGATCGGGGTCTGCGGGAGCGAGGCGCCGGCCGCGGCGAGGTAGGTGCCGTTCGCGGACTGCAGGTCCTCGACCCACCAGCGGTAGCCGTCGGTGTTGAGCTGGCAGTGGCGGCGGGAGACGCCGGAGTCGGTGCCGCAGTCGATCTGCGGCGAGATGCCGCGCGAGACGGAGGGTCGGCCGACGAGCACCGAGCGCTCGCGCAGCACGACGATCGTCGGCGGGCCGGCCGAGGGCATCGGGTCCTCGGCGCGCTGCTCCGTGTACCAGTCGGGGTCGACCCAGATCTCGGCGATCCAGGGGTCGCCCTCCTCCGGGGCCGCGGGCACGGCGGGCGCGGCCGTCGGCGTGCTCCCGGTGACCTCGGCGAGGACCTCCGTGGCAGGCGCGGCGGGCGGTGCGGTCGCGATGGGCACGTCGAAGCCGGCCGCCTCCTCCGGAACGAGTTCGGGCGGCGCACCGGGAGCGGCCGACGCGGGCGCCTCGCCCAGGTGGGCGGCGGGGTCGCCGGCCGCCGAGGCGGAGCCGCCGACCTCGCCGGGTGCGCGGACAGCGCCGGACTCGGTGAAGGGGTCGGCCTCGGGCAGCGAGCCGGTGGTGAAGTCGTAGCCGCAGTTCTCGCAGAACAGCGCGCCGGCCTCGTTGGGGTACGAGCAGTTCGGGCAGACGGCGGGACCGGTCGGGATCGCCGTGGTCGGGTCGGCGGCGCGCGGCGCGGGAGCGGACGGCGCGGCGGGCGCGATCGGCGCACCGCAGACGTCGCAGTAGTCGCCGGACTGGGAGGTGTGCCCCTCGGGGCAGCGGTAGCTCACTTGCGCACCCGGGTGGTCTTCGTCGAGGCGGTGTCGAGCGCCATCTCGTCCAGGCGGGCGACACCGCGCTTCAGACGGACCGTCCCCTCGTTCGGGTCGTCGATCTCGACGACCTTGCGCAGCTTCGCGGTCGCCTCGTCGTTGCCGGTCGCGGCGGCGAGCTGCACCGCGCGGCCGAGCTTGACGGTCGCGGTGGCGTCGTCGCCGACGGCCTTCGCGGCGAGGCCGTCCTGGATCGCGGAGGCGAGCTCGGTCTGGCCGGTGTAGTGCGCGACGGCGGGATCGATCCGGGCGGTGAGCGCCGAGTCGTCGGTCCAGCGGGCCTTCACCAGCGCGGAGGCGACGACCTCGTCGCGCACGCTGAGCTGCACGCGGGCGGCGAGCTGCTCGGCGCCGACCGGCTTCGAGGCGACGCGCACGGCCACGTGGTACTCCCGCGACTCGTCGCCCCAGGCGCCGGTCGGGTAGGAGCCGGTCAGCGGGTTGACCGCGGTGCGACGCGAGCTCAGGTCCTCGAGGTTCGGTGCGACCTGGCGGACGAAGAGCAGCTGCGAGCCCTGCGGGGTCCAGACGCGCAGCTCGCCGTCGGCGACACCGCGGCCCATCGACGCCTGGATCAGCTGCTCGAAGTCGGCGGCCATGTCGGCCGGGTTCGCGATCAGGCCCACGGTGCCCAGCAGCGCGCTGGCGATGGTGCGCGCCTCCTCGACGACCCAGCGGGAGCCGACGCCGCGGACGTCGCACTGGAAGACGCCGCCGGCCGCGCGGATCGCCGCGTCGAGCTGCATCCGCGACTCGTGCTCGTTCTTGCCGTCGGTGAGCAGGATGGCGTGCCGCTGCTTCGCCTCGGGGACGCTGGAGAAGAGCTGGCGGGCGAGGGTCAGCCAGGTGCCCATCGCGGTGCCGCCGTCGGCCTGGAGGAAGCCGATGGCCTCCTTCGCGGCCGCGCGGGCGCCGGGCTCCATCCGCACCATCGAGACGGAGGCGTTGGGGTACGGGAAGGCGCGGTCGGCGCGCTCGGAGCCGGCGACGACGGCGAAGAAGGTGCCGTCGAGGATCTGGTCGACCGCCACGGCGGCGGCGCGCTTGGCCGCGGTCATGTTCTCGCCGGTCATCGACCCCGAGCAGTCGACGATGATGATCTCGGCGGCCGCTCCGTCGCTGCCGGCCGCGCCGGTGCCCGAGGCGGTCACCGTCACGATCGCGTGCACATCCGTCGCGCCGTCCGAGAGGAACTCGTTCTGAAAGACACTCGCGCTGAACTCCGCCATTCGGCCAGTTTATTGTGCTGCCTGGCCGCGACGGCCCTCCTCCTCGCCGGATGCGCAGCAACCGTCGGACAGCCGACCCCTCCCCCGGCGGGCGCGGGCTTCGACTACCAGCTCGGCGGCAGCTACCCGCCGGCCGACGGCGTCGAGCTCGTCGTCCGCGACCGCGAGGCCGAGCCCGCGCCCGGCGTGTACTCGGTCTGCTACGTCAACGCGTTCCAGACGCAGCCCGGCGAGGAGGCGGAGTGGGCGTCGCGCCCCGAGCTGCTGCTGCGGGACGCCGCGGGCGAGCCGATCACGGATCCGGACTGGCCGGACGAGACGCTCCTCGACGTGTCGACGGAGACGAAGAGGGAGGCGCTGGTCGAGGTGGTCGCGCCGTGGCTCGAGGGCTGCGCCGAGAGCGGCTTCGACGCCGTCGAGGCGGACAACCTCGACTCCGCCACCCGCTCCGAGGGGCTGCTGACCGACTCCGACACCGCCGCGTTCGCCCGCGAGCTCGTCGACGCCGCGCACCGGGCCGGGCTCGCGATCGGCCAGAAGAACGCCGCGGAGCGGGCGGCGGAGATGCGCGGGCTCGGCTTCGACTTCGCGATCACGGAGGAGTGCGAGGTGTTCACCGAGTGCGACGCCTACACGGACGTCTACGGCGAGCGCGTGTACGAGGTGGAGTACACGGACGTCGACGATGCGGACGCGGTGTTCGCGCGGGCGTGCGCACGCGGCGACGGGATCGGCGTGCTGCTGCGCGACCGCGACCTTCTCACGCCCGGCGACGAGGGGTACGTCTCGGAGCGGTGCTGAGGAGGCCATGTCGGAGGACGAGTCCCTGGACCCACCGTGCTGGCGACGGTGGGTCTCGATACGCCCCTCCGGGGCTACTCGACCAGCATGAGCGCGCTCAGTCGCGCGTGCCCGAGCTCCGTCAACCCTGGTCTGCAGCCCGCGTCCGCCTGGCAGGCTGGGCGCCGTGCCTTCCTGGTCCCTCGCGCTGCTCAGCGGCGCCATCGGCGGCGCGACCCTCCTCGTCGGAGCGGCGCTCGCCTGGTTCGTCCGTGTCCCGCCCAAGCTGACCGCGGCGATCTCGGCGTTCGGTGCAGGCGTGCTCATCTCGGCGCTCGCCTACGAGCTGGTGCAGGAGGCGGCCGATGACGGCGGACTGCTGCCGACGATCCTCGGCACGCTCGCCGGTGCCGTGGTCTTCGTCGGGGCGGACGCGCTGCTCACCCGTGCCGGCGCAGGGAACCGCAAGAGCGCGAAGGGCTCCGGCTCCGCGGGCGGCGGCACCGCGATCGCCGCGGGCGCGCTGATCGACGGGATCCCGGAGTCGATCGTGCTCGGCCTCTCGGTGGCGCAGGGCGGCGCGGGAGCGGCGATCAGCGTGCCGATCGTGGCCGCCGTGGCGATCTCGAACCTGCCGGAGGGGCTCTCCTCGACCGTCGGCATGAAGGCCGACGGACGCTCCGCCCGCTACATCTTCACCGTCTGGGGCGGCATCGCGGCGCTCTCCGCGATCGCCGCGCTCGTCGGCTTCCTCGTCTTCGCGAGCGCACCGGGAGCGGTCGTGGCGTTCGTGACGACGGTCGCGGCCGGCGCGATCCTCGCGATGATCTCGAACACGATGATCCCGGAGGCGTTCGATCGGGACGACGTGCTGACGGGGCTGTACGCCGTCCTCGGGTTCGTGACGGCGTTCGCGCTGCACAGTTTTTCTTGAGGACTCCGCGGGGCGGCGTCCTGCGGTCGGCAGAGCGCGGGGGGTGTTTCGCAGAGCCCGGTGCGTGCGCCGACGGGAATCCGCTGGGACGCGGATTCCCGGATACGGCTCGTGCGTGGCCGGGTGGTTCGGAGGACCGCCGGCCGATGGTCGGGGAGAGAAGCATGCTGGTCGAGTAGCCCCGGAGGGGCGTATCGAGACCCGGCCTCTGCAGAGCGGTGGATCTCGATACGCCCGCTCCGCGGGCTACTCGATCAGCATGGGGAGGCCCGCCGCGCGTGCGGCTCGATCAGCATGTCCCGCCCGCGCTGCTGATCAGGACGATCGCAGCATGGTGGTCGAGTAGCCCCGGAGGGGCGTATCGAGACCCGGCCTCTGCAGAGCGGTGGATCTCGATACGCCCGCTCCGCGGGCTACTCGATCAGCAGGGGGAGGCCCGCCGCGCGGGCGGCTCGATCAGCATGTCCCACCCGTGCTGGTGATCAGCACGACCGCAGCATGCTGGTCGAGTAGCCGCGCAGCGGCGTATCGAGACCCGGCGTCAGCAGGACGGTGGATCTCGATACGCCCGCTCCGCGGGCTACTCGATCAGCATGTGAGGCGCCCACTCCACGGGTCGCTCGATCAGCAGGGGAAGCACGTCAGCCGCTGAAGGACGTCAGGGCGTCGTCGAGGATCGCGAGGCCGCGGGCGACCTCGGCGGGGGTGACCACGGCGGGCGGGACGACGTGGATGCGGTTGTCGGCGGTGAAGGGCAGGAGGCCGCGGGAGAGCAGGTCGGCCTTCAGGCGGCCGACGGCGGCGGCGGGCAGCGGCTCGCGGGTGGCGCGGTCGGTGACCAGCTCGAGCGCCCAGAAGACGCCGGAGCCGCGGACCTCGCCGATCAGGTCGTGCTTCGCCTCGAGGGCGGCCAGGCCGGGGGCGAGGTGCTCGGAGCCGATGGTCTTCGCGTTGTCGACGATGCCCTCCTCCGCCATGGCCTCGAGGGTCGCGACGACGCTCGCCGCGGCGAGCGGGTGGCCGGAGTAGGTCAGCCCGCCGGGGAAGACGCGCTCGTCGAAGTGGTGCGCGATCGGGTCGTCGATCAGGACGCCGCCGATCGGCACGTAGCCCGAGTTGACGCCCTTGGCGAAGGTGATCAGGTCGGGCCGGACGTCGAAGGCGTCGAACGCGAACCACTCGCCGGTGCGGCCGAAGCCGGCCATCACCTCGTCGAGGATCAGCAGGATGCCGTAGCGGTCGGCGAGCGCCCGCACGCCGGCGAGGTAGCCGGGCGGCGGCGTGAGGATGCCGGCCGTGCCGGGGATGGTCTCGAGCAGCAGCGCCGCGATCGACTCGGGGCCCTCGGCCTGCACGACGCGCTCGAGGTGGTGCAGCGCGCGCTCGCACTCCTGCTCGGGCGTCTCGGCCCAGAACTCGGAGCGGTAGAGGTACGGGCCGAAGGCGTGCACGTGCCCGCGGGCGTACTCGTTGGGGATGCGGCGCCAGTCGCCGGTGGAGACGATCGCGGCGCCGGTGTTGCCGTGGTACGAGCGGTAGAAGGAGACGATCTTGTCGCGACCGGTGTAGAGGCGCGCCATCCGGATCGCGTTCTCGTTGGCGTCCGCGCCGCCGTTGGTGAAGAAGACCTTCTCGAAGCCCTCGGGCGCACGCTCGGTGATCAGACGTGCCGCCTCGGCCCGGGTCTCGTTCGCGAAGGCCGGGCCGACGGTGGTGAGCACCGCCGCCTGCGCCTGGATCGCGGCGACGACCTTGGGGTGCTGGTAGCCGATGTTGACGTTCACGAGCTGGCTGGAGAAGTCGAGGTAGCGGGTGCCGTCGACGTCCCAGACCTCGGCGCCGAGGCCGCCGGCGATCGGCAGCGGGTTCAGCGCGCCCTGCGCGGACCAGGAGTGGAAGACCCGCGAGCGGTCGGCGGCGGTGACGGAGGCGTTGGTGCTGCCGGTGGGAGTCGTGTCCGAGGGTGTCGTGTCCGAGAGCGTCATGCCTCCATCGTGCCGCGCGCGGGCCCGTCGCGGGCGGCCCGCTTTGTCGAAGCGTCAGCCCTACGATGGACAGAACGTCGAATCCGAGGGAGCCGCCCGTGCCCGCGACCGTCCGCGATCTGCTCGCCGAGCCGGCCTTCCGCCTCCACGTCCTCGCGGGCGTGCACGACGAGGCGGCCCTCGACGCTCCACTGGTCTGGGCGCACTCCTCCGACCTCGTCGATCCGACGCCGTGGCTCGAGTCGGGGCAGCTGCTGCTCACCGACGGGGTGCACTTCAAGCAGGCTCCCGGGACGCAGGGCGCCGACTTCTCGGAGGCGTACGTCGCGCGCCTGCGCGGCCGGGGCATCCGCGCCCTCGGCTTCGCGACCGGCATCGTGCACGACGAGGTGCCCGCTCCCCTCGTCGCGGCCTGCGCCCGGCAGGGGCTGCCGCTGCTCGAGGTCGCCGATCTGACGCCGTTCATGGGGATCATCCGCTTCGTCGCGGACGTCATCTCGCGCGAGCAGCGCGAGCGACTGGAGTGGTCGCTGGAGGCGCAGCGCCGGGTCGCGCGGGCGGCGCTGCGACCGGACGGCCTCGCGGCGATCCTCTCGGAGCTGGAGCGCCAGCTGGACTGCTGGGTCGCGCTCTACGACGCGGTCGGCCAGAGGGTGCACCTGCCGACCCGGCTCGACGTGCCGGAGGCGGCGGAGCGCTCGGTCGCGGCGGCCGTGCGCCAGGCGCTCGCCCGGGGCAGCCGCGCGGGGCTCCGGCTCGACGACGGCGGCGGCGTCACCCTGCAGACGCTCGGGCAGCGCGACCACCTGCGCGGGGTGCTCGCGGTCGGAACCGGCACTCCCCTGGATCCGGCCGGCAACGACCTGGTGGCGAGCGTCATCGGGCTCGCGAGCATCGCCCTCGAGCAGCGGCGCGCCCTCGACACCTCGCGGCGGCAGCTGCGCTCGGGTCTGCTCGAGCTGCTCGTCGCCGGGGCCTTCGACGTCGCGGCCCGCACGGCACGGCAGCTCTGGGGCACGCTGCCCGCCGAGCCGGTCCGCGTGAGCGTGCTGAGCGAGCCGGTGCGCGGCGACTCGCTGCTCGACGAGCTGGAGGTGTTCGCGGAGGAGAACGGGGCGCGGCTGTTCTTCGCCGAGCGCGACGGGGCCCTCGTGGTGATCACGGGTGCGGAGGATCTGGCGCTGATCGCGGGGGTGCTGGAGCGGCACGGTGCGCAGGCGGGGTCCTCGGCGCCGATCGCCTGGTCGGAGCTGGAGCGGGGGCTGGTGGAGGCGCGACGCGCGGCCGACCGGGCGACGGCGGAGCATCCGCTGCTCCGCTTCGAGGACGTGTCGGCGCAGGGGATGCGCGGCCTGCTCACGGCTGCGGGTGCCGAGCCGCTCGCGCGGCGGCTGCTCGCGCCGCTGCTCACGCCCGAGGGCGGCGTGCTGCTCGAGAGCGCCCGCGTCTGGCTCCGCTGCAACGGCGCCTGGGAGCCGGCCGCCCGCGAGCTCGGCGTGCACCGGCACACGCTGCGGAACCGCATCACGGCGGTCGAGCGGGCGCTGGGTGTCGACCTGGACGACGTGGACGCACGCACCGAGCTGTGGCTGGCGCTGTGCTTCTCGGCGCCGGTCTCCTCCTCCGTCGTCGATCGGCCGCGGTCGGCCGAGCGAGAGGGGGACGCCCCACAGAGCGACGCACGTCCGCCCACGACGAATCGCTGACACGCGATTCGCCGGTTGCGCTCGACCTTGCGATGGTCGGTGTGCGGTGGCCCCGCGAGATGCCACTTATGAGCAGGACACGCCGTAGAAGTCGCTCATAAGTGGCATCTCGCGGCCCGGCTCAGTTTTGAGGGAAACCGAGGTTGATGCCGCCGTGCGACGGGTCGAGCCACCGCGACGTGATCGCCTTCTGCTGCGTGAAGAAGCGGACGCCCTCCGCGCCGTGGGCCTTGGTGTCGCCGAAGAGGGACGACTTCCAGCCGCCGAACGAGAACGTCGCCACCGGCACGGGGATCGGCACGTTGATGCCGATCATCCCGACCTCGACCTCGTTCTGGAAGCGGCGGGCCGCCCCGCCGTCGTTGGTGAAGATCGCGGTCCCGTTGCCGAAGGCGCCGTTGTTGATCAGGGCGACGCCCTCCTCGTAGGACTGCACCCGCACAATGGAGAGGACGGGTCCGAAGATCTCCTCGGTGTAGGCCTTCGAGGTGATCGGGACGTCGTCCAGCAGGGTCGGCCCGAGCCAGAAGCCGTTCTCGTCGCCGTCGACCTCGATGCCGCGGCCGTCGACGACGACCTTCGCGCCGTCCTCCTCCGCGATCGCGATGTAGGAGGCGACCTTGTCGCGGTGCGCCTCGGTCACCAGCGGGCCCATGTCGCAGCCGCGACGGCCGTCGCCGATGCGCAGGGTCGCGGCGCGCTCCTGGATCTTCGCGATCAGCTCGTCCGCGACCGGCTCGACCGCGACGACGACCGAGATCGCCATGCAGCGCTCCCCCGCCGAGCCGAAGCCCGCGTTGATGGCGGAGTCGGCGACGAGGTCGAGGTCCGCGTCCGGCAGCACGAGCATGTGGTTCTTCGCCCCGCCGAGGGCCTGGACGCGCTTGCCGTGGCGGGTGCCGGTCTCGTAGACGTACTGCGCGATCGGGGTGGAGCCGACGAAGGAGATCGACTTGACGTCGGGGTGCTCGAGGAGGCCGTCGACGGCGACCTTGTCGCCGTTCAGGACGGTGAAGACGCCGTCGGGGAGACCGGCCTCCTTCCAGAGCGCACCGAGCCAGATCGCCGACGACGGGTCCTTCTCGGACGGCTTCACGACGACGGTGTTGCCGGCGGCGATGGCGATGGGGAAGAACCACATCGGCACCATCGCGGGGAAGTTGAAGGGGCTGATGATGCCGACGACGCCGAGCGGCTGCTTCACGGAGTAGACGTCGACGCCGGTGGAGACCTGCTCCGAGTACTCGCCCTTGAGGTGGTGCGCGAGGCCGGTCGCGAACTCGACGACCTCCTGGCCGCGGGTGATCTCGCCCATCGCGTCGGAGAGGACCTTGCCGTGCTCGGAGGTGATGATCTCGGCCAGCTCGCCCTTCTTCGCCTCGAGCAGCTCGCGGAACTTGAAGACGATCTGCTGGCGCTTGGCGAGCGAGGTGTCGCGCCAGGCGGGGAACGCGGCCTTGGCGGAGGCGACGGCCGCGTCGATCTCGGCGGCGTCGGCCAGCGCGACCTCCTTCGTCGCGACGCCGAGCGCGGGGTCGTAGACCGGCGCGGTTCGGCCGGACGACGAGGGTGAGGCTGCGCCGTCGATCCAGTGGCCGACGGTGGACAGCGAGGTGGCGGGCGACTCGGCGATGCTCATGGGGTCGAGGGTAGGCGGGGACGGCGCGGACGCGGGGAGCGGATGTGTCCAGGCACCGGCACCTCGGATGGACGGAGCGGCACGGCGGGGGGATCTCGATACGGCCGCTCCGCGGCCCACTCGATCAGCATGAAAGGGGGCGGCGCTGCCTCCACGATCAACAGGGAGCGCGGACATGCTGGTCGAGTAGCCGCGCAGCGGCGGATCGAGACCTGCCCCATCAGCGAGCGTGGTCGCGCGCACATGCTGGTCGAGTAGCCGCGCAGCGGCGTATCGAGACCCGGCCCTCTGCAGAACGGTGGATCTCGATACGGCCGCTCCGCGGCCTACTCGACCAGCAGGGAAGGGGGCGGCGCGGCCTCCGCCGCCGGCGCGAAGCGCGCCAGGGCCGCCGTGATGTTGTCCTGGCCGCCGCGCTCGTTGGCCCAGGCGACGAGCGCCTCCGCCAGCGCGACGGGGTCGTCGCCGACGCGGGCGACGGCGTCGTGCAGCACGGTCGCGAGCTCGTCGGCGGGCGAGGCGTAGTTCCAGAGGCCGTCGGAGCAGACGAGCACCCAGCCGGGCTCGTCGAGCACGGTGGAGGCGAGGGTCGGCGACTCGTCATGGGCGTCAGCACCCAGCCACTTGGTGATGGCGTGCGCGTCGGGCGCGGACTCGGCCTCGGCGCGGGGCACGCCCGAGGCGATCTGCTCCTGCGCCCAGGAGTCGTCGACGGTGAGCTGCCGGGCGGGGCCGGCGTCGGGGACCCAGTAGCTGCGGCTGTCGCCGACGTTGCCGGTGACCAGCAGCGCGCCGTCGAGGATCGCGGCGGTGAAGGTGCAGGAGGGCGGGTTGTCGCGCTTCTCGGGCACCGCGGCGTCGATCGCCCCGGAGGCCCGCGCGACCGCCATCTGCAGCAGCGCGCCCCAGCGCTCGGCGCCGTGCACCTCCCCGCCGACCTCGGACCGCAGCGCGCTCAGCGCGGCGCGGGCGGCGGCGAGCGAGGCGGTGTCGGAGTCGGGGGTCGAGGAGACGCCGTCGCAGACCACCAGAAGCGCCGTCCGCAGGCCGCCGTCCTCGCCGGCCGTCGCGCCGAGCGCCATCGCGTCCTCGTTGGCCGCGTGCCGGATCCCGCGGTCGCAGACGCCGCCGACCAGCGGGTGCGGCGCCTCCGCCCAGTGCTCGCGCTCGGTCGGCGCGCGCTGCCCGCACTGCTCGCAGTAGCCGTCGTCGGCGATCGCTCCCCCGCAGTGCAGGCAGGCGGTCGGGCCCTCCGAGCCGGCGGCGGGCGGGGCGGCCGCGGCGGCCGGGACGATCAGCGTCGTCCCGCAGGCCTCGCAGAAGGCATCGCCGGTCGAGACCGGCTCGCCGCAGTTCGGGCAGGGCGTCGACAGCTCGGCGCTCACGGAACTCTCCCCGCTCACGTCGCTCTCCCCGCTCACGTCAGCGTCCAGCGGCGCACGGCGTTCGCCCGGTCGACGAGGCGCAGGCGCTCCTCCTTCTCGCGGGTGGCGGCCGCGAGCGAGCGGTAGGAGGTCTCGAGGCCGTCCCGGAGGGCGGGCTCGGTGGCGTCGATCCCGCCGATCGTCGCGCCCTCGGCGGGGCCGTCGCGGCGGACCAGCTCGAGCGCCGACTCCAGCACCCCCGTCGTCAGCTCGAGCCGGGTGCGCGAGTCGATCGCCACCGTGTCGACACTGGCGAGCGCGGCGGAGAGCGCCGGCAGTCCGCGGCCGGAGCCGGCCAGCAGCTCGGCGCGGCGACGGCGGGCGTCGACGTAGGAGGAGCGGGTCGGCGTGACGATGTCGAGCGCGTCGAGCGCGCCGTCGAGGTCGGCCCGGTGCTGCCGGACCCGGGCGAGACCGAAGGCGGCCGGCGCGGTGTAGTTGGCGTCGGCACGCGCGCAGATCACGTAGAGCGACTCCGCCACCTCGGGCTCGCCGCTCGACTCGCAGGCCGCGGCGAGCGCGAGCTTGGGCGCGAGCTCGCCGGGCACCTGGCCGTAGACGGTGTTGAACGAGGCGCGGGCGCCGATGTCGTCGTGGCGGGCGAGCTGGGCCAGCCCGCTCATCCACACCGCGCGCCACTCCCACGGGTCCTCGGTGAGGATCTCCCCGGTCGCGCGGGCGACGTCCTCCCAGCGCTCGGCCTCGATCGCCGCGCGGGCGCGGGCGAGCCGCACCTCGACGGTGACGGTCGGCGCGAGCGCGAGCGCGCGCAGCCGCACGATCGGATCGGCGACGTTGACGCCCGCGAGCCAGGCGCGCGCCGGGTCGGACTCGTCGGTCTTGAGCCCGGGCAGCGCGTCCCAGGGCAGCGGACGGTCGACCACGTCGGCGACGGGCGCCTCGAAGAGCGCCGACTCGGTCGAGTGCAGTGCGGGGTGCCCCGGCCCGCGGTCGGTCGCGACGACCTCGCGCAGCACGCCGAGCAGCTGCCCGCGCATCTCGTCGACGGTGGCGAAGCGGTCCTGCGGGTCGGGCGCGCAGGCCTTCGCGACCAGGCGGTAGAACGAGTCGTACTTCTGGAACAGCGGCGTCTCGGACACCGGCGGCAGCGAGGCCACGTAGGTCGTCTGGTTGCCGCGGAAGTCGAGGACGAGCGAGGCGATCGTCCGCCCGATCGTGTAGACGTCGGAGGCGATCGACGGCCCGAGCTCGGGCACCTCGGGCGCCTGGTAGCCGACGGTGCCGTAGATCGCCGACTCCTCGTCGTCGGCGCGGCGCACGCCGCCCAGGTCGATCAGCTTGACCTGGTCGCCGACCTGGATCATGTTGTCCGGCTTGAAGTCGCAGTAGAGCAGTCCGTGGTCGTGCAGGTAGGCGAAGGCGGGCATCACCTCGAGGACGAAGGCGAGCGCCTGGTCGACGGGCAGCGGATCCGCGGAGCCGCCGTTCGCGTCGCGGCGCTCCTGGAGGATCTGCTTGAGGCTCGGTCCGCCGACGTACTCCATCACGATGTAGCCGGCGCCCTCGTGCAGGACGAAGTTGTAGATCTCGACGATCAGCGGGTGCTCGACCTCGGCGAGGTACTGCCGCTCCGTCACCGCCGCGGCGTACGCGTCCGGGTCGCCGGAGTTCAGCAGGCCCTTGAGCACGACCCAGCGGCCGGAGACGTTGCGGTCGCGGGCGAGGTAGATCCAGCCGAGCCCGCCGTAGGCGAGGCAGCCGACGACCTCGTACTGGCCGCCGACGACGTCACCCTTCGCGAGCTGCGGCGTGAAGCTGAACGGAGTGCGGCAGTTCGGGCAGAAGCCCTCGGTGCGGCCGGGCTTGCCGTCGCGGCCTCGGCCGACCGCGGTGCCGCAGTTGGAGCAGAAGCGCTTGCGCTCGGGGAGCACCGCCTCCTTCATCAGCGCGGCCATCGGGTCGGCGGCGGGGCGCGAGGGGACGGTCGTCAGTCCGGCGCCGAGCCGCGGGCCGCGCAGGCGGGTCGAGGTGGTGCCGACGCGGCGGGTGGTCTTCGAGCCGGTCTGCGCGGTGCGGGCGGAGCCGAGCGCGGCGGTCGCGAGGCGGGCGGAGGAGGTGCGGCCGCTGCGGGCGGTCGCCGCCTCCTCGGTGCTCGATCCGACCGGAGCCTGCGCGTTCGGCGCGCCCTCGGCGAAGCCGGTGCCGAAGGCGGCGGAGGCGGTGGCGGGAGTGGGGCCGGCCGCGGGAGCGGGGCGGCGCGCGGTGGGAGCGGACACCGCGGCCGCCGGCGCCTCCGCCGGCAGCCCGCAGACGTTGCAGTAGCCGTCCTCGATGACGCCGGTGCAGCCCGGGGTCGAGGTGCAGGGGTCGCCGTTCATGAGCTGGCCTTCCGGTGGTGCGAGGGAGAGGAGGCGGTCGGCAGATCGCGGGTGATCACGTCGTACTGCTCGACCAGGTGGCGGGCGAGCGGCACCGAGCAGGGCACCGCGTCGAGCGCGGCGCGGACCTCGGCGTCGGCCGCGACGCCGACGGCGGAGGCGGCCCGGCCGTTGGCGGCGGCGCGCTCGCGCAGGGCCCGCAGCCGGAAGCCGAGGGCGGCCCGCTCGCGCAGCGGCGAGGTGTAGGCGGCCTCGACGGCGTCGAACGCCCGGCCGACGGCGGTGAGGCGGGCGAGGTGCGCGTCGAGCGCCTCCCGGCCGGTCGGCGGCTCGCCGAGGCGCGAGACGTCGGGCACCGCGAGGCGGGGCGGATCCGCGATCTCGCGGCGGCAGCGGGCGACCAGCTCGCGCAGCGGCGCCTCGCGCAGCTCCGCGGCGGCGGCCAGCTCGCGGGCGCGGACCCGGTCGTGCTCGAGTCCGCGGCGCTCGGAGGCGGCGATGATCAGGTCGCGCTCCAGCCGGGCGGAGTCGCTCTCGAGCTGGCCGAGCGGGCCGGAGACGTCAGCGCCGCGGCCGGCCTTCTCGGCGAGGGCGTCGAGCCGCGAGCGGAGCACGGCGACGCGCTGGGCGGCGGCCTCATCGACGGTGCCGCGTGCATCGCGGGTGAGGTCGCGGCAGCGCTCGATCTCGGCGCGCACCCCGACGATCCGGCCGGCGACGTCGGTGCCGCTCGGGTCGAGCTCCAGGCGCGACTTCAGCTGGCCGATGACGGCGTCGCAGAGCCGGACGGCCTCGACCAGCGAGACGGCAGCGCTGCCGCCCGAGCCGGAGGAGTCGAGGCGCCCCCAGATCAGCTGCGACATCCGCTCGCGGGCCACGGTGTCCACGCGGCCGGAGTCCCAGACGACCTCGAGCTCGGCGAGCCGCCGGGTGACGGACTCGCGCAGCGACTGCGCGAGGACGACGTCGGCGGTGTAGCTGTCCGCCTGCGGCGAGGCGAGCGCGGCGGCGTCCAGCCGCGAGAGCTCGCGGGTCGTCCGCTCCAGCCAGCGGCCGAGCTGCGCGAGGTAGTCGAAGAGCGCACGCTGCGGGATCGCCTCGCCCAGGCGCCCCGGAGCGACGGGCGTCCCCTCCGAGACGCCCGCCCCCGCTCCCGTCACTGCCACCATCAGCGCCCGTACACCGCGGCGGGCGGCGTCGCCGTGCCGAGATCGCCGAGCCAGCGCTGGTAGATGCTCTGCCAGCGGCCGTCGGCGCGGATGCTCTCGAGCGCCGCGTTCACGAAGCGCACGTAGTCGGCGTCGCCGGCCGGCATCCCCAGGCCGTAGGGCTCGGAGCTGAGCTGGTCGCCGATGACCTTGGCGTACGGGTCCTGCGCGACGAAGCCGGCGAGGATCGTGTCGTCGCCGGCGATCGCGTCGACCGATCCCTCCTGGAACTCCGCGAGGCACTCGGTGTGCGTGTCCGCGGCGACCGCCTCCACGTCGGGGTAAGCGCTCTCGAGCCGGCTGAGCGTGGTGGTGCTCCGCGGCGCGCAGACCCTCGCGCCGGCGATCTTGTCGATGCTGTCCGCCTCGTTGCTCTTCGAGACGAGCACCTTCAGCCCCGCGGCGTAGTACTCGGAGGAGAACGCGATGCTGTCCCAGCGGTCGCAGGTCATCGTCAGCGTGCGGGCGACCAGGTCGACCTGCGGGGTCGCGGCGTCGCCGCTGAGGGCGGGCAGGCGCTGCGCCGAGGTGATCACCACGAACTCGATCGCGGTCGGATCGCCGAGGATCGCGCCGGCGATCTCGCGGGCGATGTCGATGTCGAAGCCCTCGATCGTGCCGGTCAGCGGGTTGCGGGAGGACATCAGCAGGGTGTCGGCCGAGACGCCGACGCGGAGCTTCCCGTTGTCCCGGATCTGCGCGAGGCGGGGGCTGTCGGTGACGCCGGTGGGCGCGTAGGAGGTGACCGCCGAGGGCGAGCACTCGGCCGTGGCCGGAGCGGCGGTCGACGGCGCGGACGCCGTGGGGGTCGGCGTGGTCGCCTCGGTGATGCTGCCGAGGTCGCTCGCGCCGCTGGTGCAGCCGGAGACGGCGAGCACGGTGCCGAGCAGGAGCGCGACGGCGCCCGTGCGCAGGGTGCTGAGGCGGGTCATCGGTACTCCTCCAGTCGCTGCGCGACGCCGCGCCAGGCGAGCAGGGCGCCCACCAGGCCGGCGGCGAGCAGTATCCAGGAGGCGATCGAGGCGGTCGCGCTCCCGTCGTCGAGTTCGGTGCGGGTCGCGTTCGTGTCGTCGACGATCGCCGTGCGCGCATCGTTCGCGAAGGCGGTGAACGCGCCGTTGGCGGTGCCGTCCCCGGTGGCGGTGGCGAGCTTCACCGCCTCGTCCCAGTTCCCGCCGTCGTCCTGATCGCGGATCGCCGCGTGCAGATCGAGCCACGCGTTCAGCTCCGTCAGCAGCGCCCCGTCGACGATGCCGTCGTCGACTCCGGCCTGCAGACGGTCGCCCGCGTCCTTCGCCGCCGCCTGGAACTCCGCCTCGAGCGCCGCTCCCGAGCCGCGCTTGATCAGCGTGAAGCTCTCCAGCGACTTCGCGTCGCTCGCCGCCGTGAGCGCCTGCGAGACGACGAGGGTCGCCTGGTAGGAGTCGGCGCGCACCGCCGCCGCGCGCCCGCCGATCGAGCCGAGCAGGATCGTGCCGCCGATCCCGACCAGCAGCAGCAGTCCGGTGGCGGTCGCGAGCGGCCGGTTGAGGTAGCGGTGCGTCCTGCGCGCCAGCCAGACCTGCGCCGCGACGAGCAGGAGCAGCATCGCGAGCGAGCCGATCAGCAGCAGCACGCTGAAGCGCACGGTGTCGTAGGCGGCGGCGACGCGGTCCGCCCCGCGGGTGACCAGCCCGTTGAGATCCGTGAGGATCCCCTTCTCGGCATCGGTCAGCTGCGCCGAGGCCTGGTCGAGGTACGCCGAGCCGACCGGGAAGCCCTGCCGGTTGTTGGCGCGGGCCTGCTCGATCAGTCCGCTGTAGGTGGTCAGCTTGGTGGCGACCTTCGCGAGGGTCTCGGCGTCGTCGGGCTGCGTCGCGGCGAGCCGGGCGATCCGCGAGGACGCGCCGGCGAGGTTGTCCACGTAGGTCTGGCGCTGCTCCGCGGGCTCGAGACCGCCGACCAGGAAGGTGTTCGCCGCGATCGCGTTGGCGTCGACGAGCAGGTTCCGCACGTCCTGCACGCCGATCAGCTGGGCGGCCTGCTCGCGGGCCTCCTGCGCGGCGCGCGCCTGCAGCGACGCGGCCTGCTGGGCGAAGACACCGAACAGCACGGCGGCGAGCGCCGTCAGCACCAGCAGCAGGCGGAGGGTGCGCGGAGTGGTCGAGGTCGCGCGGGCGAGGAGGGTCGGTCGCCGAGCGGCAGACGCAGTCTGCGCGGGTGCGGGCGGAGCCGGCGGCGCGGCAGTGGCGATGCTCATGCGATCTCCTCGGTCGATGCGTCGGTCTCGGACTCCGCTGCCGGGGACTCCGCGTCCGGCAGCTCCGCCTCCACGACGTCCTCCGCCTCCAGGGTCCGCAGCTCGTCGAGCGTCGGCTCCTCGGTGTCGCGCAGGCGCCAGGCGTGACGCGCGATGGCCGCGTCGAGCACGTTGCGCACCCAGCGCCCGTTGCCGAACGCCTCGGTGCGCTCCTGCGCGGCGGCGACGTCGGCGAAGGCGGCGACCGCCTCCTCCGTCGGGGTGAAGTCGGCGGCGGCGGCGAGGCGCGCGAAGATCGCGGAGAGCTCCTCGTCGCTGTAGTCCGCGAAGTCGATGGTGGTGGAGAAGCGGCTCGCGAGCCCGGGGTTGGTGTCGAGGAAGCCCTGCATCGGCCCGGAGTAGCCCGCCACGATGACGACCAGGTCGCCGCGGTGGTCCTCCATGTCCTTGACCAGGGTGGTCACCGCCTCCGCGCCGTACTGGTCGAGCGCGAGCGCGTAGGCCTCGTCGATGAAGAGCACGCCTCCGCGGGCCGAGGCGATCACCTCGGCGGTCTTCATCGAGGTCTGGCCGAGGTAGCCGGCCACCAGCTCGGAGCGGTCGACCTCGACGAGCACGCCCTTCGAGAGGATGCCGAGCGAGCGGTAGATCCGCGAGACGAGGCGGGCGACGGTGGTCTTGCCGGTGCCCGGGTTGCCGGTGAAGACGAGGTGCCGGGTGAGCGTCGGCGTGGTCAGCCCCGCGGCCTGGCGCAGCGTGTCGATCCGAAGCAGCTGGGTCTGCCGCTTGATCTCGCTCTTCACCCGGTCGAGGCCGATCAGCGCGTCGAGCTCGGCGAGCAGGTCCTCGATCGCCTCCGGCGGCTCGAGCGGCTCGGGCTCGGGCTCCGGCGCAACAACCGCTGGCGGAGCCGAGGCGGTCGGCGCCCCCGGCTCGTCCTGCGGCCCGTCGTGCTCGGTCCGCCGCAGCCGCGCGAGGATCTCGTCGACCCCCGGCACTCCGGCAGGAAGATCGCGCCGGAGTTCGGGCGCGGAGGACCCGGCCGGCGAAGCCGCCGCTCCCTGCACCGCCCCCCGCTGCGCCGCCGCCGTCGCCGACGCCGCCGCGATCCCGCCGATGCCCGGCTGCCCGAGCGAGCTCGCCGCGGATACGACCTCGGTCAGCGCCCGCGCATACGCCCCGGCCTGCTCCGAGCGCGCCGCGACCAGCCCGGCGAGCAGATCGGTCGGCGAGCTGCGCCAGCGCCGCGCGCTCGACGCCGCGGCGAAGAACGCCTCGAGTCCGCCGGTGGTCCCGGTCTCGGCGAGCCAGTCCTGCCCCGCCCCGGTGATCGACTCCGCGACCGCCGCCGCGAGCCGGGCGCCCTCGGCGCGCACGGCGGCGCCGTCGAGCCCGGCGGCGGCTCCGACCAGGACGAGCGCGTCGAGCGACGCCGGCAGCGTGCTCACGAGGCGCTCGGCGGGGTCAGCGAGCCGGGGGCGGCGGGGCTCGAGGACGCGGGCGGCGCGTCGAGCCCGCTCGACAGCGACGACTCCGTGAACTTCTCGGCGAGGAACTGCCCGTGCGCGATCAGCGCCGAGGCGTCCTGCCGCGAGACGGCGTCGGAGATCCGGTCGAGGGTGCCCCCGAGCAGGTCGAGCTGGTCGCAGAGGATCATCAGCGAGGTCTTCCCCTTGTAGACGGCGCGGCGGTCGGCGAAGTCGCGCGGCAGTCGCAGGTAGCCCTCGACCGCCTCGGGCAGATAGCTGGTGGCCGTCGCGACGACGGTGTGGCCCTGCCGGCTCATCCCGCCGAGGCGGTCCAGGCGCGGCACCATCTCACGCACCGTCTCGTCGACCCGGCGGATGCGGGCCGCGACGATCGCCGGGACCTTGCCCGCGGTCTCCGCCGCGACCCGGTCGAGCGCCGCGAGGATGTCGTCGCTGGACGGCACGCGCGGGAGTGCGGGCGCGGTCTCCTCCGGCACCGGATCGGTGCCGCCGAACAGGCGGGAGAGCCAGCCCATCGGCTAGCGGCCGAGATCGAGCGAGGAGGCCGCGTCGATGTCGGAGTTGCTGCGCCGGGCCCGCTCGACGTACTCGCCGGCCTTCGCGGTCTCGACCTGGAGGACGCCGACGGTCTGCGCCATGCTGTCGAGCGCCTTGATCTTGAAGTCCGAGATCGAGTCCATGGTCTGGTAGATGTTCGCGAACGCGGCCTGCAGCTGCGGGAGCCCGACCGTCGCCGACGCCGCCTGCGACTGGATGCTCGCGGACTGCTCGGCGAGCATCCGCGACGTCGCCTCGATCATGTTCGAGGTCGTCGTGTTGAGCGCGGTGATCTGGTCGAGCACGAGCCGCTGGTTGGCGAGCGCCTGCGCGACGATGACCGCCGTGCGCAGCGCCGACACGGTCGTCGTGGTCGCGCGGTCGACGCCCTTGATCAGCTCGACGTTGTTCTTGATCACGACGTCGATCGCCAGGTAGCCCTGGATCGAGACGGCCAGCTGGGTCAGCAGGTCCTGGTGCTTCTGCCGCGCGTAGAAGAGGACGTCCTCGCGCAGCGCCCGGGCGCGGTCCGGGTCGGTCGCGTCGAGCTCGGCGATCTTCGCGGACAGCTTCACGTCGAGCCGCTCGGCGACGTAGATGTACTCGTTGAGGCGCGTCATCGTGTCCCAGAGGTTCTGCTTCTCCAGGTTCAGCGCCGCGTTGTCCTTCCGGAGCTCGTCCTGGCCGTCGTAGAGCGCCTGGATGATCGCGTTGAGGTGCGACTGCGCGCTTTCGTAGCGGCGGAAGTAGTCGGTGATCTTGTTGCCGAAGGGGATGAAGCCGAGGATCTTCTTCTGGATGTTGTCCTCGGAGGGGTCGAGGTCCTCGACCGTGCGGCGCAGCTCCAGCAGTGTCTTGCCGATGTTCGAGCCCTCGGAGAGCCCGCCCTCCTGCAGCGCCCGGACGGGCGTCTTCAGCAGTCGGTTCGAGGAGTCGGCGGCCGAGCGGATGTCGGCGTCGCCCATCGTGCGGATGTCGTTGGCCTTCGCCGCGAACTCGGGGCTGCGCGCCTCCGCGGACATCAGCGACGCGAGGTAGCCGTCGACCTTCGCCTCGAGCCCGGGCAGCGCCTGCTCGGGCACCTTCGGCGCGATCGACGGCGCCGAGGTGGTCGCGACGGCGGCGACGGGCTCGGGCGGCGTGAGCGAGAGAGCGTTCTGGGGCGGCTGCAGGGCCTCGGTCATCGGGGGATCCTCACCGTAACGGGCGCGCACCGTGACCGGCGCTCGGCGCCGACTGGACGAACGTGGCCCCAGCATATCGCCGGGGAGTGAGCGCTCCCTCAGACTCCCGCGGGCCGCCGCCGGAGCGTGGCGACCGCGACTCCGCCCAGCGCGATCGCGCCGCCGATCAGCGCGGCGGCCGGCGGGGTCTCGGCGAGCAGGAGCCAGGACAGCAGCACCACGACGGCCGGGACCGCGTAGGTGGTGGCGGCCGTGCGGCCGGCGCTGGAGCGGGAGAGGACGTAGCCCCAGGTGGTGAAGGCGACGGCCGTCGGGAAGACGCCGAGGTAGACGACGGCGGCGATCGAGGAGGCGGGCGCGGCCTGCAGCGAGGCGAGCAGCTCCGGGGCGAACGGCAGGCAGGCGACGGTGGCGGCCAGGCAGCCGATCCAGGTCATCGTCATCGCGTCGACGTGCCCGAGCAGGCGCTTCTGCAGCGTCGCGGCGCTGCCGTAGAGGACCGCGGCGGCGAGGCCGAGGACGACGCCGATCACGTCGAACTGCCCCGAGGAGGTCGAGAACGCGATGACCGCGACTCCGGCGAGCGCCACCGCCATGCCGCCGAGCAGCCGCCGCGGGAAGCCCTCGCCGAGGAGGAGGCCCGCGAGGACCGCGGTGATCATCGGCGCGATGTTGACCAGGAGCGCCGCGGTGCCGGCGTCGACGTGCCGCTCGGCCGCGTTGAGCGCGAGGTTGTAGACGCCGAACCAGGCGACGCCCCAGACGAGCACGAGCAGGAGGATCCGGCCGCGCGGCACCCGGCTGCGCTCCGGCCGGACGCCGCGGCGGCGCGCCGTGATCACCAGGCGCACCACCGTCAGCGCGATCGAGCCGACGACGATCCGGCCGAGGGTGAGGGCGCCGGGGCCGAAGTCGTCCGCGGCGAAGCGGATCCCGACGAAGGCCGAGGCCCAGAGCAGCACCGTCACCGCGATCGCCGACCAGAGCAGGACCGCGTCGCGGCGGCTCGGGGCGGCGGTGGTGCGGGAGGGCGCGGTGCTCGTCATGGACTCATCGTGGCGGGACGGCGGGCGTCAGCACCAGTCCACGGTTCTACCGGATCGTGCAGTGCGGCTTCATGATCGCTAGGGTCGGCTCATGCTCGACGTCCAGCGCCTCCGCATCCTCCGCGCCGTCGTCGCGGCCGGTTCGATCGTCGGAGCCGCGTCGTCGCTCGGCTACACGCCCTCGGCGATCAGTCAGCACCTCGCCGCGCTGCAGCGCGAGACCGGGCTGACCCTGCTCGAGCGGGTCGGTCGCGGGGTCCGGCCGACCGCCGCGGGCCGCACCCTCGCCGAGCAGGCCGACCGGGTGCTGGAGCGGCTCGGCGAGGCGGAGGCGGTCGTCGCCGACCTGCGCGCGGGCCGGGCCGGGCGGCTCTCGATGACCTACTTCGCCTCCGTCGGCAGCGCCTGGATGCCCGAGGTGGCGCGGCGGCTGATCGCCGGCTTCCCGCAGCTGGCGCTCGATCTGCGTCTGGGCGAGGAGGTGGCGGAGGACCCGGCGGAGCGGCCGGACGTCCAGCTGCTGGTCGCGGAGCCGGGTGGGTCGGCGGACTCCCCCGGCTTCACGGCGCACCATCTGATCGACGACCCGTATCTCGCCGTGCTGAGCCGGTCGCACCCGCTCGCCGGGCGCGCCGAGATCGAGCTGGCCGAGATCGCGGGCGACCGGTGGATCGACAACGACCTGCCGACGGGCTGGTGCCGCCGGACCCTCGTCGACGCGTGCGCGGCGGCGGGCTTCACACCGCGCTTCCGCGTGCAGGCGAACGATCACGTGACGGCGGTCGCCTTCGTGGCGGCGGGGATGGGGCTCACGGTGCTGCCGGCGCTGGCCGCCCAGCCCCTCCCGGCCGGGCTCGTGGCGGTGCCGCTGGTGCGGCCGCGCCCGCTGCGGTCGATCCACGCGGTGGTGCGCGGGTCGGTGGCGTCGTCCGCGCCGGTGCGCGTCGCGGTCGCGGCGCTGGTCGAGCTCGCAGGAGCCGGCTCCGGGCGGTGAATCGCGCCGCGGATGCCGCGGGGCGCGCCGATACTGCGCTGCACAGGCCGGTTCGCAGCAGCGGGGAGCACGATGGCCGCGTGACCTCCGTCGAATCCGTGACCCGCTCCGCGCCCGCGCTCGGCGGGCCGCGCATCCTCCGCCAGCGCTGGACCGAGGCCGCCTTCCTGCACTGGCGCGTCGACCCGGCGCTGGTCGCCCCGCACCTGCCGCCCGGAGTGCGCCCGGACGAGCACGACGGCGCCTCCTGGGTGGGCCTCATCCCGTTCCGGCTGTCGCGGACGGCGTTCCTCGGCGGGCCGCGCGTGCCGTGGCTGGGCACCTTCCCCGAGGTGAACGTGCGGCTCTACTCGATCGACCGGCACGGGCGACGCGGAGTCGTCTTCGTCTCGCTCGAGGCCTCGCACCTGCTCCCGGTGCTGACCGCGCAGGCCGTCTTCGGACTGCCCTACCGCTGGGCGCGGATGGGGATCGAGCACCGCCACGGCGCGGTCATCTACACGACCGAGCGGATCGGCGACCCCGCCGCGCGCTCGCGGATCGTGGTGCGGCCGACCCCGGCCACCGACGCGTCCGAGGACCCGCTCGCCGGCTTCCTGACCTCGCGCTGGGCCTACCACGAGCGCCACCTGGGCTCGACCTGGTACGGCCGCAACCTGCACCGGCCGTGGCCGCTGCAGCGCGCGGAGCTGCTCGCGCTCGACGACGGGCTCCTCGAGGTCGCCGGCTTCCCGGGGCTGGCGACGCGGGCTCCGGACTCGGTGCTGTACTCCCCGGGAGTGGAGACGGTGTTCACGGTGCCGCGGCGGGTCTGAGGCGGGCGCCCGTACCCTGACGGCATGCATCCGTCCGCGACCGTTCCGCTCCGCCTGATCGGCGCGCTCGCTGCGCTGCTGACGCTGGGCGGCTGCACGACCGGTGGGTCGCCGGGCCCTGTCGGGACCGCGGCCTGCGTGCCGCTCGTGCGGGTCGAGCCGGCGGTCGTCGCTCCGGGCGGGACGGTGACGGTGGTGGTGAACGACGATTGCGATCGGGACGCTCCGGACGGCGGCTGGGTCGTGGTCGCGGCGCCGGTGGGGCCGGGTGAGGAGGACCGGGTCCGGGTGGGCGTCGACGGTCGGCTCTCGGAGGGGTTCTCGGCCGAGGTGCGGATTCCGGAGGACTTCCCCGTCGGCGAGGCCTTCGCAGGGATCGACGCGTGGGACTTCTCGGCGTGCTCCGACGGCGCGAGCTGCGCGAGCCCGATCGGGGGCTTCCGGGTCGCGATCGGCGGGTGACGACGGCTCCGGAGTGGTGCGGCGCTCCTCCACAGGATCGACTTCGGCGAGTTCTCCGACGATCCGTCGGAGGAGGCGACCGCGCGTCGGTGGTCTCTGGAACCATTCTCGTATGGTTCAGAACGAGGACGGGGAGCGACCCCACGAGGGGCGCTCAGGCGCGGAGGCTGCGCTCGCCTCGGCGGTCGATGCGGTGTGCGCGGCCGATCCGCTCCGGGCGCAAGCGGAGGCGCAGCGTGCCGAGCTGGTCGAGCGCGCCCGGCTCGCGGCGGCGGCCTCGTACGACGTGCTTGTCGATCCGCTGGTGCGCAGCCGCGCGGAGCGGCGGGAGGCGGCGCAGCGGGCGCTCGTCGCCGAGCTCGCCACCGCGCTGCGGATGTCGGAAGCGCACGTCTGCGGGCTGATCGAGGAGAGCCGGCTGCTCGTCAACGAGCTCCCGCTCACCCTCGCCGCACTCCGTGAGGGTCGGATCTCGCCCGAGCACGCGCGGGTGATCCTCCGCGCCGCCGCCGAGCTGCCGCCCGAGGTGCGCGGGCGCCTCGACGAGGAGGCCGCCGTGGTCGCGGCCGACCGCACTCCCCCGCAGCTGCAGCGTCGCCTCCGGACCCTGCGGGAGCGACTGCATCCCGAGTCGCTCCGCGAGCGCCACCGGCGCTGCGCCGCGCGGCGCGCGGTCTGGCTCGACGACGGGAGCGACGGCATGGCCACCCTGCTCATGCACCTTCCCGCTCCCCAGGCGCAGGGCGCCTTCGACCGCATCGACCGCGTGGCGCGCTCCCTGCGCGAGCTGCCCGGCGAGAAGCGAACGATCGGGCAGCTGCGGGCCGACGTCGGAGCGGCGCTCCTGATCGACGGCGAGACCGACGGCGCGGAGCGGCGCTCGACCGGCACCGCCGTCCCCGTCGGGATCCGGCCGCGGGTCGCCGTCACCGTCCCCGTCCTCACGCTCCTCGGCCGCTCCGACGAGCCCGGCACCCTCGAGGGCTACGGGCCGATCGACCCCGAGACCGCGCGCCGGCTCGCGGCCGATGCGCCCTCCTTCACGCGGATCCTCACCCATCCGGAGACCGGCGCGGTGCTCTCCGTGGGACGCACCTCGTACCGGGTGCCCGCCGATCTGCGGCGCCACCTGCTGCACCGCGACGAGACCTGCCGCTTCCCCGGCTGCACGCGCGCGGCCTCCGCGGGCGACGTCGACCACGGCGTCGAGTGGCAGCACGGCGGCCGCACCGACGCCGACAACCTCGCCCACCTCTGCCGCCACCACCACCGGCTCCGGCACACCAGCACCTGGCAGGTCGAGCACCGGGCCGCCGGAGTCCTGCACTGGATGAGCCCGACCGGCAGGCGGCACGTCACCCGTCCCGCGCGCACCGGGCCGCCGAGAGGCCGTGCGGCACCGGGCAGAGAACCGGACGCCGTGAAGGACGAGCCACCGCCGTTCTGAGGTCGGGAGGGTGTCGGTGCGAGGATCGAAAGGGGGACGTCTTCAGCGAGAGAACGGGATCGGGGGCACAGATGATCGCTTCTTCGACGCGCCTGATCGAGGTCGTCCGCGAGGGCTGGGAGATGGACTGCTGCGGCGCGCCGTTCGCGGTCGGGGATCGGGTCGCCTGGTCGCTTCTCGCCTCTCCGGCCCGACCGACGGGTCCGGCCCGCTACGCGGAGGAGCACCACCAGGACCTGCCCAACGCACTCACGGTGACCGGGGTCGTGCGCGGGATCGTCGACGAGACGGTGCTCGGCGCGATCCCGGCGATCGGCGAGGGCGTCTTGGTCCCCGACCCCGCCCGGCGGAGGCTGCAGCGACTCGCGTCCTGGGACCGCTCCACCGGCGGCGCGACCCTCCGCGTCGCCCTCGAGATCGACGCGGACGCCGAGCTCCCGCCGCCGTGGGAGCCGCCGGAGTCCACCCCCGATACTCGGATGCCGGACCCGGAGGTCGTCGCCGCTCTGCACGCGCTGCTCGTCCGTCTCCACGGCACCTGGCGCGGCCGGGTCGGCATCCGCTCCATCGAGCGCGGCAGGAAGGCGAGCATCGTCCCGCACACCGCGGGCGCCGGCGAACTGCACTGGGCACTCGGGCCCGAGCACCTCGTCGTGAACCTCGGCGATGACCGCGTGATCCTGCCCGGCGATCTCGAGGGCGCCGCCCGGCTCGAGGTCATCGCCGACGAGGTCGCCCGCGGCGTCGCCCGTCAGGACCCGCCGATCACGAGTCAAGGGGTCCTGCTGATGCCCGCGCGCAGGCGTAGGGTTCCCACTTCGGCCTGGTGAGACACTCGGCTCCCGCACTCGGCTTCCACGACCAGCAGAGGACGACCCACATGCCCACGACACCGACCGCCGTGCTCTTCGACATCGACGGCACGCTCGCCGACACCAACTTCCTGCACGTGGAGGCCTGGTCGCGCGCCTTCTGGCAGGCCGACCTCGACGTCGCGACCTGGCGGATCCAGCGGGCGATCGGCGCCGACTCGTCGGAGCTGCTCGACCTGCTCCTCGAGGACGACGTCGACGACGACGCGCGCACCCTGGTGAAGGGCCTGCATGCGAAGAACTACGCCGAGGCGTCCGCCCGGATCGCGCTCCTGCCCGGCGCGCGCGAGCTGATCCGGGCGCTCGCCGGGCGGGGCGTCCGCATCGTGCTGGCGACGTCCGCGCCGCAGAACGAGCTGGACGTCCTGCTCGACGTCCTCGACCTCGGCGACGCGGTGCACGCGGTGACGAGCGGTGAGGACGTCGAGACCGCGAAGCCGTCGCCCGATGTGATCAGCATCGCGCTCGAGCGCGCCGGCGTCTCGACCGACCGCGCGATCATGATCGGCGACGCGACCTGGGACGTCCTCGCCGCCGAGCGGGCCGGCCTCGCGACGGTCGCGGTGCAGTCCGGCGGCACCGGCGAGCACGAGCTGCGCGAGGCCGGCGCCATCGCGGTCTACGAGGACGCCGCGGCGATCCTCGCGGATCTCGAGGGCGGACCGCTGGCGAGCCTCCTGCGCTGACCCCGGGAGGAGAGCAGGGGGCCCGCCCCGCGGTCAGCTCTGCGGACGCCTCCGCAGCACGAGCAGCGTGATGCCGATCGCCGCGACGACGGCGACCAGCGCCCCGCCGATCCAGAGCACGTCGCCCAGCAGCGCCGGGTCCGACCCCGTCGCCGCCTCGGCCTCGTCGGCGGACGGCGCCGAGGCGTCGGACACCGCGACGGTGCCGTTGCAGTCGGGGACCGACTCCGAGCCCTCGGCGAGGGCGACGTCCGCTCCCGGCTGCCAGTCGAAGCCGTACTGCCCGGAGACGGGGTGCCCGTCGGTCGAGACGACCTGCCAGGTCACCTCATAGGCACCGGCCGCGCCCAGCTCGAGCGGCATCGACGCCTCCGGTCCGACGACGCTGACGCAGCCGTCGCCGTAGTAGAGGCCGTCAGGCCCGACGACGCGGAGGGCCGCCGCGGCGCCGTCGTTGCCGAGGACCAGCAGGTCGTCATTGGTCGTCAGAGCGAGCGTGCCGGGCTGCTCGGTCACCGTCGAATCGACGGCGGGCGTCGTCGAGACGAGGTAGTTGTGGGCGCTGGCGGGCGCCGCCACCGCGACCGAGCCGATCAGCCCGATCGCAGCGGCGGCGAGGACGAGGCGTCCGCCCTTCCGGTGAGCGACCGTCACGCGGACGCCTTCGGGCTGCGGCGACGCGAGGCGAGACCGAAGGCGACGCCGACGGCACCCAGGACGAGTCCGCCGACGCCGAGGACGCGCGCGAGCACGTCGTCGCTCTGGCCGGCCGCGGTGGTGGCGGAGGCGGTGGTCGCGACCGCGTCGTCACCGTCGCCGTCGTCGTCGTGGTGGCCGGAGCCCTCCATCGCCGCGGTCACGGCGACGGTCGGCGCCGGCAGCTCCGGCTCGTCCTCGCCCTCGACGGTGGGCTGGTCCCAGGCGGTCGAGCCGGTCTCGCAGGTCTGCAGCACCGGGAACTCGAGGGTCGAGCCGGCCGCGTCCTCCGGCAGCTGCAGCTGCAGCGAGACGGTGTCGCGGTAGCCGTCCGCGAGCGCGGTCTTCGCGGTGTAGACGACGTCGGAGACGCGCTGGGTCGCGGTGTTGCCGTGCGAGTCGGTCACCGGGTCGGCGATCTCGACCTCGTTCTTCACGACGTCCCAGTTGGGGTTCACGGTCGGGCTGACCGAGTTGATCCCCTCGGGGATGGTGATGCTGAGCCCGGTCGTCGGCGAGCCCTCGCAGCCGTGGGCGAGCGAGAAGGTGACGACCGTGTACGAGCCGGCGGCCGTGCTCGACGCCGCGGCGGTGACGTGCGCGCTCGCGGCCGTCGGAGCGGCCAGCGCGAGGGCGACGGAGCCCGCGGCGACGAGCGCACCGCCGCCGACGAGGCGGACGCGGGAGGAGAAGGCGGAGGCAGAGGAGGAAGAGGAGGTGCGGGTGGTGGTCATGATCGTGAGGAGTCCTAGCGGGAGTCGGCGCAGCCGCGAGAGGGCGGCACTGAGAAGGGTGAGGGCGCAGCGCGGGATCGCGGTGCGCGCGGGCTCACCGGCCGGCACGGCCCACTCGAGCGGGCAGGACGTCAGACGGCGAGCAGGGCGCGCGCGGGCGGGCCGCGGTGCCGCAGGACCCGCAGGACCGCGTCGAGGGCGCGGGGCGCGCTCGGCTCGACGGCGCCGAGGACGGCCACCGAGGCGCCGAGCGGTGCCAGCAGGGCGGACGCTCGCGCGACCAGCCGCACGACGACGCGCAGCACGGCGGTGCCGAGGGTCCAGAAGACGCGCTCGCCGTGGCGGAGCGCCGCGACGGTGACGACGGCGGCCACCAGGTGCGAGAGGAGCATCAGCGGGGTGTGCGCGGCGTGACCCGACGCCCCCGCGATCAGCTCGACCGTGCCGCCGCCGTGGAAGTGGCCGCCGGCGGTGGCGCCCACGACGCTGACGTCGCCGCCACCGCCGGTCACCAGGAAGAGGGAGTGGTAGGCCAGCTGGCTGAGCAGCACCGCCGCTGCGAGGCGCGCGAGCGAGAGCGTGCGACCGGCGAGCAGGACGCAGACGACGGCCGCGAAGGCGGTGGCGAGCGCGAGGATCGCCGGAGCGGGGGCCTCGGCGCCGGCGAGGGTGTGCGAGGCGGCGGCGGTCGCGGTCGCGGCGACGGCGGCGACGACTCCGCGTGCCGTCCGTGCCCTGCGCGTCTGCACCTGCTCGACTCCTGGTCTCTCGTGTCGCTGGTCTCTCGTGCCGCACAGCGTGCGCGGACCGACATCCAGGGTAATCGCCCTGCCTCCGCCGTTATGAACCCGTGACCCGATTGCTCCGATCGATTCCAAACCCCCTCGGGGAGGGCTCCGAAGACTGTTCAACGGCCGCGAAACGGTCCACACACAGCCAGGTCCTCCGCATCCCGTGGGGGCCGTATCACGAAGGAGCATCCCCATGCGATCCACCAAGCGCACCACCCTCGCCGCGTTCGCCCTGCTCGGCACCGCCGCCCTCGGCCTCACCGCCTGCTCGTCCGGCGCCGGCACCACCGACGCCGCCAGCGACACCGCTTCCGAGATGTCGACCCCGATGATGACCGAGTCCGCCACCCCCATGGCGACCATGGACCCGGCCGCCAACCTCGTCGGCTCCGGCTGCGCCGCGTACGCCGAGCAGGTCCCGGACGGCGCCGGCTCGGTCGGCGGAATGGCGCTCGACCCGGTGGCCACCGCCGCGTCGAACAACCCGCTGCTGACCACCCTGACCGCTGCGGTCTCGGGTCAGCTCAACCCCGACGTCAACCTCGTCGACACGCTGAACAGCGCCGAGTTCACCGTCTTCGCCCCCGTCGACGACGCGTTCGCCAAGCTCGACGCCGCCACGCTCGAGACGCTGAAGACCCCCGAGGGAGCGGCCACGCTCTCCTCGATCCTGACCTACCACGTCGTCCCCGGCCAGATCGCCCCTGACGACATCGACGGCACGCACGCCACCGTCCAGGGCGGCGACGTCACCGTCACCGGTTCCGGCGACAACATCATGGTCAACGACTCGAAGGTCATCTGCGGCGGCGTCCAGACCGCCAACGCGACCGTCTACCTCATCGACACCGTTCTGACCCCCCCGGCCTCCTGAGCCGGCGCGATCCTCGGATCGCACCCCTGAAACGCCGAAGGGCGGGCACCCACCGGGTGTCCGCCCTTCGGCGTTCCTGCGCGAGCAGGGAGACGGCCACTACTCGCCGGCGCTGATCTCGGCCAGCACCCGGTCGCCCGGGTAGGCCTGGATCATGTCGGCGCGGATCTCGGCGCGCTCGAGCAGCTCCTCCATGCGGTGGCGGCGGTTGCGCGTGATCAGCGTGACGACCGTGCCCTTCTTGCCCGCGCGGCCGGTGCGGCCGGAGCGGTGCAGGTAGGTCTTGTACTCGTCGGGGGCGTCGGCCTGGATGACCAGGTCGATGTCGTCGACGTGGATGCCGCGCGCGGCGACGTCGGTCGCGACGAGGACGTCGACCCGGCCGCTGGTCAGCAGCGCGAGGTTGCGCGTGCGGCGGGACTGGTTGAGGTCGCCGTGCAGGCTGGTCGCCGGGATGTCGGCGTGCTCGAGCTGCTCGGCGAGCTGCTCCGCGAACGCGCGGGTGCGGGCGAAGATCAGCGTCTTGCCGGCACGCGCCGCGAGCTCCTCGATGATCGCGCCCTTGTCGCGGTGCTCGATCAGCAGGACGCGGTGGTCGATGCTCGAGGACGCCTGGTCCTCGCCCGCGACCTCGTGCACGCTCGGCTCGACCAGGAACTCGTCGACGAGCGTCGCGACGCCCTTGTCCAGGGTGGCCGAGAACAGCAGGCGCTGGCCGCCGCGCTCGGTCTGGCGGAGGATGCGCTGCACCGGCTCGAGGAAGCCGAGGTCGCACATGTGGTCGGCCTCGTCGAGGACGGTCACCGTGATGGTCGAGAGGTCGAGGCGACCCTGCTCGATCAGGTCCTCGAGGCGGCCGGGCGTGGCGATGATGATGTCCACGCCGCGCTGGAGGGCGCCGACCTGCTTGTACTGCGGCACGCCGCCGAAGATCGTCGCGGTGAACAGGCCCACGGAGCGGGCGATCGGCTGGATGGTGCGGTCGATCTGCATCGCCAGCTCGCGGGTCGGCGCGAGGATGAGGGCGCGCGGGGCGCGGCCGGGCTTGCGGCCCTTGGCTCCGTCGTTCTCCATCAGGCGCTCGACGACGGGGGCGCCGAACGCGATCGTCTTGCCCGAGCCCGTCTTGCCGCGGCCGAGGACGTCCTTGCCGGCGAGGACCTCGGGGATCGTCGCGGCCTGGATCGGGAACGGCGAGGCCGCGCCCATCTGGGTCAGCTGGCGGACGATGTTCGCGCCGAGACCGAGGTCGCCGAAGCTGACGCCCTCGACGTCGACGGCGAGCGTGGCGGTCGCCTCGAGGCGCTCGAGCACGACGTCGTCGGCCTGGTGCGAGGCGCGGCCGTCGCGCTTGGGGTAGAAGTCCGAGCCCGAGTCGCGGCGCGGGCCGCGGTCGTTCCGGTCGTAGCCGCCGCGGGCGGGGCGCTCGGTGCCGCGGTCGAAGCCGCGCGCCGGGCGCTCGGTGCGGTCGGAGGAGCGGGCGGGGCGGTCCGTGCGGTCGAACGAGCGGGCCGGGCGGGCGTCGCGGTCGTTCGAGCGGGCCGGACGGGCGTCGCGATCGAAGGAGCGCGCCGGGCGGTCCGTGCGGTCGAAGCTGCGCGCGGGGCGGTCGGAGCGGTCGGTGCGGTCGTAGGAACGGGCCGGACGGTCGTCGCGGTCGTTCGAGCGGGCCGGACGCGCGTCGCGGTCGAACGAGCGGGCCGGGCGGTCCGTGCGGTCGAAGCTGCGCGCGGGGCGGTCGGTGCGGTCGTAGGAACGCGCCGGACGGTCGTCGCGGTCGTTCGAGCGGGCCGGACGGTCGGTCCGGTCGTAGGAGCGGGCCGGACGCGCGTCGCGGTCGAAGCTGCGCGCCGGGCGGTCGCTGCGGTCGTAAGAACGCGCCGGACGGTCGTCGCGGTCGTTCGAGCGCGCGGGGCGGTCCGTCCGGTCGTACGAGCGGGCCGGACGGTCGTCGCGGTCGTAGCTGCGGGCCGGGCGGGACTCGCCGCGGTCGTTGCCGCGGGACTCGCCGCGGTTCTCTCCGCGCTCGGTCAGCTTGGCGGCGCGCTCCTCGGCGTTCCAGCGCGCCTTCTTGGGCGCGTTCTCGTCGACGGGGCGGTAGCCGCGGTGGCCCTCGCTGCGCGAGCCGGTCTTCGGCGCGGCGAAGCGCGGGCGGCCGCCGAGCTGGGACTTGCCGCTCGAGGCGCCGAAGCGGTTGGGCTCGAAGTTCTTGGCGGGGCGTCCGCCGGCGGGCTTCTTGTTCTTGGGCATGGCTGCTTCCTGGGTTCAGGTCTTGCGCGAGCAGGCACACGCCGATCGATCACCCTCGTGGGGTGCGAACGGACAGGGCGCTGCGGGAACCCGGGTGAGTCGCTGCTCTGAGACGCTGACCGGGGCCGATTCACACATGTGATTCATCTCGCGACGACTGTCGGAGATCCGGCCCGCTTGACTGACAAACCCATCCGCGCGGCGACGCACGGAGTCAAGAGCCGACCCAGGGAGTTTACACGCGACCCCGGGCGCTGGCTAGGGCACCGCCTGGCCGCAGCGCAGTCAGCTCGACGCCCGCCGCGCCCGGTACGCCGCGACGTTCGCACGGTTGCCGCAGTTGCCGGTGTCGCAGTAGCGCTTCGAGCGATTGCGGGAGAAGTCGACGAGCACCGCCTCGCAGTCGTCCGCCGCGCAGATCCGGATGCGGTCGCGCTCGTCGCCGCGGATCACGTCGACGAAGCCCATCGCCGCCTCCACCACGATGCGGGTGGCCAGCGGGCTCTCGTCGCGGGTCGCGTGCAGGTGCCAGCCGAAGATGCCGTGCCGCACCAGCTGCGGGAGGGCCCGGCCGTCCTCGAGCATCCCGTTGACGACGGCGACCAGGTCCTCCTCGGCGCGACTGCGCCAGAGCGAGCGGAGCGGCACGCGCACCGAGCGCACCGCCTCCAGCTCGGCGGTCGAGCCGTCGCGGCTGCCGGTGTAGCGGTTCTCCAGCAGGAACTCGTCCAGCTGCTCGATCGACGCCATCTCGTCCTCGCCGGACTGCGACAGCTCGGGGAGGGTGTTGACCAGGACGGCCGTCGAGGTGAGGGCCGCTTCCACGTCATAGGCGAAGACCATGTTGACTCCTGACACGTTCGCTCAGTACTGTCACGAGCATAACGACTTTGACTCCTGAAAGAGGCTGACGTGACTCCCACTGCGCCACCGCGGCAGCTCGGCTCTGGGTTCGTCCTGGCCCTCTCGGCCGCCGCGGCCTTCGGCCTGGGCGGGCCGTTCGTGAAGCCGCTGCTCGAGGCGGGCTGGAGCCCCTCCGCCGCCGTGCTCTGGCGGGCCGGCGGTGCGGCGCTGATCCTCGCGATCCCGGCCGCACTGTCGCTCCGCGGTCGCTGGCACGTGCTGCGCCGCAACCTCGGCACGGTCGGCCTCTACGGCGTCTTCGCCGTGATCGCCGCGCAACTCTGCTTCTACAGCGCGATCGAGCACATGTCGGTCGGCGTCGCGCTCCTGATCGAGTACCTCGCTCCGGTGTTCCTCGTCCTCTTCGCCTGGGCGCGCACCCGCCGCCACCCCGGGCGCTTCACGCTCGCCGGCTCGGCGCTGGCACTGGCCGGTCTCGTGCTCGTGCTCGACCTCTCGGGCGAATCCACTCCCGAGCTCGTCGGCGTCGCCTGGGCGCTGACAGCGTCGCTCGGCCTCTGCGTCTACTACGTGATCGCCGGCCGGATCGACCCGGAGCTGCCGCCGATCGCGCTCACCGCGGGCGCGATGACGGTCGGCGCGGGGCTCCTGCTGATCCTCGGCGTCACCGGGCTCGTGCCGCTGCGGGCGACCTTCGGCGACGTCGTCTTCGTCGGGAACGACGTGCCCTGGTTCCTGCCCGCGGTGGTCATCCTCGGCATGTCCACGGTGCTCGCCTACCTGCTCGGGATCGAGGGCGGCTCGCGGCTCGGCACCCGGATCGCCTCGTTCGTCGGGCTGACCGAGGTGCTGTTCTCGATCGTCGCCGCGTGGGCCCTGCTCGGCGAGCTCCCGGCGCCGATCCAGTTCGGCGGCGGGGCGCTGATCCTGGTCGGCGTGGTGCTGGTGCGGCTGCAGGCGGAGGCGCCTAGTGCCGTCGCACCGGAGCCGCTGGAGTCGGACGAACGGCCACCGGTCCCGCTGTCCACCCCCTGATCGCGGGGTCGCTCTAGGCGGGCGCCGCCTTCTCCCTTATGCTCGCCTCACCCATGCGCGAGCCCAGCCGACCCACGCGACCGATCGCCCTCTCGTCGGCGATCCTGACGCTGCTCGCGGTCGGCCTCGCCGGCTGCTCGAGCGCCCCCGTCTCGCAGCCGATCGCGCAGGCGGCCGGCGTCGCCGCGGTCACCGCGTACGACGACGTCCCCGTCACCGCCGGGCTCGTCTACGACGAGGCGACCGGCCAGGCGCTCGACGTCTGCTCGCCCGTCGATGCGGCGGCCGGAGCCGCCCTCCCCGCGGTGCTCGTCGTGCACGGCGGCAGCTGGACCCGCGGCGACAAGGCCGACCCCAACTGGCGCCCGCTCTGTCAGTGGCTCGCGTCCGAGGGCTTCGTCGCCGTCTCGGTGAACTACCGCCTCGCCCCGGCCGACGTCTTCCCCGCGCAGATCGAGGACGTCTCGGCCGCCCTCGACTGGATCCTCGAGCCGGTGCAGACCGAGCGCTTCGGGATCGATCCGTCCCGGGTCGCCGCGTTCGGCGGCTCGGCCGGCGGCAACCTCGTCTCGCTGCTCGGCACCGACGACGCACTGACGGCCGACGACGCCGGCACCTCGCGCCTCGCCGCGGTCGTCGACCTCAGCGGCCCCGCGGATCTCACAGCGGCGGGCCTGGCGGACGACGACCCGATCGTCGGAGTCGGCGCGGCGGTCCGCGGCTACCTCGACTGCGCCGACCTCGACGGCTGCGCCGCCGCCGAGGAGGCCTCGCCGATCACGCACGTCGACGGCTCCGAGCCGCCCTTCCTCATCGCCCACTCGGCCGGCGAGCGCGTGGCGCTCAGCCAGTCGCAGGACTTCGCCGAAGCGCTGGACGCGGCCGGCGCGAGCGTCGACTTCGTCCTCGTGCCCGGCACCCGGCACTCGATCGCGATGCTCGACGACTCGCTCCGCCGCACCGTCGTCGACTTCCTGCACGAGCAGCTCGACGCGCCGGCCGAGCAGACGCTCTCGCTCGAGCCCGCCGCGCAGACCGAGCCGGCCGCGGCGCCGTCGTCGTGACCGCCGGGGTCGTCGTCCGGCTGGAGCGGCCGGAGCCGGCAGCGCTCGCCTCGCTGCTCACCGCCGAGCTTCCACCGCACGCCCGGCTCCTCGTCGCCCGCGACGGCGACGCGCAGCAGCCGATCGGCGTGCTGGCGCTGACGCCCGGTCCCGACGACTTCGCCGAGCTGCTCGCCCTCGAGGTGGCCCCGGAGTCGCGGCGGAGCGGAGTCGCCCGCCGGCTCGTCGCCGCGGCGCTCTCCTACGCGAGCGTGCAGCGCATCCGCACGCTCCGCTTCCGCGTGCCGGTCCAGGCGGAGGCGGCCCTCGCCGCCGCCCGCGCGCTCGGCTTCACCGAGATCGACGGCTTCGGCGCGCACGTGGGCGACGACTCGGGCGTCTGCTTCGCGCGCTCGGTGCGATGACCGACGCCGTCTCACCGCGCGACCTGGTCGCCTCCGCTCTGCGCCGTGAGCGCGGCCGCCTCGGCCTGAGCATCTCCGAGATCGCCCGCCGCGCCGGGATCGCCAAGTCGACGCTCTCGCAGCTCGAGGCCGGCGAGGGGAACCCGAGCCTCGAGACGCTCTGGGCGCTCGGCGGCGCGCTCGGCGTGCCGTTCTCGCACCTGGTCGAGCCGCCGCGCCGCGCCGTGCAGCTGATCCGCGCCGGCGACGGCCCGCGCAGCGCCTCGGCGACGACGGACTCCGCGGCCACCCTGCTCAGCGCCTGCCCGCCGGGAGCCCGCCGCGACGTGTACCGCCTCACCGCCGAGCCCGGAGCCGCGCGGAACTCGGAGCCGCACGCCCGCGGCACCGTGGAGCACCTGATCCTCGCCACCGGACGCGCCCTGGTCGGTCCGGCCGACGCCCCGGTCGAGCTCGCGCCCGGCGACTGCCTGTCCTACCCGGGCGACGAGCCGCACGTCTTCGACGCCCTCGAGCCCGGGACGAGCGCCGTGCTCGTCTCGGAGCAGGTCTGAGAAGGCGCCGGCGCTCAGTCGAAGGCGCTCGCGCTCAGTCGAAGGCGCAGGCCGTCTCGTCGGACAGCGCGCGGCTGATCCGCTCGCGGTGATCGGCGCTCATCGGCGGCAGCGCGTCCGGCGCGAACCAGCCGACCTCGCTCGACTCGTCGTCGGCGACGTGCGCCTCGCCCGAGAGGTAGCGGGCGCGCAGCACGTGGTCGAGGTACTGAGCGCGGTCGCCGTTGGAGTACTCCATCGGCGGCAGGGTGTGCAGCCAGACGACGCGCTCGACCTCGATCTCGACGCCCGCCTCCTCCAGCGCCTCGCGCCGCGCGGTGCCGGCGACCGTCTCGCCGGGGTCGATGATGCCGGTGACCGCGGTCCAGGCGCCGGTGTCGGCGCGCCGGACCAGGAGGACCTGGCGGACCGGCTCCTCGCGGACGATCACCGCGGTGACGCCGGTCAGCCAGAGCAGCTCGGTGCCCACCTGCTCGCGGAGCCGGAGGACGAAGTCGGGGGTCGCCATCGCGCGCGCTCCCGCGCCTAGCCCGCGAGCGCGCCGGCGTCGAACGGCTCGGGACGGAAGTCGAAGGCGACCACCCCGGCCGTGTCGAGCAGCGGGCCGACGAGGCCCTTGAAGGCGTCGTGCGCGGGATCGAACAGGCCGGGGCCGTCGACCGCCGGGCGGCCGATGTAGTAGTTGAGGTCGCCCTCGGACGCGAAGGTCAGCAGGAACGCGCGGTCGAAGCCCTCGCCCGCGCCCTCGGTGCTGAGCTGCGGACCGTTCTCGATCGAGACGATGTACGGGCGGCCGTCGCGCAGGCACTCCTCGCCGAGGGCGAGGAACGCTGCGATCACGCCGTCCACCTCGGCGACGAGCGCCGTCGGGCGGAAGCGGAACAGCACGATGTGTCGAATGATCCCGGGCCGGTGGTCCGCGGCGACGAAGCGCTCGGGGCCGACCTCGGCGATCGCGCGGGCGGCGCGGTCCGGGCCGCTCGTCCAGCGGGAGCCGATCGTCTCGGGGGCCGCGGCGACGACCTCCGCGGCCGTGGTCTCCACTGCCGGGGTGCTGAATCCTGTGTCGCTCATGCCGACGCCTCTCCGGCGCGGGCGGCACGCCGCCGCTCACGATACCCCTCGACCAGGTTGTAGACGACCGGCAGCACCACCAGCGTGAGCACCGTCGAGGACACCAGGCCGCCGATCACGACGATCGCGAGCGGCTGCGAGATGAAGCCGCCGTGGCCGGTGATGCCGAGCGCCATCGGCAGCAGCGCGAAGATCGTCGCGAGCGCCGTCATCAGGATCGGCCGGAGCCGCCGCTCGGTGCCGTGCAGCAGCGCCTCGCGCACGGGCATCCCCCGCTCGCGGTACTGGTTCACCAGGTCGATCAGCACGATCGCGTTGGTGACCACGATGCCGATCAGCATCAGCACGCCGATCAGCGAGGGCACGCCGAGCGGCACGCCGGTGAGCACCTGCAGCAGGATCGCGCCGGTCGCCGCGAACGGCACCGACACCAGCAGCAGCAGCGGCTGCAGGAGCGAGCGGAACGTGGCGACCATCACGACGTAGACGATCAGGATCGCCACCAGCAGCGCGATCCCGAGCTGCGAGAAGGCGTCGCTCTGGTCGGCCGTGACGCCGCCGAGCGAGGCGGTGACGCCGGCCGGCAGCTCCGTGTCGTCGATCGCGCTCTGCACCGCGACGTTCGCCGAGGCGAGATCGTCGCCCTCCGGGGTCACCGTGATGGTGGCGGTGCGCTGCCCGCGCTCGGTGGTGATGCTCGCGGGCCCGTCGGTCTGCTCGACGACGGCGAGCGAGGAGAGCGGCACCGTGCCGGTGCGCGTCGGGATCTCGAGGGCCGACAGCTCGTCGAGGGTGGCCGGCGGCTGCGCGTCGGCGAGGTAGACGGAGAGCGTGCGGTCGTCGATCACGACGCTGCCCGTCTGCGTCGGCTGCAGCGCCTGGCTGACCAGCGTGCCGACCGCGACCTCGGTGAGCCCGGCGTCGGCGGCCGCGGCGCGGTCGACCCGCACCGCGATGTAGGGCAGCGAGGAGGAGAGGTTGCTCTCGGCCTGGCTGATCCCGTCGGTGCCGCGCAGCGCCGTGAGCAGCGCGTCGTTCGCGCTCTGCAGGTCGCTCTGCGAGGCGGTGGAGAGGTCGACCTCGATGTTCGAGGAGGCGCCGAAGCCGGACGAGGCGGCGACGCTGATGTCGTCGGCCGAGGCGACCGAGCCGAGCGCCGTGCGGACGTCGGCCTGCACGGTCTCCTGGTCGGCCGACTCGTCGGTGGTGACGGCGTAGCGGATCGAGGTGCCGCCGCCTCCGCCGCCGAACGCGCTCTGCAGCCCGCCGCCCGCCGAGCCGATCGAGAGCTGCACGGTCTGCACGCCGCCGACCTCGAGGATCGCCGCGCTGGCCTGCTGCGCGGTCGCGTCCTGCGCGTCCAGGCTCTGGCCGTCGGGCACGGTCTGGGTGACGGTGAAGGTGTTCTGACCGCTCGCGCCGAGGAAGTTCGTCTTCATCAGCGGGTAGAGCGCGCCGGTGCCGACGAGCACCAGCAGCGCGAGCAGGACGGTCGCGACGGAGTGCTGGAGGGTCCAGGCGATCACGGGGCCGTAGACCCGCTGCAGGCCGGCCGCGCGGCGGGGAGTGGAGCGGGCGCTGTGGCGGGCGTGCTCGGGCTCGGCCTCGGGAACCGCAGCCACCGTCTCGCCCGCTGCGCCGCGCTCCTCGGCGAGCGCCGCCTGGGCCGCCTCGCGGACACCGGGGCGCTTCGAGGGCCGGAGGAACCAGTACGCCAGCACCGGCACGATCGTCAGCGCGACGAGCAGCGAGGCGAGCAGCGCGATCGACACCGTCAGCGCGAACGGCCGGAACAGCTCGCCGGTCGTGCCGCCGACGAACGAGATCGGCAGGAACACGGCGACCGTGGTGATCGTCGAGGCGGTGATCGCGCCCGCGACCTCGCGCACCGCGACCGCGATGGTCGCCGCGCGCTCCTCCCCCGCGTCGAGGTGCCGCTTGATGTTCTCGATCACGACGATGGAGTCGTCGACCACGCGGCCGATCGCGATCGTCAGCGCGCCCAGGGTGAGGATGTTGAGCGTGTAGCCCGCGGTCTGCAGGCCGATGAAGGTGATCAGGACCGAGGTCGGGATCGAGATCGCGGTGACCAGCGTCGAGCGCACCGAGAGCAGGAACAGCAGGATCACGAGCACCGCGAAGACGAGGCCGAGCGCCCCCTCCTGCGCGAGCGACTCGATCGAGTCCTGGATGTAGGGGGCCTGGTCGAAGACCGAGGTGAAGGTCGCGTTCTCGCCGAGGGACGCCTCGAGATCCGGCAGCAGCGCCGTGACGCCGGTGGAGACCTCGACGGTGTTCGCCGCGGGGAGCTTGGTGATCGAGAGGGTCAGCGCCGGCTGGCCGTTCACCCGCGAGATCGAGGTGATCGGGGCGTCGGTGACGGCGACGGTGGCGACGGAGCCGAGGGTGGGGGCGGTGGCGGGCGCCGTGGGAGCGAGGGCCGCGGCGCTCGCGGACGGGATCAGCGGCAGCGCCGCGATCGCGTCGGTCGAGTCGAGCTTGACGCCGGACTGCACCGAGAAGGTGCTGCCGTCCTGGGTGATCTCGCCGCCGGCGACCAGCACGCCGTTCTGCTGCAGCGCGGTGCGGATGTCGGCGGTCGAGAGGCCGGCGGCGTTGAGCGCCGCGTCGTCCGGGGTGATCGTGACGCGCTGGGCGCTCTCGCCGACCAGCGCGACCTCGCGGACGCCGTCCACCTTCTCCAGGTCCGGGATGACGCTCGTGCGCAGGCGGTCGGCGAGCGCCTTCGCGTCGCCGTCGCTGGAGACGGCGAGCTGCAGCACCGGCAGGTCGTCGAACGAGCCGGTCACCACCTGCGGGTCGACGCCGTCCGGGAGCGTGCTCTTGATCCGGTTGATCGCCTGCAGGATCTTCTGCTCGGCGGTCGCCAGATCGGTGCCGTAGGCGAAGGAGGCGGAGATCAGCGACGAGTTCGTGGACGAGGTCGCGCTGGTCGTCTCGAGCCCGGGAACGCCCTGGATGGCGGTCTCGATCGGCGTCGAGACGTCGTCGTTGACCACCTCCGGAGCGGCACCCGGGTAGCTCGAGATCACCGCCAGCTGCGGGAAGGAGATCGACGGCGCGAGCTCCTGCTTCAGCCCGGTGAGGGCGACGCCGCCGAAGACGGCGATGACGACCGTGACGAGCGCGATGAGCGCCCGGTTCTTCATGCTGAGGACCGCGAGGAGATGCACGCCGTGAGTCTTCCATCAGCTGGCTGAGTATTCGTCCCCCTCCGGGAGGACCTGGAGGATCAGACGACGTCGGCGAGGTAGCCGGTGTCGGCCGCCGGGTGGCGCGCGACTTGGCTCCAGGCGACGGCGAGCGCGTCCACGGCCCGATCGGTGATCTCCGGCGAGTAGCCGATCGGGATGCGCAGGAAGCGCTCGAAGGCGCCGTCGATCCCGAAGCGCGGGCCGGCGGTGATCAGCAGGCCCGAGGTGCGGGCAGCGAGCGCCAGCTGCGAGCTGGCCGGGCGGCCGAGGCCGACCCAGGTGGAGAGGCCGCCGGAGACCCGCGGCACGCTCCACTCCGGGATCGCGCGGGCGAGCGCCGCCTCGAGGTGGTCGCGGCCGGCCCGCAGCTGCTCGCGGCGCAGCTCCAGCACGCCGTCCATCCGGCCGAGCATGTCGGCGACCAGGAGCTGCTCGACGATCGGGCTGCCGAGGTCGCCGGCCGAGCGCGCGGCGACGAGCTTGCGGATGACGCTCCGCTCGGCGCGGATCCAGCCGATCCGGATGCCGCCCCAGAGCGTCTTGCCGACCGAGCCGATCGAGATCACCGTGCCCTCGGGACCGTAGGACGCGAACGGCAGCGGCGACATCCGCCGGTCGATGTCGAGCTCGGCGGTGGTCTCGTCGGCGATGATCAGCGTGCCCTGGCGCGCGGCGGCCGCGATCGCGCGCTCGCGCAGGTCGACGGCCATCGAGCGGCCGGTCGGGTTGTGGAAGTCGGGCATCAGGTAGGCGAGCGTCGGGCTGGTGCCGCGGATCGCCGCGATCAGGCCCTCGCCGTCCCAGCCGTCGGCGCCGTCCACGTTGACCGGCACCAGCCGGGCGCCGGCGAGCCGGAGCGCCTCGTAGGCGTGCGGGTAGGTCGGCGCCTCGATCAGGGCGCGGTCGCCGCGGGCGAGCAGGGTGCGCGCGACGAGCGCGATCGCGTGCTGAGCGCCGATCGTCACCATGATCTGGCCGGGCTCCGTGCGCAGGCCGCGGCGGGTGTAGCGCTCGGCGATCGCGCGGCGCAGCAGCGGCAGGCCGACGGTGTCGTAGGAGCCGTCCTCGAAGTACTCCGGCGCGAGGCGCGCGGCACGGGCGTAGGCCTCGGCGAGCTCGGGCACCGCGGGCAGCGCCGCCTTGGTGAAGTCGACGAAGTCGGGCGCGAGGGTCGGCACGGCGTGCACCGCGGCGCCGGGGAGGCGGGTCGCGCTGCCGGAGCCGCGGACGCTGACGAGGTAGCCGCTGTCGCGCAGCTCGCGGTAGGCGGCGGCCACGGTGGTGCGGCTCACGCCGAGCCGCGCCGACAGCTCGCGCTCGGCGGGGAGCCGGCTGTCCGTCGGGATGCGGCCGTCGATGCTGAGCAGGCGGATGCGGTCGGCGAGGGCGAGGTACGCGGGGCGGGTGCCGCGCTGCTCGCGCCAGTCGCCGAGGAGGGTCTGCAGGGCGCGTACGCCGAAGTGGACATCAGCCATGCGTCCAAGATAGCCGGATTGGACCGCGCGAAGAAGGCCACTCCTGCGATGGGATTCTCGGCATGACGATCACCGCGCCCCTCGCCGTCCCCGCTCCCCCGGCGAGCCAGTGGCGGCTGCGACCCGTGCCGCGGCTGCTGGTCGGGCTCGTGCTCTACGGCTTCGCCGACGCGATGATGATCCGCGCGTCGATCGGCGTGGACCCGTGGACCGTCTTCGCCCTCGGCGTCGCCCGCCAGACCGGACTGGGGATCGGACTGCTCACCAACGTGATCGGACTGCTCGTCCTGCTGCTCTGGATCCCGCTGCGGCAGCGACCCGGCCTCGGCACCGTGCTGAACGTGCTGGTGGTCGGCACGACGATCGGCGTCGGGATCGAGCTGCTCGCCGTCCCCGCGGAGTGGTGGGGCAAGGCACTGCTGTTCGCCGGCGGCCTGCTGCTGCTGGCCGTCGCGAGCGGGATCTACATCGGCGCCCGCCTCGGCGCCGGCCCGCGCGACGGGCTGATGACCGGCCTGCACAACCGCCTCGGGCTGCCGATCTGGGCGGCCCGCGGCGGCGTCGAGCTCACCGTGCTCCTGATCGGCTGGGCCCTCGGCGGCGACGTCGGCCTCGGCACCCTCGCCTTCGCCCTGCTGATCGGCCCCCTCTGCGCGGTGACCCTGCCACTGCTGGGCGTCCGCCGCAGCTGACCGCTCATGCCGCTCCGGGGCTCCCCGACCAGCATGTGGACGTACGCGCAGCGGGCCCCTTCATGCTGATCGAGTAGCCCGCGAAGCGGGCGCATCGAGATCCACCACCGCCAGCAGGACGAGTCTGCAGACCGCCCTGCTGAGGACGGCGGGTCTCGATACGCCGCTCCGCGGCTGCTCGACCAGCATGTGGCCGCACAACATCAGCTGAGACGAGGGGGCATCCCCTGACAGCGGAGGCCCACCCTTCTCAGCTGATGTTGTGCGGCGCCCCGCCGTCGAGCCGCCCGCGCAGCGGGTCCACCTTCATGCTGAGCCGCCCGCGCAGCGGGCCCCTTCATGCTGAGCCGCCCGCGCAGCGGGCCCCCTCATGCTGATCGAGTAGCCCGCGAAGCGGGCGTATCGAGATCCACCGTGGTGCAGACGGTGGGTCTCGATACGCCCCTGCGGGGCTACTCGACCAGCAGGAGGGGGCCGCTCCGCGGCTGCTCGACCAGCATGTGGCCGCTCCGGCTAGCGCTTCGCGCTCAGCTCCGCGCGGGTGCGCTCGGCCTCGTCCGAGTCCTGGATGGAGGCGATGCCCTCGGTGATCGAGGTGCCCGAGGCGGGGGCCTCGTGCTCGTCCGCGCCGAGGGTGGCCTCGTCGAAGGGGGCGCGGCCGCCGAGCACCTCGCGGACCTGCACCATGTCGATCTGCTTGGTCCAGGTGCCGACGAGGAGGGTGGCGACCGCGTTGCCGGTGAAGTTGGTGACCGCGCGGGCCTCCGACATGAAGCGGTCGATGCCGACGATGACGCCGACGCCGTTGACCAGGTCGGGACGGAAGGACTGCAGACCGCCGGCCAGGGTGGCGAGGCCGGCGCCGGTGACGCCCGCGGCGCCCTTGGACGCGACCATCATGAAGAGCAGGAGCCCGATCTGCTCCGGGATCGACATCGGGGCGCCCGTCGCCGAGGCGATGAAGAGCGAGGCCATCGTCAGGTAGATCGCGGTGCCGTCGAGGTTGAAGGAGTAGCCGGTCGGGACGGTGATGCCGACGACGGGCTTGGAGACGCCCAGGTGCTCCATCTTGGCGATCAGGCGGGGCAGAGCGGCCTCGGAGGAGGAGGTGCCGACGATGAGCAGGTACTCGCGGGCCAGGTACTTCATCAGCGAGAAGATGCTGACGCCGGTGACCAGGCGCAGCAGCAGGCCGAGGACGACGACCACGAAGATCGCGCAGGTGAGGTAGAAGCCGATCATCAGGGTGGCGAGGGCGACGACCGCGCCCCAGCCGGTCTTGCCGACCACCGCGGCGATCGCGCCGAACGCGCCGATCGGGGCGACCCAGAGCACCATCGAGAGGATGCGGAAGACCAGCACCTGCAGCTGCTTGATCGCGCCGAGGATCGGCTGGCCCTTGGCGCCCATCTTCTGCAGCGCGAAGCCGACCAGGAGGGCGACGAAGAGCGTCTGCAGGATGCTGCCGTCCACGAGCGAGGAGAACAGCGAGACCGGGATGATCCCGAGGATGAAGTCGCTGGTCGACTCCGCCTTGAGGTCGGTGGTGTCGTAGGTGGCGCTCGAGATGTCGAGGCCCTCGCCCGGGTGCAGGATGTTGCCGACGACCAGGCCGATGGCCAGCGCGAAGGTCGACATCACGATGAAGTAGCCGAGCGCGAGGCCGCCGACCTTGCCGACCGTCGCGGCCTTGGCGATCGAGCCGATGCCGATCACGATGGTGCAGAAGATGATCGGCGCGATCATCATCTTGATGAGGCCCACGAACGCCTTGCCGACGGGCTCGAGCGTCGCGGCGAACGCGGGGGCGACGAGGCCGACGATCACGCCGGCGACGACCGCGATGATCACGGCGATGTAGAGCCAGTGGTTGCGGTCGATCCGCCGGCGGGTCTTCACGGGGGTGAGGGAGGGGCTGAGCCTGTCGGTGCGGGGCCGGTCGGGGCCGCCGGGCGTCTTCGCCATGCGCGTGTCCTGTCTCTTCGTCGAGCTGGGAGGGGGTGAGACGATGCTCGCCCCCGCGGTCCGCCCGGCCGATGTTGCGTTCATACTGTTCACGGACACCGAGCTGTTCACGGACACCGAGCTGTTCACGGACATCGCGGTCCAGGTCGCGGACGAGGAGGTCGGATGCCCGGAACGAGCCCCCGCGGCAGCATCGCCGCGCGGCTGTTCGCCGTGCAGCTGATCTGCATCCTCGTGATCGGCGCGATCGCGGTGCTGGTCCTCGCGTTCGACGCCCGCGGGCGCGCCGGCGACGACGCGGCCCAGCGGAGCCTGGTGGTCGCGCGCACGGTCGCCGACAACCCGTTCGTCCTCGACGCGGCGCAGGGCGCGGACCCGTCCGCCTCGCTCCAGCCCTACGCGGAGGAGATCATGGCCGACACCGGCGTCGACTTCCTCACGATCATGAACCCCGACCGCACCCGCTACACCCACCGCGACCGCGCGCAGATCGGCCTGCCGTTCATCGGCACCATCGCGCCGGCGATCGAGGGCCGCACCTTCACCGAGACCTACACCGGCACCCTCGGCCCCTCGGTGCGCGCCGTCGCCCCGATCGAGAGCGCCGACGGCACCGTCGTCGCGCTGGTCTCGGCCGGCGTGACCCTCAGCCGCGTGGACGCCTCCTTCCTCCCCCGGCTCCAGGTCGTGGCCGGCGGCGTCCTCGGCGCGGTGGCCCTCGGCGGCATCGGCTCCTGGCTGCTCGCCCGCTACCTCCGCCGGGTCACGGGCGGCCGCGGGCCCGAGCAGATGAGCCAGGTCTTCGCCTACTACGAGTCGGTGCTGCACTCGGTGCGCGAGGGGCTGCTCCTCGTCGACGACCGCGGCCGGCTGGTGCTCGCGAACGACCACGCGCTCGAGCTGCTCGGGCTCGAGGGCGTGTCGATCCCGGTGCCCGTCGCCGAGCTCGACCTCCCCGACGCCCTGCGCGCCGTGCTGCTGGCCGACGAGCCGGTCGCCGACCGCCTGGTCGTGGCGCACGAGCGGATCCTCGTGGTCAACGAGCGACCGGCCGCCTCCCCCGGTGCCCGGCCGCTCGGCACCGTCACGACGCTCCGCGACCGCACCGAGCTGCAGCGGGTGTCCGGCGAGCTGGAGTCGATGCGCACCCTCTCGGACGCGCTGCGCTCGCAGACCCACGAGTTCTCCAACCGCCTGCACACCATCGCCTCGCTGATCGAGCTCGGCCGGCCGGAGGAGGCGCTCGCCTTCGCGGCCGGCGAGCTGAACCTCAGCCAGCGGCTCGCCGACCGGGTGCTCGGCTCGGTGCAGGAGCCGGTGATCGCCGCGCTGCTGCTCGGCAAGGCCGCTCAGGCCCGCGAGCGCGGGGTCGAGCTGCACCTCGAGACGCACCTCGAGCCGGGCGCGCAGGGCTTCGAGCCCGGCGACCTGGTGACCGTGCTCGGCAACCTGATCGACAACGCGCTCGACGCGGCCGCCTCCTCCGCCGCCGACCGCGAGCCGTGGGTCGAGGTCTACCTCGGCCTGGCCGAGGCGTCGGGAGCCGAGGGCGCCGAGCTGGTGCTGCAGGTCTCCGACAGCGGACCCGGCGTCGCGGAGGCGGCCGACGTCTTCGCGCGCGGCTACTCGACGAAGGAGTCGGACGCGTTCGGCCGCGGCATCGGCCTCGCGCTGGTGCAGCAGGTGGTGCAGCGGCTCGGCGGGAGCATCGAGGTGACCCGCCACGTCGGCGCGGTGTTCACGGTGCAGCTGCCGCTGCGGGACCCGGCCGGGGCCGCCCGATGAGCACGCCGGCGCCCGCCGCGCCGATCCGCGTCCTCGTCGTCGAGGACGAGCCGCTGACCGCGAGCGCGCACGCCGACTACGTCCGCCGCGTCGAGGGCTTCGAGGTCGCGGCCGTCGCCGGCAGCGGGGCGGAGGCGATCCGCGCCCTTCGCGCCGACCCCGCGATCGCGCTCATCCTGCTCGACATGAACCTGCCCGACATGGGCGGGCTCCACCTCTGCCGCGCCGTGCGCACCGCGGGCCTGGACGTCGACGTGATCGCGATCACCGCCGTGCGCGACGCGGCGGTGGTGCGCGCCTCCGTCGCCGCCGGGATCGTGCAGTACCTGATCAAGCCGTTCGTCTTCAGCGTCTTCGCGGCGAAGCTCGCCAGCTACCGCCAGTACCGCGAGCGGATGCACGGCGCCGACGTCGCCAGCCAGCACGAGGTCGACGGCGCGTTCGCGGCGCTGCGGACGTCCAACGCTCCGGGTCTGGCGAAGGGACTCTCCGCCGAGACGCTCGACGCGGTGACCGCGCTGCTCGGCCCGGTCGGCCTGTCCGCGGGCGAGCTCGCCGCCCGGCTCGACGTCTCGCGGGTCACCGCGCGGCGCTACCTCGAGCACCTCGCCGACTCCGGAGTCGCCGAGCGCGCCCCGCGCTACGGCTCGCCGGGGCGGCCGGAGCTGGAGTACCGCAGGGTCTGAGCGGCAGGGGCCGAGCGGCGGGGTCCGAGCGGCGGGCGGCCTACTGCGTGTACGACGACAGGAAGTTCCCCAGCCGCTCGATCGCCTCCGAGATCACCCGCTCCTCCGGCAGCGTCACGATCCGCAGGTGGTCGGGCGTCGGCCAGTTGAAGCCGGTGCCGGGCACCAGCAGGATGTGCTCCGCGAGCAGCAGGTCGTAGACGAGCCGCCCGTCGTCGCGGATCTCGTGCACCTCCGGATCGAGCCGCGGGAACGCGTAGAGCGCGCCCATCGGCAGCTCGCAGGAGACGCCGGGGATCGCCTGCAGCCCCTTCCAGGCGGCGTCGCGCTGGCGCCGCAGCCGCCCGCCCGGCGCGATCAGCGCCTCGATCGACTGCACGCCCGAGAGCGCCGCCTGCACCGCGTACTGCCCCGGCACGTTGGGGCAGAGCCGGGTCGAGGCGAGCAGGGTGATCCCCTCGAGGAACCCCGCGGCGTGCTCGCGCGGCCCGGTGATCGCGAGCCAGCCGGAGCGGTAGCCCGCGACGCGGTAGGTCTTGGACAGGCCGTTGAAGGTGAGGCAGAGCTGGTCCGGCGCGAGCGACGCCAGCGGGATGTGCTGCGCGTCGTCGTAGAGGATCCGGTCGTAGATCTCGTCGGCGAGCAGCAGCAGCGAGTGCTCCTCGGCGAGCGCCACGATCCCCTCGAGCACCTCGCGGGTGTAGACGGCGCCGGTGGGGTTGTTGGGGTTGATCACGACGATCGCCTTCGTCCGCGCCGTGATCTTCGAGCGGATGTCCTCGAGATCGGGCTGCCAGCCGTCGTCCTCCGCGCAGCGGTAGTGGACCGCGGTCCCGCCGGCGAGGCTCGTCATCGCCGTCCAGAGCGGGTAGTCGGGCGCCGGGATGAGCACCTCGTCGCCGTCGTCGAGCAGCGCCTGCAGCGTCATCGTGATCAGCTCGGACACCCCGTTGCCGAGGAACACCCACTCGGGGTCCACCGGCGGGAAGCCGGGGACCTCCTCGTAGCGGTAGGTCACCGCGAGGCGGGCCGACAGGATCCCGCGGCTGTCGCTGTAGCCGTGCGCGCTGGGCATCGCGGCGATCATGTCGCGGACGATCTGGTGCGGCGCCTCGAAGTCGAAGCCGGCCGGGTTGCCGGTGTTCAGCTTGAGGATGCGGTGCCCCTCGCTCTCCAGCCGCGACGCCTCCACGAGTGCCTTGCCGCGGATCTCGTAGAGGACGTTGCGGAGCTTGGAGGACTGCTCGAGGGGGCGCGGCGGGGTCATCGGTCCAGTATTCACCGGGCGACGACCCCGAACGCCGGTCAGCCCCTCGTGGCGCGGACCGCGGCGGCGATCTCCTCCTCGATGAGGTCGTAGTTGATCGCGGCGGCGACCCGGAGGCCGTCGGCTGCGGCCGCCATCACCTGCGACATCGGCTCCACCAGCGAGCCGGCGGCGAACACCCGCGGCGCGGTGGTGCGGCCCATCGGGTCGACGGTGAGGTGCCGGGCGGCGCCGGAGGGGTTGTCGACGAGCTCGAGGCCGAGGCCGTCCGGCAGGTTCCCCTCGACGCGCGGGCCGACGACCAGCGCGTCGAGCTCGAGCCGGCGGCCGTCGACGACGACGCCGACCAGGCGGTCGTCCTCGACGAGGACCTCGGTGACGGCGCCGTCGATCAGCTCGATACCGCGGGCGGCGAGACCCTCGGCCTCCTCCTCCCCGGGCTGGAAGACGCCGTTCGTGAGGATCGACACCGAGTCGCTGAGCTGGCGGAACATCTGCGCCTGGTGGCCGGAGAAGCCGCTGCCGAGCACCGCGATCCGGCGCCCGCGCACCTCGAAGCCGTGGCAGTAGGGGCAGTGCAGCACGTCGCGGCCCCAGCGCTCGGCGAGCCCCGGGATCTCGGGCAGCCGATCGGTGGAGCCGCTGGCGAGCAGCAGGCGGCGCGCGCGGAGCACGGTGCCGTCGGCGAGGGTGGCCGTGACGCCGAGGTCGGCGGCCGAGGCGCTGACGATCCGACCCGGGACGACGCGTGCTCCGTAGCCCTCGGCCTCGATCCGGGCGAGGCGGGCGAGCTCGACGGGCGCGGTGCCGTCGCGGGTGAGCACGTTGTGAGCGCCGGGCGAGGGCGCGTTGCGGGGCGGCCCGCCGTCGACGACGAGCACGTCGCGGAGGCTGCGGCCGAGGGCGGTGGCGGCGGCGAGTCCGGCGAAGGAGGCGCCGACGATGAGGACGTCGGGGAGGTCTGAAGCGGTCATGTCCCGAGCATCCGGTGGCGGCGGCGCTCCGTCGAGGATCCGTGCCGTTCCGGCACGATCGCGCAGCCCGCGTGCCAGGATCGGGGCATGCCCGAGCACTCCGAGCACGACACCCCCTCCGACGCTCCCTCCGACGACGAGATCGTCGCCGCCGTCGGGCCGCGGCTCAAGCGCCTCCGCCTGCGCCGCGACCGCACGATCGCCTCGCTCGCCGCGGAGACCGGCATCTCCGCGAGCACCCTCTCCCGGCTGGAGAGCGGCGGCCGGCGCGCGACGCTCGAGCTGCTGCTCCCGATCGCCCGCGCGCTCGGCACGCCCCTCGACGAGCTGGTCGGCGCCGCGCCCGAGGACCCGCGCGTGCACGGGCGGCCGTTCACCCGGCACGGGATGCGGATCCAGCCGCTCAGCCGCGACGCGGGCGCCCTGCAGGCCTTCAAGACCACGATCCCCGCCGGCCCGATCCCGGCGCCGGAGCAGCAGCGCACCCACGAGGGCTTCGAGTGGCTCTACGTGCTGAGCGGCCGGCTCCGGCTGCGCCTGGGCGAGCACGACATCGTCCTGCCCGCGGGCGAGGCCGCCGAGTTCGACACCCGGGTGCCGCACTGGTTCGGCCGGGCCGACGAGCAGCAGGTCGAGTTCCTCAGCCTGTTCGGGCGCCAGGGCGAGCGGATGCACGTCCGCGCGTCGACGCGGCGCTGAGCCGGCGGCACTGGGACGGCGGGGGCCGCTCAGCCCTCGCCGAGCACCTCGCGGACGAAGCCGGTCGTCTTCACGCGCAGCATCGCGATCCGCTCGGCCTTCGCCGCCTCGACGTCGAAGCCGACGTAGGCGACCGAGGGCCGGGTGCGGACGTTGGCCGAGCACTGGAAGTCCGCGCAGACCAGCGTGCCGAGGGTGTCGCCCGCGCGCCCGGCCGGGCCGGCCTTCTTCGCGCCGAAGAAGACCACGTCGTTGGGCAGCCGGATGTCGCGGCACCAGGAGCACTGCGCCCGCGAGCGCGGGTTCGCGTCGGCCTGGCGGAGCAGGACGCCCACCAGCCGGTCCTCGAGCGGCACGACGACGTAGGCGCGGCGGCCGATCTTCCTGTCGCGCCAGCCGAGATGGTCGAACGACTCCCAGTCGAGGTCGTCGAAGCCGGCGGGGAGCGAGAGATCCGCGACCTCCTTGCGTGAGGCGTTCACGAAGGAGTCGCGGATCTGCTGGTCGGTGAGGGCGCGCATGTCCTCTCCAGCCTAATCAGCCGAGGTGCGCGACGGCCTCCCGCGGAGCCTGCGCGAGGAACTGCTCCCTCTTGATCCGGATCATCGTGAACGCGATGACCGCGGCGAGCACCAGCCCGACGGCCGCCGCGACGAACACCGCGGAGTAGCCGTCGACGAAGGCGACCGGCGAGTACTGCTCCCCCGCGACTCCGGCGTAGATCGTGGTGAAGACGGAGAGGCCGATCGAGCCGCCGATCTGCATCGCGGCGTTGGCGGTCGCGCCCGCGGCACCGGCGTCGTGGCCGGCGATCCCGGTCAGCGCCACGTTCTGCACGGGCACGAAGATCATCGCCATGCCGACGCCGAGCAGGATCAGGCCGGGCAGCACCTGCACGAGGTAGGAGCCGTCCGCGGTGATGCGGCTGAGGTAGAGCAGGCCGGCGGCCGCGATCAGCGGGCCGACGATCATCAGCAGGCGCGGGCCGACGGTCGGCAGCAGCTTGGTGGCGATGCCCGCGACGATCATGATCGTGACGGTCATCGGGAGATTGGCGAGGCCGGCCTCGAGCGGCGCGAGGCCGAGCACGAGCTGCAGGTGCAGCGTCAGGTAGAGGGTCGAGCCGATCATGACGCTGCCGACGATCGCCTGGATCAGGAACGCGCCGCCGCGGATGCGGTCGGTGACGATGCGCAGCGGGAGCAGGGGGTGGTCGGAGCGGGCCTGGATGCGGACGAAGACCGCGAGCAGCAGGACACCGGCGAGCAGGAAGCCGAGGGTGTCGACGCGGAGCCAGCCCTGCTCGGCGAGCGTGAAGCCGTAGACGAGGCTCGCGAGGCCGAGCGCGACGGTGATCGTGCCGGCGATGTCGAAGCGGTTGCGGCCCTCGGCACGGCTCTCGGTCACCAGCAGGGCGCCGGCGACGACGCCGATCAGCACGACGGGGACGTTGACCAGGAGGCACCAGCGCCAGTCGGCGAACTCGGTGAGCAGACCGCCGAGGACGAGGCCGACCGCGGCGCCCGCTCCGGCGACCGCGCCGAAGACCGCGAAGGCGGTGTTGCGCTCGCGCCCGCCCGGGAAGGAGACGGTGAGCAGCGCGAGGGCGGCCGGGGCGAGCAGCGCGGCGAAGGCGCCCTGCAGACCGCGGGCGGCGATCAGCTCGGTGCCGGAGGAGGCGACGCCGCCCCAGGCCGAGGCCGCACCGAAGCCGACCATGCCGATGAGGTAGGTGCGCTTGCGGCCCGTGTAGTCGGCGATGCGGCCGCCGAGCAGGAGGAGGGCGCCGAAGGCGAGCGCGTAGGCGGTGACGACCCACTGGCGCTCGACGTCGGTCAGGCCGAGGTCGGCCTGCGCGGCGGGCAGGGCGATGGTGACGATCGTGCCGTCGAGGACGACGACGAGCTGGGTCATCGCGAGGATCACGAGGACCCACCAGCGGCGGGAGGAGGAGGGCGCGGGCATTGCTGAGCCTTTCGAAGCGGAGGGAGCGGGACCGGCGGGTCCGGATCCGAGCCGCGTCTCTGGGGCTGAACCACCCCAACTGGTTGGTTGGGCATCGACGAGTGTACAGTTCGAGCGCCCGGAGGTGTGAGCGTGAGCGAGAAGAAGATCGAGCACGATGCGGCGGTCCCCGCCCGCGAGCGCATCCTCCGCGCCGCGACGGCCGAGTTCGCCGAGCACGGGTTCGCCGGCGCCCGCGTCGACCGGGTCGCCGCGGCGGCCGGCCTCAACAAGGAGCGGCTGTACGCCTACTACGGCGGCAAGCGCGGCCTGTTCGTCTCGACCGTGGTCGGCGCCCTGGAGGCGCTCGACGCGACGCTGCTCGCCGAGGCGGCCGACCTGCCGGACCTCGCCGGCCGGATGTTCGACCACGTCTGGGACCGCCCCGAGTTCCTCCGCCTGCTCACCTGGGCACGACTCGAGGGCGGCGGCGTCTGGGAGGAGGCGGGCGAGCGCCTCGGCAGCCGCCCCGCGCCGGAGGCCCGCGTGCTCGAGTGGCAGCAGGCCGGGATCGTCGACGCGAGCTGGTCGGCGGAGGACCTCTTCATCGCCCTGCTCGGGCTCTGCGAGATCTGGCACCTGACGCCGTTCGCGCAGCGCGGGGGCGACGGCACCCGCGAGCGCCGCCGCGCCTTCGTCGTGCACGTGGCGGCGCTGGTGGGGTCGCCGGCCGACGGGCCGACCGGGGTCAGTCCGCGGTCGTGAGCCGCTCGAGGTAGCCGGCGAAGGCGAGCAGATCGGCCTCGGGCCAGCTGCTCAGGGCCTCCTGCATCCGCTGGCGCTGCTGCCCACCCAGGTCGCCCATCCGCTCGCGGCCGTGCTCGGTGAGCGTGAGGAAGCGGGCGCGGCCGTCGGCCGGGTCGGGGGCGGTCCCGACCAGCTCCAGCGCGCAGAGCTGGCGGATCTGCCGGCTGATCACGCTGCGGTCCACGCCGAGGCGCTCGGCCGCGACGCTCGAGTGCACGGGACCGCAGCGCTCCAGCATCCGGAGCAGCCGCAGCCCGAACGGCGGGAGCCCGGGGTCGATGCTCGCCGCCGCGTCGCGCACGGCCGTCCGGACTTGCACGGCGAGCGCGGTGATCTGCTCCTCGACCTGGAGCAGCGCGCTCGCCGGGGCGGCGGTCGGGACGGCCGGTGCGGCGGTCATCAGGGGCGCTCGGCCACGTCGATCGCGCCGGTGGTGGTCGCGGCGTGCCGGGCGTGGGCGACGGGAGCCGCGTGGCGGCCGTGCGCGCTGTCGTCGTGGACGGCGTCCTCCGCGTGCACCGCGCTGTCGCTCCGGACGCGCTGCCCGACCGGGCGCAGGCCCGCCTGGCCGTCGGAGGCGGCGATCAGCGCGTCCTCCGCGCCGGCGACGACGACCGAGGGCTCCGTCTTGCGCTGCACGGCGTTCATCGTGCCGAGCGGCGCGTTCGGCAGCAGCAGGACCGCGATCAGCGTGATGACCGCGAGCGGGATGCTGTAGAGGAAGACGTCGCCGACGCCGATGCCGTAGGCGCTCTCGACCACGACGCGCACGGCGTCCGGGAGCGTGTTGACCTGCGGGATCGTGCCGCTGCCGAGCGCCTGGGCGGCGATCGCCTGGTCGGCCGGCGCGAGGCCGGCGATACCGGTCTTGATGTGATTGGCGATCACCGTGCCGAGCATCGAGCCCAGCACCGAGACGCCCACGGTGCCGCCGAGGCTGCGGAAGAAGGTGACCGCGCTGGTCGCGACGCCGAGGTTCTTGATGTCGATCGAGTTCTGCACGACGAGCACCAGGTTCTGCATCAGCATGCCCAGGCCCGCGCCGAGGATCGCCATGAAGACACCCACCAGCACGAGGTTCGTGTCGTAGCGCAGGGTGCTGAGGAGGAAGGTGCCGACGACCGCGAGCACGCCGCCGGTCACCATGATCGCCTTCCACTTGCCGGTGCGCGAGATGATCCCGCCGAAGATGGTGGACGCGATCAGCAGTCCGGCCATCATCGGGATCGTCAGCAGTCCCGACTGGGTCGGCGTGGCACCGCGCGAGAGCTGCATGTACTGCGCGAGGAACACCGCGACGCCGAACATCGAGACGCCGACCGAGATGCTCGCCACGACGGCGAGGCTGAAGGTGCGGTTCTTGAACATCCCCATCGGGATGATCGGCTCAGCGACGGTGAGCTCGGTGATCACCGCGGCGACCAGCAGCACGACGGAGCCGCCGACCATGACCGCGGTCTCCCACGAGGCCCACTCGAAGTTCTTGCCGGCCAGCGAGACCCAGATCAGCAGCAGCGAGACGCCGCCGGCGATGAGGACCGCGCCGAGGTAGTCGATCTTGACGGTGCGCTTGGGGTGCGCGGGGAGGCGCAGCGTCACCTGGAGCAGGATGATCGCGACGATCGCGACGGGCAGCGCGATGAAGAAGTTCCAGCGCCAGCCGAACGCGTCGGTGACGACGCCGCCGAGCAGCGGTCCGCCGACGGTGCCGATGGCCATCACGCCGCCGAAGAGGCCGGCGTACTTGCCGCGCTCCCGGGGGCTGATGATGTCGGCCATGATGATCTGGCTCAGCGCGGCGAGTCCGCCGGCGCCGAGGCCCTGGAAGACGCGGAACACGATCAGCATGTTCGTGTCCTGCGAGAACCCGGCCGCGGCCGAGCCGATCACGAAGATCGCGAGCGCGAGCTGGATCAGCAGCTTGCGGTTGAAGAGGTCGGCGAACTTGCCCCAGAGCGGGGTGGAGACGGTGGTCGCGAGCAGCGTCGCGGTGACGACCCAGGTGTAGGCGTTCTGGTCGCCCTTGAGGTCGGAGATGATCAGCGGCAGCGAGGTCGACACGACCGTGCCCGCGAGGATCGAGACGAACATGCCCAGCAGCAGTCCGCTGAGGGATTCGAGCACCTGGCGGTGCGACATGGCCCCGTCGGGGCCGGTGGGGGTGGTGCGCTCTTCTCGAGTGCGCGTGCGCTCTGCGCGGGACATACGGCTCCTTGTTCACGTGCGGCACCGGTGGCGATGCGGCGGTACTAGTTGACGGCGGTCAACTATTGACCGAGTGCAACTATATAGCCGAGCGAGGTGTTTTGGCCAGTGCCGTGCCGAGGTGCTTTCGCGGGGCTGTCAGCGGGCGATGCCGCGCCGGCGGAGGAGCACGATCGCCGTCACGACCGCGGCCGCGAGCGCGACGAGGACCGCGACGCCGAGCGGCGAGCCGGCCGCGGCGCCGATCACCGCCCAGAGCACGGCGAAGCCGACCGTCGCGTAGATCAGCGCCCAGGCCGCGCAGCCCGGCAGCATCGCGAGCAGGTAGACGCCGAAGCGCATGCGGGCCGCTCCGGCCGCCGCGTTGATCATCGTCTGGAGACCGACGGTGAGGAAGCTCACGGTGACCGCGGGCGCCCCGTAGCGGGCGAGCAGTGCCGACGCGCGCTTCAGCGCCGGGGACTCCAGCCGCTGCCCCCACCGCCGCGAGGCCGCCCCGGTGACGACCGCCCGCGCGACCCAGTACGTCGCCTGCGCCCGCACCAGCACGATGACGAACAGCGCCGCGAGCAGTTCCACGAACCCCAGCTCGTCCAGGAAGGCGGGCATGCGGCGCCTCCCTCTCCTCGCTCGGCAGAAGGCAAGGCTACCCTTCCCTCCCCCGCGCCGAGTCATGCTGGTCGAGCAGCCCCGCAGGGGCGCATCGAGACCCGCCGTCATCAGCAGGGCGGGTCTGCAGACTCGTCCGTCTGACGCGGGTGGATCTCGATACGCCCGCTGCGCGGCCTACTCGATCAGCATGGAGTGCTGACCCTCTCCCGAGGCGCCCCCTCCATGCTGGTCGACCAGCTGCCCTCGGCCGCTCCTGCATGCTGGTCGAGTAGCCGCCTCCGGCGGCGTGTCGAGACCCACCGTCGTCGGACACCCGGGAGCGAGCCTCCTCCACAACCTCCGATCCTTCCGCACTGTCCCCGAGCCGCTCGCATCCATGCCCCGGTGTCGGTGGTCCCTGGTTCAATACTCGTATGACGGAGTTCGGATCGATGGAAGAGGTGCTGAAGCACCTGCGCGTGCTCAGCGACCGCGCCGCCGCGAACGCCCGCGCCGCAGCCCAGCCGCGTCTCGCCGAGGCCCGGTACCTCTACGACTTCCACCGCACCGCCCTCTCCCACCCCGACGCCTTCGCCCGCGGCGCGACCCCCGGCGAGACCCGCGACCTCGTCGAGCGCTCCATCCGCGCAGAGCTCGCCGTCGCCGAGGGTCTGCCGGAGCAGGTGATCGCCCGGCGCCTCGAGAACGCGCACCTGCTCTTCGAGCACCTGCCGCTCACCCGCGCCCTCCTCGCACAGGCGCGCCTTCACTGGGAGGAGGGTGAGGCGATCTGCGCCACCGCGGGCAGCCTGCCCGAGTCCTCCCGCGCGGCCCTCGATGAGCGCGTCGCAGAAGCGGCACCGTCGATGACGCTCACGCAGCTGCGCCGCGCTCTGCGCCGCTGGCGGGAAGAGCTGCACGAAGAGTCGCTCGCCGCGCGTCACGCCCGCGCCCGAGCGGACCGCGCCGTCTGGGTCACGCCGGACGTGGACGGGATGGCGACGCTCTGCGTCTACGGCCCGGCGCCGGCCGTGATGGGCGCCTACGACCGCGCCGATCGGATGGCGCGCGCCCTGCGCGACGCGGGCGATGTGCGCACCCTCTCGCAGCTGCGCGCGGACGTCGCCGTGGATCTGCTCTGTGACGGCGACATCATCGGCACGACCCCCGACGCGGAGGATCGCCCCGACCCGTCATTCGTGCCCGGCGTGCGCGCGGAGGTGCGCCTGACGCTCGCCGCGTCCACGGCCGTGGACCTGGACGACGAGCCCGCGGAGCTGGACGGCTGCGGCCCCGTCCCCGCCAATGTCGCGCGAGAGCTGATCCGGACGGCGGCCTCCTTCACCCGCGTCCTCACTGATCGGGACACCGGTGCCGTCGTCTCTGTCGGCCGCACCCAGCGCGTCCCTCCGTCGCGGATGCGCCTGCATCTGCAGCTGCGGGACCAGACCTGCCGCTTCGCGGGCTGCCTGCGCACCTCCGCCCGCAGCGAAGCCGACCACACGATCGAGTGGCGCAACGGCGGCGAGACCTCCCTCGAGAACCTCGTCTCGCTCTGCACGGCGCACCATCACCTCCGACACGGCGACCGATGGACGTACACGAAAGGTGACGGCGGGACGATCGTGTGGACGACGCCGACCGGTCGGCGTGTCGTCAACCGACCGCCCCCGCTGCCGGGGCGGCCGCCGGACCCGCCCCGCCGACCGCGCTTCGTCGACGCACCGCCGCCGTTCTGACGGTGGCGGATCTCGATACGCCCGCGATGCGGGCTACTCGATCAGCATGCAACGCCCTCCCCTCACGGAGGCGCCCCTTCCCGACCACCGCGGATCCATGGGGAAGAGACACCCGCCTGCATGCTGGTCGAGCAGCCCCGCATGGGCGCATCGAGACCTGCCGCCATCAGGCGCGGACCCGCCGTGATCGCGCGGATGCCCGGCGCGGCTCCGACCCCGCCCCTAGGCTCGACGCATGGACAACATCGATCGGAAGATCCTCGATCTGCTGCGCCAGAACGCCCGCGCGGGCTACGGCGACATCGGCGGTGTCGTGGGGCTGTCCGCGTCGGCCGTGAAGCGCCGCGTCGACCGGCTGGTGGCCGACGGTGTCATCCGCGGCTTCACGATCAAGGTCGACCCCGCCGTCGACGGCATGGCCACCGAGGCCTACGTCGAGCTGTTCTGCCGCGGCACGGTCGCCCCCGACGAGCTGCGCCGCATCCTCTCGGCCGTCCCCGAGGTCGTCGACGCGGGCACGGTCACCGGCTCGGCCGACGCGATCGTGCACATCCGCTCGCGCGACATCCCGAGCCTCGAGCTCGCCCTCGAGAAGGTGCGCATCGCGCCGAACGTCGACCACACCCGCTCCGCGATCGTGCTCTCCCGCCTGATCCAGCGCGGCGAGGCGTAGCGGGAGCGCTCCCGCCTCAGTGCGAGCGGCCCGCGACCACGTCGGCGAGCATCGCGAGCGGTGACGTCGTCGCCCGGCCCCGCGCCTCCGCCGCGTCGGCCAGGCCGTAGGCGCGGTAGAGCGACGTGACCGCCAGCCAGCGCAGCGGCTCCGGCTCCCACGGCCGCACCCGGTGGCCCACCCACGGCAGCTCGGTGAGCGGCGTGCTCTCGCCGAGCACGAGGTCGCGCAGCGTGCGCCCGGCGAGATTCGTCGCCGTGACCCCGGTGCCGACGAAGCCGCCCGCCCAGCCGAGGCCGGTGGCGCGGTCGAGCCCGACGGTCGCATGCCAGTCGCGCGGGACACCGAGCACGCCGGACCAGACGTGCTCGATCCCGACGCCGCGCAGCACCGGGAAGAACCGCTCGAGGATCTCGCGCAGCCGGCCGACCGTGCGCGGGTCGGTCGCCCCGTCGCGGTCGATCCGGGAGCCGAAGCGGTAGGGCACGCCCCGCCCGCCGATCGCGATGCGGTCGTCGGCCGTCCGCTGCGCGTACATGTAGGCGTGCGCCGCGTCGCCGAGCGTCTCGCGGCCGGCCCAGCCGATCTCGTCCCAGACCTCGGGCGCGAGCGGCTCGGTCGCGATCAGCGACGAGTTCATCGGCAGCCACTCGCGGTGGTGCCCGGAGAGCCCGGCGGTGAAGCCCTCGGTCGCGCGCAGCACGATCGGCGCGCGGACGAGCCCGCGGGGTGTGACGGCCGCGCCGGGGCGGATCTCCTCCACCCGGGTGTCCTCGAAGATCCGCACGCCGAGCGCCTCGACCGTGCGGGCGAGCCCGGCCGCGAGCTTCGCGGGGTGCAGGCGCGCGCAGTGCGGATGCCAGAGGCCGGCCGACGCGCCGCTGACCGCGATCCGCGCGGCCGTCTCCCGCTCGTCGAGCAGCTCGACGTCGGTGTGCGCGCGGGCACGGGCCGCCGCCGCAGTGGCCAGGAGCCGGGCCCGCTGCGCCTCGCCGCGCGCCACCTGGAACTCGCCGCCCTTGACGATGTCGGCGTCGATCCCCTCGGCGGCCGCGGCCTCGATCACCTCGTCGACCGCCTCGTTCATCGCGAGCTGGAAGCGGTCGACCGCCTGCGCCCCGTGCGAGCGGGCGTAGGAGGCGACGCCGCCGGTGATCTCGTTGGTCAGCCAGCCGCCGTTGCGACCGGAGGCGCCGAAGCCGGCGAAGCGCTGCTCGAGGATCGCGATCCGCAGCGACGGGTCGGCCTTCGCGAGCGAGTACGCGGTCCACAGGCCGGTGTAGCCGGCGCCGACGATGCAGACGTCGACGTCGAGCGGACCGGGGAGCGCGGCCCGGGGCGTGGAACGACCGAGGGAGGCCCACCAGAACGACACGTCGCCGTTGATCACAGTGGGCCTCCCCCGGTCTCGCGGATCTCAGCGGGCGAGAGTCCCGCGAAGGATCAGAGTCCCGAGCTCGGGAACGTCTGCATCATCTCCGAGAACAGCGCCGCGGTCCAGCCGATCGCGATGATGAAGGAGACCGCCACCACGCCGAGGAAGATCCACAGCGGCAGCAGGCCCCCGCCGGTCACGCGCTTCACGACGACGCTGCGCCCGATCACGTAGACGTACGGAGCGGCGAGGAACGCCCAGGCCCAGTGGAACGGGCGCTGCACGCCGGCCTTCTTCAGCTGCCGGTAGTCGAGGAACGCGAAGACGACCTCGGCCGCGTAGATCAGGAAGCCGACGACCTGGACGGCGCCGAGCCCGACGAGGTAGGCGGTCGACATCCCCATCGAGGCTCGCGGTCCGTAGGTCGACGAGACCGCCGAGTCGGCGATGGCCCCCGGCGAGAGCAGGAAGATCGACAGCGCCGACAGCAGCGGCAGGAGCACGACGACCCAGATCCACGGGGTGCTGGTGACGATGCTCGGGTCGCGCGGCTGCGGCGCGGGGCGGCCGGCGTAGGCGGGCTGCTGGCCGTACTGCTGGCCGTACTGCTGCGGGTACTGCTGGCTGTACTCCTGCGGCGGCTGCTGGCCGTACTGGGGCTGCTGGCTGTACTGCGGCTGCTGAGCGTACGGCTGTTGCGGCGTCTGCTCGCCGTACCGCGGCTGCTGCGGGATCTCGCGCTCGGGCGCGGACTGACCGGACGCCGACTGGCCGTAGCTCGTGGCCTGGCCGCTCGAGGTCTCGCCGTACGCGGGCCCGGAGACGGGCGGCACGATCGGCGCCTGCGGCGCCGCGGGCGGCTGCGGCGCGCCCTGCGCAGCGGGAGGGGTTGGCGCAGCGGGAGGGGTCGGGGCGGCGGGAGCCGCGGCAGGGGCGTCGCGCAGCGAATCGGTCCAGCCCTGGCCGTCCCACCAGCGCTGGCGCGGTGAGCCCGCGGGATCCGGGTACCAGCCGGCGCGCGGTCCGGAGGCCGAGGCAGCGCCCCGCTCCTGCTCGCCGTTCCGGTCGTCGCCGTGCTCGTTGCCGCCCTGGTCGTCCGTCATCGCGTCCTCCGCTCCCCTTCGGGCGCTCTGCCCGCCATCGGAGACGAGCGTATCGCCGCGATCCCCGGTCGCACCTGGACGCGGCCTTGCCGCGGCCTCTGCCGCGCCTGAGCGGACGCCGTGCGCCCACCTCCGCCAGGATGGACGGATGCCGCACCTCCTCCGCGCCCGCGCCCTGCTCTTCGACATGGACGGCACCCTCGTCGACTCCACCGCGATCGTGGAGACGATCTGGCGCTCCTTCGCAGAGCGCTTCGCCCTCGACCCCGCCGTCGTCCTGGGCGCCGTGCACGGGGTCCGCGCGGAGGACAGCGTCCGCCGCTTCGCCCCCGCGGGCAGCGACGTCGCCGGGATCGTCGACGAGCTGAACGCCTACGAGCTCGAGCACACCGAGGGCACGGTCGAGATCCCCGGCGCCGTCGCCTTCCTCGCCGCGCTCCCCCGCGACCGCGTCGCGCTGGTCACCTCGGCGAGCCCCGCGCTGGCCGCCGGCCGGCTCGCCGCCGCCGGCGTCCCCTCCCCCGCCGCCGTCGTCACCGCGGACGACGTCGTGCACGGCAAGCCCGCCCCCGACGGCTACCTCGCCGCCGCCGGACTCCTCGGGGTCGACCCGGCCGACGCGATCGTCTTCGAGGACGCCGAGGCCGGGATCCTCGCGGGTCTCGCCGCCGGCATGCGCGTCGTCGTCGTCGGCGCGCACGAGTCCGAGACCACCCGCGGGCTCCCGCGGATCCCGCACTACTCCGACGCGGGCGTCGAGCGCGACGGCGACGAGCTGGTGCTCACCCTGCCCTGAGCCGGCACGCGCCTCCGGCGCTCAGTACCGGATCGCGTCGATCACCTTCACCCGGACCGCCACGATCGCGGGCACGAGCCCGGCCAGCGCGCCCACGAGCGTCGCCGCCCCCAGCCCCAGCAGCGCCGCCTCGACCGGGAAAGGCGGGATGTCGCTGATCCCGTTCTCCTTGACGAGCGCGACCGTCCACGGGTTCGTCACCAGGATCACCGCGATCGTCACGCCGACCACGCCGGCGACGACCGTCGCGACGACGCTCTCCATCATGATCGAGAAGAAGATCCGCCCCGAGGAGGCGCCGAAGCTGCGCCGGATGCCGATCTCGCGGATCCGCTGCCGCACGGTGACGAGCGCGATGTTGAGCAGTCCGAGCGCGCCGAGCGCCAGCACGAGGCCGGCGACACCGCCGATCACCCAGGTGAGCACCGCGAACGGGTCGGAGTCGTAGCTGAGGTAGTCCTGCCGGTAGACGTCCGCCTCGAAGCCCGGGCCGAGCGCCGCGGTGACGTCGCGCTTGACGGCCTCGATCAGCGGGTCCGCGATCTCGAGCGGCACCCACATCTCGTAGTTCGGCAGCTGCGGCCCGCCGAACGCGGGGTCCGCCTCGGGCGCGATTGCCGAGTAGGCGTCGACGAGCATCATCGCGCTCGGAGTGGTGTCGTACTGGTTCGAGGGCGTCACCCCGATCACGACCGCGGTCGTGTCGTGCTCGCCGCCGAGGAGGGTCGCGGTCGGGTGGGTCCGCAGGTCCGGGCGCCCGAGGCGGTCCCAGAAGACCTCGTTGATCACGAGAGCGGGAGCGAGCCGCCGCTCGTCGCCCTCGGCGAACCAGCTGCCGCTCGTCAGCTCCACCCGGTGCATCTCCGCATAGGGCTGGTCGACCGCGGTGATCCCGACGTCGACCGCGCCGTCGGTGAACTGGACGCGGGTGCCGCCGTAGGTCGTGCGGCTCGCGTAGTCGATGCGGTAGCGCTCGAGCACCTTCTCCCAGGCGTTCTGCATCACGACCGGGTCGACGACGCCCTCGGGGCCGGTCGTGTAGGCGCTGATGTACAGGCTCGCGGGCCGGCCGCCGCTGCGCTCCGAGACCTCGATGTTCGCCTGCCGGGCGATCCCGCCCGCGGCGACGACACCGGTGAGCGCCGCGACGGCCACCGCCACGCCGATCAGCGAGAGCAGCACGCGGCCGCGGTGGATCCGCAGCTCGGTCCACGCCTCGACGATCGCGCCGACGACGCCGGTGAGGCCGCCCATCAGTGCCGCCCCGAGCTCGTCGCGGGGGCGGCGGTCGCGGACGTCGAGGCGCTGAGCCTGCCGTGGTCGAGCCGGTAGTGCCGCTCGGCGCGGGCCGCGATCGCCGGGTCGTGGGTGATGGTGACCAGGGCCGAGCCGGACTCCTGGGCGATCTCGTCGAGCAGGCTCATCACGCTCTCGCCGGTGTCGGTATCGAGCGCGCCGGTCGGCTCGTCGGCGAGGATCAGCCGCGGACGGCGGACGAGAGCGCGCGCGATGGCGATCCGCTGCTGCTCGCCGCCGGACATCCGGCCGGGCATCGAGTCGACCCGGTGCCCCAGCCCGACCCGCTCCAGCATCTCGGCGGCCAGCGACGCCCGCCGCCAGAACTCGGTGCCGGTCGCGTAGAGCAGCGGCGTCATCACGTTCTCGCGGGCGGTGCGGCCCTCGAGCAGATTGAACTGCTGGAAGATGAAGCCGATGCTGCCGCCGCGGATCCGCGCGCGGGCCCGCGAGGAGAGCGACTCGGTGGGCTTCCCCTCGAGCAGCATCCGCCCCTCGGTCGGCTCGTCGATCAGGCCGAGGATGTTCAGGAGCGTCGACTTGCCGGACCCGCTGCGGCCGACGACCGAGACGTGGTCGCCCTCGCCGACCTCCAGGTCGACGCCGTCGAGGATCGTCAGCGGGGGTGCGTCGGGCAGGGGGACGACCTTGCGGATCCCCTCGAGCCGCAGGATCGTGCGCTTCCCGTCGGTCACGAGCCCGTCCGTCACGAGCAGTACACCGAGCCGTCGGCGTTCTGCACGCAGTTCCCCTCGAGCTGCTCGCCCTCGCCCGCGGCGGCGCCCGGCACGAACTGCAGGATCTCGGCGCCCTCGTCCACGCCGCCGGTGACCTCGATGCTGATCCCGTCGGTGAGGCCGAGGGTGACCGGGACCTCCTCGGTCGAGCCGTCCTCGGCGAGGCGGTAGACGACGCCCGACTCGGCGGTGCCCTCGACGGCGGTGGTCGGCACGACGAGCACGTTCTCCGCGAGGCCGCCCGCGAGGGTGACGGTGGCGGCGAGGCCGGGGAACACGGTCACCTCGCCCGGGACCTGGCAGCGGAAGCTGGTGCCGGATCCGCCGGTCGCGCCCGTGCCGCCGGTCTCGCCCGCGGGCGTCTCGCCCTCGCCGGCGAGCGGGGTGGTGATGGTGAGTCCGGTGCAGGTGAAGGCGGCCGGCCCGCCGGTGACGGCGATCTGCGCCTCGGTCGGCCGGTTCTGGATCCGGTAGAGCTGCTCGGCGTCGATCGAGCCGGTGACGGCGTAGGTCGGCGGGGCGACCTGGCCGGTGACCTCGCCGACCGCGACGGCCTGGTCGTGGATGACGCCGAGGGCGCTGAGCACGCCGGCGGCCGGCGCGTAGACGCGCTCGAAGCGGACGGAGGGCGGCGGCTGGGTGACGGTGACCAGGCCGTCGGGGCCGGTGGTCTCGACCGGCTCGCGCACGGTCTCGACGCGGATGTCGTAGATCAGGTCGCCCGAGGCGACGGTGGCGCCCTGGGTGATGTAGACGTCGTCGACGGTGCCGACGGCGGTCGCCTTGACCGGCACGGCCGGGTCGGCGGCGACGGTGCCCTGCAGCGTGAGGTCGTTGGTGACGGTACCGCGGCCGACGACGACGGTCGGCTCGGTCAGCTCACCGGTGGGGACGGTCGGGTCGGCCTCGGCGGACCCGTCCGGGAAGAACGCGATCTTGACCAGCGCGACCGCGACGGCCCCGATGACCACCAGCCAGAGGATCGGGAACACCCATCGTCGAACCGCACCCATGTCTGTCCCCCGACTCCGGCGCCCGTGCGCCCTGCGGCACTCCCCCGTGGCGTGCCGCTCGGCAGCCTATCGACCGCGTGACGCACCGCGCGTCAGCCGCTGTGACTACTCCGGGGGCGGGCGCCCCGCCCCTCCGCCGTCATGATGCAGGAGCCCACCCAGCGGCACTCATGCTGATCGAGTAGCCCGCCCAGCGGGCGTATCGAGATCCACCGGCGTCAGAAGTCGAGTCTGCAGACCCGCCCTGTTGAGGACGGCGGGTCTCGATACGCCCCTCCGGGGCTACTCGACCAGCAATGGTGCGCCTCAGGCGTCGAGCTTCGCGACGACCGCGGCGACGCGGCGCGCCCGCGTCTCGGCGGCCTTCGCGCCCTCGACGGCGGTGACGTGGGCCTTCCGCGCACTCGGCGAGAGGGCGTCGAAGGCGGCGGTGGCCCCGGCCGCGCTCAGCGCGGCGGCGAGGTCCTCCGGCACGGCGACCGTGCGCGGGGCGGAGTCGAGCTCGAGGTCGACCTCGATCGCGTCCCCGCCGGCAAGACCCGACGCGGCGCGCTTCTCCGACGAGAAGGAGATCAGCGCACGGCCGCCCATCGCACCGACCGTGCCTCGGAAGGCGTAGCCGTTGACGACGACGCTCACCGCGGGCCGCTTGCCGCCGCCGAGGGCGTCGAGCACCTCGGACGGAACCTCGATGCCGGTGTTGTTGCCGATCTGGAAGAGCGTCGTCGTGTAGCGCACAGGACGAGGATGGCACGCGGTGGGGATGCCCGCCAGGGGCTCAGCAGTCGCGGTCGGCCGGGTCCTCGCCGTCCTGCCGGCCGGGATCGCCGAGCGCCGAGCGCACGGCGTCGACGGTCATCCGGCCCTCCGGATCGAGGCGGGTGAGCATCCGCGTCATGATGTCGGCGAGCTGCGGGATCTGCTCCGCGTCGAGCGGGTCGATGACGTCCGCGAGCACCGTCGCGACGTGACCCGGGGCGGTGTCGACGATCTTCTGCAGCCCGGCATCCGTGAGCACCGCGTTGGTCGCGCGCCCGTCGGTCGGGCACGGCCGGCGCTCCAGGTAGCCGCGGGCGACGAGGCGCGTGACGACGTGCGAGAGCCGCGGGAGGGTGGCGTTCGTGCGGGCCGCGAGCGTCGTCATCCGCAGGGCGCGGTCGGGCGCCTCCGACAGCATCGCGAGCGTCATGTACTCGAAGTGCGTCAGCCCCGCGTCGCGCTGCAACTGGGTGTCGAGCGCGCCGGGCAGCAGCTCGACCACCGCGACGAACCGCAGCCACGCCGCCAGCTGCTCCTGCGTGAGCCAGCGCGTACCCGCCGCACCCGCCGCTCCCCCGTCATCCATCCCCCCACCCTACAGCTTTGTTGCCGCGACAAGTAAGCGGAGCGAGCGAACGCCCGTGACAGGAAACCTCCGAATCGACGACCACGCACGAGGCGATCCGCGGATTCGCGTGCCAGCGAATCCACGAAGCCGAACGCACCCCGCTCCCTGGAACGCGCCCGCCTCGCGAGCCGACCGCGCCGAGCCGCACAGGGGGCGGCTCGGAAGACAACTCAGACGACGTCGTCGGACAGATCGATCGACGCTCCGAAGCGGTGGTTGGTGATCGAGATCGACTGCTCCCGGAGGAAGGGCAGCAGCTCCACGCGGCCGGCCGGAGTGACGGGGTCGGCGTAGATCGCGACGTCGGGCGAGCCGCCGAGCGCCTCGGCGAGCGCCGTCGACAGCGGCACCCGCGAGCCGTCCGCGCGCACGAGCGGGACGGGCTTGCCGGTGCTGCCGCGGGTCATCCCGCTGACCACGTCGGTGAAGGAGCGGGTGGAGTCGCGGACGCTCTGCAGCGCCTCGATCGAGGAGTCCGGGCCGAGCGACGGCGCGGTGCCGCCCTGGGGTCCGCCGAACTCGTCGACCCGGTCCGAGACGATGTCGCCGACGATCCGGATCCGCGAGGCGGTGATCCGGCCGGCCGCGGCGCGGGCGAGCCACTGCGCGTCCGACTCCACGACCACCTTCGGCGCCAGGCCCGCCATCTCGAGCAGCTCGTCGCCGGCGAGCATCCCGGCGACCTTGGGCGGCAGCGGGATCGACGTCGAGACGTCCAGGCGCGCCCGCACGAGCAGCGCCGCAGCGATGACGCGGAGGAGCTCGCCGAGGTCGCCGCCGTCGGCCAGCCGCACGGCGACCGGCACCCGGAGGTAGCGGAACAGGTTGCGCTCCACTCCGACCTTCGAGATGTCGGTGACGACGCCGAACTCGGTCGCCCAGGCGAGCTGGTCCGAGAGCGCCGAGCGGCGCAGCAGGTCGAACTGCTCGAACTGCAGCGAGGACTGCGCGGCCTCGATGAACTGCCGGGCGCGGTCGTCGAGGCCCCGGAGGTGCAGGGTCGTCGACGGGCGGGCCGGCGAGGGCTTCCACGAGCCGAGCCCGATCAGGTGGTTCGGGCCGCCGGCCTTGGCCCCGCCGCCGACCGAGGAGCGCTTCCAGCCGCCGAACGGCTGGCGGCGGACGATCGCCCCGGTGATGCCGCGGTTGACGTAGAGGTTGCCGGCCTCGACCGAGTCGAGCCAGAGCGCGAGCTCGTCCGAGTGCAGCGAGTGCAGCCCGGCGGTGAGGCCGTAGTCCGTGGCGTTCTGCAGGCGGATCGCGTCCTCGAGGGTCGCGGCGTGCATGATGCCGAGCACCGGGCCGAAGAACTCGGTGAGGTGGGCATAGCTGTTCTCGGTGACGCCCTCGCGCACACCCGGCGACCACAGCCGCCCGGTGTCGTCGAGGCGCTTCGGCTCGACGAGCCAGGACTCCCCCGCGCCGAGGGTGGTCAGCGCGTGCGCGAGCTTGCCGGTCGGCTTCTCGATCAGCGGGCCCATCGCGGCGGCCGGGTCGCTCGGCCAGCCGACGCGGAGGGACGTGACGGCGTCGACCAGCTGCGCGCGGAACCGCTTCGAGCGGGCGACCGAGCCGACGAGGATCACCAGGGAGGCGGCCGAGCACTTCTGCCCGGCGTGCCCGAAGGCGCTCCGCACGATGTCGGCGACGGCGAGGTCGTAGTCCGCGTGCGGTGTGACGACGATCGCGTTCTTGCCGCTGGTCTCGGCGAGCAGCGGCAGGTCGGGGCGCCAGGAGCGGAAGAGCTTCGCCGTCTCGTAGGAGCCGGTGAGCAGCACCCGGTCGACCAGCGGGTCGGTGATCAGGGCGCGGCCGAGCGTCTCCTCGTCGAGGTCGACGAGCGCGACGAGGTCCTGCGGGATCCCGGCGTCCCAGAGCGCCTCCACGAGCACCGCGGCCGAGCGCCGGGCCTGCGGGGCCGGCGTGACGACGACTCCGGAGCCCGCGGCGAGCGCCGCGAGGATCGAGCCGGCCGGGATCGCGACGGGGAAGTTCCACGGCGGCGCGACCACGGTGACCCGCTCGGGCACGAAGGTGGCGCCGCCGACGGCGTCCAGCTCGCGGGCGCGGGTGGCGTAGTAGTGGGCGAAGTCGATCGCCTCGGACACCTCGGGGTCGGCCTCGGCGACCGTCTTGCCGGTCTCGGAGGCCATCACCTCGATCAGCCGGTCGCGGTTGGCGGCGAGGGCGAGGCCCGCGCGGTCGAGGATCGCGGCGCGGTCGTAGCCGAGGCGCTCGCCCCAGCGCTCCGCCCGGAGCGCGACCCGGCGCAGCAGCTCCTGCAGCTCCGCCGCGTCGGTGATCCGGGCGCGGTCGGCCGCGAGGGTGCCGATGGTCGATCGCGCGATGCGATCCGTGATCAGCCGGGCCCAGCGGCGGTTGCCCGGGAGCGCCGGGTCGGTGTCGGGCTCGTTGCGGAAGGCGCTGGTCGCCGCGCTCGCCCCGGAGCCGCGGCGCAGCCCCAGCACCGCCTCGGTGAGCCCCTCGGCGGCGGGGTCCTGCACGCGCGCGCCGGCGCCGGCGTGCTCGCGCACGAGGCGGAGGCCGGAGCCGGACGACCACTCGCGGAGGCGGTCCTGGGTGCGATTCGGGGTCGGCACCGTGTCGTCGAGCGCCTCGAGCGAGGCGCGGAAGCGGCCGAGCTCGCGCTGCAGCACGCTCTCGTCCTCGAGCTCGAAGACGGCCGAGAGGAAGTTCTCCGGGCTGGAGTTCTCCTCCAAGCGGCGGATCAGGTACGAGATCGCGACGTCGAATTCGCGCGGGTGCACGACCGGCGTGTAGAGCAGGAGCCGGCCGACGTCCTCGCGGACGGCGCGCGCCTGACCGGTCGCCATCCCGAGCAGCATCTCGATGTCGACCGCGTCGGCGACGCCGCGCTCGTTCGCGGTGATCCAAGCCCAGGCGATGTCGAAGAGGTTGTGACCGGCCACGCCGATCCGGACCGCGTCCGTCCGCTCGGGCCGCAGCGCGTAGTCGAGCAGCCGCTTGTAGTTCGTGTCGGCCTCGGCCTTGCTGCCGACCGTCGCGAGCGGCCAGTCGTGGATCGCCGCGTCCACCCGCTCCATCGCGAGGTTCGCGCCCTTCACCACGCGGACCTTGATCGGCGCTCCGCCGAGCCGCCGGCGCTCGGTCGCCCACTCCGTCAGCGAGGCCAGCACGCCGAGGGCGTCGGGGAGGTACGCCTGCAGCACGATGCCGGCCTCGAGCTGCTGCATCCCCGGCTGCTCGAGGAGACGGCGGAACACCGCGACTGTGAGGTCGAGGTCCTTGTACTCCTCCATGTCGAGGTTGATGAACTTGGGCTCCGGGCTCGCCGCGGCGAACTGGTAGAGCGGGGTCAGCCGCTGCACGACGCGGTCGACGGCCTCGTCGAACGCCCACATCGAGAGCTGGCTGGCGATGCTGGAGACCTTGATGCTCACGTAGTCGACGTCGTCGCGCTCGAGCAGCCGCCGGGTGCCCTCGAGGCGCCGGTCGGCTTCGCGCTCGCCGAGCACGGCCTCGCCGAGCAGGTTGAGGTTGAGGCGGTCGCCGCCCTCGCGCAGCCGGCGGATCGCCGAGCCGAGCCGGGCGTCGGAGGCGTCGACGACGAGGTGGCCCACCATCCGGCGCAGCACCTGGCGGGCCGCCGGGACGACGACCCACGGCAGCACCGGGCCGACGGCGCCGCCGGTCGCGACCGCGGCGCGCAGGTAGGAGGGGAGGAACGCGGGGGTCTTCGCGGTCAGCGCGGCGAGGTTCTCGGCCGCGACCACCGGGTCCTCCGGGCGGGCGACCCCGTCGACGAAGCCGACCGTGAAGTCGAGACCGTTCGGATCCTGCAGGACACCGGCGAGGCGCTGCGCCGCGGGGTCGACCGGGAACGCCCGGCTGCGCACCAGCCAGCGGCGCACCAGCGCCTCGACGCGGGACAGGATCGGCGCCTCGACGTCGAACTCGGGCTTCTGCCGGGGCAGCCGCAGCGCCATGCCGGTCTGGTACTGGCCGGTGTCGCTCAGGGCGTGGCGGTCGATCTTCTCGTCGTGCTCGGTCGGCTCGTCGTGCTCGGTCGGCTCGTCCGGCTCGTCCGTCCGGTCCTGCGGGTCGATCGTCTCGTCCTGCTCCGGGTCGTTCCCGGGCACGGCTGAGGGCGTCGACTTCTCCATCCCCCGAGGCTATGCCCGAGCCGGTGCGACGGCCGGTCGTGTCGCCCCGTCTGTGGACACTCGACGGAGAACTGCCGCTGTGGACGACGCCGTCGAGGGGCGATGGACGCGAGCCCGGCGGAGGAGCACCATGGGCGCACCCGACACTCCCGCTCCCGATCGGAGACCCCGATGGATCCGCTGCCCATCCCCCGCGCCGCGATGATCGCCGCGCAGGCCCTGATCGACAGCTCCGCGTCCTACGACGGCGAGGCGACCGGCACCGTCAACCGCGCCGTCCTCGAGCGCGCGCTGAGCCCGATCGAGAACGGCGTGCTGGACGAGGACGGCGTCGTCGTGCCCACCTCCTCGGACGTCGCCGGCGCCGCGGTCATCTGCCTCACCTGGCTGACCGGCCGCCTCGTCGAGGCGAGCGGCCGCTCGAGCGAGGAGATCCTCTTCTCCCTGCGCGAGTTCGTCACGGAGGCGCTGCGCAGCGACGAGCCCTGACCGCCGCGCGCCAGACTGGGAACCATGGCCCGACGCGACAAGCACCGCACCCGAGACCTCTCCGAGCGCAGCGGCACCGCGCCCGGCCCGCTGCGCTCCGACACCCCCGCCGCGGTCGATCCCTCGGTCGACGTCGTGATCGTCGGCGCCGGTCACAACGGCCTGGTCGCGGCGGCCTACCTCGCCCAAGCCGGACTCGACGTCCTCGTCCTCGAGCGCGGCGCGCGCGCGGGCGGCGCGACCGTCTCGGAGTACCCGTTCCGCGGCGTCGAGGCGCGGCTCAGCCGCTACTCCTACCTCGTCAGCCTCCTGCCGCCGTCGATCCTCGCCGATCTGCGGGTCGACGTGCCGCTCGTGCGCCGCCGCTACTCCTCCTACACGCCCGACCCCGCCGATCCGACGCGCGGGCTGCTCGTCGACACCGGCGACGCCCTGGCGACCGCGGACTCCTTCGCGCGGATGGGCACTCCCGAGGACGCCGAGACCTTCGCCGACTTCTCCGGGCACACCTCGCGGCTGGCGCGCGCCCTCTGGCCGACCCTCACCCAGCCGCTGCTGCGCCGGGAGGAGGCGCGGCGACTCGTCGGCGAGGACGCGATCTGGCGGGCGATGATCGAGCGGCCGATCGGCGAGGTGATCGAGCACAACATCGCGGGCGACGCGGCGCGCGGCGTCCTGCTCACCGACGCGCTGATCGGCACCTTCGCCGGGGCCGGCGACGCCGACCTCGCGCAGAACCGCTGCCTGCTCTACCACGTGATCGGCGGCGGCACCGGCGACTGGGACGTCCCGGTCGGCGGCATGGGCGCCGTCTCGGGCGCGCTGGAGCGGGCGGCCCGGAACGCCGGCGCCCGGATCCTCACCGGCGCCGAGGTGACGAGCGTGGATCCGGCCGGCGAGGTCGTCTACCGCCGCGGACCGCGCAGCCGCCGGGTGCGGACGCGCTTCGTGCTCTCCAACGTCGCCCCGTTCGTCCTCGACAGGCTGCTGGGCGACGGCGAGGCCCTGCGCCCGGGAGTCCCGCGCCCCGAGGGCGCCCAGGTGAAGGTGAACCTGGTGCTGCGCCGCCTGCCACGCCTGCGCGACGAGAGCGCCGCCCCGGAGGCGGCCTTCGGCGGCACCTTCCACGTCAACGAGGGCTACCGCCAGCTCGACGAGGCCCACCGCGCCGCGGAGCAGGGCCGCGTGCCCTCGCCGATCCCCTGCGAGATCTACTGCCACTCGCTGACCGATCCGACGATCCTCTCCCCGGAACTCGCCGCGAGCGGCGCGCACACGCTCACCGTCTTCGCCCTGCACGTCCCCGACCGGCTGCTGACCGGCGACGACGCTCCGACGCGCGAGCAGCTCGAGACCGCGATCCTCGACTCGATCGACTCCGTGCTCGCCGAGCCGATCCGCGAGCTGCTGCTCCTGGACGCCGACGGGAACCCCTGCATCGAGACGCGCACGACCCGCGACCTGGAGGAGAGCCTCGGCCTGCCCGGCGGCCACATCTTCCACGGACCGCTGTCCTGGCCGTTCGCGGAGGACGACGAGCCGCTGGACACCCCCGCCCAGCGCTGGGGCGTGGCCACCGAGCACCCGCGGGTGCTGCTCTGCGGCGCGGGCGCGCGCCGCGGCGGCGGCGTCTCGGGGATCGGCGGCCACAACGCGGCGATGGCGGTGCTGGAGGCGCTCGGCGCCTGAGACCGGGACCGCCTCAGTGCACTCGGCGGATCAGTGCACTCGGCGGATCAGTGCCACCGGTGGTCCTGGATCGTCATCCGCGGGCCGTGCCGCGGCTTGCGCGCGCCGCTCGTCCCGATCAGGCGGATGATCCGCTGCCGGTGCCCGCGCCATGGCTCGAGCAGCTCGAGCATCCCGTCGTCGTCGACCCCGAGGCGCCCGGTCAGCGCGAAGCCGACCGCCGCGGCCAGGTGGTAGTCGCCCACGCTCACCGCGTCCGGGTCGCCGTGGGCCCGCATCATCACCTCGGACGCCGTCCACGGCCCGATGCCGGGCACCGACTGCAGGCGCTGCGCCACCACCTCGCCGCCGCGGCCGAGCGCCAGCGTGCGCTCGAGCCCCTTCGCCACCAGCGCCGCCGTCAGCACGGTGCGCGAGCGCCGCGGATCGACGCCCGCCCGGTGCCAGTCCCAGGACGGGACGCGGCGCCACTGCTCGGCCGACGGCGCCACGTGCAGCGCCACCGGACCGGGAGCCGGCTCGCCGTGCAGCCGGACCAGCGCGCGGTAGGCGCGCCACGCCTCCGTGCTGGTGACCTTCTGCTCCAGGATCGACGGCGCCAGCATCTCGAAGACGAGGTTGGCCCGGGTCAGCCGCAGCCCCGCCGAGCGGCGCAGCACCTCGGCCAGCGGACCGTGCGCGGAGAGATCGAGCGCGCTCCAGTCGTCGCCGTGGCCGAGCAGCTCGGGCACGTGATCGATCAGCCACTCCGCGCCCTCGCCCCAGGCCCGCGCGTGCACGGCACCGTCGGCCGCCTGCCGCAGGTGCAGCGTGCCGGGGCCGAGCGGCGTGCGGAACGCGCGCCAGAAGCCGGTCGCGTCGATCAGCATCGTCGGGTCGCCCGAGCCGCGCAGCAGTGTGCGGAGCGTGAGCGCGAGGCTCACCGGCACGGACGGCGAGTAGACCGTGGCCAGGAACGGCACGGGAGCGGGGAGGGCGGACGACACGCTGCGATGGTAGCCGCGGCCGCCGACACCCGCCGGGAGCGGTCGATCCCCGCCCTGATCAGGTATCCCGCAGAACTGCCATCCACGACGTGTTCGGAGCGGCGCCCCGCCCGGATTGGTTCAACCCGGAAGAACACATGCGCAATCTGGATCCCCCGATTCCGCTAGGCAGTGCCCCGATACCGGGCGTAGTTTCGCGCTGTCGCGGCACAGTCCGTCAGCCCGGCCAACCGCCTATCACTGGAGATGCGCACATGTTCGACACCACATTCATCCGCAACGCGATCGTCAGGAGCTCGGAGACGGCTCTCGACCGTCGCCGCTTCTTCGAGGCCACCGGCGTCGCCGGACTCGGCATCGGAGCGGCGGCCCTGGCCTCCGCCCCCGCCGCCTCGGCCGAAGAGGTCGCCGCTGAGGGCCCCGGCGACGCCGCCGTCCTCAACTTCGCGCTCAACCTCGAGTACCTCGAGGCCGAGTTCTACCTCCGCGCCGTCACCGGCTCCGGCCTCGCGAGCAGCGACACCGGCGGCACCGGCAAGCTCGGCGGCGTCAAGGGCGGCCGCGCCGTCCCGTTCAAGACCCCGTGGCTGAAGTCCTTCGCCCGCGAGGTCGCCAACGACGAGAAGGCGCACGTCAAGTTCCTCCGCGGCCAGCTCGGCGCTGCCGCCGTCGCCCGCCCCTCCATCAACCTCGAGGCCAGCTTCAACGCGGCGGCAGCCGCGGCCGGCCTCATCCCCGCGGGCGGCACGTTCGACCCGTTCCTCAACGAGCAGAACTTCCTGCTCGGCGCCTTCGTCTTCGAGGACGTCGGAGTCACCGCCTACAAGGGCGCTGCCCCCCTCATCCAGTCGAAGCTCTACCTGGAGGCGGCCGCCGGCATCCTCGCGGTGGAGGCGTACCACGCCGGTGCCATCCGCTCGGCGATCTACGGCGCCGGTCTCGACGTGCAGGCGGGCAAGCTGTCCGACGCGCGCGACAGCCTCGACGGCCCCACCGACGACGACCAGGGCGTCAAGGTCGACGGGCAGGCCAACATCCAGCCCACCGACGCCAACGGCATCGCCTTCAGCCGCAACCCCGGCCAGGTCCTCAACGTCGTCTACCTGAACAGCAAGGCCGCGACCTCCGGTGGATTCTTCCCCGCCGGTGTCAACGGCGTCGTCAACACCAGCCAGGCCAACTAGTCACTGACACTCTCTAGTCCCTGAACGACGAAGGGCCCTTCCTCGAGGCGGCGAGGAGGGGCCCTTCGTCGTATCCGGCCGGAGCGGGCGACCCGACCCCGTGCCCGCGTCCTCTACTCTGAGCGGGTGAAGATCGGGATCCTGACCTCCGGGGGCGACTGCCCCGGGCTGAACGCCGTCATCCGCGGTGCCGTGTACAAGGGCATCAAGGTGTACGACCAAGAATTCGTGGGCTTCCGCAACGGGTGGCGCGGAGTGGTCGACGGCGACCTCCTCCCCCTCGGGCGGCCCGAGATCCAGGGCATCGCCAAGCAGGGCGGCACGATCCTCGGCACGAGCCGGACGAACCCCTTCGAGGGCGACAACGGCGGCCCCGAGAAGATCGCCGAGATGATGGACCGCAACGGCATCGACTCGATCATCGCGATCGGCGGCGAGGGCACCCTGGCCGCGGCGAAGCGCCTCACCGACGCGGGCCTCAAGATCGTCGGCGTCCCCAAGACGATCGACAACGACCTCGGCGCCACCGACTACACCTTCGGCTTCGACACCGCCGTCGGCATCGCCACCGACGCGATGGACCGCCTGCGCACCACCGGCGACTCGCACGGCCGCTGCATGGTCGCCGAGGTCATGGGCCGCCACGTCGGCTGGATCGCCCTGCACTCGGGCATGGCCGCCGGCGCGCACGTCATCCTCATCCCGGAGAAGAAGACCTCGATCGAGCAGATCGTCGAGTGGGTGCAGAGCGCCCAGGACCGCGGGCGCGCCCCGCTCGTCGTCGTCGCCGAGGGGTTCTCGCTCGACTCGATGGACGACGCGCACTCCGAGCGCGGCCTCGACGCCTTCGGCCGCCCGCGCCTGGGCGGCATCGGCGAGATGCTCGCCCCGATGATCGAGGACCGCACCGGCATCGAGACCCGCGCCACCACGCTCGGCCACATCCAGCGCGGCGGCACCCCCAGCGCCTTCGACCGCGTCCTCGCCACCCGCCTCGGCATGGCCGCGGCCGACTCCGTCGTCGCCGAGCACTGGGGCCGCATGGTCGCCCTGCGCGGCACCGACATCTACCACGTCGACTTCGCCGAGGCCCTCGGCACCCTGAAGACCGTGCCCGACTCCCGCTACGAGGAGGCGCGCACCCTCTTCGGGTAGCGCGCTGCATGCTGGTCGAGTAGCCGCGCAGCGGCGTATCGAGACCCGCCGTCATCAGCAGGGCGGGTCTGCAGACCTCGCTCCTGACGGCGGTGGATCTCGATACGCCCGCTCCGCGGGCTACTCGATCAGCATGCAAGCATGCTGGTCGAGTAGCCGCGCAGCGGCGTATCGAGACCCGCCGTCGTCAGCCCTTCGCGCCGTCCGGGGTCGCCGTCGCGACCAGCACCGCTCGCGCGAGCGTGTGGAAGTGCGCGTTGAAGCCGAGGATCGCCGGCGTCGACTCCGGGTCGAGCTCGAGCTCCTCGACGTCGAGGGCGTGCACGACGAAGAAGTAGCGGTGCTCGCGGTCCGGCGGCGCCGCTCCGATGAACTGGCGCAGCCGCATCTCGTTCGGCAGGGTCTGCGCGCCCGCGGGCAGCAACTCGAATCCGGCCGCCCCGGCGCCGGTCGGCAGCTCGGTGGTGTCGGCCGGCAGGTTGTAGACCGCCCAGTGCCAGAAGCCCGAGCCGGTCGGCGCGTCCGGGTCGAACACGGTCACCGCGAAGCTCTTGGTCTCGGCGGGCGCTCCCGACCAGCGCAGCTGCGGCGAGACGTCCTCGCCGCCCGAGTCCTCGCCGTAGTGGCGCGGGGCGAGCGCTGCGCCGTCGCTGATGTCGTCGCTCTCGAGGGTGAAGGTCGGCACCTCGCCGAGGCGGGCGTAGGGGTCGTAGTTCCAGTCGGACATCCGGTTCTCCGTTCGGGCGCGGCAGTCGCGCGCCTGGGTCCAGCCTAGGAAGCGACGGCCGCAGGTCGAGGGCTTGCGCCGCTCAGGAACCGAGGTAGCGGCCCGGCCGGTGGTTGAAGGCGAGCACCAGATTCAGCACCACGACGCCCGCGGCCGAGATCAGCACGTTCAGCGGCGGCACCACCAGCAGCGCCGCGACGACCACGCAGGCATCGAGCGCCATCATCACGTAGCCCGCCCGCCAGCCCAGTCGCTCCTGCGCGAGGAGGGCCAGGATGCTGAAGCCGCCCAGGCTCGAGCCGTGCCGGAACAGGATGAGCAGTCCGATCCCCGCGAGCACGTCGCCGGTGAGCACCCCGTAGACCGGGTCGATGCGGATCGTCCCGAAGGCGAGCGGGTGCAGCCCGGCGAGCACCGACACCAGCAGGATCGAGGACATCGTGCGCAGAGTGAACCGCCAGCCCTTCTTCCACAGCGAGAGCGCCAGGAACGGCAGGTTCACCACGACGAGGATCACGCCGAACGGGATCGGCGCCGCGTAGCCCAGCAGCAGCGCGAGCCCCGCGGTCCCGCCGGTCACCGCCTCGCTCGCGCGGAGCAGGAACAGGCCGAGCGAGACGACGAACGCACCGGTCACGAGGCCGAAGACGTCCTCGAAGCGGCTGTGCGGCACGGGGAGAGGAGCGTCGGTCACCGGGAGATGCTGTCACACCCGCGTTGCCGGAGCGTTTCGGCCGACCCGGCCCGGCCCTCGTAGGATGACCCGGTGCTGCCGAAGATCCTGCTGTTCTACCGCTTCGTGCCGCTCGCCGACCCCGAGTCCGTCCTGCTCTGGCAGCGCGAGCTCGCCGAGCACCTCGGCCTGCGCGGCCGGGTCCTGCTCTCGAAGGACGGTGTCAACGGCACCCTCGGCGGCGAGATGGGTGCGCTCAAGCGCTGGGTCCGCCGCACCCGCGAGCACTCCGCCTTCCGCGGTCTCGAGGTGAAGTGGAGCGACGGCACGGGCCTGGACGACGAGGGCCGCAGCGTCGACTTCCCCGGGCTCTCGGTGAAGGTGCGCGAGGAGATCGTGTCGTTCGGAGCGCCCGAGGAGCTGCGCGTGGACGAGTCCGGCGTCGTCGGCACCGGCGTCCGGCTCGCGCCCGACGAGGTCGACGCCCTGGTCGCCGAGCGCGAGGACGTGGTGTTCTTCGACGGCCGCAACGCCTTCGAGGCCGAGATCGGCCGCTTCGACGGCGCGGTCGTGCCCGGCGTCGCGAGCACCCGCGAGTTCGTCGAGCAGCTCGACTCCGGCGCCTACGACCACCTCAAGGGCCGGCCGGTCGTCACCTACTGCACCGGCGGGATCCGCTGCGAGGTGCTCTCGAGCCTGATGCTCGCCCGCGGCTTCGGCGAGGTGTACCAGCTCGACGGCGGCATCGTCCGCTACCAGGAGGCCCGCCGCGACACGGGGCTCTGGCGCGGTGCGCTCTACGTCTTCGACGGGCGCGGCTCGCTGACCTTCTCCCCGGACGCCGAGGTGCTCGGCCGCTGCGCCGTCTGCGCGGAGCCGACCAGCCGGATGCGCAACTGCACCGATCCCGCCTGCCGCGAGCAGCTCGTCGTCTGCGAGGGCTGCGGGAGCGCGTCCTGCGCGGCGCACGGCGGGGACCTCGCGGAGCGGGCTACGGTGCTCGGATGAGCATCGAAGCGCGCGGCCGCACCCTCGTCGACCTCCACACCGCCCCCGAGCTGCTGAGCGTGGTGAACGTCTGGGACGTGGTCTCGGCGACCACGATCACCGCCCTCCCCGAGACCCGGGCGCTCGCGACGGCGAGCCACTCGATCGCCGCCACCTTCGGCTACGAGGACGGCGAGCGGATCCCGCTCGACCTGCACCTCAGCATGATCGAGCGGATCGTCGCCGCGGTCGACGTCCCCGTCTCGGCGGACCTCGAGGCCGGCTACGGCGACGCCGGCGAGACCGTCCGCCGCGCCATCGAGGTCGGCGTCGTCGGCGCGAACCTCGAGGACCAGGCGAAGCCGCTCGCCGAGGCGCTGCGCTCAGTCGAGAAGGCGGTCGCCGCCGCCGAGGAGGAGGCCGTGCCCTTCGCCCTCAACGCCCGCACCGACGTCTTCCTCCGCGCCGGCGACCGCGACCGCGGCGAGGTGCTCGCCGACGCGATCGAGCGCGGACGCGCCTATCTCGACGCGGGGGCGACCTGCTTCTTCGTCCCCGGCCTGCTCCAGGACGCGGAGCTCGAGGCCCTCGTGGCCGAGCTCGGCCGCCAGCGGGTCAGCGTGATCGGCGTCCCCGGCTCGCAGTCGCCCGAAAGCCTCGAGGAGCTCGGCCTCGCCCGCGTCTCCTACGGACCGTGGACGCAGCGCGTCGCGCTGACCGCCCTGCAGGACGCGGCGACCGCCCTCTACGCCGGCGGCGCGCTGCCCGAGGGCACCCGGCCGCTGAACTGACCCCGCCGCCCGGGCGCGTTCCGCGCGCTCGGGCGTAGCGTGGGCTCATGTTCCGAGCCGTCGTCGTCGAGCAGCACTCCTCCTCCGACACCGAGACCCCGAATCGCGCACGACTGACCGAGCGGGACGATCCCGACCGCTCGCACGGGGACGTGACCCTCGCCGTCGAGTACTCGAGCGTGAACTACAAGGACGCCCTCGCTCTCGCCGGCCGGCCGGGTGTCGTGCGCCGCACCCCGCTGATCGCGGGCATCGACGTCGTCGGCACGGTCGAGTACGCGGACGGCGCCGCGGCCGAGCGCTTCGACTCCGGCGACCGCGTGGTGCTCAACGGCGCCGGCCTCGGCGAGCGCTTCGACGGCGGCTTCACCGAGCGGGCCCGCGTCGACTCCGCGTCGCTGCTGCGCATCCCCGGCGCGATCTCCTCCGCCCGCGCCGGCGCGATCGGCACCGCCGGCTTCACCGCGATGCTCGCCGTCCTCGCCCTCGAGCGGCACGGCGTCCGCCCCGGCGACGGACCGGTGCTGGTCACCGGCGCCTCGGGCGGCGTGGGCTCCCTCGCCGTCGCGCTGCTCGCGAAGCTCGGCCACGAGGTGGTCGCCTCGACCGGGCGCGCGGACGAGCACGGCGAGCTGCTCCAGCGCCTGGGCGCGACGGAGGTCCTCGACCGGGCCGAGCTGTCCGAGAAGGGCAAGCCGCTGCAGTCGGAGCGCTGGGCCGGCGCGATCGACTCCGCCGGCTCGCACACCCTCGCCAACGCGCTCGCGCAGACCCGCTGGGGTGGGACCGTCGCCGCCTGCGGTCTCGCGCAGGGCGGCGACCTGCCCGCGACGGTGATGCCGTTCATCCTGCGCGGAGTGACGCTGGCGGGCATCAACTCGGTGGAGGCACCGAGGAAGCTCCGCGAGGAGGCCTGGCGCCGGCTGGCCCACGACCTCGACCTGGAGCTGCTCGACGGGCTGACCACGGCGGTGCCGCTCGCGGGCGCGATCGACGCCGCGGCCGACCTGCTGGAAGGTCGCGCGCACGGGCGCACGCTGGTCGACGTCCGGGGCTGACGCTCCGGAGCTCGGGTCGCGCGGCGGTCCGAGCTACTCGGCGGCCTCGGTCGCGCCGCTGGGCTCGGCGGAGGCGTGACCGACGGAGGAGTCGGGGCGCGGCTTCGCGGCGGGCTTCTTCGGGGTGGGCTTCTTCGCTGCGGGCTTCTCGGGCGCAGGCAACTCGGCGGCGGGCTTCTCAGGCGCCGGCGCCTCGGTGCCGGGCTTCTCGGCGACCGGCTTTTCGGGCGCCGGCTTCTCGGGCGCCGGCTTCTCGGGCGCCGGCTTCTCGGGCGCCGGCTTCTTCGCGGGCGCCTTCTTCGCCGCGGGCTTCTTCGCGACGGTCTCCTTCTCGGCAGGCGTCTCCTCCGCAGGCGTCTGCTCGTCCCTGCGCTCCGCCTCCGCCTGCGCCGCGGCCAGGCGCTCGGCGGCCTGCTCGGCGACGGCCGGCACGACGACGAGATCGTCGGTGTCGATGACGGGGATCGCCGAGGTCGCGGTCCCCAGCTGCAGCGCCGCGATCAGCTCGGGGGCGTGCTTCGTGCTGACGATCAGTCGCGAGTACTCCTCGTCGACGAGGTCGATCACCACCGCAGCGGCCGTCCGCTTGATCAGCAGGAAGTCCTTGCCGCCGTGGAACTTCCAAGTGCCGGCTGCGAGGGTCAGCGGCACCGCGGTCCCCGGCGCCCGGATCCCGCGCACCCAGATCCACGGATCCTCGGTGACGGTCGCCGAGCGGATGCTCGAGCGCTCGACGACGACGTCGCCGCGGTGCAGGGCGAGCAGCCGTTCGGCGCGGGTCAGGCGGAGTTCGAGGCGGTCGGGGAGCACGGTCACGACGGGCATGCCCCTAGTCTGCCCCGCCCATCGCACTCGGCGCCCGGGGGTCGCGGTGGCAGCATGGAGGGATGGCCACGGATCCGGACGAGCGGCGCCTCCTCGACGCGCGCCTCGCCGAGCGGCAGGCCGAGGCTCGGCGCGAGGCCGCGGCACTCGACGAGTCCCTCCGCGAGCTCCTCCTCGACCGCGCCGACGGCACCGCCGACGACGAGCACGATCCGGAGGGCACCCCGCTCTCCGCGGAGTGGTCGCGGATGGCCGGGGTGCGCGACGCCCTCGCACGCACCGAGCGCGATCTCGCCGCCGCCCGCGCGCGCCTCGCCGCCGGCGACTACGGCGACTGCGCCCGCTGCGGCCTCCCCATCGGCGCCGCCCGCCTCGAGGCCCGCCCCACCGCCGACCTCTGCATCGCCTGCGCCCGCGCCGCCGAGTCCCGCCACCGCTGACGGCGCTGTCCACGCCCGCACCTGAAGGCCCCCACAGGTCAAGGCGTGCAGAAACCCGGGTGCTCCTGCGAGAGTTCACATGCGGTCGTACCCCCGATGGGTGGTCCCGCTCCCCCTCCCCCTTTCTCCCGCCTCTCGAAAGGCCTCCCTCCGCATGACCGAGACGTCGTCCGACCGCGTGACCGGCGCCCCGCCGGCCCCCGACCGCCGCGCCTGGCGCTCCCTCGTGGTCCTCCTGGCGGGCATGTTCATCGCCCTGCTCGACACCACCATCGTCAACGTCGCGCTGCCGACGATCCGCACCACCCTCGACGCCTCCGAGTCGACGCTCTCCTGGATCATCTCGGGCTACGCGCTCGCCTTCGGCCTCGCGCTGATCCCGGCCGGCCGCCTCGGCGACCGCTTCGGGCACAAGTGGGTCTTCGTCAGCGGCGTCGCGCTGTTCACCGTCGCGAGCTTCGCCTGCGGCCTGGCCGCCGACGACGTCCAGCTCGTCGTCGCGCGCGTCGTGCAGGGCCTCGCGGGCGGCATCTTCGTCCCGGCGGTCAACGCCTACATCCAGATCCTCTTCCGCGGCCCCGCCCGCGGCAAGGCGTTCGCGGTGATGGGCGCCGTCCTCGGCGTCTCGTCGGCGCTCGGCCCGATCATCGGCGGTCTGATCATCCAGGCCTTCGGCGACGAGAACGGCTGGCGCCTGGTCTTCTGGGTCAACCTGCCGATCGGCGTCGCGACGCTCATCGCCGCCGCGATGCTGCTGCCGACCCGCCGCGAGCTCCAGGACGGCGACCGCGCCCCGAGCGGCGGCGTCGACTGGCTCGGGCTGATCCTCGTCTCGGGCGGACTCGTCGCCCTGCTCGTGCCGCTGATCCAGGGCGAGGACGAGGGGTGGCCGCTCTGGACCTTCCTCTCGATCGCCGGCGGCGTGATCCTCCTCGCCGCGTTCGGCGCCTGGGAGGTCGCGTACACCCGCCGCGGCCGCGCGCCGCTGGTGCCGCCGACCCTGTTCCGCCACCCCGCCTTCACCGGCGGAGTGATCCTGGCGCTGGTCTACTTCGCGGCCTTCACGAGCATCTTCTTCACCATCTCGCTGCTCTGGCAGTCCGGCCTCGGCCACACGGCGCTGGAGTCGGGCCTCGTCTCGATCCCCTTCGCGATCGGCAGCATCGTCAGCTCCTCGCAGAGCAACCGCCTCACCGCGAAGCTCGGCCGCAACGTCCTGGTGCTCGGCAGCGGACTGCTCGCCGTCGGCCTGATCTGGGTGTGGCTGGTGCTGCTGACCGCGACGCCGGACTCGATCACCAACTGGCAGCTGCTCGCGCCGCTGTTCATCGCCGGCGTCGGCAACGGCTTCTTCATCGCGCCGAACGTGCAGTTCATCGTCTCGACGGTCGACCCGCAGGACGCGGGCGCGGCCAGTGGCGTCATCTCCGCGATCCAGCGGATCGGCTCGGCGGTCGGCATCGCCGCGATCGGCAGCATCCTCTTCGGCGGCCTGGTCATCACCGGCCCGGACACCGTCGCCTCGGGCTTCCTCGACGCCGCGGCCCCGGCGATGCTGGTCAGCGCGCTGATGGCGATCGCCGCCTTCGCGCTCGTCTTCGTGCTGCCGAAGTCGGTGTCGCGCCGGGGCTGACCCCGGCGCGACCGGCTACTCCTGCGGGCGCGCTGCCGCCGCGGCCTTCGCGGCGGCCGGCAGCGCGTCGACGATCCGGCCGATCGCCGCGTCGTCGTGCGCGGCCGAGACGAACCACGCCTCGAACACCGACGGCGGCAGCGAGACGCCCGCATCGAGCATCGCGTGGAAGAAGGCCGGGTAGCGGAACGACTCCTGCGCCTGGACCTGGGCGTAGTCGCGCACCGGTCCGCCGGTGTCGGTGAACATGAAGCTGAAGAGGCTGCCCGCGCTCTGCACCGTGTGCACGACGCCCTCGGCCGAGAGCGCGGCCGAGACCTCGCGCTGCAGCGTCACGGCGGTGCGGTCGAGCGAGGCGTAGACGGCGTCGTCGGCGAGCTGCAGGGTGCGGATGCCGGCGGCCACGGCGACCGGGTTCCCCGAGAGCGTGCCCGCCTGGTACACCGGCCCGAGCGGGGCCAGGTGGTCCATCACGTCCGCGCGGCCGCCGAGCGCGGCGACCGGCATCCCGCCGCCGATGACCTTGCCGAAGGTGTAGAGGTCGGCGACGTACGGCGCCTCGGCGCCATCGGCACCGGCGCCCGCGTTCTCCAGTCCCCACCAGCCGCCGGCGCTCACGCGGAAGCCGGTCAGCACCTCGTCCATGATCAGCAGCGAGCCGTTGGCGTGCACGAGCTCGGCCAGCGCCGCGTTGAAGCCCGGCGCGGGCGGCACGACGCCCATGTTCGCGGCGGCCGCCTCGGTGATCACCGCGGCGATCTCGGAGCCGCGCTCGGCGAGGACGGCGCGCACCGCGTCGAGGTCGTTGTAGGGCAGCACGATCGTCTGCGCCGCGGTGGCCGCGGTGACGCCGGCCGAGGCGGGCAGGGCGAGCGTCGCGAGACCGGAGCCCGCGTCCGCGAGCAGGCCGTCGGAGTGGCCGTGGTAGTGGCCGGAGAACTTGATCAGCAGGTCGCGGCCGGTGACCCCGCGGGCCAGGCGGATCGCGGTCATCGTCGCCTCGGTGCCCGTCGAGACCAGGCGCAGCTTCTCGATCGGCGAGACCCCGCCGGCCGTGATCCGCGCCTCCACCAGCTCGGCGAGCTCGGTCTCGGCCGGGGTCGACGCGCCGAAGGAGAGCCCGCGGGCCGCCGCCTCCTGCACGGCGGCGACGACCTCGGGGTGGGCGTGGCCGAGGACGGCCGGACCCCAGGAGCAGACCAGGTCGACGTACTCGCGGCCGTCGGCGTCGGTGATGAACGGGCCGGTCGCCGACACCATGAACCTCGGGGTCCCGCCGACCGAGCGGAAGGCGCGGACCGGCGAGTTCACGCCGCCGGGGATCGCGTGCCGGGCACGCTCGTACAGGGTGTCGTTCGCGGTGGGAGTCACCCGACCACGATACGGCGCGGACCCTTCACGGAGGATGTGCCTACTTCAGCAGATCGTTCGCCAGCTCGACGGCCCAGTAGGTGAGCACGGCGTCGGCGCCGGCGCGGACGATGCCGGTGACCGACTCCACGATCGCGGCCTCGCGGTCGATCCAGCCGTTCGCAGCGGCGGCCTCGATCATCGCGTACTCGCCGGACACCTGGTACGCCCAGACCGGCACGTCGGAGATCGCGGCGACGTCCGAGAGCACGTCGAGGTAGGACATCGCCGGCTTCACCATCACGACGTCCGCGCCCTCGGCGAGGTCGAGCGTCGCCTCGCGCAGCCCCTCGCGGCGGTTCGCCGGGTCCTGCTGGTAGGTGCGGCGGTCGCCCTCGAGCGTCGACTGCACGGCCTCGCGGAAGGGGCCGTAGAAGCTGGAGGCGTACTTCGCGGAGTAGGCGAGGATCGCGGTGTCGAGGTGGCCGGCGCCGTCGAGGGCCGCGCGGATCGCGCCGACCTGGCCGTCCATCATCCCGGAGAGGCCGAGCAGGTGCGAGCCGGCCTCGGCCTGCGCGAGCGCCATCTGCTCGTAGCGGAGCAGCGTCGCGTCGTTGTCGACCCGGCCGTGCGCGTCGAGCACGCCGCAGTGCCCGTGGTCGGTGAACTCGTCGAGGCAGAGGTCGGTCTGCACGACGAGCGCGTCGCCGACCTCCTCGACGACGACCCGCGCGGCGGCGTTGAGCACGCCGTCGGGGTCGGTCGCTCCGGAGCCCACCGCGTCGCGGGTGCTCGGCACGCCGAACAGCATGACGCCGCCGAGCCCCGCCTCGGCCGCCTCGGTCACCGCGCGGCGGACGCTGTCCAGCGAGTGGTGCGACACCCCCGGCATCGAGCCGATCGGCTGAGGTTCCGTGATGCCCTCGGCGACGAAGAGCGGGAGGACGAGCTGGGCGGGGTGGACGCGCGTCTCCCGCACGAGCCGGCGCAGGGCCGGGGTCGTGCGGAGGCGCCGCGGGCGGATCGCGGTCATGCCTCCAGCCTAAGCCGGGCTCGCGTCGCGCCCCCTGACCGTCGACATCCACTCCTCCACAGGATCGTCTCGTCGTCCTTCCTGTACAGATCACCGACGAGCGCCCGCACCCGAGGCGGTGTTCCGCCACCGTCGACACCATGGACGGAGTCGGCTCTCTCCTCGCCTCGGGCGGCGGGTTCGCTCCCGCGAGCGCCTTTCGCGCCGCCGGCGTGGACCGGTCCGCGGTCGAGCGCGCCCTGTCGACGGGCGAGATCGGCCGCGTGCGGCGCGGCTGGTACGCGATGGCAGGAGCGCCCGAGGCCGAACTGGCCGCCGTGCGTGCGGGCGGAGTCCTCACGTGCGTCTCTCTGCTGCACGCTCTCGGGCTCTGGACCACCGAGCGGCCAGGCCTGCACATCGCGCTCGGCGACTCCTTCGTCCATACCCTGCGTCCGGGGGCGGTCGGCCACTGGCGGCGATGGCCGGGTCAGGGCCGTCGCTCGTTCTCGCAGGACGGGATCGGTGCGGCGGTCCTGAATCTCATCACCTGCATCGGTGAGGACGACGCCGTCGTGACGATCGACTCGGCTCTCAACCTGGGCCTGCTCGCCGAGGACGACCTGCCGACGCTCCGCGCGCTCGCTCCGGCGGGGAAGCGGGAGGTCTTCGCCCGCGTCGACGGCCGCAGTCAGTCCGGCCTCGAGACGAAGACCCGCTTGAGCATGCGCCGCCGCAACGTGCCGGTCCGCCCGCAGGTCCTCGTCCCGCGTGTCGGCCGTGTGGACGAGGTGATCGGCGAGCGGATGGTCCTCGAGACCGACGGCTACCGCTACCACTCCAGCATCGAGCAGTTCCACGAGGACCGGCGGCGCGACCTCGAACTCGCCCGCCAGGAGTACCTCTGCATCCGGCTCGACAATCACCAGATCATGGACGACTGGCCCCGCACCGAAGCGGCCCTCTTCGAGATGATCCGCCGGAACGAGCACATGTGGACTGCAGCGCAGCGCAGGCGCCGGGCACTCGAACACCGGTGAGCGTCCACCTCGACCAGCGACGGCCGCACAACATCAGCTGAGAAGGGGGTCCCTCCTCTGTCAGCGGAGGCCCACCCGTCTCAGCTGATGTTGTGCGCGAAGAGCGCCGGTCAGCGGGGCGCGCGCTCCGCGGCGACGCCGGCGACGGCCTCGATCAGGGAGGAGGCGGAGCGCTCGTCGGCGACGACGTCGACGCGCAGGCCGAACGCGCGCGCGTCCTTGGCGGTCTGCGGGCCGATGGCGGCGACCAGCGTCGACTCGGGCACCGGGCCGAGCTGCTTCTGCACCTGCTCGGCCACGCTCCCCGAGGTGATCAGGATGGCGTGGACGGCGCCGCTCGCGACATCGGCGACGACGCGGTCCTCGACCTGCACGCCGACGGTGCGGTAGGCGACCACCGAGCGGACGTCGTGGCCGATGCGCTTCAAGCCCTCGGTCAGCAGCGGCTTCGCGATCTCGGAGCGCAGCGTGAGCACCCGGAGCGGGTGCTGCCCGCCGGTCGCCTGCTCCCACTCGGCGAGCAGGCCCTTCGCCGAGTTGTCCTCGGACGGGACCAGATCGACGGAGTAGCCGGCCGCCACGAGCGCCGCGGCCGTGGTCTCTCCAACGGCGGCGACCTTCGTGCTCGCGGGCACGGTGGTGCGGAGTAGCGAGAGCACGTCGACCGTGGTCGCGCTGGTCACCGTCATCCAGTCGAAGGCGCCGGCCTCGAGGTCGGCCAGGGCCTGCTCGAGCGCCGGGAAGTCGTCGGTCGGCGCGAAGTTGATCATGGGAGCGACGACGGGCGACGCTCCCTTCGCGCGCAGGGCACCGGCGACGCCGTCGCCCCACGGACCTCCGCGGGGGACGAGGACACGCCAGCCCTGCAACGGCTTCTCCCACTGGGAGTAGGCGGCGGGCACGATCACGAAGAGGCTCCCAGAGGTGCGAGTTGGGCGGCACCCGCACCGAGAAGCGCGTCAGCGAGCAGAGAGCCGCAACGGAACGCGGCTTCGACGACGGGCAGTTCGCGACCACCATACTGCGAAACCGCCAGGTGTCGAGGTCCGTCGACCGAACCGTTATCGATCGGCTCCGCCACCTCCCGAGAGAGGGACGCCGAGCCGTCCACCGCGAAGACCACGCCGCGCGTCACCACACGGCCGGCCTCGACCGTCGCGCTCGCGCCGATCGGCGCCGCGCAGCCCGCCTCGAGCACGGCGAGCAGCGCCCGCTCGGCGGTGATCGCCGCCCGGGTGGGAGCGTGCTCGACGGCCGCGAGGGCCGCGCGCAGATCGTCGGACGGCTCCTCGTCCCGGACCTCGATCGCCAGCGCACCCTGACCGGGCGCGTGCGGTGAGACGCCGAAGTCGAGCACCTCGGTGACGGCGTCGGTGCGCCCGAGGCGCCGCAGCCCCGACAGGGCGAGCACGATCGCGTCCAGCGGCGACGAGCTCCCGTCGGCCACCCGGCCGAGCCGGGTGTCGATGTTCCCGCGGATGTCCACGATCTCGAGGTCGGGGCGCGCCGCGAGCAGTGCCGCGCGACGCCGCGGAGACCCGGTGCCGACCCGCGCACCGCGGGGCAGCGTCGCGAGGGTCGCCCCGTCGCGGGCGCAGAGCGCGTCGCGCGGATCCTCTCGCTCGGGCACCGCGCCGAGGACGAGGCCCTCGACCGGTGCCGTCGGCAGATCCTTGAGCGAGTGCACGATCGCGTCGCAGCGCCCGGCCAGCAGCGCGTCGCGCAGCGCGCTCACGAAGACCCCGGTGCCGCCGAGGGAGGCGAGCGAGCCGCGCATCCGGTCGCCGTCGGACTCGATGCGCACCAGCTCGACGGGCACGCCGGCGGCCTGCGCCATGCGATCGGCGGTCATCCGGGTCTGCGCCACCGCGAGCGCGCTCGCGCGGGTGCCGACTCGGATGCTCACGGGGCGCTGCTCCCCGTCACAGGGCGACCCCGCCCGTCACGGCGCGATCCCCGCCAGCGCCGGCTTGAAGCCCGCGCGCACGTTCTCGCAGCAGCCGGGACGGCAGACGTCGTACCAGGGGCCGAGCGCCGTCATCGACGGACGGTCCTCCACGGGCGTGCCGTTGACCCGCTCCATCACCAGGTCGACGAGACCGGAGACGTAGACCGGGTCGGTGCCCGGCGTCGCGACGCGGACGGCGACGAGGCCGTGCTCCCCCGAGGTCTCGAGCGCCTCGTTGTCGAGGTCCCACATGACCTCCATGTGGTCCGAGACGAAGCCGAGCGGAACGATCACCAGCGCCCTGCGGCCCTTGGCGGGCAGCTCGGCGATCGCGTCGTTGATGTCGGGCTCGAGCCACGGCTGGGTGGGCGGGCCGGAGCGCGACTGGTAGACGAGCTGCCACGGCACGTCCTCCGCGCCGGCGGCCGCCATCACGACCTCCGCGACCGCGAGGTGCTGCGCCTCGTAGGCGCCGCCGTCGCCGAACTGGTGGACGTCGACGACCGTGCCGTCCTCGTGCCGCTCGTGCGGGCCGCTGCGCGCGGCGTCGGTGGAGGGGATCGAGTGCGTCGCGAAAAGCACCTCGACCTCAGTCGCCACGTCCAGCCCGGGCAGGCGCGAGCGCAGCTCGTCGAGCCCGTCGTGGACGGCCTTCACGAACGGCATGACGAAGCCGGGGTGGTCGAAGAACTGGCGGACCTTGTCGATCCGCAGCTCGCCCTCGAGGCCGGTCGCGTCGAGGGCGGCCGCGAAGTCCTCGCGGTACTGCCGGCAGGAGGAGAAGGAGGAGTAGGCGCTGGTCGCGATGGCGATCAGGTTCGAGAAGCCGCGCTCCTTCGCCTCCGTCACCGCCTCGCTCATGTACGGCGCCCAGTTGCGGTTGCCCCAGAGCACCGGGAGGTCGATGCCGCGGTTCGCGAGCTCGGCCTCGAGGGCGGACTTCAGCGCGCGGTTCTGCGCGTTGATCGGGCTGACGCCGCCGAAGTGGCGGTAGTGGTGGGCGACCTCCTCGAGGCGCTCCTCCGGGATGCCGCGGCCGCGGGTGACGTTGCGCAGGAACGGGATGACGTCGTCCTGGCCCTCGGGGCCGCCGAAGCCGGCGAGCAGGATCGCGTCGTAGGCGACCGGCTCGGTGACGTGCTCGGGGCCGGACGCCGCCGCCGGCGTGGCACCGCGGACGAGGACGCCCTCGGCGACCTCGGGGACGGGTTCGGCGAAGTCGCGCGCCTCGGGGGCGGGGACCGTGCTGCTCATCGGAGGACCTCGGCGATCTGGTCGGCCTCGATGCGCCGACCGGTGTAGAAGGGGACTTCCTCGCGCACGTGGCGGCGGGCCTCGGTGGCTCGCAGATCGCGCATGAGGTCGACCAGGTTGACCAGCTCCTCGTCCTCGAGCGCGAGGATCCACTCGTAGTCGCCGAGCGAGAACGAGGCCACCGTGTTGGTCAGCACGGAGCGGAAGCGCGAGCCCTGACGGCCGTGCTGGGCGAGCATCGTGCGGCGCTCCTCCTCGGGGAGGATGTACCACTCGTAGGAGCGGACGAACGGGTAGACCGTCAGCCAGCGGGCGGGCGCCTTCCCGCGCATGTAGGCGGGGAGGTGGTTCGCGCTGAACTCGGCGTCGCGGTGCACGCCCATCGCGTTCCAGGTGGGCAGCAGCGCGCAGAGCAGCTCGGTGCGGCGCAGCTCGCGGTAGGCGCGCTGCAGCTCCTCGGGCGCGGCTCCGGTGAGCCAGAGCATGATGTCGGCGTCGGCGCGCAGGGCCGAGACGTCGTAGGTGCCGCGCACCGTGACGCCCTCGCCCGCGAGCCGCGCGACGGTGTCCTCGTAGTCGGCGGCCGCCTGGGCGGCCTCGTCGGCGGAGAGGGTGAACGGACGTGAGGGATCCCTGCGGAGAACCGCCCAGAGCGTGTATCCCAGGGCCTGATCGGAGTGATCCTGATCGGCGGGGGGCTGCGGCGCCGGAGCGGCGCTCGTGTCGGGGGCGGACTGAACGGGACCCGCCGTGTCGGCGGTCTGATCGGTCATTGATCCATCATCCCTCCGCTCGTGCGGATGCACAAAAGCGGGAGGGGCTCTGGCGCCGAGGGGTCCGGAGCGCTAGCGATCCGGACCCCTCCGCGCCAGGAGGTGACGCGGGTGCAGTCAGTCCTCGACGACGGCGCGGACGATGCCCCAGACGACGAGGCCGACCGCGGCGGCCGCGCCGGCGGCACCGGCGATCAGGGCCTCGGGGTGGTGCTTGCGCACGACGGAGACCTTGCGCTCGAGCGTCCGCTGGACGTTCCGCACCTTGCGCGGGACGTTCACCTTGTACTCGATCGCGTCGAGCGTCGCGGCGAGCTCGGTGCGCGCGCGCTCGATGTCGGCCTTCAGCTGGCTCGGCTGGAGCTCCGCCGGGTCGACGAAGCGGGGCGTGGTGCTGGATACAGCGCGATCAGTTGTCATAGCTGCCGACTCCCTTGAACGCCTGGACGTCCTTCTTGATGCTCTCGATCGAGTCCTGCGGAACGGGCGGGACGGCCTTCTTGATCGACTTGACGCCGACCAGGATCAGCACGACCGCCACCAGCAGGAAGAACACGGTCACGATCAGCGCCGACAGCCAGGCGGGGAGCCAGGAGGCGATGCCGATGATCGCGAAGGTGACGAGGGTCGCCCACGCGGTGAGGAGGAAGAAGGCCGCGACCGCGAACAGCGCGACCGCGAGTCCGGCGCTCTTCGCCTTGCCGGACAGCTCGTTCTTGAGGGACGCGATCTCGGCCTTGACGAGCTCGATCACGAGACCGGGGAGGTCGCTGACCAGCTCGCCCAGCGATCGGGCGTTCTTCGGATTGCGTTCGTTCACCACGGGGGCTCCTCGGAGGGTGGTCGTGCCGGGCCTCGGCCGAACGGACGGCCCGGAGGGATGAGGACTACGCCTTGCTGGTGGAGGACGACGACGTCGATCCTCCGGAGCCGGCCGCGGCAGCGGCCTCGTCGACCTTCGACGCGGCCGAGCGGGCCGCGGCGGTCGCCTCGGCCGAGGAGGCGCCCTGGGCCTTCTTGCCGCCGGACACCGCCTTCACCACGACGGTGCGGACGAGCTCGTAGGCCTTGTCCGAGACGGTGCTGAGCTGCGTCTTCGCCGCTCCGCCGACGGCGCCCGCGACGTCCTGCACGGGCTGCGTCTTCCAGAACTTGTTCGCCGCCGAGGCGATCTGCTCGTACCGCTTGCGACCGGCACGCGCTCCCAGCACGTAGCCGGCTGCGGCTCCTGCCACGAAAAGAATCTTGCCCTTCACGCCTACTCCTCGTCCTGGGCCGCTCTCGCGGCTCGTTCACGCGGTCGATGACCACTCGTGTCGGGGCACGCCGCAGTCATGCGGGAGCCTCCGACCCAGAGTAGCCGTCGCCGTCATATTCTTCGCGCGGTATGCCGACGCCTTGACGCACCAGTCGGCGGCGGATAAGAGCGGCGGTCTCGGCGGCGTGCGGGAGCACCGAGGCCAGCCCGGTCCCCGCGAGCCAGGTGCCGGTGACGGCGATCCCGGCGACCGGGGCGAGCGCCGCGCGGAAGGCCTCCAGGTGCGCGCGGCGGCCGAGCGCCGCGGCCGGGCGGACGTTCGCCCAGCGCACGCGGGCCGAGTCGACGAGGGTCGCCGGGTCGAGCTCGATCCCCAGCAGGATCGACGCGTCGCGCAGGGCGGTCGCGGCCGCCTCGGCGTCGCTCGCGCCCTCCAGCGGCGGATGCTCGCCCGGGCGCCCGTAGGAGAGGCGGAGGACGTGCCGTCCCGCGGGCAGGCCGGCCGCAAGCCAGGCCCACTTCGCGGTGGCGTGGGTGATCGCCTTCGCCGTGACGTCCCGGGCGGTCGGCGCGACGAGCACGCCGGAGCCGCGCGGGGCGGCGTCCAGGCGGGCGTCGTCGACGACGAGGGTGACCAGCTCGACGGAGTCGTGCAGCACCTCGGCCGCCTCGTCGCGCACGGCGGGGACGATCCCGGCGAGCAGCTCGCGCGCGTCGCGCTCCGGCGTCGAGACGATGACGGCGCGGGCGCTGAGCACCGCGCCGTCGCCGAGGGTGAGCAGGAACGGCTCGCCGTCGCCCTCGAGCCGGGTCACGCCGGTCCGCACCCGGATCTCGCCGGAGAGGTAGTCGATCAGCTCGACGAGCGCGGCGACCAGCCGGTGCATCCCGCCGTCGATCCCGCGGACGGCCACGCCGGCCGGGAGGTTCGCACGCAGGGCGGCGACCGCGCCCGCCAGGGAGCCCGCCCGGGTGATCGCCCCGTTCAGCCCCGGAGCCGCCGCGTCGACGTCGATGTCCTCGGGGCGGCTGGAGTAGACGCCGGAGACGACGGGCGCCACGAGATCGTCCAGGACCCGCTGCCCCATCCGGGTGCGCACCAGCTCGGCGAGGGAGTGGGCCCGGCCGATCCGCAGCACCGGCATCACGGCGTCGAGCCAGGCGCGCGCGGCGCCGCGGCGGCCGATCGCGCGGACGACGTCGGGTGCGAGCGGGGTGCCGGGGATGCCGAGGATCCCGGCGCGCGGCGAGGGGACGGAGCGCCCGCCCGCGAGGTGCAGCCAGGATCCGCCGGTCCGCGGCTCGACGATCGACTCGGCGAGCGGACGGCCGTCGAGGGTGAGCGCGGCGAGCGCCTTCTCGACGTGACCGCCGCGGGTGGCGAAGCTCTCGGCGCCGGCGTCGAGGACGGCTCCGGCGATCTCGAGGGGGGCGACCGAGCCGCCGACCGCGTCGCCCGCCTCGAGCACCACCACGCGCAGGCCGATCCGCAGGCACTCGGCGGCGGCGGCGAGCCCCGCCACTCCCCCGCCGACGACCGCGACGTCGTAGTCGGCGCCGGCCCCGCTGCCGTGCTCCTCGGTGCTGGTCCCCTCGGTGCTGGTCCCCTCGGTCATGGCCGCCAGGCGTGCACGTGCGCGACCAGGCGCGTCAGCACGTCGGGGTCGGTCTCGGGCGGCACGCCGTGGCCCAGGTTGAGCACGTGGGCCGGCGCGCTGGTGCCGCGGCGGAGGACGTCGTCGACGTGCGCGGCCAGCACCTCCCACGGGGCGGAGAGCAGCGCCGGGTCGACGTTGCCCTGCACCGGCACGAAGCCGCCGAGCCGGTGGTTCGCCTCGTCGAGCGGGATGCGGTAGTCGACGCCGACGACGTCCGCGCCGATCCCGTGCATCGCGCCGAGCAGCTCGCCGGTGCCGACGCCGAAGTGCACGATCGGCACGTTCCGGCGGGTCTCGCCGTGATCGTAGGCCAGGTCGCGCACGTGGGTCAGCGCCCGCGAGGAGGCGGGAGCCACGTGCGCGGTGTAGTCGGCGAGGGACAGCGCGCCGGCCCAGGAGTCGAACAGCTGCGCGGCGCTCGCCCCGGCCAGCACCTGTGCGCGGAGGAAGCGGCCGGTCACCTCGGCGGTCCACTCCATCAGCCGGGCCCAGGCCTCGGGGTCGGCGTGCATCAGGGTGCGGGCGCGGATGTGGTCCTTGGACGGCCCGCCCTCCACGAGGTAGGCCGCGAGCGTGAAGGGGGCGCCGGCGAAGCCGATCAGCGGTGTCCCGCCCTCGCCGATCTCCCGCAGACCCTCGACCGTGCGGCGGACGCCCTCGCGGATCGGCTCGAGCGTCTCGTCGAGCAGGGCCGGATCGAGCGCGACCAGCTCGTCGACGTCCGCGGCGGTGCGCACCGCCTTCTCGAGAACGGGTCCGCGCCCGGGGACGATGTCGACCGCGACGCCCGCGAGGCGCAGCGGGATGACGATGTCGCTGAAGAAGATCGCCGCGTCCACGCCGTGACGCCGGATCGGCTGCAGGGTGATCTCGCTCGCGAGCGCCGGGTCGAGGCAGGCGTCGAGCATCTGGGTGTCGGTGCGCAGCGCCCGGTACTCGGGCAGGCTGCGACCGGCCTGGCGCATGAACCAGACGGGCGTCGACTCCGGTCGATCGGAGCGGTAGGCCCGCAGGAGAGAGGAGTCGGCCGTGCGCCCGGAGGCGAGCGGGTGCAGCGGATCGAGCAGGCCGGCGATGGGGGAGGTCACCGCGGCATTATTCCAGGCCCCGCTGATCCGGGAGCATTCGTGCAGTCTTCCCCAGGACCGCGGCCGACCCCCGGACGCCCCGGGTAGACTGCCCGGGTGCTTCTGTGTCTGACGGCGTCGCACAAGAACGCCAGCTTCGATCTCCTCGAGAAGCTCTCCGTCGACTCCTCCGCCGTCGCGTCGGCGCTCTCGGACGGCATCGACTTCGTCTCGGGTGCCGTGGTCGTCGCGACCTGCAACCGCTTCGAGGCCTACCTCGACATCGACGAGCCGCTCACCGCCGCGCAGGCCGTGACCGTCGAGGCCGCCACCGCCGCGGTGAGCGCCGCGACCGGCGTCGAGCAGGACGAGCTGCGCAGCTCGGTCACCGTCGTCTCGGGCGACCGCGTCGCCGAGCACCTCTTCGCCGTCTCCAGCGGGCTCGAGTCCGTCGTCGTCGGCGAGGGCGAGATCGCCGGCCAGGTCCGCCGCTCGCTCGAGGAGGCCCGCCGCCTCGGCACCACCTCCTCCGAGCTCGAGCGCCTCTTCCAGCGCGCCTCGCAGACCTCGCGCGGGATCAAGAACCGCACCGGCCTCGGCAGCGCCGGCCGCTCGATCGTGCGCCTCGCCCTCGACCTCGCCTCCAGCCGCATCACCGACTGGCGCGCCGCCCGGGTGCTGCTGATCGGCACCGGCAGCTACGCCCGCGCGACCGTCGCCGCGCTGCGCGACCGCGGCGTGCTCGAGATCGCCGTCCACTCCCCCTCCGGCCGCGCCGAGGGCTTCGCGGCCCGCCGCGCGCTCCGCCCGATCGACGGCGCCGAGCTGGCGACCGAGGCCGTGGCCGCCGACGTCGTCATCACCTGCACCACCACCCAGGAGCCCGTCCTCGACGCGGCGATCCTCGCGGAGGGACGCCTGCGCGGCTTCTCCCGCGAGCGCCAGCTGGTCATCGACCTCGGCCTCCCCCGCAACGTCGCCGCCGACGTCACCACCGTGACCGGCGTCGAGCTGCTCGACCTCGAGACGATCAGCCTGCACGCCCCGCTCGACGTGCTCGACGCGTCGACCCAGGCGCGCGCCCTGGTCGACAAGGCCGTCCGCAAGTTCTCCGACGTCGCCGACGAGAAGAGCCTCACCCCCGCCGTGGTCGCCCTCCGCGCCCACGTCTTCGATGCGCTCGACGCCGAGATCGAGCGCGCCCGTTCGCGCGGCGACGAGGACGGCCGCACCGAGCAGGCGCTGCGGCACCTGGCCGGCGTGCTGCTGCATACCCCGAGCGTCCGCGCCCGGGACTACGCCCGCGCCGGCGAGCAGGAGGCGTACCTCACCGGCCTCGAGGCGCTGTTCGGCATCGAGGTGCCGGCCGAGCGCACCGCCGCCCGCCCGCTCGAGGCCGGCGACGCGTCCGCGGCCTCGGCGTGACGCCGCTCCGGCTCCCGTACGAGGCGGAGCCGATCGAGACGGAGCGGCTGCTGCTGCGTCCGCTCTCGCTCGACGACGCCGAGGACCACGCCCGCTACCAGGGCGATCCGGAGGCCGTCCGCTATCTGCGCTGGCCGGTGCGGACCCCCGAGGAGTCGCGCGCGCACCTGGCCGTCCGGCTGCCGTCGGACCGGCTCGCGGCCGACGGCGACGTCGTCGTGCTGGCGATCGTGCCGCGGTCGGGGCCGTTCGCCGGCCGGGTCGTCGGCGACCTGACCCTGATCGCGTCCTCCGTCGAGCAGGCCGGCGTCGAGATCGGCTGGGTCCTGCACCCGGAGGCGCAGGGTCGGGGCTTCGCGACGGAGGCCGCCCGCGCCCTGATCGACCTGTCGTTCGACCGGCTCGGCGCCCACCGGGTCGTCGCACAGCTCGACGCGCGCAACACCGCCTCCGCCCGCCTCTGCGAGCGGCTCGGCCTGCGCCTCGAGGCGCACCACCTCGACGACGAGTTCTGCAAGGGCGAGTGGACCTCGACCCTCGTCTACGCCCTCCTCGCCCGCGAGCGCTGACGCCCTCCGGGTCTCGATACGCCCCTGCGGGGCTACTCGACCAGCACGATCCTCCGCTGATCGAGTAGCCCGCGGAGCGGGCGTATCGAGATCCAGGAAGGGTCAGGCGCCGCGCAGGCCCGTGAAGAGGTGGGTCTCCAGCTGGTCGAGCGGGATGCGCTCCTGCTTCATGGTGTCGCGGTCGCGCACGGTCACCGCGTTGTCCTCGAGCGAGTCGAAGTCGATGGTCACGCAGTAGGGCGTGCCGATCTCGTCCTGGCGGCGGTAGCGTCGACCGATCGCGCCGGAGTCGTCGAAGTCGACGTTCCAGAGCGCGCGGAGCCGGTCGGCGACCTCGCGGGCGAGCGGCGAGAGCGCCTCGTTGCGCGAGAGCGGCAGCACGGCGACCTTCACCGGCGCGAGACGCGGGTCGAGGTGCAGCACGGTGCGCGTCTCGACCTTGCCCTTCGCGTTCGGCGGCAGCTCCTGCTCCTCGTACGCGTCGACGAGGAACGCCATCAGCGCGCGGGTCAGGCCGAAGGACGGCTCGATCACGAACGGCACGAAGCGCTCGTTCTTCGTCTGGTCGAAGAAGGAGAGGTCCTTGCCGGAGTGCTCCATGTGCGTCTTGAGGTCGAAGTCCGTGCGGTTCGCGACCCCCATCAGCTCGCCCCACTCGCCCGACGCGAAGCTGAAGCGGTACTCGATGTCGACGGTGCGCTTGGAGTAGTGGGAGAGCTTGTCCTTCGGGTGCTCGAACTGGCGGATGTTCTCCGGCGAGATCCCGAGGTCGACGAACCAGTCCCAGGCCAGCTGCATCCAGGTCTCCTGCCACTCCTCGTCCGTGCCGGGCTCGACGAAGAACTCGAGCTCCATCTGCTCGAACTCGCGGGTGCGGAAGATGAAGTTGCCGGGGGTGATCTCGTTGCGGAACGCCTTGCCGATCTGGCCGATGCCGAACGGCGGCTTCTTCCGCGCGCTCTGCAGCACGTTGGCGAAGTTGGTGAAGATGCCCTGCGCGGTCTCGGGGCGGAGGTAGTGCAGCCCGGACTCGTCGTCGACGACGCCGAGGTAGGTCTTCATCAGCCCGGAGAACTGCTTGATCTCGGTCCACTGGCCGATCCTGTCGGGGTGCTCCGGGTCCGGGATGTCGGCGAGGCCGTTCTCGGGCGCGTGCCCGTTGACCTCCTCGTACTTCTCGAAGAGGTGGTCGGCGCGGTAGCGCTTGTGCGTGATCAGCGACTCGGTCAGCGGGTCGGAGAAGACCCCGACGTGACCGGAGGCGCTCCAGATCGCGGTCGGCAGGATCACGGCCGAGTCGAGGCCGACGACGTCGCCGCGGCCCTGCACGAACGCCTTCCACCACTGGCGCTTGATGTTCTCCTTGAGCTCGACGCCGAGGGGGCCGTAGTCCCAGGCGGAGCGGGTGCCTCCGTAGATCTCGCCCGAGGGGAAGACGAACCCCCGGTGCTGGGCGAGGGTGACGACCTTGTCGAGGGTGGTGGGTTCTGCCACGGGGAGCTCCTAGCTGTTCGGGCGCACGGGGCCCTGGCGCGCGCCGGCTGCGCGCGTCCTTCTGGTGTGCGTCCATGGTAGCCGCGGGCCCGGCGGCCGACCGCGAGCGGGGTCCGTCCGCGGGCATGATGGCGGGATGAGCAGCCTCCCTCCCCTGGTCGTCTCCGCGGTCGCCGTCCTGCGCGAGCGCCGCGTGCTGATGGTGACCGCGCGCGGGCGCGACGTCGTCTACCTGCCCGGCGGCAAGGTCGACCCGGGCGAGACGAGCGCCGAGGCGGCGGCGCGCGAGACGGAGGAGGAGCTCGGCACCGCGCCCACCGCCCTGCGCGAGCTCTTCACCGTCCGCACCCAGGCGCACGGCGAGCCGGAGGGGCGGGAGGTGCACATGACCGTCTTCGCCGCGGAGCTCGCCGGCGAGCCGCGCGCGAGCGGCGAGATCGACGCGCTGCACTGGATCACCGGCGCCGACGCGCACCGCTGCCCGCCCGCCGGGGTCGACACGCTCGCGCGGCTGCGCGCCCTGGACCTCATCGACTGAGTGGGGCCTCCTCGACTGAGCGGAGCGGCGTCGGCCGACGACGCTGGCGAGCGGCCCTCGCGCAGGCGGCTAGCCTCGTGGCGTGGAGACGAGACGACGCGCCAGAGACCATCCGACCGGAGGCGACGTTCCGCGCCTGGAAGCGGTCCGGCTGGAGGCGGCTGTGCCGATCCTGAGGATCTTCTCCGTCGCGAAGGCGGGCGAGTTCTACGTCGACTACCTCGGCTTCACGGTCGACTGGGAGCACCGCGCCTCGCGCGACGCACCGCTCTACCTGCAGGTCTCCCGGTCCGGTCTGCGGCTGCACCTCAGCGAGCACCACCGCGACGGGAGTCCCGGAGCGGCGGTGCACGTGGCCCTGCGCGGGGTGCGCGAGCTGCACGCCGAGCTCGACTCGAAGGAGTACCCGTACCTCAATCCGCGGATCACCCGGTCGCCGTTCGGCTTCGCGCTCGATCTCATCGATCCGTTCGGCAACCAGATCCGCTTCGCCGAGGCCGCGCCGGACTCCGCTAACGCCTGAGAGTCCGCTGGTCAACCGTTCACCGCCTGTCCACCGCTTTCCGATTCGAGTCCCCTAGCGTGGCCGGGATGGTGACTCGGGGGACGACACGACGACCGGACGAGGTCCAAACGCAGGGCATCCGCCTGCGCGCGCCGCTGCTGTCGACAGCGGCGCCCCTGGCGGTCGGGCTGATCGGCTCGCTCGCGATCCTCGCGGGCTCCCTCGCGGTCGGCTACCTGCCGCTCGACTCGCCGATCCGGAGCTGGCCGCTGATCGCGGCACTGCGCGCCTCCGCCGGCGCCACCGAGCTCGGCGTCGTCGCCGTCGTCGGCGGCGGGATCCTGCTGCTCGTCGCCTGGCTGCGCCTGCGCGCGGTCGCGCTGGACGACCGGCCCGGCTCGGTCCGGGCGATCCTGGTCGCCGCTCTGGCCTGGGCCGCTCCCCTGCTGCTCGCCGTCCCGCTGTTCAGCCGCGACATGTTCTCCTACGTCGCGCAGGGCCGGCTGATGACGGCCGGCGTGAACCCGTACTCCAGCGGGGTCGCCACCCTCCCCGGCTGGTTCGCCCTCGGCGTCGATCCGCGCTGGGCCGACACCCCGACGCCCTACGGCCCGCTCTACCTGCTCGCCGAGCAGACCGCCGTGCACGTCGCCGGCTGGACCTTCCCCGAGCTCTCGATCGCGATGCTCCGCGCGCTCTCGGTCGCCGGAGTCGCCGTCAGCGCCGTCTACGCGCTCCGGCTCGCCCGGCTGCGCGGGCTGTCCGTCCCGCTCACCGCCTGGAGCCTCGTCGCCAACCCGCTCACCCTCGTCCTCTTCGTCGTCGCCGGGCACAACGACTCGGTGATGATCGCGCTGATCCTCGCCTCGCTCTACTACGGGCACACCGACCGCCGGGTGGCGGCGGTGCTGCTGATGGGAGCGGCGATCGCGGTCAAGCCGGTGGCGGTCATCGCACTGCCGGTGCTCGCGCTGCTCTGGCTCCGCCACGACGCGACGCTGCGCGAGCGGATCCGCGCCTGGGGCTGGAGCGGCGCCGGCGCGCTCGCCGTCGTGGTCGCGATCGGCCTCGCCGCGGGCGTCGGCGTGGGCTGGATCGGCGCGATGATCGTGCCCGGCTCGATCCTGCACTGGTACGCGCCGATGTCCGCCGTCGTCGTCGCGGTCTCCACTGCCGTGCAGATGACCGGCCACGACCCGGCGACGGCGATCGCCGTGGTCAAGATGCTCGCCCTGCTCGCCGCCGGGCTGATCGCCGGCGCACTGATGCTGTCGCGACGGGCGATCGACCCGCTCGCCCGCCTGACCGGCGCGCTGCTGGCCTTCGTCACCGCGTCGACCGCCATCCACCCGTGGTACGCGCTGTGGATCCTGCCGATCGCCGCGCTCTCACGGCCCTGGCGCAGCACCCACCGGCACCTGGCGGTCTACGCCACGGTCTTCCTGATGTGCGTCACGCTCGCCGAGCCGGTCGACGGCGGAGGCGGCGCGGTCGACCAGATCCCGGTCCGCGTCGCCACCATCGCCGCGATCGTCGTCGTCGGCGTCTACGTGCTCGTGAGCTACTCCGACGAGGAGCACGTCGACGCGCGCCGTCTCGTCGGCGCCGTGCCCTTCGGCTCCGAGATCCTGCAGCGCCTCAGCGGCGGCCGCCTCGGCGCCCCGGCACCCCTGCGCATCCCGGCCCGCAAGTAGCCGGCGGCCCTCGCCTTCACATGCTGGTCGAGTAGCCCCGCAGGGGCGTATCGAGACCCACCGTCCTCAGCAGGGCGGGTCTGCAGACTCGACTTCCGACGATGGTGGATCTCGATACGCCCGCTCCGCGGGCTAATCGATCACCATGCACATCATGCTGGTCGAGTAGCCCCGCAGGGGCGTATCGAGACCCGCCGGCCGCAGCAGGGTGGTCAGGTGCCGTCGGTCCTGCGCGCGCGGCGCTCGAGCGCCGCCTGCGCGGCGGCCGCGGCGGTGTCCTTCTCGGTGCCGCCGAGGACGCCCGAGAGCGAGGAGAGCCAGTCGGAGTCGTTGCGCCGGTCGGCGACCGCGTCCGCGAAGAGCGGCAGCTCGCTCCGGGTCGCATGGATCGCGTAGTCCTCGCGGCTGTAGTCGGAAGTCTCGGCGTCCGGCGTCGCGGCGTCGTCGCCGCGGTCGTCCTGAGTCATGGTGCCCTCTCAGCGGCCCGGTCCGTTCCGAGCACCCCGTCAGGCTAGCCCTGTTCAGGGGGTGTCGGCATCCCCGTCGGCACCGCGCGGAAGCGGCCGCCAGACCACGAGCTCGGTCCGCCGCTGCGCGCGCGTGCCGTGCCGGAGGGTGACGACGTCGCCCTCGAGGCCCGCGGCGAAGACCCGCCGGCCGGGACGGTTGAGCAGCTCGTCGGCCAGCGCGGACTCCAGCTCGCGCACCCGCTGCGACAGCGAGAGCACCTGGTTCTCGAGCTGGAGGATGCGCGCGATGCCCTCGAGCGAGACACCCTCGGAGGAGAGCCGGGCGACCTCGCGCAGCTGCACGACGTCGCGCATCGAGTACCGCCGCGACTTGCCGGCCGTCCGGGTCGGCCGCACGAGGCCCAGCCGGTCGTACTGCCGCAGGGTCTGCGGATGCATGCCGGCGAGGTCGGCGGCGACCGCGATCGCGAACACCGGGGTGCTCTCGTCCACGTCTCCTCCTCTCCGGCCGGCCCGGACGGGCCGGACCGCCCTCGTGCCGATGCCGCGCTAGTAGCGGGCCTTCTCCAGGATGTCGTCCCGCGGGTTGTCCGACGGCTCGGCTGCCGCGTAGGCCTCGAGGGCGTCGCGCGCCGCGCCGGACAGGTGATCGGGCACCGCGACCTGGATCTCGGCCAGCAGATCGCCCGTCCCCTTGCCGGTCGCGACCCCGCGGCCCTTGACCCGCAGCACGCGGCCGCTCGGGGTCCCGGGCGCGACGCGGAGCTTGACCGGGTCGCCGCCGAGGGTCGGCACCTCGATCGTCGCGCCGAAGACGGCCTCGACGAAGGTGACGGGGACGGTGACGCGCAGATTCAGGCCGTCGCGCTCGAAGACCGGGTGCTTGCGCACTGCGACGGTGAGCACGAGGTCGCCGGGCTCGCCCCCGTCGGGGCTCGGGCGGCCCTTGCCGCGGACGCGGATCTTCTGCTGGTCGGCGACGCCGGCCGGGATGCGGACCGAGAGCGCGCGGCCCTCGCCGGTCTGCAGCTGCACGGTGTCGCCCTGGGTGGCGGTGCGGAAGTCGATGGTGGTGCTGGCGGTGACGTCGGCGCCCTTCTGCGGGCCGCCGAAGCCGCGGAACCCGCCGCTGGGCTGGCCGAAGCGGCCGCCCCCCGCGTTGCCGAACATGCCGCCGAGGATGTCCTCGAAGCCGGCGGGCGGACCCTGCTGGGTGCTGTACGAGGTGCGGCCGCCGCCGCCCTGGTTGAAGACGTTGCCGAAGACGTCGTCGAAGCCGCCCGGCTGACCGCCGGCCGTGAAGCGCGCGCCGGAGCCCATGGCGCGGATCTGGTCGTACTCCTTGCGGTGCTCGGCGTCGGAGAGGACGGTGTACGCCTCGCTGATCTCCTTGAAGCGCGCCTCGGCCTTCGCGTCCCCCGGGTTGGAGTCGGGGTGGAACTGCCGGGCGAGCTTGCGGTAGGTCTTCTTCAGGTCCGCCGCGGAGACGTCCTTCGAGACACCGAGGATCTTGTAGAAGTCCTTGTCGAACCAATCCTGGCTGGCCATGCGCCTCTTTCTTCTCGGTAGTGCGGCCTGTGCCGTCCTGCGGCCCGGGTCGTCGTGGGGCCCGGTGCCGTCGTGCGGCCTGCGTCGTGGTGTGCGGCCCCCGCCGCCCGGCAGGGGCCGCCCGTGCTCGGGACGGCCCCTGCTCGGGAGCGGAGACTCCGCAGTGGTGCGGGAGGCGGGTCAGTCGGCGGGGACCGCGACGACCACCTTGGCGGCGCGCAGCAGCGAGCCGCCGAGGTAGTAGCCCGACTCGACGACGTCCGCGACCGTGGAGGTCTCCGCGCCGGGAGTGGGCTGCTGGAAGATCGCCTCGTGGATATTCGGGTCGAACAGGTCGCCCACGGCGCCCGTCTTCACCAGCCCGAGCTTCTCGATGCCGCCCCGCAGCTTCTGCGCGATGGCGGTGAACGGGCCGCCCTCGGCGAGGTCGCCGTGCTTCTCGGCGCGGTCGATGTCGTCGAGCACGGGGAGGATGACCTTCACCGCGTCGCCGATCGCCCGCTCCTTGTCGACCTGGCGGTTCGACTCGGTGCGCTTGCGGTAGTTCGCGTACTCCGCGGTGACCCGCTGGAGGTCGGCGAGGTGCTCGGCCGCGAGCGTCTCGGCGTCGGACTGACCGGAGAGGAACGAGAGGTCGGCGTCGGAGAGCGTCGTCTCGACGTCGGGACCCTCGGCCTCGATCAGGCCCTCGGTGTCCTGGGCGGACTCGGCCGCCTCGGCTCCGCTGGTCGGCTCGTCCTCGGGCACGCCGTTGTCCGGCTCCTGGTTGTGCTTCCCCATCGCTACTTCGTGTCCTTCGGCTCGTCCTCGTCGATGACCTCGGCGTCGACGATGTCCTCGTCGTCCTTCTTCTCGTCCTCGGCCGGCGCGTCCTGCGGGGCGCTCTGCGCGGCCTGGTCCTGCGAGTAGATGGCCTGGCCGATCTTGGTCTGCGAGGCGTTGAGGGCGTCGAACGCGGTCTTGACGGCCGCGTCGTCGTCGCCGGCGAGCGCGGTCTTCAGCGCGTCGACGTCGCCCTGGACCTCGGTCTTGACGTCCTCGGGCAGCTTGTCCTCGTTCTCCTTGATCAGCTTGTCGATCGAGTAGGCGAGGGTCTCGGCGTTGTTGCGGACCTCGGCGGCCTCACGGCGGGCCTTGTCCTCGGAGGCGTGCTCCTCGGCCTCGCGCACCATGCGGTCGATGTCGTCCTTGGGCAGCGACGAGCCGCCGGTGATCGTCATCGACTGCTCCTTGCCGGTGCCCTTGTCCTTGGCGGACACGTGCACGATGCCGTTCGCGTCGATGTCGAAGGTGACCTCGACCTGCGGGATGCCGCGCGGCGCCGGCGCGATGCCGGTCAGCTCGAAGGTGCCCAGGTTCTTGTTGTCGCGGGTGAACTCGCGCTCGCCCTGGAAGACCTGGATCGCGACGGACGGCTGGTTGTCGTCGGCCGTGGTGAAGGTCTCGGAGCGCTTGGTCGGGATGGCCGTGTTGCGCTCGATGAGCTTGGTCATGATCCCTCCCTTGGTCTCGATGCCGAGCGAGAGCGGGGTGACGTCGATGAGCAGGACGTCCTTGCGCTCGCCCTTGAGGACGCCGGCCTGCAGGGCGGCGCCGACGGCGACGACCTCGTCCGGGTTGACGCCCTTGTTGGGCTCCTTGCCGCCGGTGAGCTTCTTGACCAGCTCGGCCACGGCCGGCATGCGGGTCGAGCCGCCGACGAGGACGACGTGCGCGATGTCGTCGACCTTGACACCGGCCTCCGCGATGACGTCGGTGAACGGCTTGCGGGTGCGCTCGATCAGGTCGTTCGTGAGCTCCTCGAACTTGGCGCGGGTGAGCGTCTCGTCGAGGTTCGCGGGGCCGTTCTCGGTGAGCGAGAGGTACGGCAGCTGGATGCTGGTCGAGGTGCTCGAGGAGAGCTCCTTCTTGGCCTGCTCCGCCGCCTCCTTGAGGCGCTGGCGTGCGATCTTGTCCTTCGAGACGTCGACGCCGGTCGAGTCCTTGAAGCGCTTGACCAGGTAGTCGACGACGCGCTGGTCCCAGTCGTCGCCGCCGAGGCGGTTGTCACCCGAGGTCGCGCGGACCTGGATGGTGGAGAAGTCGTCGTCCTTGCCCACCTCGAGGAGGGAGACGTCGAAGGTTCCGCCACCGAGGTCGAAGACGAGGATGAGCTCGTCCTCCTTGCCCTTGTCGAGGCCGTAGGCGAGCGCCGCGGCGGTCGGCTCGTTGATGATGCGGAGCACGTTCAGGCCGGCGATCTCGCCGGCGTCCTTCGTGGCCTGGCGCTCGGCGTCGTTGAAGTAGGCCGGGACGGTGATGACCGCGTCGGTCACCTTCTCGCCCAGGTACTGCTCGGCGTCGCGCTTGAGCTTGCCGAGGATGCGCGCCGAGATCTCCTGCGGCGTGTACTTCTTGTCCTCGACGGCGAAGGTCCAGTCGGTGCCCATGTGGCGCTTGACGGAGGCGAGGGTGCGGTCGACGTTCGTCACGGCCTGGCGCTTCGCGGTCTCGCCGACGAGCACCTCGCCGTCCTTGGTGAACGCGACGACGGACGGGGTGGTGCGGAAGCCCTCGGCGTTGGCGATGACGGTGGGCTCGCCACCTTCGAGGACGGCCACGACCGAGTTGGTGGTTCCCAGGTCGATGCCTACGGCACGGGACATATGCGTGTTTCTCCTTCGCGGGCGGCCGTCGGGCCGCCCCTCACTGGTGGATCTTCTGCGGGAAAGTCGTTCGCGGGAGTTGAGCCCCGCACGCTCAAGTTTACGCATGGGTCGCGGGGAGTCAAGTCGAGAGCCGAGAACCTGAGTCGCATCGACTCAACTCTCAGGCTGCAGAAAACGTCACGCTACCTTCCGTTCTCCGGCTCCCCCTACGGTGAGTCCATGACCGCCGGAACCGCCCCCCGCCCCCGCACCGGCCGCTGGCCCGTCCTCGCCTGGGGGCTGTGGGACTGGGGCAGCGCCGCCTTCAACGCCGTCGTCACGACCTTCGTCTTCACCGTCTACCTCACCACCGACGGCCTCTTCGGCACGCCGAGCGGTGTCTCGGCCGCGCTCGGGTGGACCCTCGCGGGCGCCGGTGTCGTCGTCGCGGTGATCGCCCCGGTCACCGGTCGCCGCGCCGACCTCGGCGGGAGCCGGCGCCGCTGGCTCGGCCTGCACTCCGCGGTCGTCGTCGCCTGCATCCTGCTGATGTTCCTCGTCCGCCCCGACCCGGCCTACCTCTGGCTCGGGCTCGGCCTGCTCGCCGTCGGCACGGTCTTCTTCGAGTTCGCGAGCGTCAACTACAACGCGATGCTCAGCCAGGTCTCCACCCGGGCGAGCGTCGGTCGTGTGTCGGGCTTCGGCTGGGGCATGGGCTACGTCGGCGGCATCGCGCTCCTGCTGATCCTCTACTTCGGCTTCATCTCCCCCGAGGTCGGGCTCTTCGGCGTCACGGGCGAGGACGGCCTCGACGTCCGCGTCTCGATCCTCCTCGCCGGCGTCTGGTTCGCCGTCTTCGCACTGCCGGTGCTGTTCGCGGTGCCGGAGCTCCCGGGACGGGTCGGCGGCGGGGAGCGGGTGAGCGTGCTCGAGTCCTACCGCGCGCTCTTCCGCCAGATCGGGGCGCTCCGCCGCGAGAGCCCGACGACACTCGCCTTCCTGCTCGCGAGCGCCGTCTTCCGCGACGGCCTGACCGGCGTCTTCACCTTCGGCGGCGTCCTGGCGCAGGGCACCTTCGGCTTCAGCGCGGGCCAGGTCATCCTCTTCGCGATCGCCGCGAACATCGTCGCCGGGGTCGCGACGATCGCCGTCGGCGCCCTCGACGACCGCCTCGGGCCCAAGTCCGTCATCGTCGCCTCGCTGATCGGGCTGATCGTCTGCGGCGGCGCCGTCTTCCTCCTGCACGACGCCGGCGCGACCGCGTTCTGGGTCTTCGGCCTGCTGCTGTGCCTGTTCGTCGGCCCCGCGCAGTCGGCGAGCCGCAGCTACCTCTCCCGGCTGATCCCGGAGGGGCGCGAGGGCGAGATCTTCGGTCTCTACGCCACGACCGGTCGTGCCGCGTCGTTCCTCGCGCCGGCCGCCTTCGCCGCGGCCGTCTCGATCGCCGCGGGCGTCTCCGACGACGCCGACGTGCAGTACTGGGGCATCCTCGGGCTGGTCGTCGTGCTGGCCGCGGGGCTCGCGCTGCTGCTGCCGGTCAAGACGCCGGCCGCCGCCGCCCGGACGAGCGACTGATCTGCTCGCGAACTCGTGTCAGCCCGCGAGCTCCGATCAGGTCGCGAGCCAGAACAGGATCAGGAGCAGCGTCACCAGGAACCCGGTGAGGAAGTTCAGAGCGAGGAAGCGCTTCCAGCCCGCGTTCGCCCGCTCGGCCTGCTCGTCGGACAGCGAGCGGTACGGCCAGACGCTCAGCGCGTAGGGGATCGCCAGCAGCGCGGCGAGGGTTCCCGGCCAGGGCAGCAGCAGCAGGAGCAGCCCGCTGGCGACGTACGCGCCGATCGCGAAGCGCACCGTCGCCTTCGCGCCGATCACCGTGGCGATCGAGCCGATGCCGCCGGCCCGGTCGGCGAGGATGTCCTGCACCGCACCGAAGGCGTGGCTGGCGATCCCCCAGAGGAAGAACGCGACCAGGAGGGCCCACAGACCCGGCGTCGCCGTCGTGCCCGCGAGCGCGAGGCCGTAGACCGCGGGGCTGACGAAGTGCGTCGCCGAGGTGAGCGAGTCGACGAAGGGTCGCTCCTTGAAGCGCAGTCCGGGCGCGCTGTAGGCGATGACGGCGAAGACGCTGATCGCCAGCACCAGCCAGGAGAGCGGCGAGCCGAGCAGCACGAGCGCGATCAGGAACGGGACGTTGGTCGCCACCGCCGCGACGAGCGTCGCGCGGTGCTCGCTGCGATCCAGGACCGCGCCCTCGACGCCGCCCTTCCGGGGGTTCCGCAGATCGGACTCGTAGTCGAAGACGTCGTTGATCCCGTACATCGCCAGGTTGTAGGGGATCAGGAAGTAGAGGGTGCCGAGCACGAAGGCGAGGTCGATCTCGCGGGTGGTCAGCAGGTAGGCCGCGGCGAACGGGTACGCGGTGTTGACCCAGCTCAACGGGCGGCTCGAGACGAACAGCGCGCGCAGCCGCTTCACGGGGCGCTCCGGCGCCGGGCGGGCAGGAGGGTCCAGAGCGCCGGCAGGGCGAGCGCGGCGGCGATCGCGTAGGCGAAGTCCTCGATCGGCGCGACGCCGATCCGGATGCCGGAGATCAGGTCGTCGTCGTAGGCGACGAGGAGCCCGACGCCGATCATGATGTTGTCGAAGACGGCGGTCATCACGAGCAGCACCGCGAGAGTGCCGAGCAACGCGGGCAGCCGGAGCCGGCCGCGGCGGAGCGCGACCACGAGCAGCACCGCGACCACCGCGAGGAACACCGCGTTCAGGAGCAGGTAGGTCACGCGCGCGCCTCCGCCCGCTTCGCGAGGAACCCGTGCACGTCCATGGACAGGTAGCAGAGCAGCGTGAGGAAGAGGACCTCCTCGATCGGCAGCTCCGGCGCGATCTGCAGCCCGGTCATGTACGGCGTCTCACCACGGAAGAAGACGCCGAGGCCGATCCCGGCGAGGTCCCAGAGCAGGAAGAACACGACGCCGACCGGGAGCACGATCGCGGCACGGCGGGCGTCCGCCCAGAAGAACAGGCCGAAGCGCCGGTCGAGCACGACCATCCCGGTGATCGAGACGACGAGCGCGAGCAGGTAGAGGACCCCCACGCGCTACTCCCCCGCGACCGCGACGACCGGCTCGGGCACGGGCTCGGGCTCGGCCACGGGCTCGGGCTCGGGAGCCACGCTCGGAGCGACCGGCGCCGAGGGCGCCTCGCGCACCGGCAGCGGCTCGGTCGACACGTCGCCGCGCACGCGCTTGAGCATCACCTCGGCGCTGATCACGCACATCGGCAGGCCGATGCCCGGGATGGTCGAGCTGCCCGCGAAGAGCAGCCCGTCGACGTGCGCGCTGGCGTTGCCGGAGCGGAAGAACGCGCTCTGCGAGAGGATGTGCGCCGGTCCGAGCATCGAGCCGCGCCAGGCGCCGAGGTCGCTCTCGAAGTCGGCCGGGCCGATGGTGCGGCGCACCACGATCCGCTCGGCGAGGTCCTCGGCACCGGTCCAGTTCGCGATCTGGCGGATCGCGGCGTCCGCGATCGCCTCGACCTGCGCGTCGCCGGCGCCGTCGACGCCACCGTGGCCGATCGAGGTGTCGGCCGGGATCGGCACGAGCACGAAGAGGTTCTCGTGGCCCTCGGGAGCGACGCCGGGGTCGGTCGCGCTCGGGCGGCAGACGTAGATAGACGCGGGGTCGGGGACGGAGGGGTTCTCGCCGAAGATCCGGCCGAAGTTCTCGCGCCAGTCGCTCGTGAACAGCAGCGTGTGGTGCTCGAGCTGCGGCAGCGCGCCGCGGACGCCGAGCAGCACCAGCACGGCGCTCGGGCCGGGCTCGCGGTTCTCCCAGTACTCGGGCGGGTAGCTGCGCAGCTCGTCGGGCAGCAGCGACTGCTCGGTGGTGAAGAGGTCCGAGGCGTTGACGACGAGCTCGGCCGGGAGCCGTCTCGTCCCCTCCGGCCCCTCGTACTCGACGCCGACGACCTCGGCGCCGCGACGGCTGCCGCGCGGGGCGCGGGTCGTGAGGATGCGGGTGGCGGGCGAGGAGGTGCGGACGGTGACGCCCGCCTCCTCCGCCACCTCGGCGACCGCCGCGATCAGGCGGGTGAAGCCGCCCATCGGGTAGAGCACGCCGTCGGCCAGGTCGAGGTGGCTCATCAGGTGGTACATGCTCGGCGCCGCGAACGGCGAGGAGCCGAGGAAGACGGCCGGGTAGCCGAGGATCTGCCGGAGCCGGTTGTCGGTGACCGCCCTCGCCGCGAAGGTGTCGAGCGGGGTGAGCAGGAGGCGGCCGAGCCGGCCGGTGCGGCTGAGCACGTCGCGGCGCAGCAGCGGGAGGAAGGACGCGAAGCTCGTATAGAGGAAGCGGCGCTTGGCGACCTCGTAGGTGTCGCGGGCCGACTCGAGGTAGACCCGCATCCGGGCCCCCGCGCCGGGCTCGATGCTCTCGAACAGGGCGAGGTTCGACTCGAGATCGGCGAGCACGTCGATCGGCTCCTCGATGCCCTGGCTGTAGACCCGGTAGCCCGGGTCGAGGCGCTGGAGGTCGAGGCGCTCGGCGGCGCTCGTGCCCATCAGGCGGAAGAAGTGGTCGAACACCTCGGGCATCAGGTACCAGGAGGGGCCGGTGTCGAAGCGGAAGCCGTCGCGCTCCCAGGAGCCGGCGCGGCCGCCGACGACCTCGCGCTGCTCGAGCAGCGTGACGTCCCAGCCGTCGCGGGCGAGCAGGCCGGCGGAGGCGAGTCCGCCGATGCCGCCGCCGATCACGACGGCGCGGTGCGGGCCGCTCGCCGAGCGCGAGGCGCGGGCGGGGCCGGTGCCCAGGCGCGGGCCGAACGTCGAGACCGCGGCCCGGGCGGCGAGCGCCGCCTTCGTCGCGGTCGGCACGCTGACTCGAGCTCGGAGGAGCTCCTCCGCCGGGGTGGCGCGGATCCGGTCGGCGAGGGCGGCGAAGAGGGAGTGCGCGAGCAGCACGGCGCGGCGGCTCGAGCGCGGCAGCTCCGGCACGATCGCGCCGGCGGCGGCGAGGTCGTCGTCGAGGTCGGCGAGCAGGGCCGCCTTGTCGGTCTCCGAGAACGCCCGCGGGTCGACGCCCGGGAAGTAGCTGCGGCCGAGGCCGTCGACGTCGGCGGCCAGGTCGCGGAGGAAGTTGACCTTCTGGAACGCGGAGCCCAGGCGACGGGCGCCGGCGACGAGGCGGTCGCGCGCGGCGGGCGAGACGAGCCCCGCGTCGGGTGCGGCGAGGAAGACGTGCAGGCACATCAGCCCGACGACCTCGGCGGAGCCGTAGACGTAGCTCTCGAACGACTCGGGGGTGTGCACGGTCTCGCGGAGGTCCGCCCGCATCGAGGCGAAGAACGGACCCGTCAGCTCGGTGCCAAAGCCGGTCGCCCGCGCGGTGCGGGCGAAGGCGTGGATCACGAGGTTCGCGCTGTAGCCGCTGGCGAGGGCGCGCTCGGTCTCGGCCTCGAAGGCGTCGAGCGACTCCTCGACGGCGGCGCGATCGAGGTGCGCCTCCTCGGCGACCCCGTCCACGATCTCGTCGGCCACGCGCACCAGCGCGTAGACGTCCTCGACGCGCTCGCGGACACCGGCGCCGAGCAGGCGGGTCGCCAGGCCGAAGGAGGTGGAGTAGCGCCGGATCACCTGCGCGGACGCCTCGTGGGCGACGCGGTCGTACAGTTCGCTCTGCCGGCTCATCGTGCCACCGTACGGCGCGCGCGGGGGTCGAGAAGCATCGGGGCCGCGATCCGCGCGTGGCGGGCGGCCGTCGGCTGCGAGGCGGCGCGTCCGGCGGTCATCGGGTGCGCCCGAGGACGCTGGAGACGAGGGGCCGCATCTCGGTGCGGAACGCCTCCGTCACCGCGGGGGTGTGCAGCGCGTCCCAGGCCCGGTTCGCGAAGTCGCTCGCGAGCGCCTCCGCGTAGCCGCGCGAGCCGCACTCCTCGAGGATGCAGCGCACCCGCTCCGCCGTGTCCGGGTCGAGGTGCTCGTCGCCGATCAGCCCCTCGATCTCCGGCCAGCGGTCGGTGCCGGCCGCGTGCGCGATCAGCACCGTGCGCTTGCCCTCGCGGAGATCGCCGAGCGTGGTCTTGCCGGTCTGCCCCTCGGAGCCGAAGACGCCGAGCAGGTCGTCGACGATCTGGTAGGCGATGCCGATGCCGCGGCCGAACTCGCCGAGCGCCTCGACCGCCGCGTCGTCGGCGCCGGCCAGGATCGCGCCGGCCTGCAGCGGTGCCTCGAACGAGTAGACCGCGGTCTTCATCCGCTCCATCTCGAGCACCTCGTCGACGGAGGGCATGCCGGGCATCAGCGAGAAGTCGACGTCGGCCAGCTCGCCCGCGGCGGAGGCGAAGACGGCCTCGTCCAGCAGGGTGAGCAGGCGGGCGCGGACGCCGTCGGAGGCGCCGACGCCCTCGACCAGGCGGTGCGCGCCGGTGAGCGCGAGGTCGCCCGCGATGACGGCGACGGAGGTGCCGCGGTGCTCGGCGATCGGGATCGAGAGGCCGGCGGTCGTCGCCTCGTCGCGGTAGCTGCCGGAGACGTTGGGGCCGCCGCGGCGGACGAAGTCGCGGTCGATCACGTCGTCGTGCACGATCAGCGCGGTGTGCAGCAGCTCGAAGGCCGCGCCCAGGTGGGCGGACGCCTCCGGGTCCTGGCCGCCGTGCGCCTCGTAGGCCGAGATCACCATCAGCGGGCGGAAGCGCTTGCCGCCGCGGGTGTTCGCCTCGATGGTCTGCCAGAGGGTCAGGTAGCGGGGTCCGAGCCGGGTCGCGCGCGAGCGCGCCAGCGAGAAGAACCGATCGAGGACAGCATCGACGTGCTCCTGCCGCCTTCGGGAGAGAACCACGGGGTCGCGCGTATCCACGGGGTCGAGGCTAACAAACTCGCTTCTCTAGCAATAAGCCGGCTGAGTTCCGCCGTCGTGCTTGACTTACGGTCATGACTTCGGAAGGAATCGCCGTGCGCACCGACGAGCTCGAGCAGCTGGATCTCCTCGAGGAGGTGGTCCTCCTGGACGAGTCCGGGGCCGCCGTCGGCGTGGCGGACAAGGCGACCGTGCACGACACGCAGACCCGCCTGCACCTCGCGTTCTCCTGCCACGTCTTCGCCCCCGACGGCGCGCTGCTGGTCACCCGGCGCGCGCTCGGCAAGCGCACCTGGCCCGGCGTGTGGACCAACTCGTTCTGCGGGCACCCCGCTCCCGGCGAGCGGATCGAGGACGCGGTGGTGCGCCGTGCGGAGCGCGAGCTCGGTGCCCGCCTCGAGACGCTCGAGGTCGCGCTGCCGGACTTCCGCTACCGCGCGGTCGACGCCTCCGGGATCGTCGAGAACGAGATCTGCCCCGTCTACACCGCGACCGTGTCGAGCCGCGATGCGCTGAGCCCGCGCGCCGACGAGGTCATGGACGTCGAGTGGGTCGACCCCGAGGCGACGCTCGCCGCCGTCCGAGCGACCCCCTGGGCCTTCTCCCCCTGGCTCGTGCTGCAGCTCCCCCGCCTGCTCGGCTGACCGCTTCCCGTCCGCGAGATGCCACTTGTGCACGCCTTTCACGGCGTGTCGCGTGCACAAGTGGCATCTCGCGGAGGGGGTCAGTCGTTGTAGACGTCGGTGCGGTGGAAATTCAGGGACGAGCGGGAGGCGGTGGGGCCGCGCTGGCCCTGGTAGCGCGAGAGGTAGGCGGCCGAGCCGTAGGGCTGCTCGGCGGGCGAGCTCAGGCGGAAGAAGCACATCTGGCCGATCTTCATCCCGGGCCAGAGCATGATCGGCAGCGTCGCGACGTTGCTCAGCTCGAGCGTCACGTGACCGGTGAAGCCCGGATCGATGAACCCCGCGGTCGAGTGGGTGAGCAGCCCCAGCCGCCCGAGCGAGCTCTTGCCCTCGAGCCGCGCGGCGATGTCGTCGGGGAGCGAGACCTCCTCGTAGGTCGAGCCGAGCACGAACTCGCCGGGGTGCAGGATGAACGCCTCGCCCGCCGGGGTCTCGACCAGGCGCGTCAGCTCGGGCTGGTCCTCCGCCGGGTCGATGTAGGGGTAGCGGTGGTTGTCGAACAGCCGGAAGAAGCGGTCGAGCCGCACGTCGACCGACGACGGCTGGATCATCGCGGGGTCGTGGGGCGAGAGCCCGACGCGGCCGGAGGAGAGTTCGAGCTTGATGTCGCGATCGGAGAGCAGCACGAGGCGAGCTTAGGGCGCGGGGCTTGCTACCATGGGGCGGTGCGCCCGAGCGGCGCCGCGCGAGTGTAGTTCAATGGTAGAACTTCTGCTTCCCAAGCAGATGGCGCGGGTTCGATTCCCGTCACTCGCTCCGACTCCCCTCCCCCGCCGGCTCCGTCTCGGCGAACAGCGCGAGGATCTCCGCCGCGATGATCGCGTGGCCGCGCCCGTTCGGGTGGTTCACCTGCGACATCAGCCCGGCCAGGGGCTCGCCGCGCTCGTGCAGGCCGAGGAAGACGCGGAACGGGTCCGCGAGCAGCACACCGTCCCGCTCGGCGAGTCCGCGGATCTGCTCGGCGTGCCGCACGAGCTCGTCGGCGGGGTCGGTCGGATCGGCGGTCAGGTCCGGCGAGGGCGTGACCAGCACGGGGACGGCGCCGGCCCCGAGCACGGAGTCGATCATCGACTCCCACGCGCGGCCGGCCCGGTCGAGCCCGATCACCCGGTCGTTCAGCGCGTAGTCGAGGACCACGACGTCGGGGCGGTGGCCGAGCACCTCGCCCATCCGGCGAGCGCCCGACTCCGAGTGCTCCCCGCCGACAGCGGTGACGATCGCGTTGAGGACGGCGTGCTGGTGGCGCTCGGCGAGCCGGCCGGCGACCACGTGCGGGTAGGACGCTCGCCGATCGATCAGGGGCGTCGCGAAGTAGCCCGCGGGAACGCTGTGCCCGTGGAAGACGAGGTTCACCGCCCTGTTGCCGGGCCATGTCAGCTCCAGCGCGGCGATCACCGCGGCGAGGCCGGCCACGCTCGACGGCCTAGCGGGTCGCGGGCGGCGCGGTGCTCGCCCGGACGATCAGCGAGGTCGGCACCAGCTCGAGGACGGGGTCGTCGCTGACGCCGTTCGCGAGCTGGTCGAGCAGCAGCTCGACGCACTTCGCCCCGACCGCCCGGTAGTCCTGCCGGACGGTCGTCAGCGGCGGGGAGAAGTCCTGCGCCTCCGGGATGTCGTTGAAGCCCACCACGCTGACGTCCTCGGGGATCCGCAGGCCGTGCTCCGCGAAGGCGCGGTAGACCCCGAGCGCCGCCTCGTCACTGGAGACCAGCACGGCCGTGCAGTCGCCCGCCTCGGCCAGGGCCGCGCCCTGGAGATAGCCGCCGTCCGAGCGCCAGTTGCTGTAGCGGTTCGGCGGCACGGGCGCGCCCGCCGCGAGGAGCGCCTCCCGCCACGCCGTCTCCCGGCGCTCGGCGGCGAAGGAGCCGCGGGGGCCCGCGATGTGGTGCACCGTGCGGTGCCCGAGCCCGAGCAGGTGCTCGACCGCGGCCCGGACGCCGCCCGCCTGGTCGGCGTCGACCACGGGCCCCTGGGCGCCGGCGGCCGCATTGACGAGCACGCGGGGGATCTCGGGGAGGACCAGCTCCGCCGTGTCCCGCAGATAGGTCTCCACGACCACGATCAGGCCGTCCACCGCCAGCTCGCCGAAGCGCGTGAAGGCGCCGTTGAGCCCGGTCTGGCTCGGTGCCGAGACCGGCACCAGCGTGATCGCGTAGCCCGCCTCCGCCGCTGCAGTGGCGATCGAGTCCACGGTCCGCATCATCCCGAGGGTGTCCAGGCTGAAGACCGCGACGCCGAGGGTGCGGAACGAGCCGCTCTTCAGGGCGCGCGCGGCGCTGTTCGGCCGGTAGCCGAGGGTGCGCATCGCCTCCAGGACGGCCTGCCGCGTCGCGGGGACGACGTTCGTCTGCCCGTTCGCGACTCGCGAGGCCGTGACGGGCGCGACGCCCGCGAGGCGTGCCACGTCAGCCAGTGAGGGGCGGCGCGGAACGTCGGTCATCTCCCCATAGTGGCTCCTCCGGAGCCTCAGCTCGTCCAGGAGCTCGTCGAGGAAGTCCGGCGGGGGGATCGCCTCGAGCGCGTCGTCTGCGGACATGAAAGGCATGGTAAGGCAACCATCTCGGCCCCGCGTCTCGTAGGATCGGCGACGGCCTCCCCCTTCCGGGACGGCACCACGATCGAGCGAAGGACGACGATGTCTCTGCGACACCACTCCCGCCCGGCGGCGGCACTCGCCGTCGCCGCCCTCGCGGCCGCGCTCACGGGCTGCGCCGACCGCACGGAGGCGGAGGACGACTCCCTGCTCGTGTGGAGCTGGGACGAGCAGCTGCCCGAGGTCGCGGAGCTCTACGAGGAGGAGCATCCGGGGGTCGAGATCGACGTGGTCGACGTGGGCACGGGCGACGAGCAGTACACCGCCCTGCAGAACGTGATCGCCGCCGGATCGGGACGTCCCGACATCGCCTTCCTCGACTCGACCGCGCTCCCCCAGTTCGCCCTCTCGGGCGCCCTCGCCGACCTCGGGCCGCTCGGCGCCGACGAGCTCTCCGAGGAGTTCGCGCCGGGGCCGTGGGCGGCGTCCCAGGTGGACGGCACCGTCTACGGACTGCCGTGGGCCTCCGGGCCGATGGTGCTGTTCTACAACCGCGCCGTCTTCGAGCGGCTCGGCGTGGCGGTGCCCGGCACCTGGGAGGAGTACCTCGGCGCCGCGGAGCAGCTGCACGCGGCGGACCCGGAGGTCTACATCCTCAACGACGTCGGCAATCCCGGACTCGCCACCAGCCTCATCCAGCAGGCCGGCGGCCGGCCCTTCTCCGTGGACGGCACCGCCGTCGCCATCGATCTCGCCGACCCCGGCACCGCGCGGTACGCCGAGAACTGGCAGCGCCTGCTCGACGGCGGGCTGCTCGCCCCGGTCGCCGACTGGAGCGACGAGTGGCGGAAGATGCTCGCGGCGGGCCGGATCGCGACACTCCCGGCCGGCAGCTGGATGGCCTCCGCCCTGACCCAGAGCGCCCCCGACGCCGCCGGCGACTGGCGCGTGGCGCAGCTGCCGCAGTGGGAGCCGGGCGGCAGCGTGGCCGCCGAGCACGGCGGCGGCGGCTTCTCGGTGCTCGAGAGCAGCGGGAGCAAGGAGCTCGCCGTCGACTTCCTGGCCTTCGCCACCGCGGGCGACGGAGTGGACGTCATCCGGGACTCCGGGCTCTGGCCCGCGTACCGGGCCGCGACCGCGTCGCCCGCGTTCCTCGACCGGCCGAGCGAGTACTTCGGCGGGCAGGCCGTCAACCGGGAGTACGCGACCGCGTCGGAGAACGCCCCCGACGACGTCCGCTTCCTCCCCTACCAGGTCTACGCGGCCGCGGTGTTCAACGACTCCGTCGGCACGGCCTACACCGGCGAGACGACCCTCCAGGCGGGGCTGCTCGACTGGCAGGCCGAGCTGGAGGAGTACGGCGCCGAGCAGGGTTTCACCGTCGAGCGGTGAGTCCGGACCGCGACACGCCGACGGGATCGGCGCCGACAGGCCGATCGGGCCGTCCCGCGGTGCAGGGTGGAGGGGTGAGCGAGCTCGTCCAGATCCCGTCTCCGGGCATCGCCCTCGAGTACGGGCACCCCGGCCGCCCCGTCGTGGTGATCCTGCACGACGTGTTCGGCCGGCTGCCCTGGCTGGAGCCGTTCGCCGAGGCCGTCTCGAAGCACGGCTACCACGTGCTCGTCCCCGACCTCTACGACGGCTGGGCCACGCTCGCAGCCGAGGACGCGCGGGACCTCGCCGCGATGGCCGCGCAGGACCGCGCCCTCGCCTCGGTCGCCGACGCGGTGCGCACCGGATCGGCCGCCGGCGCGGCCCGCTCCGCCCTCATCGGCTTCGGCTTCGGCGGGCGGCTGGCGCTGCTCGTCGCCGCCACCGGTCTCGTCGACGCCGTGGTCGCCTACTACGCGACCCTCGGCCGGGAGGAGCACGCGCTGGTGCCCTGCCCGACGCTGCTGCACTACGCGCAGAGCGACGAGTGGCCCGAGGGCGACGACCCGGAGTCGTTCGTCGGCCGGCTGAAGGAGGCGGGCACGCCCGTCACCGCGCACACCTACCCGGACACCGGGCGGCACTTCGCGAACGCCACCCTGCGGGAGTCGGTCAGCCCGTCCGCCGCCGCGCTCGCCTACGCGCGGACGCTGTCGTTCCTCAACCCGCAGCTGATCGACTGCTGACGGCCCCGCGACGAGCCCGGCCCGGGGTGCTCAGCCCTGGACGTCGTGCAGGTGGTGCTGGACGTCGTGCAGGTAGTACTTCGCGATCGTCTCGACCGTGAAGGACGCGCCGTCGCTGCGGCGACCCGGTCGCTGCCACTGCCGGCCGTCGACCCCCTCGAAGACGTCGCTGATGCGGGCCGCCTCCTCGACGAGCTCGCGGCCGACCGCCGCGGGGTCCTGCTGGTCGTAGCGCTCCTCCGTGGCCGCCACGTCCTGGTCCCAGTTGGGGAAGAGCGGGTCGTCGCCCTCGAGCATCAGCCCGAGGCGCAGCCGGTAGATGCGGTGCACGTCGCGCACGTGCGCGGCGTACTCCAGCGGCGACCAGGTCTCGTCGTCGGGACGGCCCGCGGCGTCCTCGCGCTCGAGGACGTACGGCCAGGCGGCGGCGTTCTGGCGGATCAGCGCGGGGACGGCGTCGGACTCCACGAGCGAGGCGTCGAAGCCGCACTCGAGGCAGGGGCGCTCGAGCACCCAGGTCCAGTCCTTGGTATCGGGAGTGATGGGCATGGACCCAGGGTAGGACGGCTCAGCAGCGCGGCTGCGCGCCCTGCACCGCGCCGCGCTCGCCGTCGGCCGTCCAGGGCAGCTGCGGCAGCCCGGCGGCGCCGGTCGCCGCCCCCTGCTCGACCGCGATCGCCGCGAGGGCGCGCGCAGTCGTGGCGGCGAAGCCCTCGCCGGCGGTCGAGCTGTTGAAGGCGACCGCGACCGTCAGCCCCGACTCCGGGTCGGAGTAGGCGGCGGTGAGGAAGCCCGGCGCGATGCCGGAGAAGCCGCGGAGCGGGCCGGCCTCGTGGCCGCCGAGACCGGCGAGCAGCCACTCCGCGCGCCCCTGCCCCTGCGGGACGGGATCGGCCCACATCGCGTCGCCCGCGGGCTCGGTCGCGAGTCCCTGCGCGAGGCGTCGCAGATCGTCGAGATCGGTGACGGCGCCGCCGGCCGCGCCGAGCGAGGAGGGCGACGCCGCGGAGAGGTCGCGGCGGACCTCGCACTGGACGGCGCCGGAGCGCGGATCGAGGGCGGCGGAGAAGCCGAGCATCGCCGGGGCGGGCAGCTCGAGCTCCGAGTCGCCGGGAAGGCTGGTGCTGCTCAGGCCGTAGCGGGGCACGACGTACTCGTCGTAGAGCGACTGCATGCTGCGACCGGTGGCCTGCGTCGCCACCACGCCCGCGAGGAGCGGGCCGGTGGAGGACTCGGACCAGGCGGCGCCCGGCTCGGCGATCGGCGCGCTGACCTGCGCGGCCGAGATCAGCTCGAGGGTGGGCCACTCGCGGGCGGGGTTCTGCACGACGGTCGGCCAGAGGACGGAGCGGAAATCGGCGAGGCCGGAGGTGTGCGAGCAGAGCTGGCGGAGGGTCATCCCCTCGATGCCGGGGAGGGAGGTGAGCGCGTCGCCGACGTCCGCGTCGAGGTCGAGGGTGCCCTTCTCGGCGAGCGCGACGACGACGTCGCAGGTCATCGCCTCGGTGCCGCCGGTGCCGAGCCGCACGTGCGCGTCGGTGGTCACCGGGGTGTTCGCCTCGTCGCCGATCGTGCCGATCGCCGTCTCCCAGCCGCCGGCCCAGGGCGACCAGACCCCCGCGACCACGCCGGAAGCCCCGGCGACGCTCTGCGCCTCGACGAGGAAGCCGGAGAGGGCGATGGCCAGGTCGTCGGGCACGGGCCCGGGCAGCGCATCGGGGACGACGGAGTCGGCACCGCCGGTGCAGCCGGTGAGGGCGAGGACCAGGGCGGGCACGACGAGAGCTCCGACCCGGGTCGGCCTGCGGCCACCGATCATGCCGTTCGACTCCCCCCGAAGACGCGTGCTGGAACTCCTCCACTGTACGGGCGCGGTCTCGCGCAGCACGGGGCGGGGGCCGTGCGCGGGGGCTTTCGTGTCCCGACCGTGACCCGCGACCACGCGGATCCGGATCCGGCCACCCCTTTTCCAAACCATCTGAGCGGCTGCTACGAAGAAGGGACAAGCGACGCGGAGGCGTTGCCCGGAAGGAGAAGAGGAATCATGCGCACATCACCGAACCGGCTGCTCGCCACGCTCTTCGGCGCGGTCTACGTGGTCGTCGGACTGCTCGGCTTCGTCGTCACCGGCGGCGTCCAGTTCCTCGCGACGGAGGGCGGACTGCTTCTCGGGATCTTCGAGGTCAATCCGCTGCACAACATCGCGCACCTGCTCATCGGCGGCGCACTGCTGATCGCCGGCCTCTCCACCACCTCGGCGGCCAAGACGGTCAACACGACCGTCGGCGCGGTGTACCTGCTGCTCGGAGTCGTCGGCTTCTTCCTGGTCAACACCGCCCTCAACGTGCTCGCGCTGAACACCGCCGACCACTTCCTGCACCTCGCCAGCGCGCTCGTCCTCCTCGGAGTCGGGCTCACCGCCGACAAGGGCGCCCGGGCGCGCACCGCGACCGCCTGACCCGCAGCGGATCCGTCCGCTCCCCCTAGACTCCGTCCGCCGTGGGCCCGCCGTTTTCCGCGGCGGACGGACCGAACGGCCCCGGACGACACGATGCGGTGTGTCGATCCGGGGCCTCTTCTTCTTGCACCTCCACCACGATCGGAGACCGCGATGAGCACCGTCGCCCGCGGAAACGCCGCCTTCGCCGGGATCGGCGCCGGTCTCGTGCACCTCTCCCTCGCCGCCGGGCAGCTCGACGCGGGGACCCTCCCGCTCGCCGCCCTCGGCGTCGCGGAGCTGGCCTGGGGCGTCGTCGTCCTCGCCCGCGGCCGGATAGTCCTCCCGCGGACCGCGCTCGCCGTCACCGGCGTCACCGTCGCCGGCTTCGTGCTCGCGATCGCCGCCGGTCTGCTGCGCGATCCCCTGCCGGCTCTCGCGGCGGGCGCCCTGCAGCTCGTGGCCGCGGCCGTCGTCGCCGCCACCCTCCGCTCGCAGCGCACGGTGGAGCGGCCCGTCTCGGCCCCGCGCGCGGTCCTCGGCCTCTTCGCGGGCGCGCTCCTCGTCTCCGCCCTCGCGACGCCGGCGCTGTCCGCCTCCTCCGAGGGCTCCCACGACATGGGCGGGATGATGACGACGGTCACCGACAGCGGGCACTCGCACTGAGACCCGCCCTGGCGACCGCGGTGCCTTCGAGCTAAGGTAAGGGCAACCTAAGACGCCGAAGGAGGCCGCCGTGCCGAACGTCTCGAACGTCACCTCGTTCTCGCAGGCCCTCCGCACGCGCCTGGCTACGTCCGGCGCGGACGACGAGGTCTCGGCCTTCATGACCGCGCTGATGACCGGGTCCGGCAGCCGCGACGACTACGTCGCGATGATCGCGCAGCACTACTTCGTCTACGAGGCGCTCGAGGCCGTGGCGGAGGCGATGGCGGGCGACCCGGTCGCCGCACCCTTCATCTCGCCCAAGCTCACCCGCCTGCCGGCGATCGCGGAGGACCTGCGCTTCCTGGTCGGCGAGGACTGGCGCTCGCGCATCGCCCCGCTCCCCTCGACGGCGGCCTACGTCGAGCGGATCCGCACCGTCGCGAGCGGCTGGAGCGGCGGCTTCGTCGCCCACCACTACACCCGCTACCTCGGCGACCTGTCCGGCTGCTCGATCGTCCGCACGCTGCTCCAGCGGCGCTTCGGCTTCGAGACCAACGGCGTCGGCTTCTACCTCTACGGCGAGATCGCGACGCCGTCCGCCTTCCGCGCGGTCTACCGCGAGCAGCTCGACGCCGCCGGCTGGGACGAGGACGAGCGCGAGCGCGTCATCGCCGAGGTGGCGGAGGCGTACCGGCTGACCACCGCGGTGTTCCGCGACCTGGCCGGCTCGCGCGCCGCGGCCTGACGTGCCGCTCCGGCGCTCAGGCGCTCAGGAGGACGCGGACTCCGGCTCCGCGACGGCCGCGGGCTCGGCCCGGCGCTCGGACATGAAGCGCAGCACGTCCTTGTCGACGATGATGTCGCTCGGCCGGAGCGGCCGGGTGAGGTAGAGCCCCTCGAGGCTCGTGATGCGGCTGAGCGCGACGTAGGTCTGACCGGGGGCGAACGCGCGCTGCCCGAGGTCGACCACGGCGGAGTCGTAGGTCTTGCCCTGCGACTTGTGGATCGTGACGGCCCAGGCCAGGCGCAGCGGGAACTGCGCGAACTCGGCGACGATCTCGCGGGTCAGCTTCTTGGTCGCGGCGGAGTAGGAGTAGCGGTAGCGCTCCCAGGTCGCGGGCTCGACCTCGTGCACCTCGCCGTCCACCTCGACCCAGACCGTGCCGGCGACCTTGGTCACGCGGCCGATCGTGCCGTTCACCCAGCGCTGCTCGGCGTCGTTGCGCAGGAACATCACGTGCGCCCCGATCTTCAGCTCGAGGTTCTGATCGGCCGGGTACGCGCGGCCGCCGAAATCGCCGCTGATCTCGGCCGAGGCGGTCTTGACCGGGCCCTTGAGCCGCGCGAGGGCGGTCTGGTTGATCCGGTTGACGGTGTCGTTGCGGGTCGCGAGGGTGATCGCGTCGTTCTCGGGCGGCGTGCGTGCGCCGGCGGCGTTGAGGACGTCCGCGATCTCCTTGGTCACCATGCCGAAGCGCACGGCGTTGAGCATCCACTTGAAGCGCTCGTCGCTCTGACGGTGGATCCTCCCGAGCTCGATGATCCGCAGCGGCGCCTCCTGCCAGACCAGCGCGTCGAAGAACCAGAGCGAGCGGTAGCGGTCGGCGAAGTAGGCGCGCTCCTCCGGATCGCCCGGGACGGGCGCGAGCTGGAACGGGTCGCCGAAGAGGACGACCTGGACGCCGCCGAACGGCTCGGACCGGCGCTGCCGCGCCTGGCGGAGGCTGCGGTCGATGCCGTCGAGGAGATCGGCGTTGACCATCGAGATCTCGTCGATGACGAGGGTGTCGATGGTGTTCAGCAGCTTGCGCAGCTCGGGCGGCTGATCGAGGTCGGAGTCGGCGATGACCCCGATCGGGAGCCGGAAGAGCGAGTGGATCGTCTGCCCGCCGACGTTCAGCGCGGCGACACCGGTCGGTGCGCAGATGACGATCTGCTTGTCGGTGTTCCAGCTCAGGTGGTTGAGCAGGGTCGACTTGCCGGTGCCGGCGCGGCCCGTCACGAACAGGTGCTCGCGGGTGTTCTCGATGAGGTCGAACACCCGCTGCTGCTCGTCGGAGAGGGTCGGCTGGGTCACCGCTCCACTGTACCCAGCCGACCCCCGCACCCCGGCGCCGCGGTCAGACGTCGCGGACGCGGGTCGCCGTCAGCGCCGGGACCCAGACGGCGAGGAGCCACCCGGCGCTGGCGAGCAGCGCGGACGTCGTGCTGATCTGCTCCACGCCCGAGCCCTCGCTCGGGACGCTGGACAGCGCCAGCCCGAGGTTCGAGAGCAGATAGGGGCTGACGTCGATGATCCACTGGGCCTGCAGCAGACCGCCCGCGATGCTCGCGAGCAGCGGCAGCACGAAGAGCACGCCGACCGAGAGGCCGATGGCGGCCGCCGTGCTGCGCAGCAGCGCCGCCACGGCGACCGAGAACGCCCCGATGACCGCCAGGAAGAGGCCGCCGCCGAGCAGACTGCCGAGCACGCCGTCGTCGAGCAGCGACGTGGGCGTGCCCTTCGCCGCGAGCATCCCGCCGATGACGGCGAACGAGCCGACGCAGGTGAGCACGGCCACCACGAAGGACGCGACCGCCACGACGACCCCGCGGGCGAGGAGGGACGGGACCCGGCGCGGCACGGCGGTGTAGGTCGAGCGGATCATCCCGGTGGAGTACTCGCCGCCGAGCGACAGCGCCCCGAGGACGGCGATCACCAGGCCGACGAACTGCAGGTGCAGGGTCGCGCCGCCCGCGACGAACGCGGAGACGGAGCCCTCCTTCGGCGGCTCGACGACGGCACCCAGGGCCAGGGCCAGAGCGAGCGCGAGGAGCACCGAGACGACGATCGACCACCACGTGGAGCGGACGGTGACGAGCTTGAGCAGCTCGGAGAGGACGACCCCGTCGAGGCGGAGCCTCACCCCGCTCGAGGCGTCGCGGACGGGTCTCGGGGCGGTCGCGGTCATCGGGTGGCTCCTTCGAGGGGCTGGGATCCGTGGGGACGGGCGGCGGTGTACTCGACGGCGTCGGCCGTCATCGCGACGTAGGCCTCCTCGAGCGAGCGGGTCAGCGCGGTGAGCGCGTGCAGCACCGCTCCGGCCTCGTGGGCGAGCGCGCCGATCACCGGCGCCTCGAGCCCCTCGATCTCGAGCCCGCCGCCCGTGACGGCGACCGCAGCACCGCGGGCGGCGAGGAGCGCGGCGAGCCGCACCGAGTCCGGGCTCTCGACGCGCACGCGCGGCCGCGCCTCGGCGAGGAAGTCGTCCAGCGGGGCGTCGGCGAGGATCCGGCCCCGGCCGAGGACGATGATGTGGTCGGCGGTCTGCGCCATCTCGCTCATCAGGTGCGAGGAGAGCAGCACGCAGCAGCCCTCCGCCGCCTTCGCGCGGACGAAGTCGCGGACCCAGCGGACCCCCTCCGGATCGAGGCCGTTGACCGGCTCGTCGAGCAGGAGGGTCCGCGGGTCGCCGAGCAGCGCGGTCGCGATGCCCACCCGCTGGCCCATGCCGAGCGAGAAGCCGCCGACGCGCTTGCGCGCGACGCTGCCGAGGCCGACGACCTCGATGACCTCCTCCACCCGGGAGCGCGGGATGCGGTGCGTCGCGGCGATCACGCGCAGGTGGTCGCGGAGGGTCCGGCCGCGGTGCGTCGCCTTCGCGTCGAGCAGGGCGCCGACCTCGGCGAGCGGCGCGGCGTGCTCGCGATAGGGCCGGCCGTTGACCAGCACCGAGCCGGCGGACGGCCGGTCGAGACCGACGATCATCCGCATCGTCGTCGACTTACCGGCGCCGTTGGGCCCGAGGAACCCGGTCACCCTCCCCGGCGCCACGGTGAAGTCGATCCCGTCGACCGCGGTCTTCGCTCCGTACCTCTTGGTCAGGCCTCGTGCCTCGATCATGCGCTCCCCTTCTCGCAGCGCTGCGCCTCGAGCCCGCGGGACGCGGGCGAGGTCGGACAGCAGCGGCCAGCCTAGGAAGCGCCCGCGGAGCCCGCTCGGGGCTGTCGCGGGACGTCCGTCGACAGGGGACGACTCGACCGGGGACGACTCGATCGGGGACGGTCCGGATCGTGCAGGGCCCGGCTCAGCCGCGCTTCTGCAGGGCGGCCAGGCGGTCGTTGTACGCGGTGAGCTCGGCCTCGCCGGTGCGGTCGGCCTGGCGGTCGAGCCGCTTGGAGTCGCGCGCGTCCGAGCGGCTCCACATCACCGCGACGATGATCGCGAGGGCGAGCGTGGGGATCTCGCCGATGCTCCAGGCGATGCCGCCGGCCGCCTGCTGGTCGTCGAGGGCGTTCGTGCCCCAGCCCATCGCGCCGTACCAGTCGGCGAGCAGGAGGCCCTCCCCCGTCATCAGCGCCAGGCCGAAGAAGGCGTGGAACGCCATCGTGCCCAGCAGCAGCAGCAGGCGCATCGGGTAGGGCACGCGGTGCACGCTCGGGTCGACGCCGATCAGGACGCTCACGAAGAGGTAGCCGGTGATCAGGAAGTGGACGATCATCCACTCGTGGCCGATGTGGTCGGTCGTCGCCCAGCGGAAGAGCGGCGAGTAGTAGAAGCCCCAGAGCGAGCCGACGAACAGCAGCGCCGCGACGATCGGGTGCGAGATCGCGGTGGCGAAGCGGGAGTGCACGGCGAGCAGGACCCACTCGCGGCCGCCGCGGGAGCCGTCAGTGCGCCGGGCCGCGGCGCGCGCGATCAGCGTGACCGGCGCGGCCGGGACCAGCAGCACCGGGACGGCCATGGTCAGGACCATGTGCGCGAGCATGTGCGCGCTGAACAGGTACTTCTCGTAGGCGTTGACGCCGCCGTTGGTGATGTACGCCAGCAGCAGCATGCCCGCGATCCAGAGCACGGTGCGGTGCACGGGCCAGCGGTCGCCGCGGCGGTGCAGGCGCACGACGCCGGCGACGTAGAACGCGATGCCGAAGCCGCAGACCAGCAGCCAGACCAGGTCGACGTTCCAGAGGGTGAGGAAGTTCAGGGCGGACGGCGCCGGCGGCAGCGGCTCGCCGGTGAGCAGCTCCGCGGGGGTCGGGTTCGTCAGCTCGGTGGCGGCGACCTGGTCCACCGGCGTCGCGGTGCGGGCGAGGGCGGCGGCGACGCCGGAGGCGATGCCCATGAAGGCGATCTCCGCGGCGACGAGCCACCAGAAGCTGCGGCCGCCCGCTCCGCCGGCGCTGCGCATCCGCGCGATCAGGAAGCGGCGCTGGACGAGGCCGAAGACGCCGAGCGCGGTCAGCGCCGCGACCTTCACGAGCACCAGCACGCCGTAGCCGGTGAGCAGGTTGCCGAGCGTCGCGAGCCGCAGCTCGGCGCTGATGTAGCCCGAGGCGGCGACCACGATGAAGCTCACGAGCGCGAGGCTCGAGTAGCGCCCGATCACGGGCAGCAGGCGCGCGCCGCCGAGCAGCGGTCGCAGCACGATGATCGTGACCAGCCCGCCCAGCCAGATCGCGGCGAAGACCAGGTGCAGGCCGAGGGCGGTGACGGCGGCGTCGTGGCCGCTCGCTCCGGCCGCGTGGCCCTGCTGCGCCATCGGCAGCAGCGTCAGGAGCGCGATCGCCGTCACGAAGACGAGGGCGGTCTGGTTGCGCACGGCGAAGCAGAGCACGGTGACGACGGCGGCGAGGAGGGTGGTGATCAGCCAGGCCTGGCCGACCGGGATGCTGCCGATGAAGTAGCTGAGCTTCGTGCCGAAGTCGCGGTCGAGGCTCAGCGGCGTCTGGGTGACGTTGAGGAAGGTGAAGAAGCCGGTCAGCGCGGAGGCGGCGGCGAAGAACGCGGCGCTCGCGGCGGCGACGTCGAGCGCGATCGTGTACTCGGTGCGCGGCTCCGCCTCGGCGGGGGCGCCGGTGCGCTTCGCGATCGCGCGAGGGCTCAGCGCGAACAGCGTCAGGACGAGCGAGCCGATCATGCCGGCGGCGCCGAGGTTGACCGCGAGCTTGGCGACCGGGAGGCCGAAGCGGACGACGGGCCCCGGGTCGTTCAGGAGCGGTGCGGCCGAACCGCCGCCGAACGCGAGCGCCGCCAGGAGCGCGACGAGGGCGGCGACCACGAGCAGGAGCGCCGGGCCCGCGATCCGGACGGTTCGATTCACCCGGCAAGCCTACGTTCTCGCGGCTGAGGGGCGGCAGGACGACGAAGACCCCGGCGGAGGGCCGGGGTCTTCGAGTGGAACTGCTGCGCCGTGAGGGCGCGGACCGCGACTACTTGGCGGCGGCCTTGAGCTTGGTGCCGGCCGAGACCTTGACCGAGTGGCCGGCGGCGATCTGGATGGTCTCGCCGGTCTGCGGGTTGCGGCCGGTGCGCGCGGCGCGGGACGTGCGCTCGACGGCGATCCAGCCGGGGATGGTGACCTTCACGTCGTTGGAGACGGAGTCGGCGAGGGTCGAGAAGAGCGAGTCGAGGACGCCGTTGACGGCGGCCTGGCTCTGGCCGGAGTCGGCGGCGATCTTCGCGACGAGCTCGGTGCGGTTGAGCGACTTGTCAGCCATTGGAGTGTCCTCCCAGGACGTTCGCGCTGTTGAGAACAGCTGGTGGTTGTGTGTCGTCCAACGGCCGGGGACGGACCCCGTCGACCGGTCGGACCGTCCGTAACCTACCAGCCCGATCCCGGATTGGCGGCGATTCGCGCGACGGAATCCCCGGAAACACGCCGATCGGCAGCCCGCGGAGCCGTCGGGAGCGGCTGGGAGGCGATGTCAGGGGCCGTCGCTACACTCGCCGACGGCGCGCACCCGAGCCCGCCGGGAGAGGCGGCCGCAGTGGCGGAGACGACGACGGACGGCTGGATCTCGACGGCGATCTGGTGGCAGATCCACCCGCTGGCGTTCCTCGGGGCCGAGGCGACCTCGGCCGACGGGCCGCAGCCCGGTGACGAGCCGCAGCACCGCCTGCGCCGGATCCTGCCCTGGCTCGACGACCTGCTCGCGCTCGGCTGCAACGGCCTGCTGCTCGGGCCGGTGTTCGCCTCGATGACGCACGGCTACGACACCGTCGACCACTTCCGGGTCGACCCGCGCCTGGGCGACGAGCGCGACCTGGACGAGCTGATCGCGGCCTGCCGCGAGCGCGGGATCCGCCTGGTCTTCGACGGCGTCTTCAACCACGTCGGCCGCGAGCACCCGTGGTGGCGCGAGGCCGTCGCGGCGGGCGAGGGCTCCCCCGCCGCCGCGCGCTTCCGGCGGACCGACTCGGCGCGCGAGGTCGACGGCCTGCCGGTCGACGTCTTCGAGGGGCACGAGGCGCTCGTCGAGCTCGACACCGCCAACCCCGAGGTCGCCGCGCACGTCTCCGCCGTGCTGAGCCACTGGCTCGAGCGCGGGATCGACGGCTGGCGGCTCGACGCCGCGTACGCGGTGGACCCCTCCTCCTGGCGCGCCGCGATCGACCCGGTGCGCGAGCGCTTCCCGGAGGCGTGGTTCGTCGGCGAGGTCATCCACGGCGACTACGCCGGCTACGTGCGGGAGTCGGGCCTGGACTCCGTCACGCAGTACGAGCTCTGGAAGTCGGTGCGCAGCTCGATCGAGGAGGGCAACCTCTTCGAGCTCGACTGGACGCTGCAGCGGCACGCGGAGTTCCTCGAGACGTTCGTGCCGCTGACCTTCGTCGGCAATCACGACGTGACCCGGCTCGCCAGCGCGATCAGCGACCCGCGCCACCACGGGCACGCCGTCGCGATCCTCGGCTTCGTCGGCGGCGTGCCGAGCATCTACTCGGGCGACGAGCGCGGGCTCGAGGGCGTCAAGGAGGAGCGCGCGGGCGGCGACGACGCGATCCGGCCGGAGTTCCCGGCGGAGCCGGCCGAGTGGCCGCGGAACGACGCCTACCGCGTGCACCAGGAGGTCATCGCCTTCCGCCGCCGGCACCCGTGGCTGGTCGCCGCGCGGACCGGGAGCGTCGACCTGTCGAACACCGCCGTGCTGCTGGTCGCCGAGGGGCCGGCCGGCGAGAGCGCCCGGCTCGCGCTCAACCTCGGAGACGAGGCGGCGACCGTCGGCGGCGTGCGGGTCGAGGCGCACTCCTGGCTGCTGCTCGACTGAGCCGCGATCGGACCCGCCGTGATCTACGCTCGGGGCAGCGGCGGGAGCGCACGGCCCCCATCCGGGACGACGCTGCCGCGAGGAGACGGACGAGGAGCGACGATGCCCCAGGGGTCGGAGTCACAGCACGAGCAGGCGCGGCGGATCGAGCACGAGCCGGAGGCCGGCGTCGAGCGGACGGGACTGGAGGCGGCGCTGGCCGCTCCGGTCGACGAGCTCACCGATCCCGGGCCGGGCGAGCGCAGCGGGCTCTCGAGCCGGATCGCCGAGGATCTGCTCGACGGCGTCTCGGAGATGGTCGGCGGTGACGCGGACCTCGCACCGGGACGCGCCGTCGAGATCGACGACCCGGCGCGCGCGGTCGGCGACGACCCGGCGCACCCGATCCACGGGACGCTCCGCCAGGAGTTCGAGTCGCGCTGAGCGGCGGGTCTCGATACGCCCCTGCGGGGCTACTCGACCAGCATGCAGGGCCCCTGCGGGGCTGCTCGACCAGCATGCAGGGGGCGCCGCCGCGTCCTCTTCCTCACCGCCGGGACGCGCTGGTCAGGGGGCGCCGAGGGTCTCCGTGAGGAAGTGCAGGAGCTCGCGCAGCAGCGTCTCCTTCGAGTCGGCACGGCGGTACTCGTGGCCCTCGCCGTCCAGCTGGAGGTAGCGGACCGGGCGGCCGAGCTCCTCGAGCGCCGCGACGATCTGCCGGGCCTCGCCGATCGGGACGTTGGTGTCGAGCTCGCCGTGCACGACGAGCAGCGGCACGTCGATCGCGGCGGCCGCGTTCAGCGGCGACAGCTCCTCGAGCAGCTCCGCGTCGTGCTCGGGGTGTCCGTACTTGGTGACGGCGGCCGAGGCGATCCACGGCTCGGTGTCGCGGTAGAAGGTCTGCAGGTGCGACATCCCGCAGATGTCGACGCCTGCGGCGAAGACGCCGGGCGAGAAGGCGAGCGACGCGAGCGTCAGGTAGCCGCCGTAGGAGCGGCCGGTGACGGCGATCCGCGCCGGGTCGGCGATGCCGGCGTCGACGAGGTGCGCGGCGGCGGCGAGGACGTCGTCGAAGGCGCCGCGGCGCTTCTCCACGTCGTCGGCGTGCACGAAGTCGCGGCCGAAGCCCGAGGAGCCGCGCACGTTCGGCGCGAAGACGGTGATCCCCGCGGCGGCGACCGCCTGGTGCTGGGCGGAGAAGGTGGGGCGCTCCTGCGACTCCGGACCGCCGTGCAGGCTGAGCATGGCCGCTCCGGGCCCGGTCGACCCGGGCGCGCGGTAGAGCCAGCCGGAGAGCGCGAGACCGTCGCGGCCCGTGAAGCGCTCGAGGGTCGGCACGATCAGCGGCGGCGCATCGAGCGTCGGCACCCCGGTGATCCGGGACCACTCGTGGGTCGCCGTGTCCAGCCGCCACAGCTCGCGGGGGCGCTCCGGGCCCTCGACGCCGAGGATCACCGCGCCACCGTCGCGGGAGAGCACCGGCGTCGTCGCGACCAGTCCCGGGAGCCCGGCGACCGGGACCCGGGCGCCGGTGGTGGTGTCCAGCAGCTCGATCTCGCTCGAGCCGGCGACGTTCCAGACCAGCATCAGCATCCGTCCGGCGTCGTCGGCGTCCAGGCCCTCGAGCTCGGCGTCGTCGCGGGCCGCGAGGCGGCGGATCCGGCCGCGCCAGCCGTCCGGGCCGAGCGGCATCGCGACGAGCTGGCGCCGCGGCAGGTCGACGTCCGTCGCGAGGTAGGCGACCATCGGGCTCTCGGTGTCGTGCAGCGGCGACGGGCGCAGCAGCGCGACGTCCGTGGATCCGGTGCCCGAGTCGGGCAGGAGCGCGTGGTTCTCGTTCGTCAGCCGGTCGACGACCACGCAGTACTGCTGGCCGCGCTGGCCGTCGCGGACCACGACGAGACGCTCCTCCACCGAGAGGTCGAGCACCGAGATGAGGTCGCCGTCGACGAGCGGCTTCCGCTCGCCCGTCACCGGGTCGACCAGGAAGGAGCGGGTCGGCTGCTCCGGCTCGGCCGACGGGATCGTGACGACGACGTGGTGGCCGCTGCGGGTCCACGGCCCGAGCTCGGCGTGGGCGTCGCGGGAGCCGGCGATGCGGCGGGCGTCCGAGCCGTCGGGGCGGACCACCCAGACCTGACTGCGCACCCCGCCGTCGGTCGCGACGAGGCAGGCCAGCCAGGCGGAGTCGGCGGACCAGGAGACCTCGAGCACCGGATCCTCGGTGAGGGCGATGCGGCGCGCCTCGCTCGGCTCGGCCCCGACGACGACGTCCTGCACCCAGACCTCCGGCGACCCGCCGCGATCACTGAGGAAGGCGACGCGGGCGGCGTCCGGGGTCATCGTCGGACCCCAGCTGCCCCAGGCGTGCACGAGTCCGAGCGCGAGCTCCTCGGCGGCGGCCACGCGGTCGGCCTGCGGCGAAACGATGAGAGGAGGCGTCATGCCTCCATCCTCCGGCACCGCTCAGCCGACGCCGTGCTCCTGGAGCCACATCTCGAGCAGGGCGAGCTGCCAGAGCTCGTTCGAGCCCAGGCGGGTGCGGGTCGCGTTCGGGTCGGCCAGCAGCGCGTCGACTGTCGCGGGATCGAAGACGCCGCGGCGCCGCGCGGCGGGGTCGGTCAGCGCCGCCCGCACCCGCTCCAGGTAGGGCCCCTCCAGCTGGCGGATCGCCGGCACCGGGAAGGATCCCTTGGTGCGGTCGATCACCTCGTCCGGGACGATGCCGCGGACGGCCCGCTTGAGGATCCCCTTGCCGCCGTCGGCGAGCTTGAGCTCCGGCGGGATCGTGCCGACGAGCTCGACGAACTCGTGGTCGAGGAACGGCACGCGCGCCTCCAGGCCCCAGGCCATGGTCATGTTGTCGACCCGCTTCACGGGGTCGTCGACGAGCATGACCGCGGTGTCGTTGCGCAGCGCCGCGTCCACGGCCGTGTCGGCGCCGGGGCGGGCGAAGCGCTCGGCGAGGAAGGCGGTCGCCGCATCGGGGTCTCCGCGCCAGGCCGGCGCCAGCAGCGCCTGCAGCGCGGAGAAGGGGCGGTCGACGAAGACGTCCGCGTAGGCCTCGACGGCGCGCTCGCGCGGCACCCGCGCCAGGGGCGGGTACCAGTCGTAGCCGCCGAGCACCTCGTCGGCGCCCTGACCCGACTGCACGACCTTCACGTGCTGCGAGACGTCCTCGCTGAGCAGGTGGAAGGCGACGGCGTCGTGCGAGACCATCGGCTCGCTCATCGCGCCGACCGCCGCGTCGATCCCGGGCAGCAGCCGCGCGGAGTCGATCGGCAGGCGGTGGTGGTCGGTGCCGAAGCGCTCCGCGACCAGGCTGGAGTACTCGAACTCGTCGCCGGACTCGCCGCCCGCCGCTGCGAAGCCGATCGAGAAGGTCTGCAGCCCGGTCTGGCCGGCCTCGGCGAGCAGCGCCACGATCAGGCTGGAGTCGATGCCGCCGGAGAGCAGCACGCCGACCGGCACGTCCGCGACCATCCGGCGCGAGACAGCGGTGCGGAACGACGCGAGCAGCGCCTCCTGCCAGTCGCGCTCGGTCCAGGCGGCGCGGTCGGGATCGCGGGCGAAGACCGGCTCCCAGTAGACGCGCTCGCGGCTCGTGCCGTCGGGCTCGATCACGCGGACGGTCGCCGGCGGCAGCTTGGTGACTCCGGCGAGGATCGTGCGCGGGGCGGGCACGACCGAGTGGAAGCTCAGGTAGAGCATCAGCGCCGTGCGGTCGATCGAGGTGTCCACGCCGCCGGCCGCGAGCAGGGACTGCACGGTCGAGGCGAAGCGGATCCGCTCGCGGGTCTCGTCGAGGTAGAGCGGCTTGATGCCGAGGCGGTCGCGCGCCAGCACCACGCGGCCGGACTCGCACTCGACGATCGCGAAGGCGAACATGCCGAGCAGGTGGTCGACGCAGTCCTCGCCCCACTGGGCGTACGCCTTGCCGATCACCTCGGTGTCGGAGTGCGAGAAGAAGCGGTGCCCCTTCCCCTCCAGCTCGGCGCGCAGCTCCCGGTGGTTGTAGATGCAGCCGTTGAAGACGATCGTCAGGCCGAGTGCGGCGTCGACCATCGGCTGGGCGCCGGCCGCGGAGAGGTCGATGATCGCCAGCCGCCGGTGCCCGAGCGCCACACGGCCCGCCGCCCAGAGCCCGTCGCCGTCCGGGCCGCGGTGCACGAGGCAGCCGGTCATCCGGTCGACGGCGCCGATGTCGGCGCGCGCGCCGTCGAACCGGATCTCGCCCGCGATGCCGCACATCTCAGCCTCCGACGATCCAGGTGTCCTTCGCGCCGCCGCCGCGCGAGGAGTTGACGATCATGCTGCCCTCCGCCGCGACGCGGGTGAGCGCGAGGTCGGCGAGGCGGACGTCGCCGGGACCGGTGCCGGTGACGAAGACGAAGGCGCGGAGGTCGATGTGCCGCGGCTGCAGGTCGGTGCCCGAGAACGCGGGCAGCGAGGAGAGCCGGACCACCTCCTGAGCGACCCAGGCGCCCGGGTCCGCCGCGATCTCGGCGCGCCGCTCGGCGACCCGCGCCGCGGGGGCCGACGGGCCGATCATCACTCCCCGGCCGCCGTAGCCGTCGACCGGCTTGGTGACCAGCTCGCCGACCCGCTCGAGCACGATCCGGCGCTCGGCCTCGTCCTCGGGGCGGTAGGTCGGCACGGACTCGAGCAGCGGGCGCTCGTCGAGGTAGTAGCCGATCAGCTCGGGGACCGCGCAGTAGAGGGCCTTGTCGTCCGCGACGCCGTTGCCGGGCGCGTTCGCCAGGTAGACGTCGCCGGCCGCCGCGACCTCGAGGATCTCGCGGCCGATCGGGCGGTCGCCGGCGACGAGGTCTGCCAGCTCGACGTCGAGCCGCAGGTAGAGCGCGTCGACGACCGTGCCGCCGGCCAGGACGCGGCCGCCCTCGACCGTGACGTCGCCCGCCTCGAGCAGCAGGAGTCCCGCGCCCTCGGCCAGCCGGCGGTGCTCGAACCAGGCCGAGCTCGACGCTCCGCTGGAGAGCAGCCCGAGCACCGGGTCGGCGCGCTTCGTCCCGTGGGCGAGCGTCGCGCGCAGTCCGGCGAGCGCCGTCGACGCGTCGAGCAGGCCCGCGGGTCGCGGCAGATCGGGCAGCACGTCGTCGAGCAGCGCGCGGATGCCCAGGGCGTAGGCCAGGCCGCTGGGGTTCCGGAGGTTGTCCTCCAGCACCCGCCAGCCGCCGAACTCGTTGCGGACCAGGTCGAAGCCCATCACGGCGCCGCGGACCGTCCCGGCGGGCAGCCGGGCCGCGTCCTCGCTCCAGCCCGGGGCGCCGCGCAGATCGCGGACCACGCCGGCCCGCACCGCCCGGCCCTCGCCGTAGACGTCCTGCAGGAAGCACTCGAGGGCGCGGGCGCGCTGCTCGAGCCCGGCGGCGAGCTCGCTCCACTCGTGGGCCTGCAGCACGCGCGGGACGAGGTCGACCGGGAACGGCCGGTCCTCCTCGCCGACGCGGAAGGTGAGCCCGGCCTGCTCGACGAGCCGGTCGCGGGACTCGTGCAGGCCGGCGAGGCGCTCGGGGCCGAGGCCGCGGAAGTGCTCGAGGATCGGCTGGTAGGCGCTCTTCGCGCGGCCGCCGGTCGCGACGGCCTCGTCGCCGGCGCGCACGCGGTAGGTGCGCAGGCTCGGGGCGGGCAGGATCGGGCCGCTCGCCGGGCCGTGCGTCTCAGCGACGACGGCGTCGACCACGGCGTCGAGGGTGCCGCGCTCGGCGAGGACGGCGCGCTGGCGGTCGGCGGAGTTGCCGCGCGCGATCAGCGCCTCGGCGAGCGCGCGCACCTGCTCCAGGTCGCCGAGCTCGTCCAGTGCGGGCTGGAGGCGGGCGATCAGGCTGCGCAGCGCCTCGGCGGCGGGGACGGGGCGGGGGTGCTCGGTGTGGTCGAGCAGCGGCCCCGAGAGCCCGCCGCGGGCGGCCTGCCAGGTGGCGGCGCGCTGGATCGGCGGCGGCGTGTGCCGGAACGGGCGGCCCGCCTCGATGTCGAGCTCGGCGCTGCGGACGAGACCGCGGAAGAGCCCGGCGATCAGCACCGCGTCGTCGACGATCGGCATCGCGTCGCAGACCCGCAGCTCGAGGGTCGGCGCGTGCGAGGACGGCCGGACGTCGAAGTAGGCCATCTTCGAGTCGGCGATGACGCCGGTGGCGATCAGGTCGTCGAGGAGGCGGTCGTACTCGGCCGCGGACTCCAGCGGCCCGGTCGCGCCGGCGCTCGGCCAGCGCTGCCAGATGATCGTGCGGATGCTGGCGTAGCCGGTGTCCTGGCCGTTCCAGTAGGGGCTGCTCGCGCTGGCGGAGAGCAGCACCGGCAGGTCGCGGGCGATCCGCTGGGCGATCTGCACGGCGAGCTCGCGGTCGGAGACGCCGACGTGGATCTGGGTGCCGCAGATCAGCTGCTCGTCCACGAGCATCCGGTACTGCTCCTGCATGCGGCCGTAGCGGCCGGTGCTGGTGAGCTCGAAGTCGCCGTGCTCGGAGCGCGGCGCGGTGCCGACGGCCGCGATGCCGATGCCGTCGGGCGCCGCGGCGTCGATCACCGCGCGCCGGAGCGAGATCAGCTGCTCCCGGAGCCCGTCGAGCGAGTCGACCACCGCGGTGTTCGTCTCGACCGTGGTCCGCTGCAGCTCGGCCGAGAAGCTCTCCTTCGGCAGCCGGGCGAGCACCTGGGGGGCGTGGGGGGAGAGCTGCCTCGACTCGAGATCGATGAGGTGGAGCTCCTCCTCCGCACCGAGGGTCAGTTCTGCGCGCATGCGCTCACCGTACGACCCTCATGTTTCGGGCGGCTACCGGGTGGCCGCAGGCGGCGCGCAGGACGGTGGATCAGCGGGCGGTGCGCGCGCGGATCTCGAGGTCGATCTGCGAGGCGTCGAGCGCGGCGAGCACCGAGGCGAGGACGTCGGCGTCGAAGGTGCCGTTGTCGCGGGCGTCGAGGAGGTCCGCGCGCTGAGCGGCGATGACGGCGAGCCGGTGCCGCTGGGCCTGGAGGAAGGCCTCGGTCCGCGGCGCGTCCGGCGCGGGCGGCGGCTCCTGGACGGCCTCGGCGCTGGTGCGCAGGAGGGCGAAGACGCGGGTGCGCTCCTCCTCCCGGGCCCTCTCCTCGGCCGCCTCGTCGACGTCCGGGGCGATGGCGCGCAGCAGCGGCCCGACCGTGCCGCCCTGCAGCAGCAGCGACAGCGCGGCCACCGCGAACGCGATCAGCACGAGGACCGAGCGCTGCGGGGTGTCCTCGGGCAGGGTCTGCGCGGCGGCGACCGTGACGGCGCCGCGCATCCCGGCCCAGACCACCGCCGTGCCCTCGCGCCAGCCGAGCGGCGCGCGGACGAAGTACTCCATGTCGGCGAGCATCCGGGTCAGCCGGGTGCCGAAGCGCTCGAGATCGCGGGCGGTCGGCGACCGGCGCCCGCGGCTGATCCGCTTCAGGCTCTCCTCGCGGCCCTCCTCGGTGCCCATCTGCTCCTGCAGGCCCTCGACGCGCGGGCGCATCCGCTCGCGCAGCCGGCCGCGGCTCCTGAGCACGCCGAGCAGCGGGGCGACGTAGGCCGCGCGCACCAGGATCGTCAGCAGGAGCGCGCCCGCCGCGATCAGCACGGCCGGGCCGACGCCGGCGTGGTCCTCCTCGACGCTCGTCACGATCGCCCGGACCTGCAGGCCCATCGTGAGGAACACCGTGCCCTCGAGCACCAGCTCGACCGTCCGCCAGTTCTGCGAGTCGGACAGGCGGTTCTGCGGCGAGAGCTCGCGCGGCGCGCGGATGCCCGTGACGACACCGGCGACGACCGCCGCGACCAGTCCCGAGGCGCCGAGGAGCTCGGCCGGGACGGAGGCGAGGAAGGGCACGGTGAAGGACAGGATCGTGTTGACCGTCGGGTCCTGGACCCGGCGGCGCACCGCGAGGTTCAGCCAGCCGACCAGACCGCCGACGATCCCCGCGATCAGCACGGAGTAGCCGAACGAGCCCAGTGCGCCCCAGAAGGAGAAGCTCGCCGCGGCGGCCGCGATCGCGGTGCGCAGCAGCACCAGGGCCGTGGCGTCGTTGAGCAGGCTCTCGCCGTCGAGCATCGCGACGACCCGCCGCGAGACGGAAGTGCCCTTGACGATCGACGTCGCCACTGCGTCCGTGGGGCTGACGATCGCGCCGAGAGCGACGCCCCAGGCGAAGCCGAGATCCGGCAGGACAAGCTGGAAGAACAGGCCGAGCACGAGCGAGGTGCCGACGACCAGCAGCACCGAGAGTCCGCTGATCGCACCGAACTCGCGGCGGAAGTTCATCGCCGGCATCGACACCGCGGACGAGTAGAGCAGCGGCGGGAGCACCCCGGCCAGGATCCACTCCGGCTCGATCTCGATCGGACCGACGACGGGCAGGAAGCTCGCGGCCACCCCGATCCCGACCAGCACGAGCGGCGAGGCGACGCCGAGGCGCGGGCCGACGACGGCGGCGCCGGCGATCACGACCAGCGCGAGGACCAGCACCACCAGGAGCGGGGTCATGCGTGCCCGGCGGCGTCGGGGACGGGTCCGACCGCGCCGCGGCGGACGTCCTCGAAGAAGTCGGGGCGGAGCACCCGCCTCTCGATCTCGAACGCGCCGCTGGTCCAGCCGTCGCCGAGGGGGTGCTCGGGGTCCAGCAGCACGTGGCCCGGGGTGGCGCCACGACCGAGGGCGGCGGCGATCGACCGATCGGGGTCGTAGAGCGCGTGCTCGACGAGCGGGGCGAACACCTCGTGGGCGGCGAAGTCGGCGGGGGCGCCGAGGAAGACGGGCATCAGCTCCTCGCCCTCGCGCAGGCCGTTCGGCCACCAGCGGAAGCGCTCGACCAGCTCGTGGCAGGAGATGCAGGACGGCGAGAAGAAGACGAGGTGCGTCGGCGGGTCCGCCCACTCGGCGAGGGCGATCGGCTCGCCGGCGGCGGTGAGGAAGGCGAGGTCGCCGACGTCGCTCGGGGACGCGGATGCCGCCGCGGGCGTCGAGGCGGCGGGTGCTCGCGCGGCGAGCCGGTCGCGGACCGGGACGAGGGCGAGAGCGAGCAGCACGGCGATCAGCGCCGGGACCCCCGGGACGAGCAGCTCCGCCGGCGCGGCGGCCCCGACGAGCCCGGCGAGCGCCAGCGCGAGCAGGACGGCGTTCCGGGCGACCGTGCGGCCGGTCATCCGGGCGTCGCCGAGGCCGCCGAAGCACTCGCACTCGACCGGCTCCGGGGCGCGGACCGCCCGGATCGCGACGACGAGGAAGACGACGTCGACCGCGACCGCGCCGAGCAGCGCGCCCCGGTGCAGCGGCGCGGGGGCGAGCAGGATCGCCAGGCCGAGCGCGATCTCGACGACGGGGAAGGCGCGGGCGAAGAGCGGACCCGCGGAGAGCCGGGCGGGCAGACCGAGCGCGGCGAGGCTCGCGCGGAACCGCTCCGTCCGCCCGAGCTTCAGCACGCCGCTGACGACGAGGACGGCACCGGCGGCGGCCCCTGCGACCGCGAGCAGGACCTCGAGCGCTGACGCGAGCATCCGTGTCCCTCCCGCACCCGACGGTGCCCTCGCAGAGCACGCTACCGGGCGGAGGGTGCCGTCAGGAGTCGAAGCCCAGCCCGAGCGCGTCGAGGGTCCGCAGCAGCGGGTTCCGCCGGCCGCCGTCGTGGTCGGCGCGGTCGAGCGACCAGCGGGTGGCCTGGATGCCCGCGGTCGCGAACGGCTCGGGCGGGAACGGCAGCGGGCGCTTGCGGACCATCTCCAGCTCGGTCCGCTCGGTCGGCTCGCCGGCCAGGAGGTCGAGGAGCACGTCGGCCGCGAAGGCGGTCGTCCCGACGCCGAGGCCGGTGTAGCCGGCCGCATAGGCGACGCGACCGGCGAGTGCGGTGCCGTAGAAGGCGGCGAAGCGGGTGCTGGTGTCGATCACCCCGGCCCAGCGGTGGCTGAAGCGGAGGCCCTCGAGCTGCGGGAAGGTGGTCAGGAAGTGCGCGGCGAGCGCGCGGTCGGTCTCCGGGCGGTCCTCGTAGGCCGAGCGGATCCGGCCGCCGGGGTGGTAGACGGCGTCGTATCCGCCCCAGAGGATGCGGTCGTCGGCGGTGCGGCGGTAGTAGTGGAACTGGTTGGCGACGTCGCTGAGGCCCTCGCGGCCGGTCCAGCCGATCGAGGCCAGCTGGGCGGCGTCGAGCGGCTCGGTCATCAGGACGTGGTCGTAGACCGGCACGGTCATCAGCCGGGTGCGCGCGAGCAGCGAGGGGAAGGCGCTGGTGCCGAGGATCGCCTGATCCGCCGCCACGGAGCCGCCCGCGGTGCGGACGAGCACGCCGGCGCCGGCGCGCTCGAGGCCGAGCACGCGGCTGTCCTCGTGGATCTCGACGCCGAGCCCCTCCGCGACCCGCGCGAGCTCGCGGACGAGCTTGCCGGGGTGCACCAGGGCGCACTGCTCCGCGGGCGCGGCCAGGCCGGCCAGGAAGGTCGGCGAGTCGACCAGGGCCTGCACCTCGGCGGTGTCGAGGAAGCGGCCGCCCGCGACGCCGTCGCCGTCCGCGAGCGGGCCGACCTGGTACTCCTCCACCGCCACGGCGAGCGAGCCGGTGCGCTCGAAGTCGCAGTCCATGCCGTAGCGGGCGACGGTCGCCTCGATGTCGTCGAGGTTCCGCACGCCCAGCTCCTCGAGGCGGGCGGCCTCGGCGGGCCAGCGCGCGAGGCCGTTCTCGCGGCCGTGGGTGAGGCTCGACTCGACGAAGCCGCCGTTCCGACCGGAGGCGGCCCAGCCGAGCGAGCGGGCCTCGAGCAGCACCACGCGGCGGCTCGGATCGCGCTCCTTCGCGCGCAGGGCGCTCCACAGGCCGGTGTAGCCGCCGCCGACGACCACCAGGTCGGCGCGGACGGCGCCGGTGAGGGCCGGACGCGGGGCATCGGGGTCCTCGAGCCAGAACACCCCGCGCCGCGTGCCGGCCAGGGCGGCGTCGACGACGGTGGGATCGGGGGCGGATCGTTCGAAAACCGTGCTCGTGAGGGCCATAGTGCCTCCATTACGTCAGTTCTCCCGTCGTTTCGCAACCGGATCCGTCGTTCCGGCGCAGCGCTCCCGGGCGGATCGTCCGCCGCGGTCGTACACTGCGAGGGAAATCGGAGGGGACATGCGAGGACGCCGACCGCGCGACGGGGGACGCGACGCCGCGGCGACCCCTCCGGCCGCGACTCCGGCCGCGACTCCCCCGATCCCTGCGGCCGACGAGCAGCACGACGTCTCCCCCGGCATGCGCATCGCCGCCGCCTGGGGCTGGCGGGTGCTGGCCGTCGCGGCGCTGCTCTGGCTCATCGTGAAGCTCGTCGCGCTGGTGCCGGTCGTCGTGGTGCCGGTGCTGATCGCGATCCTGGTCACCGCGCTGCTCACTCCGCTGCGCGACCGGCTCGAGCGCTGGCGGCTGCCGCGCCCGCTGGCCGTGCTCGTCTCGATCCTGGCGCTCCTGCTCGCGCTGGTCGGCCTGATCGGGCTCGTCGTCGTCCAGTCCCGCGCGGGCTTCGGCGGCGTCGGGCAGCGGGCGCTCGACGCGGTCGACGACGTGGAGGCCTGGCTGCAGGGCCCGCCGCTCGGCTTCTCCGACGTGCAGCTCGGCGACTGGGCGCAGAAGGCGATCGACTGGGCCGACACCCAGGCGTCGACGATCGCCTCAGGGGCCCTCGCCGTCGGCTCGCAGGTGGCCGAGGTGTTCGCGGGCGCGCTGCTCACCCTGTTCTCGCTGATCTTCCTGCTCCTGGACGGCCGGCGGATCTGGACCTGGTTCCTCCGCCTGATGCCGCGCGCCGCGCGCCTGCCGCTGGAGACGGGGGCCGCGGCCGGCTGGCGGACGCTGAGCCAGTTCGTCCGGGCCCAGCTCGGGGTGGCGGCGATCAACGCGATCGGCATCGGGATCGGCGCGCTCGCTCTGCAGCTTCCGCTGGTCGTGCCGATCGCGATCGTGGTGTTCCTCGGCTCCTTCGTGCCGTTCCTCGGTGCGATCGTGACGGGGGCGCTCGCGGCGATCGTCGCGCTGCTGTTCAGCGGACCGGTGGCGGCGCTGGTGATGATCGGCGTGGTCGTCGTCGTGCACCTGGTGGAGGGGCACGTGCTCCAGCCGCTGATCCTCGGCTCGGCGGTCAAGGTGCACCCGCTCGCCGTGGTGCTGGGCGTCGCGACCGGGCTCGAGGTGGCGGGACTGGCCGGCGCGCTGTTCGCGGTGCCGGTGATCGCGACGCTGAATTCGGCGATCACGGCGATGCGGCACGATCCGGAGCAGCTCGCTGCGGAGCCGCTCTCGACGGAGCGCCCCGCGTGAGCCGGCACCCCTTCGACCCGGCGGGCGTCCCCGGGTCGGCGGTCCTGCCCGCGCTCGCCTGCCCGATCTGCGGGGCGCCGCTCGCGCCGGACGCGCTGCCGCGGCCGACGCTGCTGCGCTGCCCGCTCGGACACAGCGCGGACGTGGCGCGCCAGGGCTACGTCTCGCTGCTGCGCGGCAGGCACGCCACCTCGGGCGACACCGCGGCGATGGTGCAGGCACGCGAGGAGCTGCTGGGCTCCGGGCACTACCGGCCGATCCAGGTCGAGGTCGCCGCCGCGGTGCCGGCGGACGCGCGGCTCGTCGTGGACCTCGGCTGCGGGACCGGCGCGTACCTCGCGGCGGTCCTCGAGGCGCGGCCGGCGGCGAGCGGGCTGGGGCTGGACCTGTCGGCGGCGGCCGCGAGGCGGGCCGCGCGCGCGCATCCGCGAGCCGCGGTGGCGACGGCGGACCTGTGGCAGCCGCTGCCGCTCGCGGACGAGTGCGCGGACGCGCTGCTGACGGTGTTCGCGCCGCGGAACGCGCCGGAGATGCGGCGGGTGCTGCGGGCGGGCGGCGTCGCGATCGTCGTGACGCCGCGCGAGCGGCACCTCGGCGAGATCCGGCCGGTGTTCGGGATGCTCGGCATCGACGCGGGTAAGGCCGAGCGGCTGGACGAGCAGCTGCAGGGCTTCGACCGGGTGGCGCGCGAGGAGCTGGACTACGCGGTCGCGATGACGCCCGGCGAGCTGCGGGCCGAGGTGCTCATGGGGCCGAGCGCGCACCACGTCGACGCGGCGGCGGTGGATGCGCTGCTGGCGGGCCGCGAGGCGACGACGACGGTGACCGTCGCGGTGACCGTGTCGGTGTACCGCGCGGGCTAGGCGGAGCCGGAGACGCTCGCGTCGCGGGGGCGTTCCGACGGGCTCGATCTCGATACGCCCGCTGCGCGGGCTACTCGATCAGCATGCAGTGCGCCCACAGCGCGTCGACGCGGGTCAGCTCATGCTGGTCGAGTAGCCCGCAGGGCGTATCGAGACCCGGCTCCTGCAGGCGTCGGGTCAGTAGCTCTCGCGGTGGCGCTCCTGGTCGACGACGGCGGCGCGGTCGGAGAGGGCGCGCAGGCCTGCGAGGGGCTGGGCCATCCGGTGGTTGCCGCGGAGGACGGGCTCGGTGCGGTCGAGGAAGGCCCAGTAGCCGGCGGTGACGGGGCAGGCGTTCTCGCCCAGGCGCACCTTCGGGTTGAAGCGGCAGCCGCCGCAGTAGTCGGACATCTTGTTGATGTACGCGCCGCCGGAGGAGTACGGCTTGGTCGCGACGACGCCGCCGTCCGCGTGCTGCGACATGCCGATCACGTTCGCGGGCATCACCCACTCCGTGCCGTCGACGAAGACGTCGACGAACCAGTCGTTCAGCTCGGCCGGGTCCCAGCCGCGCTGCAGGCCCCAGTTGCCGAGCACCATCAGCCGCTGGATGTGGTGCGCCCAGCCGTGGCGGCGCACGTCGTCGAGGGTCTCGCGCAGGCAGTTCGCCTCGATGCCGGCCGGATCGAGGTCGAGCAGCTGCTGCGGCAGCGGGGCCTTCGCGCCGAGCGCGTTGCTGCGCTCGCGGTAGTCCGGGCCGAGGTGCCAGTAGAGGTGCCAGACGTAGTCGCGCCAGCCGAGGATCTGCCGGACGAAGCCCTCGACGCTCGCGAGCGGGGCGCCGCCGGAGGCGTGCTCGGCCGCGGCGGCGTCGATGACGGCGCGCGGATCGAGCAGGCCGAGGTTGAGCGGGGCGCTCAGCAGCGAGTGCGCCATCGTCCAGTCGCCGGAGAGCATCGCGTCCTCGTAGGTGCCGAAGTCGCCGAGCCGCGACGAGACGAAGTCGGCGAGCGCCGCCTCCGCCTCCGCAGGGGTCGCCGCGAACCGGCGCGGGCCGTCCTCGCCGACGAGCCGGATCGCGCCCTCGCGCTCCCAGCGGGCGAGATCGGCGCGCACCTCCTCGTCGATGTCGTCCTCCTCCGGCCACCACGGATCGGGCAGGCCGAGCCGCGAGGCGCCCTTGGGCGGCGGGTTGCGGTTGTCGTGGTCGTAGTTCCAGCGGCCGCCCTCCGGCTGGTCGCCGCGCATCAGCACCCCGGTGCGCTCGCGACTCCAGCGGTAGAAGTCCTCGAGGAGGAGTCGCTTGCCGGACTTCGCGAGCGCCCACTCGCGGAAGTCCTCCTCCTCCGTGACGAAGCCGCGGCTGGGCAGGACGCTCATGCCCAGCCGGCGGGCGAGGCGGCGGCCGCCGCGGGTCGGCGGGTCGATCACCTCGAGGTCGTCGCGGCCCGCGAGCCCCTCGGCGAAGGTCTCGGCGCGGACGTACTCGACGCGGTCACCGAGCTCGCGACCGCGGTGGCGCAGGGCCGAGAGCAGCAGCTGCGCCTTCGCGCGGTGCATCGGCCGCCGCCCGAAGGCCGAGCGGGCCTCGACGAGCAGCATCGGGCCGCCGTCGTCGAAGAGGGGGCCGAGCTGGCCGATGACGCTCCAGCGGGTGCGTGCAGTCCGTGCAGTCATGCTCGGAGGCTAGGCGGCGGCGGACGGGTCACGACAGGAGTTGCGCTCGGGGCGGGGAACGGCGAAGTGCCCGGGACGCGGACGTGCGCCGGATGTCAAGGTGCGCGGATGTGCAGCCGCGACGGCTTGCACCGGCGGACCGGGTGCAGGATCGTCGACTGCATCCACCCGACGCGATGAGGCGAGGAGCCCCGCCATGGCACACGACGACGAGTTCGAGACCACCACGACCACCGAGAGCGGCGGCACGACCGAGGAGACGACCCGACGCGGCCGCCACCTCGCGGACGGCGACGCGGACGGCCACGGCGCGGGCGGCCACGGCACCGACGGACACGGCACCCACGAACACAGCACCGACGGACACAGCACCGACACCTCGGCCGAGGGCGAGTACACCGAGACCGACGGCGTCTCGCACACCGACGGCGAGCGGGAGGGCAGCTACGTCGATACTTCCTCGCACGAGGAGTCGAGCACCGAGAAGGGCAGCTACGTCGACACCGAGGGCTCCGGCCCCGACTCCACCGGCGAGGGCGAGTACACCGACCGCGACGAGTAGTCCGAGGGTGCGGGTCGGCCGTCAGTGCTGGGCGGCCGCCCGCTCCGCCGCGATGAACGCGGCGATCGCGTCGGCGCCCGGATGATCGTCGGCGCTGATCGTCACCACCGCGTCGCCCGCGAAGACGAGCAGCTGGCCGTAGGCGCCGTGCAGGCGCCAGCTCGCGCCGGGGCCGTCCCAGCCGGCGAGGGCGTAGTGCCGGTAGCCCGGGCCGGTGCCCGCGGCGACCCACTCGGAGTGCATCAGGTCGCTCCACTCGGGAGCGAGGATGCGCTCGCCCCGCCAGACGCCGCGATCGCGGATCAGCCGGCCGATCCGGGCGGTCTCCTCCGTGCGGAGCGCCAGTCCGCTGCCGGCGACGATGCGGCCGTTCGGGCAGCGCTCCCACTCCGCACCCTCGATCCCGAGCGGTCGCAGCAGGCGGCGGTCGACGTACTCGCCCACGTCGCCGACCCGCGTCTCCAGGAGCCGCATCGCGGTGTAGCTGCTGGCGTTGGAGTACTGGAAGACGGGCCCGGCGGAGGGCCGGCGGAGGAACTCGACGGCGAGGTCGGGCCAGTCCGTCATCAGGGTCGGCGACCAGGGCAGGTCGATGCCGCTGGTCATGCTGAGCAGCCGGCGCAGCGTGAGCTCGGCGACTCCCTCGCCCAGGTCCGCAGTGACATCAGCGGTCAGGGATCCCAGCGGCTCGTCGAGGGAGATCAGGCCCTCGTCGACGGCCAGGCCCGTGGCCAGCACGCAGACGCCCTTGGCGACGGAGTGCACGTCCTCGCGGACGTCCGGCGTCCAGCGGTGCTCGGCCGTGTCGTCGCCGATCAGCACGTGCAGGCCGTGCGCACCGAAGCCGACGGCGTCGATGTGCTCGACGAGGCGGTCGCGGAAGATCTGCGCTGCGGTCACCGGGACAGTCTGCCCGGCGCGGACGCTTCCTAAGATCGTGGGCATGGACGAGGACAGCGCGCGGGGCACCTGGCGGCGCGAGCCGAGCACCGTCGTCGTCGCGGACACCGGTGCGCCGACGCGCATCGCCGAGCCGTTCGCGATCGCGGCCGGCAGCGTCCGGCTCGAGGCGCCGCACGAGTTCGCGCCGCACCGGCACGCGCTGCACGAGCTGGTCTGGGTCCGCGGCGGCACCATGACCGTCCGGCTCGAGCACCGGATCCTGACCGTGCCGGACGGCTTCGGCGTCTGGATCCCGGCCGGCACGGAGCACGCCGGGCGGACGACCGCCCGCACCGCGCTCTGCGACGCGCTGTTCGATCCGGAGCGCTCGCCCGTGCCGATCACGTCGCCGGTCCTCGTCGAGATCACCCCAGTGCTCGCCGCGCTGCTCACCCGGCTCGCGCGGACCGACCTCGAGGCGGCGGCGCGACTGCGGGCGGAGGCGGTGGTCTTCGACGTCATCGCGCCGTCGGCGGAGCAGTACTCCGTCACCGTGCCGCAGGGCGAGCGGCTCGCGCCCCTGGTCGCGGCCCTCCTCGACGACCCGACCGACCGGCGGACGCTCGCCGACTGGGCGGAGCACCTCGGCGTCGGCGAGCGGACCCTCTCGCGGGTCCTCCGTGCGCAGACCGGGCTGTCGTTCCTGCAGTGGCGCCAGGCGCTGCGGGCGCACCGGGCGCTCGCGCTGCTGGCGGAGGGGCGCAGCGTGCAGGACGTCTCGGAGCTGATGGGCCACACGCATCCGAGCACGTTCATCGCGGCGTTCAAGCGGGTGATGGGGACCACTCCCGGCGCCTTCGCGCAGGATCAGCGCACGGCCGCTTCCTGACCGGTTGCGGCCGCACCTGGCCGGAACGCTCTATCCGGTGTCGTCGGCAGTCGATTGCGGACGGTGGGGCGGCCGCCTAGCCTGAGGAAGGTAAGCCAACCCTTACCCAGCGGATCCCCTCCCGCTTCCCCCTCCGACGCAGGAATCCGCTCCTCCCATGCCTCCCTCCCCCGAGCCCGCGCGCGCGCCCTCGCGCCTCGCCGGCACCGACCTCGTGCTCGGCTTCGGCCGGCGCACCGTCGTCGACGGCGTCTCGGTGGAGCTCGAGCCCGGCCGGGTGACCGCGCTCGTCGGGCCGAACGGCTCGGGCAAGTCGACGCTGCTGCGCGCGCTCGCGCGGCTGCACGCCCCGAGCGGCGGCGCCGTCACCCTCGCCGGCGACCGGCCCGCGACCGCGCTGAGCAGCCGCGACTTCGCCCGCGAGGTGACCCTCTTCGCGCAGAGCCGCACCGCCCCGCAGGGCCTCAGCGTCCGCGAGGTCGTCGCCTTCGGCCGCCACCCGCACCGCCGGGCCTTCGCCGGGCCGTCCGCCCGCGACCGCGAGGCGGTGGAGCAGGCGATGGCCACCACCGGGGTGCTGTCGATGGCGGAGCGCGCGGCCGGCGAGCTCAGCGGCGGCGAGCTGCAGCGGGTCTGGCTCGCGGCCTGCCTCGCGCAGGAGACCGGCGTGGTGCTGCTCGACGAGCCGACCAACCACCTCGACCTCCGCTACCAGGTGGAGACGCTCGATCTGATCCGCGATCTCGCCGAGGTGCACGGAGCGGCCGTCGGCGTCGTGCTGCACGACCTCGACCACGCGGCGCGCGTGGCCGACCGACTGCTGCTGCTGAGCGACGGGCGCGTCCTCGCCGAGGGCGACCCGCTCGCCGTGCTCACCGCCGAGCACATCGAGGCGGCCTACGGACTGCGGGTCGAGGTCGCCGTGGACGAGCGGACCGGACACCTGCGCATCGACCCCGTCAGCCGGCACAGCGTCTCGAAGCACAGCAGCCGCCTGCACGACCCGCTCCACCCGATTCCCGCCCGTTCCCGAGAGGACACCGAAGAATGACCCGAGCCCCCCTCCTCCCCGCCGCCCTGGCCGCGGCCGCCGTCGGAGTGCTCCTGCTCACCGGCTGCGGCACCACCGCCGTCGAGAGCGCCGAAGCGGCCGGCACCGTCGACTCCGCCGACTGCGCCGCCGACGACACCGCGACCGCCACCGGCGCCGTCTCGCTCACCGACAGCCTCGGCCGCACCGTCGAGCTCGACGCGCCCGCCGAGCGGATCGTCGTGCTGGAGTGGCAGCAGACCGAGGACCTGCTGACGCTCTGCGTCGCCCCGGTCGGCGCCGCCTCGACCGAGGACTACGCCACCTACGTCAGCGCCGAGACGCTGCCCGCGAGCACCGCGGACGTGGGCGAGCGCGGCGAGCCGGACCTCGACACCCTCTACGGCCTCGACCCCGACCTGATCGTGATGGAGGCCTACAGCGCCGACGACGAGCTGCTCGCCCAGCTCGAGGAGCGCGACGTGCCCGTGCTCGCCACCATCGGCGCGGACGCGAGCGGCCAGATCGACAACATGAAGGAGGTGTTCTCGCTCCTGGGCGAGGCCACCGGCCGGACCGAGCGCGCCGACGCGGTGCTCGCGGAGTTCGACCAGCACCTCGCCGACGCCAAGAGCGAGGTCGCCGAGGCGGCGCTCGCGACGCCGGAGTTCGTGTTCTTCGACGGCTGGATCGAGAGCGGCAACGTCGTCATCCGCCCCTACGGGAAGGGCGCGCTGTTCACCGAGCTCGGCGAGGAGCTCGGCCTGGAGGGCGCCTGGACCGACGAGATCAACGACTCCTACGGCAGCGGCGGCGTCGACCCCTCCTACGGACTCGCGCAGACCGACATCGAGGGGCTGACCGCGGTCGGCGAGGCGAACCTCGTCTACTCCAACGACGGCACGCCCGACAGCTACGTCACCGAGCTCGCCAAGAGCCCGGTCTGGTCCGCGCTGCCCGCGGTGCAGCAGGGCCGTGCCTTCGAGTTCCCGCCCGGCGTCTGGGGCGCGGGCGGACCGAAGTCGGGCGAGCAGGCCATCGACGCCTTCGTGGACGTCATCGTCGGCGAGTGACGACGACGCCGATTGCCGCCGAGCGCCGCGCGACCGCCCCCTCCGGGCGGCGCGCGGCGCTCGGCGGCGTCGGCGTGCTCGCGGCCCTCGCCCTCGCGGTCGGGCTCATCGGGCTCTGGCACCTGACCCAGGGCACCTCGGGCATCGGCGCGGACGGGCTGCTGCGCGCCCTGCTCGGCGAGGACGTGTCGGTCGGCGGAGTCTCGGCGGGCGACGTCTTCGCCGGCTCGCGGCTGCCGCGCCTGTCCGCGGGCATCGCCGTGGGCCTGGCTCTCGGCGCCGCCGGCGCGCTGCTGCAGTCGATCTCGCGCAACGCGCTCGCCTCCCCCGACACGCTCGCGGTGACCGCGGGCGCCTACTTCGCCCTGACCGCGGTGGCCGCCTTCTCGCTGACCGTGCCGCTCTGGGCGTCCAGCGGGGTCGCCTTCCTCGGCGGTCTCGCCGCGGCGGCGCTGGTGCTGGCGCTCACCGGGCGGGCCGCGGGCACCTCCAGCACCCGGCTGATCCTGGCCGGCTCGGCCATCGCGATGGCGCTCGACTCCGGCACCGCGATGCTGCTGATCCTCTTCCGGGAGAACACCACCGGGCTCTTCGCCTGGGGCAGCGGCTCGCTCGGGCAGCTCAACATCGACGCGTCGGCGCGCGCCGCTCCGCTGATCGTCGTCGTCCTCGCGCTCGCGCTGCTGCTCTCGCGCCGCCTCGACGTGCTCGGCCTCGGCGAGGACGGCGCCGCCTCACTGGGCGTCCCGGTCCGCTCGACGCGGGCGCTCGCCGTGCTCTGCGCGGTCCTGCTCACCAGCACCTCGGTGACGCTGGCCGGGCCGATCGCCTTCGTCGGTCTCGGCGCCCCCGTCCTCACCCGGCTCCTGGCCGCGCGGGTGCCGGCGCTGCGCCGCCACGTCTTCCTGGTGCCCGCGTCGGCGCTGATCGGCGCCGCGCTGATCGTGCTCGCCGACGCGCTGCTGCGCGCGATCCTCAGCCCGGAGGGAGCCACGGCCATCCCGACGGGCATCCCGACCGCGGTGCTCGGCGGGCTCGTCATCGTGGTCCTCGCTCTGCGGATGCGCGACGCCGGCGCGGCGCGGTCGGCGCGCACGGTCCGCTCGACGCTGCGGACGGCGCGGCGGTTCCGGGTCGTGCTCGGGGTCGTCGCCGTCCTGCTCGCCGTGACGATCGTGCTCGCCCTGCTCGCGGGGAGCCTGCAGCTGCGGCTCGGCGACGTCGTCCTCTGGCTGCAGAGCGCGGCACCGGACCTCGTCGCCCGCGCCCTCGACGAGCGGGCGCCGCGCATCGCCGCGGCCGTGCTCGCGGGCGGGGCGCTCGCTCTCGCCGGCACCGCCGTGCAGGGCACCGTGCGCAATCCGCTGGCCGAGCCGGGGCTGCTCGGGATCACGGCCGGCGCCGGGCTCGGTGCCGTGATCGTCGTCACCACCGGGCTGGGCGGCGGCGGCCGGCCGGTGCTGATCGCGATGGCGATCGCCGCGGGGCTCGCGACCTTCGGCGCGATCGCGCTGCTCTCCTGGCGCGGCGGGCTGCAGCCGGACCGCTTCGTACTCGTCGGCATCGGTGCCGGCTACGCGCTGAGCGCCGTGACCGCCTTCCTGCTGCTGAGCTCCGACCCGTGGCGGACCCCGCGGATCCTCACCTGGCTCTCCGGCACGACCTACGGCCGCTCGCTCCCGGATGTGCTGCCGGTCGCGCTCGGGATCCTGGTGCTGCTGCCGGTGCTCCTCGGGCTGCGCCGCCGCCTCGACCTGCTGGCGATCGACGAGGACACCCCGCGGATCCTCGGCGTCCGGCCCGAGCGCACCCGCCTGGGCGTGCTCGCCCTCGCCGCCGTGCTCGCCTCGCTGGCCGTCGTCGCCGTCGGCACGGTCGGCTTCGTCGGCCTGGTCGCGCCGCACCTGGCCCGGACGCTGGTCGGCGCGCGGCACGGGCGCATCGTCCCGGTCGCGATTCTGCTCGGCGGCCTGCTCGTCCTCGTCGCGGACACCCTCGGCCGCACCCTGATCGCGCCGTCGCAGCTGCCCGCGGGGCTGATGATCGCGCTGGTCGGCGCGCCCTACTTCGTCTGGCTGCTCCGCCGCACCCGCGACTGAGCGACACGGCTGCGCCGGTGGCGCAGAAACGAGAAGAGGGACCCCCGCGGGGATCCCTCTTCCGATTCGATCGTCTGCAAGGGGAGGCCGAAGCCAGCAAGTCTCGCAGCTCTTGGGAGCGATTGTACCCTCGCTCCATGCCGCTCGCCATGCCTCAGAACGTCCCGGCGATCTGCGCGGCGCTCAGCGCACCCCGCATGGGAACGTACCTGGTGGCAGCGGCCGGCGACCAGGCGAGGGCGGTCGAGCTGTACGGCTGGAACGCCCGGATCTCGTCAGCACTGATCCTTCCCGCGCACTTCGCCGAGGTCTCGACGCGGAACGCGGTCGATGACGCGCTGACCACCAAGTACGGCCCACGATGGCCGTGGAACGCCACCTTCGAGCAGAGTCTGCCGGACGGTGGCGGGCCCGCCTTCAACGCACGGCGGAACCTGAGGAGCGTGAGAGCCGTCGAGCGCTCGACCGGGAAGGTCATCGCGGAGCTGAAGTTCATGTTCTGGCAGGCGATGTTCACCGCACGTCACGATCAGCGCCTCTGGAATCGGCAGATCGGTGCAGTCTTCCCGCACGCCGACACCGACAGTCCGCAGCAGCTCCGCGCGAGGATCTACGACGACCTGGAGACGATTCGACGCCTCCGCAACCGGATCGCGCATCACGAGCCGATCTTCGCCCGCGATCTTGCAGACGACCTCGCGAAGATGATCGACCTCTGCAGGATCAGATCCGCCGCGACAGCCCGTTGGGTCCAGGCGCTGGAAGACGTGACAGCTACTCTCGCGGAGCGACCCTGACCGGCTCGGTCGCGCTCCCGTCGGGCCGCGCACGCGACTGAGCGACAGCCCGATAGGCCGCGCCCACGGCCAGCACCGCAAAGCCGCCCGCGATCGAGGCGGGTGGGAGGGTCGCCACGAGCAGGAGGCAGCCGGTGACGCCGACCACCGCCAGCGGGCGCGGGTAGCGGCGGTGCGGGGCCTCCTGGGTCAGCGCCGCGACGTTCGCGACCAGATAGTAGAGCAGCACGCCGAACGAGGAGAAGCCGATCGCCGAGCGGAGGTCGGCCACCAGCACCAGGACGACGACGACCAGGCCGACGGCGATCTCGGCGCGGCGCGGGACGCTGCGGACCGGGTCGATCACGGCGAGCGCCCGCGGCAGGTCGCCGTTCCGCGCCATCGCCAGGCTCGTGCGGCCGATCCCGGCGATCAGCGCGAGCAGCGCGCCGAGGCTCGCCGCCGCGGCGCCCACCCGGATCGGCACCGCGGTCCACGGCCAGGCGGCGGCCGCGTCGACGAGCGGCTGCGTCGAGGCGGCGAGCCGCTCCGGGCCGAGCGCCGCGAGCAGCCCGGCGCCGACGACCGTGTAGAGCAGGACCGCGAGCAGGAGCGCGCCGAGGATCGCGCGAGGGATCGTGCGGGCGGGGTCGCGCACCTCCTCCCCCATCGTCGCGAGGCGGGCGTAGCCGGCGAAGGCGAAGAACAGCAGGCCGGCCGACTGCAGCACGCCGTAGGCGTCGAAGGGCCGGGCGGCGCCGGTGACGGACGCCGGTCCGGACGCCGCTGCCGCCGCCATCGCGACGACGAGCACCACGAGCACGATCGAGAGCAGGATCCGCGTCGCGAGCGCCGTGCGGGTCACCCCGAGGACGTTCACCGCCACGAGCGCCACGACCGCGGCCACCGCGACCGGTCGCTCCCACCCCGCGGGCGCGGCGTAGGCGGCGACGGTCAGCGCCATCGCGGCGCAGCTCGCGGTCTTGCCGACGACGAAGCTCCAGCCGGCCAGGAAGCCGGGCCACTCGCCGAGGCGCTCCCGGCCGGAGAGGTAGGCGCCGCCCGAGCGCGGGTACTGCGCGGCGAGCTGCGCTGTGGAGGAGGCGTTCGCCCAGGCGACGATCGCGGCCAGCGCGAGGCCGACCAGCAGCCACGGCCCGGCCGCCGCGGCGGCGGGCGCGAAGGCCGAGAAGAGCCCGGCGCCGATCATCGAGCCGAGCCCGATCACAACGGCGTCGCGGGTGCCGAGGCGGCGGGCGAGGGAGGCGTCGGCTGTCACCGGACCGTCTTAGCGCACGCGGGGAACGCGCGGGTTAACCTGGGCGTCCGCGCCGAGACCGGGAGGCTCCCATCCGCATCCTCATCGTCGACGACGAGATCAACCTGCTGGGCGCGCTCGAGGCGGGGCTGCAGGGCGAGGGCTTCGCGGTCGACACCGCGACGAACGGCACCGACGCGCTCTGGCTCGCGCAGGAGGCGGAGTACGCGGCGATCGTGCTCGACCTGATGCTCCCCGACATCAGCGGCTTCCGCGTCTGCGAGCGGCTGCGCGCGGCCGAGGACTGGACGCCGATCCTGATGCTCACCGCGAAGGACGGCGACCTCGACCAGGTCGAGGCGCTCGACACCGGCGCGGACGACCACCTGACCAAGCCGTTCTCCTTCCCCGTGCTGGTCGCGCGGCTGCGGGCGCTGATCCGCCGCGGCGCCGCCGAGCGGCCCACCGTGCTGACCGTCGGCGACCTCGTGCTCGATCCGGCCGCGCGCCGGGTGGAGCGGGGCGGCGTCGCGATCCCGCTCACGGCCCGCGAGTTCAGCGTGCTGGAGTACCTCGTCTCGCGGGCGGGCGACGTCGTCTCCAAGCGCGACGTGCTCGGCGCGGTCTGGGACTTCGACTTCGACGGCGATCCCAACATCGTCGAGGTCTACATCCGGACGCTCCGCAACAAGATCGACCGGCCGTTCGGCCGGGAGACGATCCGCACCCAACGCGGCGCGGGCTACTCGGTGCTGCCGTGACGGCCCGGACCGGCGGGACGACGCGGCGGCGCTCCCTGCGCTCCCGGATCACGCTCGCGGCGACCGCCGTGGTCGCCCTCGCGGCGGTGCTCGGTGCGGCCGGCTTCCTGCTGGTGCTCTCCTCCGTGCTCGCCGGAAGCGCCGCGACGGCCGCCGAGACCGAGGCCGAGCGGGTCGCGACGCTGGTCGAGCGCGGCGGCGCGGACGCGGTCCGGGCCTCGGAGGGCGTCGTCCAGCTGGTCGTCGACGGGCGCGTGGCCGCCGCGGGCGAGGACGCCGACGACCTGCCGGCGCTCGCGACCGAGGAGCGCGACGAGACGTTCACGACGACGCTCGCGGACGAGGATCCGCTGGTCGTCGCGACGCAGGAGCTCGACGACGGCTCACTCGTCGTCGTCGGCGTGCCCGACGAGGGCCGTGCGGAGGCGCTCGCGACGACCGCGGGTCTGCTCGCGGTCGCCGTCCCGCTGCTGGTCGCCTTCGTCGCGATCGTCTGCTGGATCGTCGTCGGCCGCGCCCTGCGGCCGGTGGACCGGATGCGCGCGGAGGCGGACGCGGTGACCGCCGCGGCCCTCGACCGCCGCGTCGCGGAGCCCGGCTCGGGCGACGAGATCGACCGGCTCGCGCAGACCCTCAATCGGATGCTCGGGCGCCTCGAGGACGGTCAGGAGCGGCAGCGCCGGTTCGTCTCGGACGCCTCGCACGAGCTGCGCTCGCCGGTCGCGGCACTGCGGCAGAGCGCCGAGGTCGCGCTCGCGCACCCCGACCGGCTCGACGCGGGCCGGCTGGCGACGACGGTGGCCGAGGAGTCGGTGCGGATGGGCGGGCTGATCGAGGGCCTGCTGCTGCTCGCGCGCGCCGACGAGGCGCGGCTGGCGGTGCTCGCGGCCCCGGTCGACCTCGACGACCTGGCGCTGCGCGAGGTGCGGCGGCTGCGCGACTCCGGGATCGCCGTGGACGCCTCGGGGGTCTCGCCGGTGCAGGCGGTGGCGGACGAGGCGCTGCTCGGGCGGGCGCTGCGGAACCTCGTCGACAACGCGGTGCGGCACCGCGCGGCGCGGCTGGCGATCGCGACCCGCGGCGAAGGCGACTCGGCCGTGCTCGTTGTCGACGACGACGGGCCGGGGGTCCCCGCGGCCGACCGCGAGCGGGTGCTGGAGCGCTTCGTGCGGCTGGACGAGGGGCGCGCCCGCGACGCCGGCGGCTCGGGTCTCGGGCTCGCGATCGTCGCCGAGATCGCGGCGGCGCACAGCGGGAGCGTCGCGATCGAGGAGTCGCCGTGGGGCGGCGCGCGAGTGACGCTGCGGGTGCCGCTGCGCTGACCGGCGCCGGGTCCGCTCCGCTTCAGGCTGGCTTCAGCGGCGCCGCGGGACAGTGGCTGCGGCGTCGAGGAACGGCGCCGGAGACGGAGCGGATCATGAAGAAGAAGACCGGGATCATCGTCGGAGTCGCGGGCGCGATCGTGCTCGTCGGAGCCGGCACGGGCATCGCCTTCGCCGCGACCGACGGCTTCGAGCGCTCGGACGCGCTGACCGGCGCCGACCTCGACCGCGCCAGCGAGGTCGCGATCGCCGAGATCGGCGGCGGGACCGTCACCTCGGCCGAGCGCGACGACGACGGCACGCCGGGCTACGAGCTCGAGCTGCGCGGCGACGACGGCCTCGAGTACGACGTGCGGCTCGACGACTCCTTCGGCGTGCTGGTCGTCGACCCGGACGACGACGCGGTGCGCGGCACCGGCGGCAGCACGAACGACGGCACGGACGACGGCACGACCGGCTCCACCGAGGACAGCACCACCGGCGTCACCGGCGCGGTCGACCCCGACGACCTCGTCGGCGAGGAGCTGACCCGCGCGAGCGAGGCCGCGATCGCCGCGGTCGGCGGCGGCACGGTCACCGAGGCCGAGCGCAGCGACGACGCCGATCACACCTTCGACGTCGAGGTCACCCGCGCCGACGGCACGGACGTGGACGTCGACCTCGACGCGTCCTACGCGGTCGTCCGCACGGAGGAGTAGGTCGCGGGAGCGGAGGGGCTCAGCCCTTCCCCGGGCCGTTCCCGTTGCCGGGGTTCTGGCCGCTCTCCGGGCTGCGGCCGTTGCCGTTTCCGCCGCCGTTCCCGCCGGAGTTCCCCGGTCCCTCGACCGGCTCCTCGACCGGAGCCTGCGTCGCGGGCGCCTGCACGGCGGGCGCACCGGCGGCCGGCGTCGTGGCGGCAGGCGCCGGCGACTCCTCCTCGGGCGGCTCGGTCGGCTCGACGGGTTCGGCCGGCTCGGTCTCCTCGGGCGTCGGCGACGGCTCCTCCTCGGGAGTCTCGACCGGGGCCGGCGTCTCCTCCTCCGGGGTCTCCTCGGCCGGCGGCTCCTCCTCGGAGGGAGTGGTCTCCTCCGGCTCGGGCTCGGTCGACTCCTCGGGCGCCGGCTCGGCGGCGATCAGCGCGGCGAGGTCGGCGCGCACGAGGTCGGCCTGAGCCCGGATCGACGTGGCCCGGTCCTCCCGGACGTTCCCGCCGGCGATCGCCGCGTCGAGCGTCGCCTGGAGCGCGTCGAGCTCGGTGAGCGCTCCGGCCCAGTCGTCGGCCGACGCCTTCTCGGCGACCGCCACGACCGCGTCGTCGAGGGCCTGCGCGGTGCCGTCGTCGATCGACGGATCCGCGGCGGAGCAGCCCGACAGCACGAGGACGGCGGCGAGCACCGCACCCCCGGCCCGCAGTCGAAGGCCCCGCCGGCTCACGCCCCGTCGGCCCGGCCCCCTCACGAGCGGATGCTCTCGCGCAGCTGACGGAGGTGCTCGCCGAGCTCCCCGTCGACGGCGGGCAGCGGCGACTGCGGACCGTCGAACAGCACGATCACGAGGCCGACCGCCACGGCGACCAGCGCGAGCACCACGACGATCAGCCACGGGCTCGGCCCGGTGCGGCGCCGGGCGACGGCGGCGGGCGGCGTGACCCCTGCGCTCGGCGCGACCCGCGTGGTCGTCGCGGTCGCGGGCGCCGTCCCCGGCAGCAGCTCGGTCGCACCGACCGGCAGCACCGACGTGGCGTCGAGCAGCTCGGTCGCCGCGGACGTCGGAGCGAAGCGCTCGGTCGCGGGCATGCGCTCGGTCGGCGGCGGCCCGGCGGGCTCCCGGACCGGCACGTCGGGGACGACGATCGCCGTCGGCGGTCCGTCGCGGCGCGGATCGATCAGCGCGCGCGCCGACTCCGCGACCTCGATCGCCGTGGGCCGCTCGGCCGGCTCGCGCCGCGTCATCGCGTTCAGCAGCGCCGACCAGCCGCCGCCGAGCGAGTCCGACACCTCCGGGTCGCGCAGCAGGCGCGCGAGGGTGACCTCGATCGCCGATCCGGTGAAGGGGCGGCGCCCGGTCAGCGATTCGAGCAGCACCAGGCCGAGGGAGTAGACGTCGCTCGCCGAGGTCAGCACGTCGCCGTGCGCCTGCTCGGGGCTGAGGTAGGCGGCGGTGCCGATCAGCGTGCCCGGCGAGGTGATGCGGGTCGCGTCGATCAGGTAGGCGATGCCGAAGTCGGCGAGCTTGGGGCGGAACTCGCGGCTCGTCAGCGGGCTCGGCACGAGCAGCACGTTGGAGGGCTTCACGTCGCGGTGCACCACTCCGGCCGCGTGCACGGTGTGCAGGGCCTCGCCGAGGTCGGCGGCCATCGACGCGACGTCGTTGGGCAGGACGGGCCCGCTGGCCAGCCGCTCCGCGAGACTCGGTCCCTCGGCGAGCTCCATCACCATGTAGGCCTGGCCGCCGGTGTCGTCGCCGCCGTCGTCGGCGTCGTAGAGGGTCACCAGCGCGGGGTGGTTGAGGGCCGCGAGCAGCCGGATCTCGGACGACTTGCGCTGGAGGTCCTGCGCGTCGTCGATGCCCGGCGCGAACATCTTCAGCGCCACCGAGCGGCCGAGGATCCCGTCGCGCGCCCGGTACACGGTCGCCATCCCGCCCCGTCCGATCAGCTCCTCGATCGTGTAGCGACCGCCGATCGTCGTGCCGACGACGCGGTTCTCGCCCGTTCGGTGGGATGACACGGTTCCTCCTCGGGCGGATGCTGCGGCAACGCCGCGCCCCCCGGTGCGACCGTCTCCCCAGGGTAGTACGTCCGTCTTCCGAGCCGCAGGGCTCGACGGGGGGCTCACGAGCTGTCAAGCGGGTGCTCGCCCGAGAGGCCGCGCGTAGCGTGGCTGGTCCCGACGAAAGGCAGAGGCACATGGACGAGCACGAGCAGGGATCGACGATCGGCGCGACGGACGGCGCGGCTCCGGCGACGCGGACCAGCAGCGAGCAGGTCGAGAAGGACCGCGCCGAATCCCCCGGCAGCGAGCGCGAGACCGAGGTCCGCCAGGAGCAGGACCCCACCACCAGCCGGACGGAGGTCTCCGGCTCGGCCGAGGTCGTCTCCGTCCCCGGCACCGGCGGCGCCGACGACGTCGGCACCGTCGAGGTCGACCCCGACGAGGTCAGCCTGAACGGCAAGCCGTTCCCGGGGCACGCCGGAACGAAGTAGCCGCTCCGCACGTCCTAACGAGCGGCTAAGCCGCTTCACATCTCGGTGGTGAGGAGAAGGACGCGCGGCGTCCACTCATGCTGGTCGAGTAGCCCCGCAGGGGCGTATCGAGACCCGCCGTCCCCGACAGGGCGGTCTGCAGACTCGTCTTCCGACGCGAGTGGATCTCGATACGCCCGCGCCGCGGGCTACTCGATCAGCATTGGCTTCCCCGTGTACTCGGTGATCTCTCCCAGGGCGCTGAACGCGCATCGTCCCGGGGGCGCTCAGCTCCTCTCGGGCCGCCCGAACCGGAACGGGCGTGTCTCCGACTCTTCTGGCGCTGCGCTCGGCCGGAGGTGTGACTCGAGATACTCAGTCAATCTCCTCGACGAATGCGCAACCGCTTCCAATCGGAGGGATCGGAGCGTGTCGACGTCCATCTCGCTCCACCGGAGTGTGAAGCCGGCACGATTCGCGAGCATGGTGACGAAGGCGCTCTGGCTTCGAGTGTTGCCGTCCCGGAAGGGATGCAGAGCGGTGATCTCGCCCCAGTGGTCCGCCAGCCCCTCGGCGAGATCGCGCAGGTCCCTCCCGTAGAGCCAGTCGTCGTCCTCGAGGCGCTGGAACTCCTTCTCGATCTGCTCGACGAGGAACTCCGGCCGGCAGTACGCGATCCCGGTTCCGCCTGCCTGGACGTCCACGTCGCGAAGCTCACCGGCGAAGGGGTACACCGCCGCGAACAGACGCCGGTGGACGTATTGCAACTGCGCGAAGTCGAGCCGGTCCGGAAGCGGCTCCCGCCGAAGTGCCGCCCACTCGATCGTGGCGAAGTCGTTGAGCGCCTCGTCGAGGTCCGCACTGCTGCGGAGACCGAGCAGATTGACCAGGACGCCTCCGGAGCCCGGGTAGGTGTAGTGGTCGTCACCGTTCACACGGCGTACTTCGCGCGCAACTCCCGCCGAGCATCCTCGATCGAGCGCTCGCCGGTCAGAACCTGGCGACCGCGCTCGAGCGTCTCCTCCGAAGGGAAATGGCCGGCGAGCTGCTGGCCCTTGGTGATCTCCGCCATGATCTCGTCGATCGACGCGGGCAGGTCGACTCGGCCGGGCACGACAGGCGCATCGGACGTCGGGACACCCGGGGAGACGCGTGCGAAGACCATTCATCAAGGCTACTCGCCCCAGGCGCTGAGCGTCGGAGAGGAGCCCTGGGTGGCGCGCGATCCGAGAATCGTCCCGGGCTTGTCGAGCGGGAGGTCCTACGCGACCGGGTCGAGCAGGCCCGGGTCGTGGCGGTCGACCGTCCGCGCGTTGTTCACGCGGCGGTCGACCGGGTAGGCGGTGATGGTCGAGGCGACCGCGACCGACGCGCGGTCGAGGGTCGCGAGCATCTCCTCGCTGGAGGTGAGCGGGTCCGGGCTCAGCCAGGCGTCGCGGACGTCGGGGGTGAGGAAGACGGGCATCCGGTCGTGCACCTCGCCGGACGCGTCTCGGGCCTCGCGGGTGATGATCGTGAAGGAGACCCGCCACTCGTCGCCCTCCTTGCGGACCGCGTAGAGACCCGCCGCGGCGAGGATCGGCTCCTCGCCGTGCAGGAACCACGGCTGCTTGCCGTCGGCGCGCGCCTCCCACTCGTAGTAGCCGCGCATCGGCACGATGGCGCGCTGCTTGGCGAAGGCCCCGCGGAACAGCCCGTTCGAGGCGACCGTCTCGAGCCGCGCGTTGATCGGCGACGGCCCCTTCCCCTTCGCCCAGGACGGCCGGAAGCCCCACGAGGCGAGCTCGATCTCGCGCTCCAGCGACTCCTCGTGCCGGTGCTCGCGCACGATCGGCGCGGCGTCGGTGGGCGCGACGCTGAAGTCGGGCGCCCAGTCGGCCGCCCGGCCGCCGGCCGCCACGAACTCCGCGATCAGGGCGTCGGTCTCGGAATCCATAGCGAAGCGTCCGCACATGCGGCCGACCCTACGCCGGACCACCGACAGCGGCGAGGACGGGATCGCGCCGGCCTCGGCGGATCGTCGCGACCGCGAGCCCCGCGACCATCACCGCGCCGCCGATCAGCACGCCGACCGACGGCACCTCGCCCAGCAGCACCCACGCCGACAGCACGCCGACCACCGGCACCAGCAGCGTGAACGGCACCACCGACGCGGCCGGGTAGCGGGCGAGCAGCGAGTTCCAGATGCCGTAGCCGATCAGCGACGCGAACACCGCCGTGTACAGAGTGCTGAGGATCGCAGCGAGCGAGAGCCCCTGGATCGCATCGGCGATCGCGGGCCCGCCGTCGACGAGCAGCGAGAGCAGCAGCGCCGGGATCGGCACGACCAGCGCCGACCAGACCACCAGCGAGAGCCCCGAGGCGCCCTTCGCGCGCCGGGTCAGCACGTTGCCGATCGCCCAGGAGAGCGCGCCGCCGAGGCAGACCACGAACGGCAGCCACGGCGCGACGGCCCCGTGCGAGAGGGCGACGATCACGAGCCCGGCGACGCCGACGACCAGTCCGATGCTCTGCCGCCGCGTCGGCCGCTCCTTCAGCAGCACCGCGGCGATCAGCACCGTCAGCACGATCTGCGCCTGCACCACCAGCGACGCGAGACCCGCGGGCATCCCCAGCGCCAGCGCCAGGTAGAGCAGCGCGAACTGCCCGAGGCTCATGAACGCGCCGATGGTCGCGACCGTCCGCAGCGGCGCCTGCGGCCGCGGCACGAGGAACACGGCCGGCACCGCGACCACCGTGAACCGCATCGCCAGGAACAGCAGCGGCGGCACGTCCGCCAACCCCACGTCGATCACGACGAAGTTCAGCCCCCAGAGCAGCACGACGAGGAGGGCGAGGAGGCTGTGCCGGCGGGTCACCGCCGGCCGCCGACGACGCGGCTCTTCGCCGACCAGAAGCGCATCAGCGCACCGGCCGCGATCGAGCCGGCCGCGCCGGCCGCGAGGTCGCCCAGCGTGTCCTCGTAGCCGACGAAGATCGACGGGTCGACGAAGCGGTGCCCGGCCCACTCGCCCCACTCCCAGACCACGCCCATCGACAGGCCGAAGCAGGCGCAGAGCACGATCGCCGGGGCGAGCGGCCCGCGGTCGCCGGCGACCGTCGGCACCACGCCGGCGCGCGCGGCGATGATGTAGGCGACGGCCGCGACCAGCCCGTTCAGCACGAAGTGCACCACGAGGTCCCACGACGCCCAGGCCTGGTAGAGCCCGAGCACGCTGCTCCAGGACGCGACCAGCAGCGCCAGGCCGAACGCGGCGTCCAGCGCCGGCCGGATCCCGAGGAACCGCGGCAGCACCAGCCCGATCGCGGCGAGGGCGAGCACGGCGACGTCGACGAGGTCCCAGCCGATCACCGCGGCGACGATGCTCACGGCGCCGAGGGCGCGGACCGCGTCGGCGAACCACTCGCCCCGGGTGCGCGGGGGCTCCATGAAGGTCGAGATCAGGACGGGCTCGTTCTCGGGGCGGGCTCTCACGGCGGGTCGGGTCACGGCTTCGTGAAGCGGAGGACGGCCTGGACCGCCTCGTGGTCCGAGCCCGGCGCCGTGCCGTAGCGGGTCGCGTTGATCGCCGCCGAGACGACCTCGAAGGCCCCGGCGCTGACCGTGAGCCAGTCGATCCGGCGGCCGGCCTTCGGCGGGCGGTAGTTGGAGTAGGTGCCCCAGTGCGGGGTGAGGTGCGTGCCGGCGACGACCCAGGAGTCCGCGAGCCCGCCCTCGTCCAGCAGCGCCCGGTACGGCTCGGTGCCGACGTCGGTGTTGGTGTCGCCCATCACGATCGCGGGCCGGCCGAGGTCGGTGATCCGCTCGGCGACCAGCTCGGCCGAGCGCAGTCGCGAGCGCCGCGAGAGGTGGTCGAAGTGCGTCGCGACGACGGTGAACTCGCGGTTCGTCGCGTGGTCGGTCAGCTCGGCGATCACCGCGGTGCGCGGGATCCGGTTGCCCCAGCTGCGCGAGCCGGCGACGTCCGGAGTCGCGGACAGCGCGATCTGCGACCAGTCGCGCACCGCGAAGCGGCTCCGGTCGACGAAGAGCATCACCCGCTCACCGCCGCGGTCGGCGTCGCGGCCGAAGCCCATGCCCTCGAACGAGGCGCCGAGCGACTCGTGCACCCACTGCGCCTGATCGGGCAGCGCCTCCTGCACCGCGAGGATCGACGGGCTCTCCTCCTGCAGCAGCCGGCGCACCAGGGGCTTCCGGCGCTCCCACTGGTCGACCGCGCGGGCGGTCAGACGGGGCATGCGGCGGCGGATGTTGTACGTCATGACGTGGAGCTCGGGCGCCGGGATCGGACCGATCAGGGGGGACGGGTCGGTCATGACTCCACCCTACGGCGGCGATCGGAGCTGCCAGGGAGGCTTGCGGAGTCGCTGCCGCGCACCCCTACTCTTCGAGGATGACCCTCTCGCCCGCTCTCGCGGCCCTCTCCGACGCCTCGTTCGTCTCGCTCACGACCTTCCGGAAGACGGGCGTCGGAGTGTCGACGCCGGTGTGGATCGCCCGGGACGGCGCGGACCTGATCGTCACGACTCCCCGCAAGAGCGGCAAGGTCAAGCGCCTGCGCAACGACCCGCGGGTGACCCTCGTCCCCTGCGACCGCCGCGGCCGCGTCGCCGACGGCGCGACCGCCCTCGAGGCGGAGGCGCACATCGTCTCCGACACCGACACCGTCGAGCGCCTCGGCCGCGTCTTCCTCCGCAAGTACCGCCTCGAGTACCGCGTCTTCATGGTGATCGAGCGGATCGTCTCCCGCGGCGACCGCACCCGCGTGATGCTCCGCATCGCGGACCGCTGAGCCGGGGGCCGCCGCCGCGCAGAGCGTCGCCGCACCACCGTCAGGCGCCATCCCCCGCACTCCAGCGATCGCCGTTCGAGACTGGAGGGATGACCCAGGTGCTCCCGGACGGCTACGCGCAGACACTCGAGCTTCTCGTCCGTCGAGCGCACGAGGCGCGGTTCGCGGTGCAGCGGACCGCGAACACGGAGGTCGTCGCGCTGTGGTGGTTCATCGGCCACACGCTCGTCGAGCGGCAGCGGGCGGAGCCGTGGGGAAGCGGTGTGCTCGCCCGGCTGGCGGCGGATCTCCGCGCTGAGTTCCCGACGATGAAGGGCTTCTCGGAGTCGAACCTGCGCTACGCGCGGCGGTTCGCAGAGGCGTGGCCGTCCGAGGATCTAATTCGCCAACAGCCTGTTGGCGAATTGCCGTGGGGCCACACGATCCAGCTGCTGGACAAGCTCGACGACCAGCGCCTCCGCGACTGGTACGCCGCGCAGGACGTCGAGCACGGGTGGAGCCGAGCAGTCCTGCAGCACCAGATCGCGACTCGACTGCACGAGCGAACGGGAGCCGCTCCGTCCAACTTCTCGTCCGCGCTGGAGCGCCGTGACTCGGAGCTCGCTCAGCAGCTCACCAAGGACCCGTACGCACTCGACTTCCTCGCGATCGACTCCGACGCCGGCGAGCGCGAACTGGAGGAGCGACTCACCCTCCAGGTGGTCGACACTCTGCGCGAGCTCGGCGCAGGGTTCTCCTTCGTCGGACGTCAGGTTCACTTCGATGTCGACGGCGACGACTTCTTCGTCGACCTGCTGTTCTTCAACTGGCAGCAGGTGCGGTTCGTCGTCGTCGAACTCAAGACCCGCAGATTCGATCCGCGCGATGCCGGCCAGCTCGGCTTCTACGTCGCACTCGTCGACGACACGATGCGCATCCCCGAACTCCATGCGCCCACCGTGGGGATCCTGCTCGTGACGGACAAGAACGAGACGGTGGTCAAGTACTCCCTCGCCGGCTCGACGCAGGCGGTCGCCGTGAGCCGGTATGAGCTGTCGCCAGCCGACCAGGCGACGCTGCCGGCGGAGGAGACGCTCACCCGGATCGCGACCGAAGTCATGGACGAGACGAGATCGAAGGCGCCCTGAGGCGCGCGTCCGGGCTGCAAGAAGACAACGAATGCCGACGAAAAAGGTCCGAATGACGCGTCCGGTCGGGGCGGTCACGCCGGGTCGAGCCGAAATCGATCGGCATCTGCTGTTCGCTGAAGCCGCTCTCGCTCTGGGAGGCCACGAGGTCGAGGATCCGGCGCCGCGCGCCATCATCGGCGGGCCGCGCGCCGTGAGCTGACGGGGGACGAGGCGATCGCTGCGATACGGCGCCGTGTCCAGGGTTGAAGCCTCGCAGGGCGCAGCAGCAGTTTCCCGACGGTCGCCCGCCTGGAGTCGGTGAGGGAAAGGACGCGGCAGCAGCCCTTCATGCTGGTCGAGTAGCCCCGCAGGGGCGTATCGAGACCGGCCGTCCCCAGCAGGGCGGGTCTGCAGACTCAGGTCCTGACGGTGGTGGATCTCGAGACGCCCGCTCCGCGGGCTGCTCGATCAGCAGGGGACGTCCCCACCGCCGGTCCTCCCCGATCGAGACGCCCGCTCCGCGGGCTGCTCGATCAGCAGGGACGTCCCGCCTACACCCCGGCCGCCGGTGGCGGATAGGGCTTCGGCCGCGGGCCTCCGCGGCACTACGGTGGGGCGTCGCCCGCCGGTGCCCATCGCGCCTCCCGCGCACGCCGGCGCACGCAGAAGGAGCACGTATGAGCATCGGAGCAGGGATCTTCCTCCTCGTCGTCGGCGCGGTCCTCGCGTTCGCCGTGGATGTCCAGGTGTCGGGAGTCGACCTCAAGCTGGTCGGCTACATCCTGATGGCCGCCGGAGCCGTGGGCCTCATCCTCGGCCTCGTCCTGATGACCCGCCGCCGCCAGGCCGTCTCGACCACCCGCTCGGCGGTCGACCCCGCCAGCGGCGAGCAGGTCACCCGCCGCACCAGCGAGGGCAACGGCCCCGTCGTCTGACCTCGGAGAACGACGAGAGGGGCGTCACCGGCATCACCGGTGGCGCCCCTCTTCTCGTCGCCGAGCGTGCCGCGGCGACTACTCGTCGTCCGGCTCGCCGCCCGAGACGGTGTCCGTGTCGCCGCCGCCGCTGGAGGTGTCGGTGCCGGTGCCGTCGGGGATGTCCTCGGTCTTCTCGGTCTTCTCGTCCTCGGTGCCGTTGCTGCTGTCGCTGCTCATCGCCGCTCTCCCTTCGCCCGGCGCTCTGCCGGAACGCCCACTCTCCTCCGCGCCGCACGGACCGCGCCAGGGGGTGGCGGCGGGCGGCCCGGGGAGGCCACGATGCCCACGCACCGCAAAATCCCCAGCGGCGCACCCCGCGCCTCCGGTTGACTGGGGTCGCTCCGCCATCCGACGGCGGCACTCTGGAGGAGACATGGCGAACCACCGATTCGAGCTGCGGTCCGGACGCGGGATGGGCGTCTCGGCCGCCGGCGACCCGATCGCGGACCGGCTGGTCGTCTTCTGCCACCCCACTCCCGGCGCGGGCGGCTTCGACCCCGACCCGCTGGTCACCGGGCCGTGGGGCCTGCACCTGCTGATCCTCGACCGCCCCGGCTACGGCGCCTCCGATCCCGTCGACGCGCAGCACGGCCGCGTCCAGGACCGCGCCGACGACCTCGCGGAGTACCTCCGCCGCTCCGAGCGCACCGCCCGCGACGTCGACGGCGCCCGCTTCGGCAGCGTCGGCGTGGTCGGCTGGGGCTCCGGAGGCGCCTTCGCGCTCTCGCTCGCCGCACGGCACCCGGACCTCGTCGACCGCATCGCGATCGTCGGCACCCCCGCTCCCCCGCAGGCCGGCGCTCTCGTGCACCCGACGACGGCGTGGGAGCGGCGGCAGACCCTGCCCGGCGAGGACGCCGCGGGGATCGCCGCGACGCTCCCCGCCGACGTGCCCGGCCTCGACTCGCTCGGCGTCGACCCCGGCGACCCGGTCCTCGAGAGCCACGGCGGGCTGCGCAACCGGCTCGAGCGGATGCTCGGCGAGGGCTGGCGCCAGGGCCCCGGCGGCGCCGCGACCGACCTGGTCGCGCTCCGCGACGGCTCCTGGGCGGACGAGCTCGACCGGGTCACGGCCGAGGTCCTGATCGTGAACGGCGACGCGGACCCGGTCGCCGGCTCGGAGGACGCGCGCTGGTTCCGCTCACGGCTCGCCGACGCGCGCTCCGCGACCGTCGACGGCACCGGGCGGCTGGCGCTGGTGCGCGAGTGGCGCCGGATCCTCGACCACGTCGCTCCGCTCGAGCGCGGGGCGCAGGGACGATGAGCCGCCGCATCCGTCGCCGGAGCGGAATCGGCCTCGGCGCCGGACCGCTCGCGCTCGTCGGCGCGATGGCGGTGTCCGGAGTGATCCACCTCGTGCGCCCCGCCGTCTTCGAGCGCGCCGTCCCGCGGGCGATGCCCGGCTCCGCCCGAGGCTGGGTTCTCGTCTCGGGGGTCGCTGAGCTCGCCTGCGCCGCGACGACGCTCTGGCCGCCGACCCGCGCTGTCGGCGGTCTCGCCTCCGCCGCCCTGATGGCGGGGGTCTTCCCCGCCAACGTGCAGATGGCCCTCGACGCCCGCCGCCCGCGGACCCGGGCGATCACGCTGCTGCGCCTGCCGCTGCAGATCCCGCTGGTGCTCTGGGGGCTGCAGGCCGCCCGCTCGACCCCGCGCTGAGAGCGGCCGCCGAGGCCGACGCAACCCCGAGCGGCGCTCGCGATCGCGCTGCTACCGTCCAGGCATGAGCGACCAGAAGGCGGATGATCGCCGAGACCAGCTGACCAGCGCACCGAAGGCGACGGAGGCCGACGCGGCCCCGCGCATCGACGTGACGACCACCCCCGCGGGCGACACCCGCATCGACATCCGCGACGACGCCGCCGTGCGCCCGGGCCGGGTCGACGCCGACGGGAACGAGCTCGACGAGGACGAGGACGGCGCCGATGTCTGAGCTCCGCCGCGCCGCGATCGTCTACAACCCCGTCAAGGTCGACCTCGAGGCCGTGAAGGCCGCCGTCGCGCGCGCCCAGGAGGCCGCCGGCTGGGACGAGACCCTCTGGTTCGAGACCTCCGTCGAGGACCCGGGAGCCGGCCAGACCAGGGAGGCGCTCGAGCAGGGCGTCGACATGGTGATCGCGGCCGGCGGCGACGGCACCGTGCGCGTGGTGGCCGAGGCGCTGCAGGACTCGAAGGCGTCGCTCGCGCTGCTGCCCTCCGGCACCGGCAACCTGCTCGCCCGCAATCTGAACCTCACGCTCGACGACGTCGACAACTCGCTGACCGTCGCCTTCTCGGGTGAGGACCGCGCCATCGACATCGGCGTGATCGACATCGAGACGTCGAAGGGGCGCGACCGGCGCTCCTACGTCGTGATGGCCGGTCTCGGGATCGACGCGAAGATGCTCGCGAACACCGACGACGACCTGAAGAAGCGGGCCGGCTGGCTCGCCTACGTCGACGCGCTGCGGAAGGCCCTGCTCGACAAGAACCAGCTCGAGTTCCGCTACTCCCTGAACGGCGCGAAGACGCGCAAGGTGCGCGCGCACACGATCATCGTGGGCAACTGCGGCGCCCTGCCGGCGAACATCCTGCTGCTGCCGGACGCCGCGGTCGACGACGGCGAGTTCGACATCGTGCTGCTGCGCCCGGAGGGCTTCTTCGGCTGGGTGCAGATCATCTTCAAGGTGGTCTGGGAGAACGGCGTGCTGCGCCGCAGCGGCGTGGTCGGCACGAAGCTGATGGGCCTCACGAAGGAGGTCTCGGCGCTGCGCTACGTGAAGGGCCACGAGCTCGTGGTGCGCCTGGAGAAGCCGCAGGAGATCGAGCTGGACGGCGACCCGTTCGGGACGACGTCGGCGTTCCGCACCTGGATCGAGCCGGGCGGACTGACCGTCCGGGTCCCCGCCGCGTAGCGCGGCCGTCCCGGACGAGCGCGGACCCGCCGCCTGATCGGCAGGCGGCGGGCACCGGCGAGCGACTGCGGCGCGGGTTCGGGTCCCGCACCCCATGCGCTTGCATGGACACGGCGACCCTAGTGCGCATTCCGTCGTCGAAGCAATGGATTCCGCACCTCTGCGCGCCATTTCGCCACAGAACAGGCGATTCTGCTCAGTGGAGGCCGCCGGACGCAACCGATTCCGCACTCCACGCTCGATCCGGCCGCCGCCCGGCAAACTCCGTCTCCTGGGCGACCGCGCGGTCGTCAAGCGGGAGAACCGCGCCCCGTCCCTCCACTACGGTTCCCCCCATGGGCTTCTTCGACCGCACCGTCCCCCCGGCCGCCTCCCCGGCCGCCTCGCCGGCCACTCCCCCCGCCGAGCGGCGGCCGACGGTGTGGACCGACGGACTCGGGCGCTTCGCGCTGCGCTGCCTCCAGGTGCTCGTCGTCCTGGCGCTCGCGGCGGTCCTCGTCCTCGCGATGACCCAGCTGACGCTGGTGCTGATCCCCGTGCTGATCGCGATCATCCTCGCGTCCGCGATCCACCCCGTCCTGGCCTGGATGCGCCGCAAGGGCGTGCCGTCGATCCTCGCCACCTGGATCGCCCTGATCGGACTGCTCGCGATCCTCGGCGCCATCGGCTGGCTGATCACCGTCGCCGTCCGCAACCAGTGGGACGAGCTGGTCAGCAGCGCCTCCGACGGCATCGCCTCGCTGCAGGACTACGTGCAGCACCTGCCGTTCCAGATCGACGAGCAGCAGATCGAGGACGCCCGCCAGAGCGTCGTCGACTTCCTCACCTCGAGCTCCTTCGGCTCCGGCGCCCTCGCCGGCGCGGCGGCCGCGGCGAACTTCGTCACCGGCCTGGTGCTGATGATCGTCGTCCTGTTCTTCTTCATGAAGGACGGCCCGAAGATCTGGGAGTTCCTGCTCCGCCCCTTCACCGGCTCGAGCTACGACCGCGCCAAGCGCGTCGGCGGCAAGACCGTCGACGTCCTCGGCGGCTACATCCGCGGCACGGCCACGGTCGCTGCGGTCGACGCGATCGGCATCGGCGTCGCCCTCGCGATCCTGCAGGTGCCGCTGGCCCTCCCGCTCGCCGTGATCGTCTTCCTCACCGCCTTCATCCCGATCGTCGGAGCGACCGCCGCCGGCATCCTCGCCGCGCTCGTCGCCCTCGTCGCGAACGGCCCGCTGGCCGCGCTGATCGTGATCATCGTCGTCATCGCCGTCAACCAGCTCGAGGGCAACTTCCTGCAGCCGGTCGTGATGGCCCGCTCGCTCAAGCTGCACCCGCTGATCGTGCTGATCGCCCTGACCATCGGCACCGTGCTCGCCGGCATCGTCGGCGCCGTGCTCGCCGTGCCGATCGCCGCGGTCGCCTGGGGCATCGTCTCGGTCTGGAACGGCCCCGACCGCCCGGCCGAGCCGGCCCGGCAGAAGCGCGACGAGTCCGTCTGACCCGAGCCGGTCGCCGACCGCGACGTCGACGCCGACGCGATCGCCGGCCGCGCCGCTACGGCGCGCGCCCGATGATCCCGTCGCGCAGGGCCTGGCGGCGCAGGGCGATCTTGGTGCTCACGCCCACGCCCTCGGCGCGGTACTTCGCCCGGGCGTTCCGCAGTGAGCTGCGCGCCGCGTCCTGGGTGATCCCGAGCTCGGTCGCGACCTGCTTGAGCGAGAGCCCCTCGACGAAGAGCCCGACGATCCGGCGCTCGCGGGCCGTCAGCGGGCCCGTGCCGCCGCCGCCCAGCAGCGCCCGGGTCTGCGGGGTGAGGAAGCACTCCCCGCGCGCCGCGGTGCGGATCGCCTCGAGGATCACCTCCGTCCGCTCGCTCTTCACCAGGTAGCCGCGCGCTCCGGCCTCCAGCGCCCCCGCGACGGTCTCCGCCTGGGAGTGGGTGCTGATGATGACCGGGGCCGCGCCGGCGGCGATGATCGTGCGGATCTTCATCGCGAGGTCGAGGTCGTCGCCGAGGTCGATGTCGAGCAGCACGACGTCGGTGGGGAAGCGCGGATGCGCCAGCAGACCGGTCCAGCTCGAGGCCGTCGCGACGACGCGGATCTCGGCCCCGGAGCGGTTGATCCACTCGGTGAGCGCGCTGAGCAGGATCGGGTGGTCGTCGAGGATCGCGAGGGCGATCCCGGGCTGCTCGCCGGTCGCCGTCCCGGCGTCCGCGCTCACGCCGGCCGCCCCGGCGGGCGGTGGTCCAGCTCGATCGTCGTGCCCGTGCCCTCGGGAGACGACCGGTGCGCGCCGATCTCGCCGAGGATCCCCCAGACCGCCGGGTCGACGTCCCGCGGCCGCAGACCCGGCGCGCGCAGGACGATCCGCACCGGCACCGCCGCGTCCTCGCGCTGCGCGAGCACCAGCTCGAGGGCGGGCCGGCCCGCGGCGGCCTGCGCGGTGAGCAGCCAGAGGACGGAGAGCAGGCGCGAGCGGTCCGGCGGCGCCAGAGCCGCGGCGACCCCCCGCGGGTCGCGGACGAGCACCGCCCCGGAGAGCAGCGCGGACTCCTCCACGGCGATCACGAGCCAGGTGCGGTCGTGGCTGCGCGCCAGCACCTCGCGGAGCCGGTCGCCGAGCACCCTGGCCCGCTCGCCGAGGTCGGCGTCGGGCGCGGCGCCCCGGGCGACCACCTCCTCGAGCAGCTCCGCGATCTCCGCGTCGACGCGCGCGAGCTCCACGGCCGCGAGACTGCCCGGACCGGTGCCCGGCCCGTCGACCACGCTGTCCGCCAGGGTGCGGTCGAGCCCGCGGTGCACGTGGCGGTCGAGCGCGGTGAGCAGCGAGGCGTAGACCGCCACGGGGGTCGTCGCCAGCAGCACGTTGCCGACCGCGATGCTCGACCCCTCGCCGGAGATCAGCGCGTGGGCGAGCAGCCCGAGCAGGCTCAGCCCGACGAGCACGATGATCGCCGCGGTGCTCCGCGACGGCGGCTGGAAGCCGAGCAGCGCGATCACCGTCGCGCCGACCCCGATGCAGACCGTCGGATAGTAGAGCGGCGCCGGCACCGGCAGCGCGTAGTCGGCGAACTCCAGCACCATCGCCACCGCGTCGACGGCGAGCACCCCGGCGAAGACCGGCCGGGGCAGCTCGCCGTGCCGCGTCACCACGACGACGATCCCCACCGCGAGCGCGGCGAGCACGAGCGCCCAGGACAGACCGGACAGCCCGGTCGCCGACCGGTCGTTGAGCGCCCAGAGGAAGGACGCCAGCCCGCGGACCACCAGTGCCACGGTGATCGCGAGGAAGCCGGCGCTGAGGTAGCTCGCGGTCAGGCGATGGGTGCGGGTGATTCTCTGGCGGACCGAGTCGAGCGTCCTCGGCCCCTCGCCGGCCGCGCGGACCAGCTCGACGAGCGTGCCCTCTCCGGCGCGGTCGGCGGGGTCGGAGCGGTCGGCTCCGGCGGAGCGGTCGGCGTGGTCGCCGGCCCCGATCGGCGCGGTCATCGCGGCACGCTCAGCAGGACGGTGGTGCCGGCGCCGACCGCGGAGAAGATCCGCACCGTGCCGCCGACGGCCTCGATCCGCCCGACGACCGACTGCGCGAGGCCGAGCCGCGACGCGGGGACGGCCGCGGGGTCGAAGCCGCGCCCGGCGTCGGCGACGGTCACGCGGACCGAGTCCGCCCCCTCGTCGAGCGTGACGTGGGCCGTCGCCGCACCGGAGTGGCGCCGCACGTTCTCGAGGCACTCCCCCGCCGCGCGCGCGAGGGCGTCGAGCGCCGCGCCGGGCAGGGGCGGCGCGTCGGGCGCGGCCGTGCCGGAGTGCCAGCGCACCTGCACGCCCAGCGCCTCCGCGCGGCGGCCGACCTCGGCGAGCACCGAGGGCGCGCTGCCCGCGTCGTCGGTCGGCGCCGGGCTCCCCTCCGCGGAGTCGGCGGGGGCGGGATCGGCGCGGTCGAGCCGGCGCAGCAGCGCGAGGTCCGCCGCCGCCTGCGAGCGCAGCGTCGCGGCGGGGACGCCCTCGCCGCGGTGGGCGAGCAGGGTGAGGGTGGCGAGGATGGTGTCGTGCATCAGGCGCGCCTCGCGACGGCGCTGCGCCTCGCTCTCGCTCGAGCGGCGCTCGGCGGCGTGCGCCGTGCGCAGGCGGGTGGTGCCGGCGTGGGCGCGCTCGACGCTCGAGGCGAGCCAACGGGCGCCGATGACGGCGACGATCCAGCAGACGACGACCGAGAGTCCGACGAACAGCGCCCGTCCCGAGCCGCTCGTCGCCGCCATCCCGAGGGCCAGCGCCGGGACGCCGCCGAGGACGGCCGCCCAGCCGAGCCGCGCGGACGAGCCGATCGCGAGCAGCGGAGCCGGGAGCGCCATCGAGGCGAGCATCGTCACGCAGCTGAGCACGGTGCGGTCGCCGTCCGGGACACCCGGGCCGAGGAACGCCGCGAGCGCGACGACGCCGAGCACGAGGCCCGCGATCACGGCCCGAGCGCCGCTCGGACCGGCGCGGCGCGAGGAGAGCTGGATCGCGGCGCTGACCACGAGCAGGAGGGCGCTCGGCAGCACGGCGGGCAGCTCGGTCGGCACGAGCATCACCAGGTGGAGCGCGGACGCGCCCGCGAACACTCCCCCGGCCCGGCGCGCGCAGGCGACGCCGACCTCGCTCTGCTCGCGGCGGAGCTCGAGCGCATCCGCGACGGCGGCCTCGGCGCTCGGGAGCCCGGCACTCGTGAGCTGCATCGACACCTCGCCGTGAGGGGTGCGCGAGCCGCACCCGGAGTTGCATCGTGACACAGGCGCGGGCCGCGCGAGGAGCCGGTCTGGACCCGACGGTCGCGCTCGGGCGCTCCTCTCCCGTAGAGTGGAGACATCTCCTGGGCGATCGCCCGAATTCCACGGCTGAGAAGTCGCACGACGACGAAGAGACTCAGCCCCTGATAGAGACCGCAACGATCGAGTGCATCGCCCTCGATCCGCCGGTTCGAACGCCCGCCTCACCCGTGGGTACCGCCCTTCACAGGACGCCGCGGAAGCCGCGCCGTTCCTCGTTCGACCCCCGCTCCTCCGACACTCTCGGTGAGCGGGACGTTCTCCCCCGCGCAGTCGCACTCCCCACGAGGAGCCGCGCTCTCCGCCCCCAGACGACCCGGATCGACCGGCCGACGCGTGTTTCACCCGCGGCGGACGAGCGGACCGGGTACCGCACAGCTGTGCGAAATCTAACGACGGCCGCTCACGCGGGCGTCACCATCACGTAAGGAAAAGAAATGCCTACTGGCACCGTTAAGTGGTTCAACTCCGAAAAGGGCTTCGGCTTCATCGCTCCCGACGACGGAGGCGCCGACGTGTTCGCGCACTTCTCCGCCATCGCCAAGGAGGGCTACCGCGAGCTCGTCGAGAACCAGCACGTCGAGTACGACGTCGAGCAGGGCCGCAAGGGCCCGCAGGCCGCGAACATCCGCGGCGTCGGCGAGTAATCACCGACCCTGGCGTCACACGGCCTCCGGGTCGCAACGACCTCTGAACGCCCCGTCCACCGCGATCCTCGGATCCGCTGGGCGGGGCGTTCGCCGTTCCCGGTCCGATCCACCCGGAGCGCGCTGCGGCGGTATCCTCGCCAGCATGGGACGACTGATCTACGGGCCGCAGTCACTCGAGATCGACTTCGACGATCGACTGCTCGCCCACCTCAAGGTGGCGATGTTCGCGAAGATGCGGCGGAACGAGTCGTTCAGCCTCTCCTGGACCGAGCCGGAGTCGAGCGGCTACGGCCGCAGCTCCGTCTGGATCCACCCGACCACGCCGCTGCACTTCCGCTTCCACGGCGGCCGGCGCCCGGCGCTCAACCGCGCCTGGATCGACGAGCTGATCGCCCACGCCAACAGCACCGGCGAGCTCGTGCTCACGGAGGAGCCCCCCGAGTATCCGTGACTCCCGATCTCGATGCACTGATCCTCGGCCTCATGCTGATCGAGTAGCCCGCGCAGCGGGCGTATCGAGATCCACACCCGCCGGACGACGAGCCTGTTGAGGACGCCGGGTCTCGATACGCCCCTCCGGGGCTACTCGACCAACAGAGAGGTGCGCACACCGTCGCGCGCGAGGCGCGGGGCTCAGACCACGCGGGGGCGGGCGGTGTGCACGAGCTCGTCGTGGGGCAGGGCGCGCAGGCGGGACGCGATCTCCTCGCGGGCGGTGGTGTCGACCGAGGCCCAGGCGTACTCCTCCGGCCAGAGCGGGGTGACGGTCACCAGCTCGACGTCGCCCGTCGCCAGCTCGAGGCGCTCGGGGAGTCCGCCGCCGCGCAGGCCCAGCAGCACGCCGACCGAGCCGCGCTCGTCCGCCCAGGCAGCCGGTGCGGCCGCGCCCGGCAGGGTGGCCGTGTCGACGCCCGTGCGGCAGCACACGCCCTGCAGCGCGGCGAGCCGCGCCGCCTCGTAGAGGACGCGGAACTGCCAGTGGTTCCAGAGGTCGGCCGCGGGGATGCCGCGCAGCGCCGAGGTCTCGAGGCACAGCTCGAGCCCGAGGCCGGTGCCGGGGCGGGCGAGGCGGTCGAAGGGATCGCTCAGGCCGTCGGTGGCCAGCACCACGGAGGGGCCGCGCTCGACGCGGAGGAAGGCCCGGTGATCGGTGGGCCAGCGGGCGCCTCCGCGGACGCCCGGGTCCTCGGTCGAGACGACGACCGTGCGGTCCAGGTCGCCGACACTGCGCCACAGCTGGGCGCGGTCCTCGGCCACGGCCTCCGCGAGGGCCTTCCGCTCGTCCGGGGTCCAGCGGAGCTCCCGGGTGCGGTTGAACAGCAACGACATGAGACTCTCCGTCCACGCGGCGGGCCTGCCGCGTCCTCCGGAACCGTACGGGGCCCGCCAGGGGGGCTCCTCCGAGCAACCGGAGTAGTTCCTGGACGCGGTGCCCCGCGGGGGAGGGCGTCAGCCGAGCGGATCGACGCCGTTCTGCCGCCAGCGCTCGTCGGCGAGCTGGCCAGAGCCTGCCTCGCCGTCGTGCGCGCCGAGCGGCTCGGCCTCGCGCCGCGCCTCGACCGGGACGGCCCCGAGCGAGGTGCCCGCACCCTCGGCCGTGCTGCCGGGGGCGAGCAGCCCCTCCTCGTCCTCGCGCGAGCCGACCTCGTCCTCCGGGGCGTTCTCGGTGCCGCTCTCGGCCATCGAGTCGTAGGGGTGGTCGGGGTCGGCGCTCTCCTCGGGAGTCGTGCTCTCCTCGTTGTCGGCGTCGGCCGGCTGCACGTCGTCCGGGTGCTCGACGTTCGCCGAGCCTCCGCTGGTGAATCCGGCGAACTCGGGGCTGTCGTCTGCGCTCATGGCCGCCACGGTAGCACCGGGCGGCCAGCGCCTAGGCTCGGAGGACGACCGCCTCGGCGGCGCGACGACGGGAGCGGGAATTGCGACGACTCGGCTACGAGCGGTTCGGCGGACCGGACGTGCTGTCCTGGCGGGAGGCCCCGGTGCCGATGCCCGGACGCGGCGAGGTGCTGGTGCGCACGCGCGCCGCGAGCATCAACGCGACCGACGAGAAGATCCTCTCCGGCGCCGCCCGGATCATGGCGGTCGGCCGGAAGCGCCCCTACGGCTTCGGACTCGACATCGCCGGCACGGTCGAGGCGCTCGGCCCCGGCGACCACTCCGTCTCGATCGGCGACCGCGTCGTCGGCATGACCCGCGACGGCGACGCCTTCGCCGACGCGGCGATCGTCCGCGGCCGCTCGCTGGTCCCGCTGCCCGACGCCCTCGACGACGTGCAGGGGGTGACGCTGGCGATGTCCGGCGGCACCGCGATCGGCACGGTCGACGCCCTGCGGGTGCGGGCCGGCGAGCAGATCCTGGTGGGCGGCGGCTCCGGCGCGATCGGGAACCTCGTCGTGCAGCTGCTGCTCCGCGCGGGCTGCACCGTCGCCGCGACCGGCTCGGCCGCGTCCGCCGACACCCTGCGCGCGCTCGGCGCCGAGCCGCACGACTACCGCCTGCTCGACCTCGGCGTGCTCGGCGGCCGCTTCGACGCCGTGCTCGACGTCTCCGGGCACCTGCCGGCGAGGGACGCCGCGCTCCTCCTCGCCGACGGCGGCCGCTACGCCACCCTCGTGCCGAGCGGCCCGGACCTCGGCGCCCAGGCGGCGAGCCTCGTCCGGCGCGGCCGCCCGAAGGTGAGCAACCTGATCGTGACGGCGAGCGCCGAGCGCATCGGCCGGGCCGTCTCGCTGGCCGTCTCGGGCGAGCTCGTCCCCGCGGCCGGCGCCGTGCATCCGCTCGAGGACGTCATCGCCGTGCTCTCGCGGCGGGCGCAGGGCACCGACCGGACGATCGGCAAGATCGTCTTCACCGCCGACGACGCGGCTCCGCTGAGCTGACCGGACCCGAGCCGACCGGCTCGGCGGACTCGCCCTTCTCCTCGCGCGGCGCCGCGCCGCCGAGGGAGAGGGTCGCCGCGAAGCCGACGGCGAGGAAGCCCGCCGCGGCGAAGGCGGCGAAGCGCGTGCCGTCCGACAGCGCCTCCCCGGCCGCGCGGGCGACGTCCGCCGTGCCCGGGTCGGCCGCGAGTCCGGCGATGGCCGCTCCCGAGGAGTCGACGACGGCGTCCACCGTGCTGCTGACCTGCGCGGCCGGCAGCCCCTGCTCCTCCAGCGACGAGGTGAGCACGCCCGCGGTCGAGGTGTAGAGGATGGTGCCCAGCACCGCGATGCCGAGCGCCGAGCCGATCTGCCGGGCGGTCGACTGGGTGCCGGAGCCCTGGCCGCTGAGCTCGACGGGCACGTCGCGGAGGACCACTCCGGTCAGCTGCGCGGTGGCGAGGCCGACACCGAAGCCGTAGACGGCGAGGAAGGGCACGAGCGCCCACCACGGCGTCGTGTCGGAGACGACGGCGCCGATGCCGACGACGCCCACGATCTCGGCCGCGAGCCCCACCCGGACGATCAGCACGGCCGAGACGCGGTTGCCGAAGGCGCCCGCGAAGCCGGAGGCGACGAACGAGCCGAGCGCGAGGGCGATCAGCACGAGCCCGGTCTGCACGGCGGTGTAGCCGAGCACGTTCTGCAGCCAGATCGGCAGGGCGAGGATGATGCCGAACTCGCCGAGCGAGACGATCATCGCGGCGATGCTGCCGTTGCGGAACGAGGCCAGCCGGAAGAGCCTCAGCGAGAGCATCGCCGAGCGGCCCGCGCGCTCGCGGGCCCGGCCCCAGAGCACGAACGCGATCGTCGCGAGGACCGCGACGACGAAGGCGACCGGCACCGGCGAGGGCAGCCACCAGCCCAGGCTCCGGCCCTCGATCAGCCCGAAGACCAGGCCGGCCGAGGCGACGACCGAGAGCAGCGCGCCGACCAGGTCGACGCGGCCCGCGTCCGGCTGCTTCGACTCGTCGACGAAGAGCAGCGCGCCGACGACGATGACGATCCCGAGCGGGATGTTGATCCCGAACGCCCAGCGCCAGGAGAAGTCGGTGGTGAGCCAGCCGCCGAGCAGCGGGCCGACGGCGGTCATCCCGCCGATCGTCGAGCCCCAGACGGCGAACGCGATCGCCCGCTCCTTGCCGCGGAACGTCGCGTTGATCAGCGACAGCGTCGACGGCAGCACCATCGCGCCGCCCACGCCCTGCACGACCCGGGACAGGATCAGCAGGTCGCCGGTGGCCGCGAGCGAGGCGGCCACGGACGAGAGCGCGAACAGCGCGATGCCGACGACGAGCATCCGGCGCCGCCCCCAGCGGTCGGCGAGCGTGCCGAAGGCGAGCAGGAGCGCCGCGAAGACGAGCGTGTACGACTCCTGCACCCACTGCACCTGGGTCGAGGTGATGCCGAGGTCCGCGACGATCGACGGGATCGCCACGTTCACGATCGTCGAGTCGACGATGATCGTCGCGACGCCGAGGCTGATCACGATCAGTCCGATCCAGCGGCGCCGAGCTGCTGCGAGAGCCATGATGCCGTCCTCCTCCGCCCCGGAACCGGTCCGGAGCTCCATTAGTAAGCCAGCTGACTATATGCCTCGGCGGGCCGCTCGCGCCAGGGTGGCGCGTGGAGAGGGGTCCGGAACAGTACCGGCCCGTGCCCCGCCGAACAAGGGCGAGAACCGCTCAGGGGCGTTCGTCAGGATGGTCGCATGCCCGCATCTCCCCGTTCCTTCCCCTATCCCCTCGGCGTCTCCCTGCGCGGCGACGCCGGCGCGAACGTCGCCGTCTACTCCGAGACCGCGGACAGCGTCGAGGTCTGCCTCTTCGACTCCTCCGGAGCCGAGACCCGTGTCACCCTCACCGAGCGCACCGGACACGTCTTCCACGGCATCGTCCCCGAGATGACGGTCGGCACCCGCTACGGTCTGCGCGTCGACGGCCCCTGGGACCCCGCCAACGGCCTCCGCCACAACGCCGCGAAGCTCCTGCTCGACCCGCACGCCACCGCGATCGAGGGCGGCTACGACTGGAGCGAGGACGTCTTCGGCCAGTTCTACGAGGACGCCGACACCCGCAACGACGCCGACGACGCGGCCGCCGTGCCGCGCTGCGTCGTCACCGACCCCGACTCCTTCGACTGGACCGGCGACGAGGCCCCGCGCATCCCGCTGGACGAGACCGTCGTCTACGAGGTGCACGTGAAGGGCTTCACCCAGCTGCACCCGGACGTGCCCGAGAACGTCCGCGGCACCTACCGCGGCCTCGCGCACCCCGCGTCGATCAAGCACTTCACCGACCTCGGCGTGACCTCGGTCGAGCTGCTGCCGGTGCACCAGTTCGTGCAGGACTCGCACCTCGTCGAGAAGGGCCTGCGCAACTACTGGGGCTACAACTCGCTCGGCTTCTTCGCACCGCACAACGAGTACTCGCACGCCGGCGACGACGGCTCGCAGGTCGACGAGTTCAAGGCCATGGTCAAGGCGTTCCACGAGGCGGGCCTCGAGGTCATCCTCGACGTGGTCTACAACCACACCGCCGAGGGCAACGACAAGGGACCGACGCTGTCCTTCAAGGGCATCGACAACGGCTCGTACTACCGCCTCGTCGAGGACGACCGCGCCAACTACTTCGACACCACCGGCACCGGCAACAGCCTCAACGTCGCGCACCCCGCGGCGCTGGGCCTGATCATGGACTCGCTGCGCTACTGGGTGACCGAGATGCACGTCGACGGCTTCCGCTTCGACCTCGCCACCACGCTCACCCGCCAGACCGGCGAGGCCGAGGTGCACAGCGCCTTCCTCGACCTGATCGCGCAGGACCCGGTGCTCGCGCCCGTCAAGATGATCGCCGAGCCGTGGGACACCGCCGGCTACCAGGTGGGCGGCTTCCCCGCCGACTGGTCGGAGTGGAACGGGAAGTTCCGCGACGACGTGCGCGACTTCTGGCACGGCGCCGACTCGGTGCTCGGCACCACCGCGCAGCGGATCCTCGGCTCGCCGGACGTCTACGAGGCCGACAAGCGCTCCCCCGTCTCGAGCGTCAACTTCGTCACCGCGCACGACGGCTTCACCCTCGCCGACCTCACCGCCTACTCGCGCAAGCACAACGCGGCCAACGGCGAGGACAACAACGACGGCGAGAGCGACAACCGCTCCTCGAACAACGGCGCGGAGGGCGCGACCGACAACGGCGCCGTCAACGAGCGCCGGGCCCGGATGCGCCGCAACTTCCTCGCGACGCTGCTGCTCTCGGCCGGTGTCCCGATGATCCTCGGCGGCGACGAGATCGCGCGCACCCAGGGCGGCAACAACAACGCCTACTGCCAGGACGACGAGATCTCGTGGTTCGACTGGGAGAACGCGGACCTCAATCTGCTCGCCTTCACCCGCGAGCTGATCGCGCTGCGCAAGGCCGAGCCGGCCCTGCGGCCGAAGTGGTTCCGCCGCGCCCCCGGCGACGGTCCCGAGACCGTCGACATCCTGCGCTCGGACGCCGCCGGCTTCGCCGACGAGGACTGGGACAACCCGGACGCCCGCTCGATCACGTTCGTCTTCCGCTCCGAGGGCAGCGCCAGCTTCGCGCTGCTGCTGAACTCGGCGGAGAACGGCGTCGAGTTCACGGTGCCGGACGCACCCGGCGCCGAGTGGCAGCTGGCCGCCTCGAGCGACCCGGAGCAGGTCGTCGAGGGCGAGGTCACCACGCTGATCGTGCGCGACGCGTCCTTCACGCTGCTTCGCTCCGCCGCCTCCTGATGACCGGGCCGGGCCGGACCTCGCGGCGCCTGCGCTTCAGCGGGCGCATCGCGGGGTTCGGCACGGCCTCCGGCACCCGGATCGTGCTCGGGCTGTGGGAGAGCACGCCGTTCGGCGCGTTCGCCGACGCCATGGTCGAGCGGGCGGACGGGCACCGGCTCCTGATCGCGCCGACGGACGAGGTCGCGGAGTTCATCGGGTCGACCTACTCGTTCGACGAGGTGCGGCTCGCACCGGTCGCCTGGCACCGCGTCGCCGGCGGGATCGAGGCCACGGCCGGCCCGCTCTCGCTCGCGCTGCGCCTCGGCGGGCTCACTCTGCTGGGCCGCCTGCTGCGCATCGTGCCGCGGCCGCTCGCCGAGCACCCGGCCTGGCTGACCGCGATCTCCCCGGTCGCCTCCGTGCTGGTGCGGGGCGTCAGCACCGCCGGCTCGGCCGGCCACGGTCGGCGCGAGTACTACGGCGTCCGCGCGATCCGCTCGATCCTCGGGGTCACCGCCTCGCTCGACGGCGCGGACCTCGGCGCGCTCGGCCCGCTGTCGCCGCCGGTCCGCTTCGGCTTCTCGTCGGCACCGGCCACGCCGGCGATCGTCGACGTCACCACCACCATCACGCTGCCCCGGACCCCCGGTGCGGCACGAGAGAGAGGGAGCGCCTCATGAAGAAGGGCGACAAGATCAGCTGGAACACCTCGCAGGGCGAGACCCACGGCGAGCTGGTCGAGAAGAAGACGAAGGAGTTCCAGTTCGAGGGGCAGAAGTTCAACGCCTCGGACGACGAGCCCTACTGGATCGTGCAGAGCGACAAGACCGACGCGAAGGCCGCCCACAAGGAGTCCTCGCTCAAGAAGAAGTAGCGGCGCACACTGGGGAGCATGAGCGACGACGACGACGTGCGCCGACTGGCGCTCCTGCTCCCCGGCACCGAGGAGCGGACCGCCTACGGCACCCCGGCCTTCTACGCCGGCCCGAGGATGTTCGCCCGCCTGCACCAGCGGCCGGGTGTCCTGCTCGTCTGGCGGGCCGATCTCGGCGAGCGCGAGGCGCTGCTGCAGAGCGACCCGGAGACGTACTTCACGACGAGCCACTACGACGGGCATCCGAGCGTGCTCGTGCGGCTGGAGAAGATCGGCGCGGACGAGCTCGGCGAGCTGCTGCGCGAGGCGTGGGCCGCGAGGGCGCCGCGCCGGCTGCTCGACGGCGAGGGGTGAGTCTCAGGCGCCTCGGCGACGTGATCCTTGTGCGCCTCGGCGACGTGATCCTTATGCGCCTCGGCGCACCAGCTCGTGCACCCAGGCGAGCTTCTCGGCGATCGCGGGCGTGATGACGAAGGGGTAGAGGTCGTCCTTGCCCATCGAGCGGTTCACGCTGTTGAGGGCGAGCGAGAAGCCGTGCCAGCGGGCGAGGATCTCGGGCATCTCCAGGCCGGAGACCCGCTCCGCTCCGGTCGCCTGCACGCCGCCGACGAGCGACTCGGGGAGGCGGCCCCAGGGCCCCGCGACGGTCAGGCCGACCGTGGCGGTCGTCTCCAGCGCGTCGGCGATGTGCAGGTAGTGCGCGAAGGTCTCGGCGAAGTCCTCCCACGGGTGCGTCGTCGCGTACTGCGAGATGTGGTCGCGGGCCCAGTCCTCGGTCGATGCGCCGCCGTAGTGCGCGTCGAGCGCGGCGCCGTAGTCGGCCCGCTCGTCGCCGAACAGCGCTCGGAACGCGGGCAGGAGCGACGTGCCGTCGACGAGCAGCTGCCAGTAGTAATGGCCGATCTCGTGCCGGAAGTGACCGAGCATCGTCCGGTAAGGCTCGCCGAGGCGGGCCTTCAGCGCCTCGCGGTGCGCGTCGTTCCCCTCGGCGAGATCGACGGTGATCACGCCGTCGGCATGCCCGGTCGTCACGGAGCCCTGCGCGGAGGAGAGCAGCTCGAAGGACAGCCGCCGACCGCGGTGCACCGGCAGGTCGAGGTGCCGCAGCTGGCGCAGCAGCCGCCGCTTGGCGAACTCGGCGACCGTCAGCTGGCTCAGCGTCGCCGAGTCGTACACCGGCGGCCGGGCGCTCGTCAGCGCGCAGGAGGCGCAGGCGCCGCCGGTGCCCTCCGCCGCGAGCCAGGTGCAGTCGATCGTGCCGCGGTACACGCAGAGCGCGCGCCCTTCGGCCTCGACGAGCTCGTCCGCGTCGACGTCGTACGCGAGCGCCGTGCCGCAGCGCAGGCACCGCGCGTCCTCGAACTCCACCCGCGCCTCGCAGTGCGGACAGCCGAAGACGCGCATGACGGGCGAGTTTACCCGCCTTCAGGCCCGACGAGCCTCGAGTTCTCGCCTGCGCCGGCGCCGGCCATGTCGGCGAGGACATCGGCGACGATGAGCCGGATCCCCGAGAACGCCTCCGCCGATGAGTCCGCTGCCCAGGAGAGCGAGGGGAACTCCGCCACGGTGCCGAGGAACTGCTCGTCCTCCTGCGACCACTGGACCCGATAGGTGCAGCGCTCCGCGTCGGTCATGGTCGCCCCCCTTCCCCTTCTCGGTCGCCGCGAGCACCTGCTCGACGTGACCGGACGAGTATCACGGGCGATCTCAGCGAGGCAGTGATCGTGCGCCAGGCCACGTCACCGCGAACGGCGTCTCTCCAGACCTCGCCTGCGTGGAGACGGTGGGCCGGGCGCAGGACGCGCTCCTCACCGAACGGGGAGCGACCCGAGCCGAGGATGCTAGACCGCCGAGCGGTACGGTTGTGTCATGGACGTCAAGCAGGCCGCTGAGCGCCTCGGGGTGACTCCGCGCCGCGTGGTGGCGCTGATCGCCGCCGGCCGGATCGAGGCGACGAAGGTCGGCCGCCGCTGGGAGGTCACGGAGGTGCCCGGCGCACGTTCGCGCCGTCCGCTCTCCGTCAGGTCGCGGCAGTCACTGGCGCACGCCCTGCACGAGCGGACCCTGTCGGGCCTCGAGGGGCAGGAGCGCGCCAGGACCGCCGCGCGCATCCGCCGGCTCCGCGCGTCGCAGGACCCCGCAGGGTTGCTGGCGGACTGGTGGGGCGGAGAGGTGGAGTCCGGGCTCGTCGACTTCGGCACCAATCTCGTGCAGCACGCGCTCCACGGTGATCCCGACTACGTGCGGGAGGCTCTGCACCGACCGCGACGCGAGTACCTGCGACACCTGGAAGACCTGGCGGATACCGTGAGCTCGGAGCGACGCATCATGGGACTCTCCATCGACGACCTCGCGCGAACCGCGGACGTGGAGGTCTCCGACGTCCGACGCCTCGAACGCGGGCTGCCTGTGTCGCGGCCCTCGACCACGCGACGTGTACTGGACGCCCTGGGCGTCGAGCCGACCGCACTTCCCGACCTGGTGCTGCGATGACGGAACGACTCGAAGCGTGGCTCGAAGGCAGACATGCCGGGCGGTTCACCCGAGACGCCGACGGCACGATCGGCTTCACCTACTCCGACGACGCACCGTCGACGCCGATCTCCCTGTCGCTGCCGCGCGAGGGCACGACGACGCGCACGGCGGCGGCGAGGTTCCTCGACAACCTGCTGCCCGACCAGGAGCACACGCGACGCCGGATGGCACAGGCGTACGGGGTCGCGAGCACGGGGACGTTCGAGCTCCTGCGCACGGTCGGCGGTGACGTCGCCGGCGGCCTGGTGCTCCTCCCGGACGGCGAGGCACCGTCGACGGGACCGGCGCAGCTGAATCCCGCTCTCGATCGGGACGTGGCCGATCGCATCAACAGCATCAAGCTCGATCCGGACGCCTGGGTGCCGAGACAGACTCCCGCGCGCTTCTCCCTGGCGGGAACGCAGGGGAAGTTCGCCCTGGCTCGAGTGGACCGGAACTGGTACTGGTCGAACGCCGCCGTGCCGTCGACCCATATCGTCAAGCCCGCGCGCCCGGAGCACCTCGGTCTCGAGGCGGCGGAAGCGGCCGCGCTGACGCTGGCTGCGGACGTCGGCCTCCATGCTCCCCGGGCGGCTGTCCTGCACACGAAGGATCAGACGGCCTTCGTCGTGGAGCGCTTCGACCGGATTCTCGACGATGAGAGCGTCTTCGCGCGACGGATTCATGCCGAGGATCTCGCTCAGGCGCTGGGCATCGACGTTGCACGGAAGTACTCCGTGACGGCCGCGCAGATCGTGGAGAAGCTCCGGTCGGTCGACGCGACCGGCGGGGTGGTGCGCGCCTTCCTCCGGCAGCTGGCCTTCAACATCCTCATCGGCAACGCTGACGCGCACGCCAAGAACTACTCCGTCCTTCTCCGCCCCGACACCGTCCTCCTGGCCCCGATCTACGACACGGTTCCGACCGGCCTGTTCCCGGCGTTCGATCAGGAGCTGGCGATGCGCATCGCCGGCGCGCGATTCCCGCAGGCGGTGACGCAGAACCACTGGCGGAAGCTCGCGAGGAGCACGGGGATCGACGAGGAGGAGGTCGTCACTCTCGTGGAAGAGATGGCGCGCGGCGTCGCGGCGAGGAACGACACCGCGTGGACGACTCTCGACGACGATCAGGCGACGCTTCTGAAAGAGACCGTGGAGCGCAACGTCGCCGTCGCGCTGGCACGGCCCCGCCGGGCGACTGAGACCTAGGCGATGCGGATCAGCTTCTTGTTGACGAACTCCTCGAGGGCGCTGCGGCCCATCTCTCGGCCGGTGCCCGAGCGCTTGACGCCGCCGAAGGGGAGCTCGGCCGCGTCGCCCAGAACGAGGTTGATCCAGACCATGCCGGCGTCGATGCGGTCGGCCAGGCGGAGGGCCTGCTCCGAGTCGGTCGTGTAGAGGTAGGAGCCCAGGCCGTACGGGGTGTCGTTGGCGAGCGCGATCGCCTCGTCCTCGTCGTGCACGCGGTAGAGCGCGGCGACGGGGCCGAAGAACTCCTCGCGGTAGGCGTTCATCTCGGGGGTGACGTCCTCGAGGACGGCCGGCGGGAAGAAGTTGCCGGTGACCTCGCCGCTGGCGCGCACGGTCGCGCCCTGCTCGCGGGCGACGGCGAGTTGCTGCTCGAGGCGCTCGGTCGCGGCGGCGGAGGAGAGCGGGCCGAGCAGGGTCCCCTCGGCGAAGGGATCCGCGGGGCGGGCGGCGGTGAAGGCCGCGGTGAACTTCTCCGCGAACGTGTCGTAGAGCGCGTCGATGACGATGAAGCGCTTGGCGGCGTTGCAGGACTGGCCGTTGTTGTCGAGGCGGGCGGCGACCGCGTCCTCGACGGCCTTGTCGAGGTCGTCGGTGGAGAGCAGCACGAACGGGTCGGAGCCGCCCAGCTCGAGCACGACCTTCTTGAGGTTGCGGCCGGCGATCTCGGCGACGGCCGCTCCCGCGCGCTCGGAGCCGGTGACGGAGACGCCCTGCACCCGCGGGTCGGCGATGACGGTCGCCGCCTGGTCGTTGCTCGCGTAGAGGTTGACGTAGACGCCGGCGGGGGCGCCGAGCTCCTCGGCGGCCGTGCGGAAGATGTCGGCGATCGCGGCGGCCGACTCCGGGCACTGCGGCGCGTGCTTGAGCAGGATCGTGTTGCCGTTCACCACGTTCGGGCCGGCGAAGCGGGCGACCTGGTAGTAGGGGAAGTTCCAGGGCATGATGCCCAGCAGCACGCCCAGGCCCGAGCGGCGGACGAACGCCGAGCCGGTGCCGTCGGCCAGCGCGATCGGCTCGTCCTTCAGGAACTCCTCGCCGTTCTCCGCGTAGTAGCGGTAGATGTCGGCCGCGAAGCCGACCTCGCCCTGCGCCTGGTCGAGCGGCTTGCCCATCTCGCGGACGATGATCTCGGCGAGGGCGTCGGCGCGCTCGACGTGCAGGTCCGCGACGCGGGCGATCAGCGCGGCGCGGGTGGCGACGGGCACGGTGCGCGACCAGGTGGAGTACGCGTCGTGGGCCGAGGCGATCGCGTCGGCGAGCTCGGCGTCGGTGATGCCGGGGTACTCGCTCAGCGTCTCGCCCGAGGCCGGGTCGATGACGGCGTAGCTGCTGCTGCTCATGCGGGGAGTGCTCCTTCACGGTCGCGGGCCGGCGCGGTCGCGTCGGCGGTGTCGTGCTGTGTCTCGGCGTCAGCGGAGTCCTCGTCGAGGATCTCCTGCGCCAGGCGCCGGCCGACGCGGATCGCGCCGTCGACGTGCTGGTAGCCCTCGGCCGCGAGGTCGCTCGAACCGAAGCGGAGCGGGCCCACCGGCTCGAGCTGCAGCGCGCCGTAGCGGGTCAGTCCGCCGAGGTCGAAGCTCGCGGCGTACGCGCCCTGCGTCCACTCCTCCGCCGCCCAGTCGCTCTCGTAGTAGACGACGGGGTCGAGCGCGGCCGGGCCGTAGTAGGCGGCGAGCGAGTCGAGGATCGCGGCCTTCCGCTCGGCCTCGGGCAGCGCGAGCACGCGGTCGGCCTTCTCATCCGAGACGAAGCCGACGAGGGTGCCGCGCTCCTCCCCCGCGTTGGAGTTGTCGTAGGCCTCGTGCACGAGGGCGTGCGGGCTGAACGCGGTGCCGGAGAGGCCGTCGGCGCGCCAGAACGGGGTCGCGTAGGTCGCGTGGACCTTGATCACGAGGCCGAGGGACTGGTGCTGGAGCGCCTGCTGGCGGAGCCGGGGCAGCGGCGGGTCGAAGGTGATCCGGTTGACGAGGTTCGGCGGCACGGCGACGATCGCGCGGCGGGCCCGCACGGTGACGCCGTCGGCGCGGACGGTCACGCCGTCGTCGCCGTACTCGACGGAGCGGACCGGCCGGCCGAGCAGCACGCGCTCGGCGCCCACGCGCTCGGCGAGCCGCTCCGGGACCTGCTGCAGGCCGCCGAGGACGCGCTTGTCGAGGATGAAGTCGGCGTCGACGAGGTTGCCGAAGCTGCCCGCACTCGCCGCCATCAGCAGCGCCTGCAGCAGCGAGAAGGAGTGCGCGGGCTTGGTGAGCATGGCGTCGGCGATGAAGAGCGCGATGTTCGCGCGGGCCTCGGCGTCGTCGCTCTGCGCCTCCAGCCAGGCGCTGAAGCTGATCCGGTCGTAGTCGTGCGCCCGCGGGTGCGACCACGGCGCGGACGGGTCGGTCTCGGCGACGAGGCCGTCGAGGATCCCGATCAGGCGCTCGATCTCGGCCTCGGTGTCCGCGCCGCCGGGGAAGATGTCGCCGGTGAAGCGCCGGGCTCCGCCGTCGGCGCCGATGTAGACACTCTCGCCCTCGCGGTAGCGGGAGTAGGTGTCCAGGCCCAGCTCGTCGAGCGTCTCGAGCAGGGCGGTCTGATCCGGCGAGACCCACTGGCCGCCGAGCTCGAACATCTGGCCGTCGACCACGCGGGTCTCGAGGCGGCCGCCGACGCGCTCGCGCGCCTCGAGGACGACGACGCGGCGGCCCTGCTCCTGCAACCGGAGGGCGGCGGTCAGGCCGGTGGCGCCGGCGCCGATCACGACCACGTCGCAGTCGAGATCGGATTCGAGGGCGGTCGCGCTGGACTCCACCACGCTGTGCATGACAACTCTTTCCGTCGGTGATCCCCGCTTTCGACGAGGGATTGCGAACAATTCTGGCACAGCAACGGTGGAGAAGGGCAGTGCGGGACGTGACGGATCGGTGTTTCCCGCGATACATAGGCGTGCTATGTTTAAGCACGTGCTCGAACCCTCCGCCCCTGTCCGCCTCGCCTCCGCCGCCACCGCGCTCGCGCGGTACGCCGGCCGCTCCAGCGGCGCCACCGGGCTCGGCGCGCAGTCCGGTGCCGTCTGGTCGACGCTCGCCGAGCTGCGCACCGCCTCCCCGATCCGCCTCGGCGAGCTCGCCGAGCGCGTCCGGGTCACCCAGCCGACGATGACCGGCATCATCGCGCGCCTCGACGAGGCCGGCTGGATCCGCCGCGTGCACGACGAGAGCGACGGTCGCGCCTGGCTGATCGAGGGCACAAAGGCGGGAGCCGCGGCGCTCACCGAGCACCGCCTCCGCCTCGACACCGCCCTCGCCCCGCTGTTCGACGACCTCGACGACGACGACCGCCGCGCCCTCGAGCGCGCCGCGGCCCTCGTCGAGGAGCGTGTCCTGCGCGTCGCCGGCAGCCCCGCCAACTGACTCCCCTTCCCCGCACGACCCCTCCCCCGAAAGGCCCCTCCGTGTCCACTCCCCACTCCCCCGCCGCGGGCGGCTCGATCCTCCGGCAGCCGCTCGCCGTCTGGGCCGTCGCCTTCGCCGCCGTCATCGCCTTCATGGGCATCGGCCTCGTCGACCCGATCCTCCCGGCCATCGCCGAGAGCCTCGAGGCGACGCCGACCGAGACCTCGCTGCTGTTCACCAGCTACCTCGTGATCACCGGCGTCGTGATGTTCTTCACCAGCTGGCTCTCCAGCCGCATCGGCGCGAAGAAGACGCTGATGATCGGCCTGGTGCTGATCGTCGTCTTCGCCGCGCTCGCCGGCACGGCCGGCAGCGTCGAGGGCGTCATCGGCTTCCGCGCCGGCTGGGGCTTCGGCAACGCGCTCTTCATCTCGACCGCGCTCTCGACGATCGTCGGCGCGGCCAGCGGAGGCTCCTCCGCGGCGATCGTGCTCTACGAGGCCGCGCTCGGCGTCGGCATCGCGATCGGCCCACTGCTCGGCGGCCTGCTCGGGTCTGTCTCCTGGCGCGGACCGTTCTTCGGCACGGCCGTGCTGATGGCCGTCGGCTTCATCGCCATCGCGACCCTGCTGCGCGAGGACGGCCCGCGGCCGACCCCGACGCCGCTCTCCGCGCCGTTCAAGGCGCTGGCCGTGCCCGCGATCCGCACCCTCGCCGGTGCCGCACTGTTCTACAACATCGGCTTCTTCGTGCTTCTGGCCTACACGCCGTACCCGCTCGGACTCGACGAGATGGGGCTCGGCTTCACCTTCTTCGGCTGGGGCCTCGGCGTCGCGATCACCTCGGTCTTCGTCGCTCCGCTGCTGACCGCGCGGCTGCCGCGCACCGTCGTGCTCCGCTCGGTGCTGGTGCTGCTCGCGCTCGACCTCGTCGCCGGCGGCCTGCTGATCTCCTCGCGGGTCGGCCTGATCGTCTGCATCATCGTCGGCGGCCTGCTGCTGGGCGTCGTCAACACCGTGCTGACCGAGTGCGTGATGGAGGCGACCGACCTGCCGCGCTCCGTCGCCTCGTCCTCCTACTCGGGCGTCCGCTTCCTCGGCGGCGCGATCGCCCCGCCGGCCGCCTCGGCGCTGGCCGCGGCGATCTCGCCGGCCTTCCCGATGTACGCGGCGGCGGGCGCGGTGCTGATCGCCTCGCTGATCGTGTTCCTCGGGCGGCGGACGCTGGCGCGCGCGGACGCGCACGGGGCGGAGAGCGCCGCCGTCGAGGCGCAGTCGATCGCGGTGGGCGAGAGCCTCTGAGCGCGTCGGTCTCGATACGCCCCTCCGGGGCTACTCGACCAGCATGAAGCGTCCGTCCGGCGCCATCCATGCTGATCGAGTAGCCCGCGCAGCGGGCGTATCGAGATCCACCACCGTCCGAGCCTGAGCCGTCTGCGGGTGGGTCTCGATACGCCCCTCCGGGGCTACTCGACCAGCATGCAGCGACGGCCCCTGCATGCCGATCCGCCGGGCCGTGCAGCCCCGTTCATGCTGATCGAGTAGCCCGCGCAGCGGGCGTATCGAGATCCACCGTCGTCCAGGCCTGAGCCGTCAGGGCGCGACCTCGAACATCCGGGGGCGCAGGGGCGCCGTGCGCGGGTCCGCGGCGCAGGCCGCGAGGGCGGCGGCCAGGACACCGGCGGCCGGGCGCGCCTCGCGGACGTACACGTCGACGCCCGCCGGGGTGAACGGCGTGCGGGCGAAGCGGGTCAGCGCCCAGCCGGCCTCCTCGTCGGCGGCGACGAACGACCAGCGGCTGCGGGCCAGCAGCGTCAGCGGCTCGACACCCCGCCAGCGGAAGCCGTCGGGATCCGCCGGATCGGGGGCGTCGATCCCGACCACGTAGCGCGTCGAGCGGCGGCCGCGCCAGCTGACCACGTCGCCGACCTCGCCGCCGGGCAGGGGCGCGTAGGTGATCGCCACCCCCTCGCGCCCCCGCCAGAGCGGCAGGCTCGAGCCGCGCACGAACCAGGTGCCGGTCGCCAGCGCAGCGCGGTCGATCGCGGGAGCGTCGATCACGGCAGCGCGTGCTTCACGTTGGAGCGGGCCAGCGCGATCGCCTCGCCCGCGCCGCCGTTCATCACCATCTTCGACATCGCCAGCGCGAAGCCCTTCACCTGGGCACCGGTGACCGTCGGCGGCAGCGACAGCGCGAGCGGATCGGTGACCACGTCCACGAGCACGGGCCCCGGGTCGGCGAGCGCCTCGCGCAGCGCGGACTCCACCTCGCGCGGGTCCTCGACCCGGATCCCGCGGATGCCGACCGCCGTCGCGACCTGCGCGTAGTCGACCATCGGCACGTCCACCGCGAAGTCCGGGAAGCCGTCGACGAGCATCTCCACCTTCACCAGCCCGAGCGTCGAGTTGTTAAAGACGACGATGGTCACCGGTAGCTTGTAGGCCGCGACCGTCACCAGCTCGCCCATCAGCATCGAGAGCCCGCCGTCGCCGCTCAGCGAGACGACTTGGCGGCCGGGCTGCGCGAGCTGGGCGCCCACGGCCTGCGGCAGCGCGTTCGCCATCGAGCCGTGCGAGTACGAGCCGAGCAGTCGACGGCGTCCGTTCGGCGTGACGTAGCGCGCCTGCCAGACGTTGCCCATGCCGGTGTCGGCGGTCACGATCGCGTCGTCGGCGAGCAGTGCGTCCAGCGTCGAGGCGACCAGCTCGGGGTGGATCGGCTGCTTGGTGGCGACCTCGGTGTACTTGCCGACCACTCCCGTGACGAGCTTCTCGTGCTTCTTCAGGAGCTTGTCGAGGAAGCGGTGGTCCTTGCGCTTCACCAGCGGCGTCAGCGCGTCGAGGGTCGCCGCGACGTCGCCGTGCACGGGATGCGCGACGCTCACCCGGCGGCCGAGCTTGGAGGCGTCGCTGTCGACCTGCGCGATGACGACCTTCGACGCGTCCGGCAGGAACTGCTCGTAGGGGAAGTCGGTGCCGAGGAGGATCAGGAGGTCGGCGTCGTGCATGCCCGCGTGGGCGGCGCCGTAGCCGAGCAGCCCGGTCATGCCGACGTCGTAGGGGTTGTCGTACTGGATCCACTCCTTGCCGCGCAGGCTGTGCCCGATCGGTGCTCCGACGAGCTCGGCGAACGCGACGACCTCATCGTGCGCGCCCCGCACGCCCGCGCCGGCGAAGATCGCGACCGTCTTCGCCTCGTCGATCGCCTGCGCGAGCGCGCGGACGTCGGCCGCGGCGGGCACCAGGGCCGGCCGCTCCGGCAGCACGAAGGACGGGAAGTCGCCCTCCGCGTCGAACTCGGCGACGTCGCCCGGGAGGGTGACCACGGCCACGCCGCGGAGGGCGACGGCACTGCGCATCGCCGCGTTGACGACCCGCGGGGCCTGCGCCGCGGTGGAGACCAGCTCGCGGTAGTGCGAGCACTCGACGAAGAGGCGGTCGGGGTGCGTCTCCTGGAAGTAGCCGGAGCCGATCTCGCCGCTCGGGATGTGGCTCGCGATGGCGAGCACGGGCGCACCCGAGCGGTGCGCGTCGTACAGGCCGTTGATCAGGTGCAGGTTGCCGGGGCCGCAGCTCCCGGCGCAGACCGCCAGCTTCCCGGTGATCTGCGCCTCCGCGCCGGCCGCGAAAGCGGCGGCCTCCTCGTTGCGGACGTGGATCCAGTCGATCCCGCCCTTCGCCGAGCCGCCGCTGCGGCGCACCGCGTCGACGATCGGATTGAGCGAGTCCCCGACGATCCCGTAGATCCGGGCGACCCCGGCGTCGATGAGCTGGGCGATGAGCTGGTCTGCGACGGTCTTCTGAGCCATGCCCCCATTCGACTCCACCCGGCTGGACTTCGCCTGCCCCTCGCGGGGCCTTGCCGGGCGGCGACGATCGGAGTAGCGGGCCGCACCGCACAGGGGGGTGCCCCGGCGGGCCCCGCCGCCCCTACCCTGGAGCCGACCCCGTCACCGCCGTCTGGAGCCTCCGATGAACCGCCGCCGTTCCGCCCTCGTCCTCGCCGCCGCCGCGGCCCTCGCCCTCGGCCTCACCGGCTGCTCGGGGATCAACAGCATGATGGGCGGCGAGACCCGCGACGACACCTCCGGCGAGATCGTCGACGGCGGCACGACCGACGTCTTCCAGCTCCGCGTCGGCGACTGCCTGAACGACGAGCTGAGCGAGACCGCGACCGAGGTCACCGACGTCCCGACCGTGCCGTGCTCCGACGCGCACAGCTACGAGGTCTTCCAGAACATCACGATGGCCGACGCGGACGAGTACCCCGGCGAGACGGCGACCACCGAGCAGGCCGACTCCGAGTGCCAGGCCGCGTTCGAGGGCTTCGTCGGCCTCAGCTACGAGGAGTCGCAGTACGACTTCAGCTACTACTACCCGACCCAGGAGAGCTGGGACGGCGGCGACCGCGTCATCAACTGCCTGATCACCGACCCCGCGGGCCCCAGCACCGGCACCCTCTCGGGCGCCGCCGCCTGACCCTCTGACCCACCCCGCGAGATGCCACTTGTGCACGCTTTTCACGGCGTGTCGCGCTCATAAGTGGCATCTCGCGGCGGGGATCAGCTCTCGCGCGTGGCCGCGGGGCGGGGGAAGAGGGTCAGGAGCAGGCCCGAGGCTATCCAGACGGCGGCGATGCCGAGGATGAGCCAGCCGGCGTCGAGAGAGGACGCGGCTCCGGCCAGGGCGGCGCCGACCGCGGCGGCGGCGGCGCGCAGGCCCGCGCCGATGGTGAAGACCTGGGAGCGGACGGCGGCCGGGCTCTCCTGATCGCGCAGCAGGAGCATCGCGGCGTTCGCGGGCGCGGTGAAGACTCCGGCGACGGCGAACGCGACGAGGGCCACGACGATCCCGAAGTCGGGCGCGGCGGCGAGCAGGGCGACGCCGGTCGCCGCGAAGCCCGCGCCCATCACCCAGGCCGGCGGGCGGTGCGTCCAGCGCCGCACGGCGACCGCGATCGCGCCGAGCAGCCCGCCGACGGCGAACGCGGTGAGCAGCCCGGCCGCCGCCGCGGTGCTGCCCACCCGCTCGAGCGACAGGCCGATCGCCGCGACGCCGGCCGCGCCGCCGCCGATCTGGCTGATCGTCCCGGAGAGGGTGACGATCGCGATCGGCCGGTGCCGCACGAGGTGGGTGACACCGGCCGCGATGGTGCGCCGGACGCCGACGGTGGGGGTGGGCCGCGCCTCCATCCGCAGGGCGAGCGAGCCGAGGACGCCGACGAGCGCGAGGGCGGCCATCGCGAGCATCGCGAAGCGAGCCGACGCGACGGCGATCACCAGCCCGGCGATCGCGGGGCCGCCGATCGAGGCGACGGTGTAGGACAGCGAGTCCTGGGCGTAGGCCCGGCGCGGGTCGGCGATCGCGCTGGTCACGAAGCTCGACATCCCGCCCATGTAGACCGGAGTGGCGAGTCCCGCGATCACCAGGAGCAGCGCGATCAGCACTGTCGGCACGTCGCCGAGGAAGGACGCGAGCGCGAACGAGGCGGCGGTGGCGAGCGCCGCGCCGACCAGCAGCCGCCGCGGCGCGCGCACCCGGTCGAGCACGGTGCCGACGAGCGGAGCGGCGATCACGCTCGGGAACAGGGCGGCGCCGGTCAGCAGCCCGCCGAGCGCGACGTCGTCGAGGCGCTCGACGGCGAGGACGGGCAGGGCGACGACCATCCCCGCGCTCGCGAGGCGCAGGGGGATCGAGGCGGTCAGGTAGGTGGCGGCGCTCATGCGGTTCGGGAGGACATCGCCTCCCATTTTTCCACGCTCTCGAGGACCCGCTCCCCGGCCGCGGCGATCAGGGCAGCAGGATCACCTTGCCGTCGAGCGTCCGCGACTCGGCGAGCTCCATCGCCGCCACGATCTCCGTGAGCGGGAAGCGCGCCGCGATGTTGGCGGTGAGCGAGCCGTCCGCGAGCAGCGCGAGCACGCGGCCCAGGTCCTCCTCGAGCCGCGCGCGGAACCGGGCGGGCCGGAGCGAGTGCCCGGACCAGAGGTCGTAGAAGACGGCGCGCTTCCCGTTCGGCGCCAGCTGGTACGCCTGCACCCGGGCGAGCTGCTTCAGGAACGGCGGCCAGATGCTGCCGGTGCTCGCGCTGACGATCGCATAGGCGACGAGGGTGCCGCCGGGGGCGAGCAGCGACCAGGCCAGGCGGGTGGTCTCCCCGCCGATGTTGTCGAAGACGGCGTTCACGCCGCCCGGTGCGAGCTCGCGGACGCGGGCGGCGAGCTCCGGGTCGGCGTAGTCGACCGGCTCGACGCCCGCCGCGCGGAGGGCGTCGTGGTGCCGCGGCGAGGCGGCGCCGATCACCCGGATGCCCTCGAGCGAGGCCAGCCGGTGCACGAGGCCGCCGACGCCGCCGTTCGCTCCGAACAGGAGGATCGTGTCGCCGCGGGAGAGCCGGGCCGAGCGGTGCAGCATCTGCCAGGCCGTCACTCCGTTCACCACCACGGCCTCGGCGTCCTCGGGCGCGACGCCCTCGGGGACGAGGACGCAGTCGCGCGCGGCGACCCGGGCGTGGCCGGTCCAGCCGCCGGTCTTGGTCAGGGCGGCGACTCGGCGGCCCTCGAGGGACGCGTCGCCGCCGGGCCCGACGGCGAGCACCCGGCCGACGAGGTCATAGCCGGGCGTGAAGGGGAAGGGCGGCTGGGCGAAGTAGCGGCCGCGGCGCATGGACTGCTCGGCGAAGGAGATGCCGGTGGCCTCGACGGCGACGAGCAGCTCGCCGGCCGCGGGCGACTCGACCGGAGCCTGCTCGAGGAGCAGTCCGGACGGCTCGACGAGCCCGGGGAGGACGACGCGGGTGGTGGTGAGCGGGAGGGCGGTGGTCATGGGGGGCTCCTTGGGGGTGGGGGGTGGGTGTGAGTGACTGGACAGTCACTTCTATGGAGATGGAGAAGTCGGTCATGCGGTGTCGGGCCCCCATGCTGATCGAGTAGCCCGCGCCGCGGGCGTATCGAGATCCACCAGCGCCAGAGGCCGAGTCTGCAGGTCCGCCCTGCTGGGGACGGTGGGTCTCGATACGCCCCTGCGGGGCTACTCGACCAGCATGGGTCGACCAACACGCGTCGACCAGCAGGTGGCGGCTCGCCGACGCTCAGTCGTGGTGCCGGATGCCCGCGGAGACGATGCGCGCCCACTCGGAGTCGACACCGCCGAGGTCGGTCTGCACGATCAGGTGGCAGAGCTGGCCGTAGGCGACGAAGCGCTGCACGGCCGGGCCGTCGGCGCCGGAGACGACGCTCACCGTGCGGACGACCGTCGAGATGCCGCGGCGCACCGCCTCGCGGATCTCGGGCACCCCGCTCGCGCTCTGCGCCTGCGACTGCAGCATGATCAGGTCGCGGTCGGCGATCAGGTCGATGTAGGCGAGGGTCATCGCCTCCAGCCGGTCGGCCGGGTCCGACGAGACCGAGGCCTCCCCCGCCGCGGCGAGCGTCGACGCCACCAGCTCGTAGCAGCGGTCGACCGCGGCGACGAAGACGCCGAGCTTGCCGGGGAAGAGCCGGAAGACGTAGGCGGGCGAGACCCCCGCCTCCGACGCGACCTCGGTGATCGGGGTCGCGGAGTAGCCGGTGCGGGCGAAGACGTGCACGGCGGCCGCAGTGATCCGCTCGCGCTGGGCCTCTGCGGTGGAGCGGGGGGTCGTGGTCGGCATGTGACTGATCAAACACTTACAACGGCGCGATGTCAAGAGGCGACCGGTGCGGGTCCCGGATCAGGACCGCTTCCGCCGCCCCTTCAGTGCGAGCTGCAGCGCCGCGAGGAGCAGCAGCGCGGCGAACAGCACGCCCGAGATCCGCGCGGGCAGGAGGAACGACAGCGCGACGCCGGCGAAGGAGAACCCCGTCGCGCAGAGCCCGACCACGAGCCCGGCCCGGACGTCGAGCAGTCCGCGGCGCGCGTTCGCGATCGAGCCGCTGATCGCCGTCGGGATCATCGCGGCGAGCGAGGTGCCCTTGGCGAGCAGATCGGCGAGGCCGAAGGCGCCGACGAGAACGGGCACGGCGATCGCGCCGCCGCCGATCCCGAAGAGCCCCGAGGCCACTCCCATCGCCAGGCCCAGCCCGCCGAAGCCGGGCCAGACGCCCCAGCCCTCCGCGACGTCGCCGGTCTCGTTCGAGCCGAACACCGCCATCCGCACGGCCGCCGCGACCAGCAGGGCGACGAACAGCCAGCGGAGCACGCTGAGCGGAAGCCTCGCGAGCAGCCAGGAGCCGAGGATCGCGCCGATCATCGCGGCCGCGGCGATCACCGCGGCGGGGACCCAGGCGACCTGACCGCCCAGCGCGTAGCCGAAGGCACCGGCCACCGCGGTCGGCGCGATCGCGAGCAGCGAGGTCGCGGACGCTCGGCGCTGGTCCATCCCGGCCCAGGCGATCAGCATCGGCACCATCACGATGCCGCCGCCGACGCCGAACGCGCCCGAGAGCACCCCGCCGATCGCGCCGATCAGCGCCAGCACGAGCATCGCCCTCGCGCGGAGGGCCTTCGGGCGGGTCGCCGGTGCGCTCGCCGCCGTCTCCGGGGCGGCCTGCGCGCTCGTCTCGTCCGTCACCCGCTCAGCCTGCCACCTGCGCCGTCGCACGGCGGAAACATGCGGTGCGTACCCTTCGTGATGCGTCGCCGGTGGGGGCCGGGCGATCGACGCGAGGAGGGGGCACCGTGCGTGCGACGCCGATCCGGGCCGCGTCCTGGCCGGCTGCCCTGGCGGTCCGCGCGGTCTTCGAGCGCGAGGCGCGGCGGACGGCCGCGGCGATGCTGCCGTTCGCTCCGGAGGGGATCCAGCGGGTCGCCGAGCCGATCCCGGCGCGTCCGGACGCTCCGGCCACGACGGCCGACGTCCTCCGCTCCGCGGGCGCCGGCTCGCGCCCGACCGTGGTCTGGATCCACGGCGGCGGCTGGGTCTCCGGCCACCGGCGCGACGTGGACCCCTACCTGCGTCTGCTCGCCGAGGCCGGCTACACCGTCGTCTCGCTCGACTACAGCCGCGGGCCCGAGGCGGTGCACCCGACCGCGCCGCGGCAGCTCCTCGCCGCACTCGAGCACCTGCGCCGCAGCGCCGGCCGCCTCGGGATCGCCCGGGACCGCCTCGTCCTGGCCGGCGACTCCGCGGGCGCGCAGCTCGCGAGTCAGCTCGCCACCGCGATCACGAACCCCTCCTACGCCCGCGCGGCCGGGCTCACGACGACCCTGCCCGTCGACGCCGTGCGGGCGGTGATCCTGCACTGCGGAGTCTTCGACCTCGCCGCCCTCGCCCGCGCCACCGGTCTCGCCGGCCGCGGGCTGCGCGCCGCCCTCTGGGCGTACACCGGCCGACGGGCCTGGTGGACCTCCGACGCCGCCCGGTGGATGTCGACGATCGAGCACGTCACGCCGCGGTTCCCGCCGACGTTCCTCAGCGGCGGCAACGCCGACCCGCTCACCGCGCAGCAGTCGCGCCCGTTCGCGGCGCAGCTGCGCTCGCTCGGCGTCCCGGTCACGGCGCTGCTCTGGGGCGACGGGCACGAGAGCGAGCTCGGCCACGAGTACCAGTTCCACCTCGAGCTGCCGGAGGCGCGCGAGGCGCTGGAGCGGACCCTCGCGTTCCTGGCGCAGCAGACGGCGCGATGAGGCCCGCCTCCCTCCCGACCCTGGCAGTCCCCTGGGCAGCCGGGACTCCACCGTGACGTTCACCGTGCACGCTCCGTCCTACCTCTGAACCGCCCGATCGACCGACCGGGCACCGAGACGAAAGAGGAGATCATGGCCGAGAGCACCGCGAACACCACGACGACGAACGGGACCGGACGCACGGTCATCGACGACGGCGTCATCGCGAAGGTGGCCGGCATCGCGGCCCGCGAGGTGCCCGGCGTGCACGCCCTCGGCAACGGCGCCGCCCGCGCCCTCGGCGCCATCCGCGGCGCGCTCGGCAACGACGACCGCGCCCAGGGCGTCAAGGTCGAGGTCGGCGAGCGCCAGGTCGCCGCCGACGTCACGATCGTCGCCGAGTACCCGGCCGCGCTGCAGGACGTGGCGGAGGGCGTGCGCTCCGCCGTCGGCCGTGCGATCCGCGAGATCGTCGGCATGGACGTCGCCGAGATCAACGTCACCGTGCAGGACGTCCACATCCCCGAGGACGACGCCCCCGAGGCCGAGCCGCGCGTCGCCTGATCACCCCGCACCACCCCTGACGCCCCGCGGTCGATCCGGCCGCGGGGCGTCTCGGTGCGTCCGGCCCCGGAGCCGGCAGCGCCCCCTCACCCGCCCCACCCGCCCCCCGACCGCGTCCCCCGCGCGGCACCGAACCCCTGGAGATGCGCATGGAGAACAACTGCGCCCGACCCCTCGACGTCGACGACGCCGTCGCGCTCATCGGAGTCCTCACCACCCTCGAGGTGCTCACCTCCGCCGGCCGCCTCGGCACCCCCGAGCTCGACTCCCTCCGGCACAGCCTCGCGCAGGGTGGCGCGGTCCTCCCCGGTGCCGACGAGTCCGAGATCGCCGCCGCCCTCGCGGCCCTGAACGCGCGACTTCGCGACAGCATCTCCTAGCCGCCGACATCGGCTCTCCGCAAGAGCGTGTTTGTGACAGGCTTGTCATCGCGCGCCACTGCGCGACGATGAAGGAGCAGCCATGAGCGTCGGACACTACGTGCTCTCGACCACCGGGCCGTTCGCGGACGAGACCGAGATCCTCGGCGTCTACTCCACCGAGTCCTGGGCACGCGAAGCCGCCGCCAGCTGGCTCGACGCCCTCGACCTCGAGGCCTTCCCGCAGTGCGTGATCGAGAACTGGAACGGGTCGCACCTGCTCCACCGCGAGGTCCTCGGCGGCCTCGGCCTCGACGACGACGGCTCGGCCGCCGGCACCGTCGAGGGCTGACCCTCCGGCGCTCGAGGCCCAGCGCTCACGATCCGGTGCTCGCCGCCCAGTGCGACGGGCGCTCGAAGTCCGGCGGCAGCGCGGTCCGCGCGTCGCCGCGAGTGCTGCTGACCTGCGCCTGCGTGAGGTAGATGGCCGTCGAGAGATCGGCCCCCGCCACGTCGGCGTCCCGCAGATCGGCGCCGAGGACGTCGCAGCCGCGGAGATCCGCGCCCCGGAGGTCCGCGGCGATCAGCATGGAGCCGCGCAGGTCGGCACCCCGCAGATCGGCGCCCGCGAGGGCGGCCGCCACGAGGTCGGCGCCGGGCTGCAGGCGCAGCCGGCCGTGCCGCCGCCGCCGTGGGCCGTCGTGCCGCGCGGCCGCGCTCGCCGCGATCAGCAGCGGTCGGGCGGCGCCGTACTCCGCGTCGACGTCGGCGGCGAGGATCGCGTCGGCGTCGGCGAGTGTCAGGGCGTGCACCGCGTCGAAGCGGACGCGCACCGCGTCCCGCAGGGCGGCGTCGACCTCGCGCAGGCCGAGGGCGACGTCGAGGTACCAGAGCAGCTCGTGCAGGCGGCGCATCAGCGGGAAGACCGCGAACATCCGCGCGCGCACCTCCGCGTCGCTGCGCCAGGAGACGCCGCCGAACGTCTGCATCGACACCTTCTGGCCGGCGCCGAAGCAGTCGAAGACGGTGCAGCCGGCGAAGCCCTCGGGGCGCAGCCGCCGGTGGATCGTGCAGGCGTCCTCGGTGTCGAGGTTCGTGCACGGCTCGCCGGCCGGCTTGTCGACGGGGAAGTCGGCGGAGCGGGTGAACGCGAGGGCCACGCAGCAGAGGCCGAAGCAGTTCGCGCAGTCGGCGCCGAGGTCCTCCCGGCGGCCGAGCTCGACGCGGGTGCGGGTGCCGGTCACGATCGCCGGCCCCTCAGTGCGACAGGGCGAGCACGCCGACGACGGCGGCTCCCAGTCCGACGAGGCCGAGCAGGCCGATGATGCTCTGCCCGACGCCGAGGCCGGCCCGGACGACCGCGATCAGGGCGATGCCGGCGAGGGTCGCGACGTACACGCCGACGCCGATCCGCAGCGCGACCACGTCGTCGATCCAGCCGAGCGCCGAGGCGATCAGCACCAGGACGGGGAGCGAGGCGGAGGCGAGGGCGCCGCCGGCGATCCGGAGCATGACGCGAGCTTCGGCCGCGGTCGGGGTCGCGGCGTGGGCGACCTGGTGGGCGATGACGTCGGCGACGAAGCCGGCGGCCGAGATGCCGACGATCGCGATGACGAGGCTGCGGAGGGCGTGCGCGGAGTCGGCCTGCTCGTCGACGGCGTAGATCATCACGACGGCGAGCCCGGTGAAGGCGGCGTAGACCCGCTCCTTGAGCGCCTTGGCGACGACGTCGAGGGACCCGCCCTCCGCCGCGGCGCGCCGACCGGACGGCCCTCCCCCGCGCACGGCGCTCAGTACGACGCGGCGTCGACGCGGGCGGCGGAGGCGTCGCCCGCCTGGCGCGCGGTCAGGTCGCCGAGGATGACGGCCGAGCCGCTGGTGCCGAAGCGGGTGACGCCGAGCTCGCGGAAGGCGAGGAGCGTGTCGAGGTCGCGGACGCCTCCCGAGGCCTTGACCTGGACGGCGTCGGAGACGGCCCCGCGCATCAGGCGCAGGTCGTGCTCGTTCGCGCCGCCGCCGCCGAAGCCGGTCGCGGTCTTGACGAAGTCGGCGCCCGCACGCTCGGCGGCCTCGCTGCCGGCGACGATCTGCTCGTCGTCGAGGTAGCTGGTCTCGAGGATCACCTTGACGACGTGGCCCTCGGCGGCCTCGACGACCGCGCGGATGTCGGCCTCGACGTCGTCGAGGAGTCCACTGCGCAGGCGGCCGATGTTGACGACCATGTCGAGCTCGACGGCGCCGTCGGCGAGGGCCTGCGTCGACTCCGCGACCTTCGCCGCGGTGGAGGTCGTGCCGTGCGGGAAGCCGATGACCGTCCCGACGAGGACGCCCGAGCCCTCGAGCCGGCGGACGGCGTGCGCGATGTCGGAGGGGCGCACGCAGACGCTGAAGACGCCGGCCGCGCGGGCCTCGTCGAGCTGCGCGTCGACCTCGGTCCGGGTCAGCTCGGGCTTGAGGATCGCGTGGTCGATGAGCGCCGCGATCTCGGCGACGGTCGGAAGGCTGCTTGTCATGCCCCCATTTTACGCGGCACGACGCGGCGCCTCGGCGGGACGGATCTCGATACGCCCGCTCCGCGGCCTACTCGATCAGCATGCTGAGGGCCATCCAGCCTGTGCGAGGCATCGCCCATCCGTCACGAACGGCTGCCTGAGAGCGAACGAAGGAGCCGTTCGCGACGGATCACCGTCCGGAACGAGGAGCGCCAGCGGGAACCGCGAGCGCATCGCGCAATCGCGTGCCAAGCGATTGAGCGCAGCGTACGCAGGACGCTCTACAAGAACCGACCACCTCAGGTAGCCGACTGCGGGAGGGGCGGCAGGGACGCCCCGACCCGGGAACGCCGAAGGCCCCCCGATCGCGAGATCGGGGGGCCTTCGGCGTGAGCGCAGCTAGCACGCTGGTGAGCGGCGCTGCGCGGCGCTTACCAGCTGCTCTTGGTGATGCCGGGCAGCTCGCCGCGGTGGGCCATGTCACGGAAGCGGACACGCGAGATGCCGAACTTCGAGAGGTTGCCGCGGGGGCGGCCGTCGACGGCGTCGCGCGAGCGGACGCGGACGGGCGAGGCGTTGCGGGGGAGCTTCTGGAGGCCCGTGCGGGCGGCCTCGCGGGACTCGTCGGTCCCGGCGGGGTCGACGAGGGCCTTCTTCAGCTCGAGGCGCTTGGCGGCGTAGCGGTCGACGACCACCTTGCGCTGCTCATTGCGGGCGATCTTGCTCTTCTTGGCCATACTTAGCGCTCCTCGCGGAAGTCGACGTGCTTGCGCACTACGGGGTCGTACTTCTTGAGCACGAGACGGTCGGGGTCGTTGCGGCGGTTCTTCTTGGTCACGTAGGTGTAACCGGTTCCGGCCGTCGAGCGGAGCTTGATGATCGGACGGACGTCCTGCTGCTTGGCCATTAGATCTTCACCCCACGAGCGAGAACATCCTTCACGACGGACTCGATGCCACGGGCGTCGATGACCTTGATGCCCTTGGCCGACAGCGTCAGCGTGACGTTACGGCGCAGGGACGGGACGTAGTACGTCTTCTTCTGCACGTTCGGGTCGAAGCGGCGCTTGGTGCGCCGGTGCGAGTGCGAGATGGCGTGTCCGAAGCCGGGAACGGCTCCGGTCACCTGGCAGACTGCTGCCATGGTTTCCTCCATGTGTGGGTACCGTGGGCCACGCGCGGCACGAGGCCTCGCCCGACCCACCCAAGGTCACTTGTCGGCGCACCGCCCGCCTGTCGAGGAGGACCGGGGTCCCGCCCGGAGGGCAGCGCGCAAGAGCGTGCAGATGCACGCAACCCGAGTAGCTTAGGCGACACGCGCGCACCCTGCAAGACTCGCCGGTGCTACGGTCGCTCCGGTGCACCGGGGGGTCCGGGTCGCCGCGGGGGGAATCATGAACGGCTCGAGGCCGGATGCACTGCGGCGCCGTGCGCTGCTGCTGGGGATCGCCTCCGCCGCCGCCGGTCTGGCCGGGTGCACGAGCACCGGGCGGCTCACGCCGACCGCGACGCCGGTGGCCGCGACCACGACTCCTACTCCCACCCCCGCTCCCCCGCCGCGCCCCGTGCCGACCGCGACGGCGACGCCCGTGCCGATCCGCGCGCGCTTCCCGCTCCCGGAGGGCACGATCACCGAGCTGCCCGGCGACGGGAACCTGATGGCGTGGACGGTCGACGACGGCGCCGACACCGACGTCGTCGCCGCCTACGCGCAGTTCGCGAAGGACACCGGCACCCGGCTCACCTTCTTCCTCAACGGGAAGTACGACTCCTGGACCGTGAACGCGCCGGCACTCGCGCCGCTCGTCGCGAGCGGGCAGGTGCAGCTCGCGAACCACACCTGGTCGCACGCCGACCTGACCTCGCTCTCGGACGACGGGATCCAGGAGGAGCTCGGCCGCAACGGCGACTTCATCCGCACCACCTACGGGGTGGAGGCGGCACCGTTCTACCGCCCGCCGTTCGGCTACACCGACGCGCGCAGCCGGGCGGCCGCGGCGGCCGTCGGCTACACGGCGACGACGCTCTGGTACGGCTCGCTCTCGGACTCGGGGCGGATCACGCCGGAGCAGCTGCTCGGCTTCGCGGACGAGTGGTTCCGGCCGCAGCGCATCGTGATCGGGCACGCGAACTTCGACCCGGTGACGATGGTCTACGCGCAGCTGGTCGACCTCCTCCGCGCCCGCTCCCTCGAGACGGTCACCCTCCGCGACGTCTTCGCCGTCTGACCCCCGCCCCGCCGGCTCCGCGAGATGCCACTTGTGCACGCTCTTCGCGGCGTGTCGCGCGCACAAGTGGCATCTCGCGGCGGGGATCAGACGCGCAGGGTCGCGCGGGCGGCGGCGGTGATCGCGGCGGCCACCGCGTCGAGGCTCGGGGTGTGCAGGGACCACTGCTGCCAGTAGAGGGGGACGTCGACGGGGGCGCCGCCGAGGGGGACGAGGCCCGGCGCGCCGACGGGGGCCTGCAGCTCGGGGAGCATGCCCCAGCCGAGACCCAGGCGCACGGCCTGCTCGAAGTCGGCCGAGCCGGGCACGCGGTGCTGCGGCGGGCGCGCCTCGACCCCCGCCGCGGCGAGGAACCGGGCCTGCAGGCGGTCCTTCTCGTCGAAGACGACCACGGGGGCGACGGCGAGCGCCGCCGCGTCCGGACCCTCCGGGAACCAGCGCTCGGCGAAGGCGGGGGCGGCCATCGCGCGGTAGCGCATCACGCCGAGCGGGGCGACGGTGCAGCCGAGCACCGCCTCCGCCTCGGCCGTCACCGCGGCGAGGACGGTGCCGTCGCGCAGGAACGCGGTGGTGTGCTCCTGGTCCTCGCGGTGCAGCTCGACGACGACCTCGGGGACGGTCGCGAGCGCGGGCAGGACCCAGGTCGCGAGCGAGTCCGCGTTGACGGCCATCGGCACGGTCACCGGTCCACGGCCCTCGCGCGCACCGCCGTCGAGCGCGCGGACGGCGTCCTCGGTGAGCAGCTCGATCTGGCGGGCGAGACGGAGGAGGCCGGCGCCCGCCTCGGTCGCGACGACGGGGCGCGAGCGCACCAGCAGCACCCGGCCGGCGGCGGACTCGAGCGCCTTGATCCGCTGGCTGAGCGCCGAGGGCGTGACGTGCAGCTCGCGCGCGGCGGCGTCGAACGAGCCGAAGCGCACCGCGGCGGCGAGGGCGCGGAGGCGGGCGAGGTCGAGGTCGTCGGTCAACATCGGGCTCCCCATCAGTTTTGCTTACGGTACTGAAGGAGCGTGAGCTGGTCTACAGGTTCGGTCACCCCTAGCGTCGGAGTCGTGTCCCCCCTCCTCGCCGCCGTGTCCGGCCTCGGCTTCGGCCTCTCGCTCATCATCGCCATCGGCGCCCAGAACGCGTTCGTCCTGCGGCAGGGGCTCCGCCGCGAGCACGTGCTCGCCGTCGTCGCGATCTGCGCGCTGGCGGATGCGGCGCTGATCATCCTCGGCATCGCCGGGATCGGCGCTGTGCTCGAGTCGGCGCCATGGCTGCTGGTGGTCATCCGCTGGGGCGGGATCGCCTTCCTCCTCGCCTACGCGGTGCTCGCCGCGCGGCGCGCACTGCGCCCCGGGACGCTGGAGGGCGACCCGGCCGGCGCCTCCACGTCGCTGCGGACGGCGATCGGCACCTGCCTCGCCCTGACGCTGCTCAACCCGCACGTGTACCTCGACACGGTGGTGCTGCTCGGCTCCGTCGCGAACACCCACGGCGACGAGCGCTGGTGGTTCGGCGCGGGGGCGGCGCTGGGCAGCGTGCTGTGGTTCACGGCGCTGGGCTTCGGGGCGCGGGCGCTGCGCCCGCTGTTCCGCAGCCGGACGGCCTGGCGGGTGCTCGACGGCGCGGTCGCGGTCGTAATGGTCGTGCTGGCGGTGTCGCTGGCGCTGTCGTCCTGAGCGGTCGTCCTGAGCGAAGGCGCGCCGGTCAGCCCGCGCGGACCATCGAGCGGGCGGCGAGCAGCCAGACGGCTCCGGTGGCGAGGATCGCGAGCGACCCGGCGATCGAGGCCACGATCGAGATCCCGATCAGCAGCCCCTGCGAAGGCGTCGCCGTGACCAGCAGCGGGACGGTCGTCGCGAATCCTCCGGCGGCGTTCACGGCCACGGCGACCGCGGCGATCACCACCACCCGCCGCGGGACGGTGCGCGAGCGCCCGAGCGCGACGAGCCCCACCACTCCGGCGGCCGCGGTGAGCACGGCCAGGGTGAGCACGAGCGTCGAAGCGGCGATCATCTCGGGCGTGGACGTCGAGCCCGTCGTGCTCGGCGAGGACCAGGACACGATGGGCCGCAGCACGATCAGGACCGCGAAGACGATCAGCGCCGTCGCTCCGGTCGGGCCGACGAGCCCGCCCTTCGAGTCGGCGCCGCGCGCGAGGACCGAGGCGGCGGCCGCGAGCAGGGCCGCCCCGAGGAGGACGACGGCGCGCGCCGCGAGCAGGGAGCCGGAGCCGGTCGGGGCGAACAGGAACACGACGTCCAGCAGGCCGGCGGCCGCGACGAAGAGGCCGGCGAGGCGCAGGGTGGCCGCGCGCCGGGCCGCGGACGGCGCACCGGTGACCGGAGTCGTCATCGGGGTCCCCTCTCCCGTGCTGGACCCTCCACGCTAGCGCGCTCGACTCCTCGCTCATTGTTCTACTAATATTGCGAACATGTTGCTGCGTGTCGACCACTCCTCGCCGCGCTCGCTGGCCGATCAGCTCGAGGCGCAGGTCCGCGCCGCTGTGGCGGCGGGCGAGCTCTCGGCGGGCGACCGCCTGCCGCCGGCGCGGGAGCTGGCCGACTCCCTCGGCATCAACATGCACACCGTGCTGCGCGCGTACGCCGCGCTCCGCGACGACGGGATCCTGCAGATGCGACGGGGCCGCGGTGCCTGGATCGCGGAGTCGGCCGGCCCCGGCCTCGTGCGCGTCACCGCCCTCGTCGAGCAGCTCGTCGCCGAGGCCCGCCGCAGCGGCATCAGCCGCGCCGACGTCATCCGCCTTCTCGAGAGGACCGCACCGTGACCACCACCGGCACCACCACCGACCGCAGCCCGCGCACGCTCGTCGCCGCCGCGTCGCTCCTGCTCCCCGCCGCGGCGGTCCTCGTCTCACTGGCCGTCCTCGGCGAGCGGCTCCCGCCCGTGCTCGCCTCGCACTGGTCGAGCACCGGCGCCGCGGACGAGTCGCAGCCCGTCGCGGTCCTCCTCCGGCTGGCACTGCTGCTGGCGGGCGTCCCCGCCGTCGCCGGACTCGTCGCCGCGGCACTCGGCCGCGCCCCGCGCCTCCTGCTCGGCGGACTCGGCCTCGTCGCCGGTCTCGGTGCCGGCGCCTGGGCGACCTCGGTCGGCACGACGCTGGCCGCGGGGTCGGCGGAGGAGGCCGTGCTCGGCGCCTGGCTTCTCGCACTCCTCGGCGGTGGGCTGTTCGCCGTGGTGCCGGCGCTGATCGCGCCGCCCACCCGGCACGCACCGCGGGTCGCCGTCGACCGGCTGCCGCTCGGCCGCGAGGAGACCGGTGCTTGGTCGCACACCGTCACCGGCCGGGTGTTCGCCGTCACGGGAGTGGTGCTGCTGCTCATCGCGGCGGCCGCCGTCCCGGGGCTGCTCGCCACGGGCGACACGGGACCGGCGATCGCGATGGCGATCGTGCTCGGAGCGAGCGCGGTCGTGATGCTCGGCTTCACCCGCCTGCGCGTCACGGCCGACCGTCGCGGGCTGCGCGTGGTGTCCCGGGCGCTCGGCATCCCGCTGCGGCGGATCCCGCTGGCGTCGATGGCGTCGGTGACCACCGCGGCGCTTCGCCCGTCGGAGTGGGGCGGCTGGGGCTACCGGATGTCCCCGGGCCGCTCGGCCCTCATCCTCCGCGCCGGCCCGGGGCTCGTCGTGACGACCACCCACGGCAGCGAGTTCGCGATCAGCCTCAGCGACCCGGAGACCCCGGCCGCCCTCCTCGAGACGCTGCGCCGACGCGCCGAGGACCGACGCGCGTAGGGTGCGAGCGAGTGAGCACGAGGGAGTGGGCATGAGCGAGCTGCGCAGCAAGACGGTGACCTGGCACGATCCGATGGCCGGGGCGGCCGCGGCGATGCGGATGAGCGGGCTGGACTACCTGCGGGCGATGCAGGACGGGACGATCCCGCCGCCGCCGATCATCACGCTGATGAACATGGAGCTCGGCGCGGTCGACGAGGGCCGGGTGGAGTTCCGCTGCTCGCCGGACGAATCGCACTACAACCCGATCGGGCGGGTGCACGGCGGCTTCGTCTGCACGGTGCTCGACTCGGCGGCGGGCTGCGCGGTGCAGTCGACGCTGCCGATCGGCGTCGGCTACACCTCGCTCGACCTCACCGTCAGCTACCTCCGCGGGCTGCACCAGGACAGCGGCGAGCTGCTCGCCGTCGGCACGGTCGTCAAGCCGGGCCGCCGCGTGGCGTTCGCCGAGGCGAGGGTGACGGACGCGCAGGGGCGCCTGGTCGCGACGGCCACGTCGACGCTGCTGGTGTTCCCGCTCGGCGAGAGCGCGTGAGCGCGAGGACGCGAAGGTACTCCGCCATGCTGGTCGAGTAGCCCCGCCAGGGGCGTATCGAGACCCACCCCCCTCAGAAGGGCTGAGCTGCAGACTCGTCCTTCTGACGCTGGTCGATCTCGATACGCCCGCTCCGCGGGCTACTCGATCAGCATGAGCCGCCCGGTGAACCGGCCACTCGATCAGCAGGTGCCGCCGCGCGGACGGAAGCCGCGTGGCACGAACGCGGGTCGCCCGCAAGTGGCAACGCGGGTTCCCGCGCTGTGGTCGCATGGAGGCCGGATGCCGCCGCTCGGGCGCCTCCCCGATGCGACAGGACCTGCATGCCCACGACCGCGAGCCGGCCGACGATCTTCGCCCTGCACGGGCTCGGCCTCAGCGGCCGCCTCTTCGATCCGCTCGCCCGCGAGCTCGCCGACGCGGCGGACGTCGTGGCGATCGATCTGCCCGGCTACGGCGACGCGCGCGACGCCGAGGACGTCTCGCTCGAGGCGATGACGACCGCCGTGATCCGCACGATCCGCGAGCACGGCGCCTCGCGCTGGCTGCTCGTCGGTCACAGCATGGGCGGGAAGGTCGCCTCGCTGGTCGCCGCGCGCACGCTGTCGGGCCGCTCCGGACTCTTCGGGCTCGCGGGCGTCGTGCTGCTGGCCGGCTCGCCGCTCTCGCCCGAGCCGATGCCCGAGGAGAAGCGGAGCGAGATGCTCGGCTGGGTCGCCGACGGCCCCCTCGACGCGGAGCACGCGCGCACCTTCCTCGAGCAGAACATCGGCGGTGACCTCCCTGCCGCCGAGGACCGGCAGGCGCTCGCCGATCTGCTCCGCTCCTCCCCCGCCGCCTGGCGCGACTGGCTGGAGACCGGCAGCCTCGAGGACCGCACGGACGTCGCCGATCTGCTCTCCGCCCTGCCCGCGCTGCTGATCGCGGGCGGCGAGGACGGCGACCTCGGCGCCGACGGCCAGCGCGCGACCAACGCCCGCAGCTACCCGCGCGCCCGCCTGGTCGAGCTGCCCGGCGCCGGCCATCTGCTGCCGATCGAGCGGCCGGTCGAGGTCGCCGCGGCGATCCGCGCCTTCTGGACCGACGAGGCCGGCACCGGACCGGCCGTGCCCGCCGACGTCGCGGAGACGATCCGCTCCAGCCGCACCACCTCCCGGATCCGCGCGCTCTTCGCCGAGCGCCTGCTCGCGGACGACCCGGCGTACGCGCCGAAGGCGCTCACTCCCGCCCAGCTGACGACGCTGCGCGCCGTCGCGGACCGGGTGGTGCCGCAGGACAGCGGCGACAGCGCCGCCCCCGGCCGGATCGACCTCGCCGCCCGCGTCGACGCCCAGCTCGCGGCCGGCCGCGGCGACGGCTGGCGCAACGCCGACCTGCCGAGCGACCCCGAGGCCTACCGCCTCGGCCTCGACGCGCTCGCCGGAGTCGACGGCCTCTCCCCCGAGGAGCAGGACGCGCGGCTCGAGGCGCTCGGCACGGAGCCGCTCGGCGCGTTCAGCGCGGAGCAGGCGAAGGCCTGGTTCGAGGACTGCCGCAACGACCTGGTCCGGCAGTGGCTCGCGCACCCCGCGAGCCTGGCGCGCATCGGCTTCGACGGCTACGCCACGGGCGGCGACGCCCTCCCGCTCCTGGGCTTCACCGCCCTCGGCGCCGACGCGCACGACACCTGGGAGCCCGGGACACGGGAGCCCGGCACCCGCGAGCACAGCACCGGCGAACCCGGCACTCCGCAGAACAGCACGAGGAACCTCCGATGAACACCACCGGCATGCGCCGCTACTCCCCCGACGAGGTCGTCGACGCCGTCGTGATCGGCACCGGCGCCGGGGGTGCGCCGATCCTCGCGACCCTCGCCGCGCGAGGCCTCCGTGTCGTCGCGCTCGAGGCCGGACCGCACTTCGATCCGCTGACCTTCACGGCCGACGAGACCGAGGCGACCGAGATCAACTGGATGGAGGAGCGCCTCAGCGGCGGCAGCACGCCCACCGCCTTCGGCCCCAACAACAGCGGTCGCGGCGTGGGCGGCTCGACCCTGCACTGGGGCGCCTTCACCCCGCGCCCCGACCCGCGCGACCTGCTGCTGCGGACCGAGTCGGGCCTCGGCCGCGACTGGCCCGTCACGCACGCCGAACTCGTGCCCTACCTGGAGCGGGCGGAGGCGACCATCGGCGTCTCCGGGCCGGCGGACTACCCGTGGGACCCCTCGCGCCGCTACCTGCAGGCGCCGGTGGACCGCAACGCCTCCGCCGAGATGATGCTGCGCGGCTGCGCGGCCCTCGGGATCCGCGCCACCGACGCACCGGCCGCCGTCCTCAGCGCCGGGCGCGATCAGGAGGCGCACGGCGAGCGCGCCTCCTGCCGCAACTGCGGGCAGTGCCACCAGGGCTGCCGCACCGGCGCCAAGGGGAGCATGGACACCTCCTACCTGCCGCTCGCGGTGCGCGACGGTGCCGAGATCCGTGCGGAGTCCTTCGTGCACGGGATCGAGCTCGACGCGGCCGGGAAGGTCAGCGCCGTCCTCTACACCGCAGACGGGGTCGAGCACCGGCAGCGCTGCTCCGCCCTCTTCCTCTGCGCGGGCGGGGTCGAGACGCCGCGGCTGCTCCTGCACACCGGCGTCGCGAACAGCAGCGGGCTGGTCGGCCGCAACTTCCTCGCGCACGGCGCCACCCAGGTCTGGGGCACCTTCGACGAGGAGATGCGCGGCTACCGCGGCTACCCCTCCTCCGTCATCACCGAGGACACCGTGCGCCCGGCCGACGCGGACTTCGCCGGCGGGTACCTGATCCAGAGCCTCGGCACGATGCCGCTCACCCAGGCGACCTCGTTCGTCCGCGGCGCCGGACTGTGGGGGCCGTCGCTGATGCAGGCCCTCGACGACTACCGCTTCATGGCGGGCGTCGGCATCAATGCGGAGTGCCTGCCCTCGGACGACAACCGGCTCGTGCTGACCGATGAGCTCGACGAGCACGGGGTTCCGAAGGCGCGGATCACCTTCTCGCCGGGCTCGAACGAGGAGGCGATCGACCAGCACGCGATCCAGACGATGACCGCGATCGTCGAGGCGGCGGGCGCGCGCAGCACCCGGGTGATCGCCCGCACGGCGCACACGCTCGGCACCTGCCGGATGGGCACCGACCCGGGCGACGCGGTCGTCGACGGCGACGGGCGCAGCTTCGACGTGCCGAACCTGTTCGTCTGCGACAACTCGGTCTTCCCGAGCGCGATCATCGCGAACCCGGCGCTGCTGACGGTCGCGCTCGCGCTCCGCACGGCGGACCGCTTCCTCGCGGCGTAAGCGGGCGGGCGCCTCCCGCGAGATGCCACTTGTGCACGCTTTCGTCGGCGTGTCGCGTGCACAAGTGGCATCTCGCGAGGGGGAACGAGGGATTTACACGTCGGAAACTTCTCAGAAATCGCACAGCATCTGGGGGCGGTTGAGTGGGAGAACACCCCTCACCCGATGGAGCCCGCATGCCCCTGTCCCGGCCGTCCACACGCCTCGCCCTCGGCGCGGCACTCGCCGCCACCCTCTCGCTCGTCGCCTGCTCCGGAGCGAGCGACGCCGCCTCCGGAGACGGCGGCGACACGGTCCCCGTCACCGTCGGCACCCTCCGCGGCCAGCCGCACTTCTACCAGCCGTTCCTCTACGAGCAGTTCGCCGAGGAGGGCGTCGAGTTCGAGGTGATCACCCTCGACACCACGCCCGCGCTCAGCGACGCGCTGGTCGCCGGGACGATCGACTTCGCGATCTCGGGCGTCACCCCGACGATCGCCTCGATCGCGCAGGACCGGGACCTGAAGATCGTCGCGTCCGCCGCGGACGGCGGCTCGGGCTTCCTCGGCGGTGAGGGCATCTCCTCCGTCGAGGACCTGGCCGGCAAGAAGGTCGGCTACATCCAGGGCAGCGCCCAGGAGGTCGCGCTGCGCTACTACCTCGACCAGGCGGAGCTCACCGACGACGACCTCGAGCTGATCACGATCCCGGTGCCCGAGATGGCGTCCGCGTTCACCAGCGGCTCGATCGACGCGTTCTTCGGCGTGGAGATCGGCGTCTCGATCGCGGAGGCGGCCGGCGGCACCGAGATCGCCGACCCGTACGCGACGCCGATCGGCCGGGTGAACATCGGCCTGGTCACCACCGGCGCGATGATCGAGGAGCAGCCGGAGGTCGTGCAGAAGGTCGTCGACACCCACGCCGCGACGACCGCCTACATGGCCGAGAGCGTCGACGAGTGGCTGCCGGACATGATCGCCGAGTTCGGCGGCGACCAGGAGGTGCTCGAGTCGGCCTTGGAGAACTTCTGGCTCCGCTCCGACCTGAGCGAGGAGTACCAGGGCCAGCTCGGCGCGCTCGCGACGCAGATGCAGGAGCTCGGCTTCATCGACTCCGCGCCCGCGATCGAGGACGTCGTCGACACCTCGTTCGCGCCCGAGGCCTGAGCGGTCGGCCGATGACCACCACGACGCGCCCCGCCGAGGCGGCGACCGCCACCGAGCGGCTGTCGACCGTCCGGCGCCGGCGCCGCCCCGGGCGCAGCGGCTGGACGACCTTCCTGCTGGGCCTGCCCGTCCCGATCCTCTTCCTGCTGCTCTGGCAGTTCGGGCGGGCGGGCGAGTGGGAGCTGCCGTTCGGCATCCGGATGGCGTTCCTGCCCTACCCGGGCGACGTGCTGGTCTCGCTGATCGACTACGCCGTCGCGGGCTTGCGGGACGACGCCTTCAGCGGGCTGCTCTGGACCGACCTGGCGGCGAGCGCCGGCCGCGTCTTCGGCGGCTTCGCGCTCGCCACGGTGCTCGCGGTGCCGCTCGGCGTGCTGATGGGCCGGTACTACGCGATCAACTCGCTGTTCGATCCGTTCATCAACCTGTTCCGGCCGGTGCCGGCGACGGCCTGGGTGCCGCTGGTCGCGCTGCTGATCGGCTACGGCGACCAGGCGTCGATCTTCCTGATCACGCTGTCGGCGTTCTTCCCGATCGTGCTCGGCACGATCAGCGGGGCGCGCCAGGTGCCGCCGCGGCTGATCGAGGCGGCGCGGATGCTGGGCACGTCGCGGGCGGGCGTGCTCGTCCGGGTGGTGCTGCCGGCCTCCGCCGCCGCCATCGTGAACGGCATGCGCATCGGCCTCGGCCTCGCCTGGGTCGTGCTGGTGCTCAGCGAGACGACGGGCGTGAGCACGGGCCTCGGCTCGACGATCTTCCTCGCGCGCGACGTGGTGCGCACCGACCTGATCGTGGTCGGGATGATCTGCATCGCGATCGCGGGATTCGCCTCCGACCGGCTGCTCCTGCTCCTGTTCCGCGTGCTCTTCGGCCGCCGGCCGCTCGTCAAGTGAGGACCCGATGACGCTCTCCGCTGCCGCCCCCGGCCCCGCCGCCGGCCCCTCCGCTCCGGGCACCTCTGCTCCCGCCCGCACCGCGGACGTCCACGTGCTCGATCTGGCGAAGCGCTACGACACCGCCGGCGGCGGCGTGCTCGCCATGGCCGACGTCTCGCTCGACGTCCGCTCGGGCGAGTTCGTCGCCGTGGTCGGCGCGAGCGGCTGCGGCAAGTCGACGCTGCTGCGCATCCTCGCCGGCTTCGAGGAGGCGACGGAGGGCGTCGTCGAGGTCGGCGGCCGGGCCGTCTCGGCGCCCGGCCCGGACCGCGGCGTCGTGTTCCAGGACTACGGGTTGTTCCCGTGGCTGAGCGTGCGCGAGAACGTCGCGTACGGTCCGCGGCGCAAGAAGCTGCCGAAGGCCGCGGCCGCCGAGGTGACCGACCGCTTCATCGAGGCGGTGGGGCTCACCCGCTTCGCCGACCGCTTCCCGGGCGAGCTGTCCGGCGGCATGCAGCAGCGGGTCGCGATCGCGCGGGTGCTGGCGAACGAGCCGTCGGTGCTGCTGATGGACGAGCCGTTCGGCGCGCTCGACGCGCTCACCCGCTCCGATCTGCAGGTCGAACTCAAGCGGATCCACCGCGAGACGGGCACCACCGTGCTGTTCGTGACGCACTCGATCGAGGAGGCGGTCTACCTCGCCGACCGCGTCGTGGTGATGACCGGCGGCGCCTCGCACGGCGTGCCCGGGCACATCAGCGAGATCGTGACGGTCGACCTGCCCGGCGAGCGCGACGTGACGTCCCCGGACTTCAACGCCTGCAAGCGCCGCATCTCCGCCCTGGTGCACGCGCCGGCCTGACGCTGCGCCGCGAGATGCCACTTGTGCACGCTTTCCTCGGCGTGTCGCGTGCACAAGTGGCATCTCGCGGAGGGGGACGGGGGAGGCTTCGGGGACCGTCTGAAGGAGGAGTCGTCGTGACCAGCACCGATCGCGCAGGCCGGATCGCCAGGAGCGCCCTCGCCGGGGTGCTGCTCGTCAACGCGGTGCCGCACGGTGTCGCGGCGCTGCAGGGGCGGAGGTTCCCCTCGCCGTTCGCCACGCCGCCGGGGCGCGGGCTGTCGTCGCCGCTCGTGAACGCGGGCTGGAGCGCGGCGAATCTCGTCGCCGGGCTGGCCGCCTTGCCGCGCCGCAGGTCGAGGCGCGCCGCGATCGTCGGCGCGGGCGCCATGGGCGTCCTCCTCGCCGCCTACTTCGGGAGCCTCGACCTCGACTGACGTCCTCGCTCCCCCGCGAGATGCCACTTGTGCACGCTTTCGTCGGCGTGTCGCGTGCACAAGTGGCATCTCGCGGCACCGCGCAATGGGCTCCTCCGCCCGGAACGGCGAGGATCGGGCCAGCGCAATCGGACGGGAACGCGGGGGTCATCGCGGTGAAACGGGCGGCCGCTTGACTGGGGGCATGAGCGCAGCGCACCCCGACTCCCCGATCGTCGTCACCGGCGTGGTCGTCCCCGGCGACCAGCGCGGCCGCCTGCTCGGCTTCCCGACGGCGAACCTCCCGCTGGACGTCGGCGGCCTCTCCGACGGCGTCTACGCCGGCACCGTGATCGACGAGACGGACGGCTCGACGCACCTCGCCGCCGTCTCGGTCGGCCGCCGCACGAGCTTCTACGGCCGCGACGGCGAGCGCCTGCTCGAGGCGCACCTGCTCGACTACGCCGGCGATCTCTACGGGCACGAGATCCGGGTGGAGCTGCACGCCAAGCTCCGGCCGCAGCGCCGCTACCGCGGGGCCGAGGCGCTGGTCGAGCAGCTGCGGCGCGACGTCGCGGCGACGCGGACCTGGGCGCGGGAGCGCGACACTGCTCCCCCGCACCGCGGCCGCCGGCTCCCGGTGCGCGCGCGTCGGGTCCTCGACTCCCGCGATCTCGAGCGCCGGCAGGCGGAGCGCGAGTCGCTCCGGCTCGCCGCCCTGGCGCGCTCGGTCGGCGAGCTGCTCGAGAGCGGCGCCGAGCGGGAGACGACGCACGAGCTGGTCGCCGAGCGCAGCCGGATCCCGGTGGCCTACCTCCGCTGGGCGTACCCGACCACGCAGGACCTCCTGGCCGCCGCCTCCTCGGTCCCGCGCTTGTAACCCAGGTTTAACCCCCGCGTGACGGCCCGTGCGAAAGCCGACCTACGGTGGGAATTCGGGGCACTCCGGCCCCCTGAGGAGGCACGCCGTGGACGACGACTTCGAGCTCGCAGAGGCCCTGGGACGCGCTCGCGAAGGCAGCCAGCGCCGCATCCGCGAGCTCCTGCAGAGCAGCCCGCGCCGGGCGCACGCGCTGCTGCGCGCGAGCATCCGCCGCGGCCTGATCACCGAGAAGGACCTCGTCGAGGAGCACGACCTCGTGATGTCGATGATGATGAGCCGCAACTCCATCCGCAGCGCCCTGCAGCAGCTCGGCTCCGAGGGCCTGATCCGCCGCCGACAGCGGATCGGCACCAACGTCGTCGGCAGCATCTGGGAGCTGCCGCTGCTCTCGCTGCTGCCCACCGGCGGCTGGGCGATGGGCGCCGACTCGGTGCAGCACCCGGGCGGCCTCGAGATGGTCTGCGAGGTGACCGACGTCAGCGAGGTGATCGCGCACCGGCACATCCGCGAGCGCCTCGAGCTCGACGGCGACCGGGTGGTGATGGCCGAGCAGCTGGTCTCGATCGAGGGTGTGCCGGCCGGCATCATCGTCGGCTACCACCCGATCGCCGACGCGACGGGACCGCGCTCGGACCGGGAGGCGCTGGACGAGGCCGTCCGCGTGTTCATCGACACTGTCCGCTCCTCCCCCGGCAACCAGGTCGAGGCCACCGTGGAGGCGGTCAACGCCGACGAGCGCACCGCCCGCATCCTGGGCCTGAAGGAGGGCGCGGCGATCCTCACCCGCGAGACCCTCGTGCGCGACGCCGCCGGGGTCCCGCAGTTCCTCGCCTACGGCCACTACCGCGGCGACCGCGTGGCGCTCTGGGCCGAGGACCCGGAGGTGGCGGCGATGCGCTTCACCGCCGCGCCGGCACCGGCGAATTGACGACCCTCGTTCGGAGAAGAGCCGGTCAGCTCACGTTTCCCCCGCGCCGGACCGACGCGCAATGCAGTGTTGACGGTGACGACGCCGTGCCGAAATACCGGCCCGCTGTACTGAGGTCGACCCCGTGATCACCCCTCCCGGAAAGGAGACCGCATGCTCCGCTTCGTCTCGCGCCGCCTCGTGCAGGGCCTCGTCACGGTCTTCGGAGTCGTGACGGTCGCCTTCTTCCTCGTCCGCCTCTCCGGGAACCCGGCGGCGCTGCTGCTGGGCCCGGAGGCCTCCCAGGCGGACGTCGCGCGGCTCTCGGCCTCGCTCGGCTTCGACCAGCCGCTGCTGTTCCAGTACACCGGCTTCCTCGCCGGCGCCCTCACCGGCGACTTCGGCGACTCGCTGCGCCAGGGCACGCCCTCGCTCGAGCTGGTCCTGCAGCGCCTCCCCGCGACGCTCCAGCTCGCGCTGACCAGCTTCGTGCTGGGGCTCGTGCTCGCCTTCGTCGTGGTGCTGATCCTGCAGCTGTCCGACTCGTCGCGGCTGCGCAACACGGTGCTCTGGTTCGCCAGCGCCCGCCAGGCGATCCCGTCCTTCTGGTTCGGCATCCTGCTGGTGATGGTGTTCGCGGTGAGCCTCGGGCTGCTGCCGGCGCTCGGCAACAACTCGCCGCTGTCGATCGTCCTGCCCGCGGTGACCATCGCGACCCTCGAGTTGGCCCTCTACATCCGCCTGCTCGACACCGGCTTCGCCGAGCAGTACCGGATGGACTACGTCCGCACCGCCTACGCCAAGGGCCAGCGTCGCAGCGTCGTGATCCTCCGTCACATGCTGCCCAACGCGCTGCTGCCCGTGATCACCGTCGCCGGGCTCAACCTCGGCGCGCTGCTGGGCGGCACGGTCGTCGTGGAGCTGGTCTTCAACTGGCCGGGCGTCGGGCAGCTGCTGATGCAGTCGATCTCGAACCGCGACTACACCGTGGTGCAGTCGGCGATCCTCGTCATCGCGCTCTTCTTCGTGGTCGTCAACGTCCTCGTCGATCTCGTCTACGCCGCCCTCGACCCGAGAGTGAGACTCCAGTGAGCCCCGCCCCCGCCAGCAGGCCCGACACGAGGCCCGTCACGACTCCCGCCACCACCGTCACGCCGACCCAGATCCTCGCGATCCAGCGGGTGCGCCGGCTGTTCCGGCGGCCGCAGCCGGGCACCGGCGGTCGCGCACCGCTCAGCGCCTCGTTCTTCGTCGCGACCGGACTGGTCGTGATCGTGGTGCTGACCATCGTGCTGGTGCCGCTGCTGCCGTTCTTCGACCCGGACACGCAGGACCTGCGCGCCCGCTTCCTCCTGCCGCTCGCCGACCCGGCGCACCTGCTGGGCACCGACGCGCTGGGCCGCGACATGCTCTCCCGCCTGGCCGTCGCCGGCCGCGTCTCGCTGTCGATCGCGGTGCCGGCCGTGGCCCTCAACCTGCTGATCGGGGTGACGCTCGGGCTGATCGCGGGCTACTTCGGCGGGAGGCTCGACAACGTCATCTCGGCGCTCTCGGACATCCAGCTCGCCATCCCGATCATGCTGCTGCTGATCGCGATCGTCTCGGCGATCGGCCCGAGCGTGCTGACGCTGATCGTGGTGATCGGCGTCGCCAACTGGGTCGGCTACGCCCGCGTCGCCCGCGCCACGGCCTGGTCGCTGCGCGAGCGCGAGTTCATCTGGGCGCCGAAGACCCACGGGGCCACGCACGGCTGGATCCTGCGCAAGCACCTCGTTCCGAACGTGATCCCGGCCCTCGCGGTGCTGGTGCCGTTCGACCTCGGCGTGATCGTGCTGCTGGAGGCGGCGCTGTCGTTCCTGGGCCTGGGCATCCAGGCGCCCACCCCGAGCTGGGGCGGGATGATCGAGGAGGGCCAGACCTACCTCCGCGACAGCCCGATGATCACGATCCTCCCCGGCCTGATGCTCTTCATGCTCGTGGCCGGGCTCCAGTTCATGAGCCAGCGCCTCACCGGCGTCCAGTCGCAGAAGGCGGAGTAGACCATGACCAGCACCCTCCCCGGCATCCCCGGCAACCCCGGCGCCCCCGTCCTCAGCGTCCGCGACCTCGTGATCGAGGCCGGCCCGAAGGAGGCGCCCGTGCGCCTGGTCGACGGCATCGGCTTCGACGTGCTGCCTGGCGAGGTGGTCGCGATCGTCGGCGAGTCCGGCTCGGGCAAGTCGATGACGATGCTCTCGACCATGGGGCTGCTGCCCCGGGGCGTCCGGGTCGCCGGCGGCGAGATCCTGCTCGGCGGCGTCGACCTGCGCACGATCGACCAGGCGGCGCTGCGCTCGATCCGCGGCCGCTCGCTGTCGATGATCTTCCAGGACCCGATGACCTCGCTGAACCCGGTGATGCGGATCGGCACGCAGATCGCCGAGATGATCACGCTGCACGAGAAGGGGCTGACCCGAGCGCAGGTCCGCGACAAGGCGCTCCGCCTGCTCGAGCTGGTCCACCTGCCCGACCCGGAGCGCCGGCTGCGCGCCTACCCGCACGAGCTCTCGGGCGGCCAGCGCCAGCGGGTGATGATCGCGATGGCGATCGCCCACGAGCCGGGGATGCTGATCGCCGACGAGCCGACGACGGCGCTCGACGTGACCGTGCAGGCGCAGGTGATGAGCGTGCTGCAGGAGGTGCGCGAGCGGCTGAGCTCCTCGCTCGTCCTGGTCACCCACGACCTCGGCCTGGTCGCCGAGAACGCCGACCGGGTGCTGGTGATGCACCAGGGCCGGATCGTGGAGAGCGGCACGACCCTCGACGTCTTCCGCGACCCGCAGGACGACTACACCAAGCGGCTGCTCGCGAGCATCCTGCCGGTCACCGGCCGCGAGGCGCGCGCCGTCGAGCCGGTCGTGCACGCCGTGGAGCACCCGCACGCCGAGCCGGTCGTCGAGGTGTCGGACGTCCGCGTGCACTTCCCGCAGCGCGGCGCCTGGGGCCGCGCGGCCGAGCCGTTCCGCGCGGTCGACGGCGTCTCCTTCCGCCTCGAGGCGGGCCGCACGCTCGGGCTGGTCGGCGAGTCCGGCTGCGGGAAGTCGACCCTCGTGCGCACGATCCTGGGCATGCAGAAGCCGACCTCCGGCTCGGTCTCCTACCGCGGCACCGTCGTCTCCGAGCTGAGCGACCGGGCCCGCCGACCGCTGCGGGCCTCGATCCAGGCCGTCTTCCAGGACCCGTACTCGTCGCTGGATCCGCGGCTGACCGTGCACGAGATCGTCGCCGAGCCGCTGCGGATCAACCGGGTCTACTCGGCCGCCCGCGTCGCCGAGGTGCTCGAGCAGGTGGGGCTGACCCGCGAATCGGCCTCACGGCGGCCGGCCGACTTCTCCGGCGGCCAGCGCCAGCGGGTGGGCATCGCCCGCGCCCTGGCGCTCAAGCCCGACGTGCTCGTGCTCGACGAGCCAACCTCGGCGCTCGACGTCTCGATCCAGGCGCAGGTGATGGCGCTGCTCACCGAGCTGCAGTCCGAGCTCGGGCTGGCCTACCTCTTCGTCTCGCACGACCTGTCGGTCGTCCGGGCGCTCGCGGACGACGTCGCGGTGATGCACCGCGGCCTGCTCGTCGAGACCGGGCCGACCGCCGCGGTCTTCGACGATCCGCAGCACGCCTACACCCGCTCGCTGCTCGCCTCCGCCCCCGTGCCCGACCCGACCCGCCGGCGGCGCTCCCTGCCCGCCGCCGCCTGACGCACCGGCCGGCACCGCCGCTCGTCCGCAGCGCACCGCCCCACCGGCCAGCGCCGTCCCACCGCACCGTCCCACCAGCCAGCACCGCCCGCACCGTCGCTCCGCCCGCACCGCCGCACTGCACGCCTGCGCCTCCGCAGCGCCGCAGCCCTCCGACGAAAGGCCCTCCCCCATGCCCCGAAGCACGCAGCCCCGCCGCACCCGCCGCCGCAGCGCCCGCCGCCGGCTCGTCGCCGCCGCGGCCCCCGCCGCCGCGCTCGCCCTGCTGCTCAGCGCCTGCAGCGGCCCGGCCTCCTCGAGCGACGCCGGCGCGGCGAAGGACTCGATCGTCGTCGCCCAGCCCAGCGACCTCGCGAACGCCGACCCCGTGATCGACAACGGCCTCTACTCGACGAACATCTTCCACGCCGTCTACGACCAGCTGACGAGCGTCGACGGCGAGGGCGCGCTCCAGCCGCGCCTCGCGACGGAGTGGACCGCGAGCGAGGACGCGACGACCTGGACGTTCACCCTCCGCGACGACGCGACCTTCAGCGACGGCACCCCGGTCACCGCCGAGGACGTGCGCTTCAGCTTCCAGGCGGTCATCGACGCTCCGGATTCGCTGAACAAGATCTACACGAACAACATCGCGAGCATGACGGTGGTCGACGACACCCACCTCACCTTCGAGCTGACCGCCGGCGACGCCGCCTTCACCCGCCGGGTCTACTACATCTCGATCGTGCCGGAGGAGTACTACACCTCGGTCGGCTCGGCCGGCTTCGCCGAGGCGCCGATCGGCTCCGGCCCGTACACCTTCGAGAGCTGGACCCCGGGCGTCTCGACCGTGCTCGCCGCGTACCCGGACTACTGGGGCGGCGAGCCGGCGATCGCGAACGTCACCGTCGAGCCGATCGCCGACGCCGACGCGCGGCTGAACGGCCTGCTCTCCGGCGACATCGACCTCACCGCGATCACCCCCGCGCAGGTCGCCTCGGTCGAGGGCTCGGGCTACACCGTGGCCGAGGGCCAGTCGAACCAGCTCGTCTACGTCGGCTTCAACGAGACCTCCGGCGGGCCGCTCGCGGACGCCGATCTGCGCAGCGCCATCAGCCTCGCGATCGACCGCGAGACGATCATCGAGACGATCCACGACGGCTACGCGACGGTCGCGAACGCGTCCTCCGTCGCTCCGAACGTCAACGGCTTCGACGCCGAGCTGCCCGATCTCGCCTACGACCCGGCGGCGGCGGAGGAGCTCGTCGCGTCCTCCGGCTACGACGGCAGCGCGATCACCTTCCAGTACCCGACCGGCGGCAACGTGCCCAACTCGGCCGAGGTCGCGCAGGCCATCGCCTCGCAGCTCGCGGAGGTGGGCATCACGGTCGAGCTGGAGGGCGTGGAGTACTCCTCCTACGTTCTGCTGACCTCGTCGAAGTCGCACCCGGGGATGTACATCACCCAGTTCTCGCCGTCGATGATGGACGCCTCCACCACGCTGAACTACCTCTACGGCCCGACCGGCTACGCGATCTTCTCCGACCCGGACGTCGACGCGCTGATCGTCGAGGCCAACGCGACGGTCGACGTCGACGCCCGCAACGCCGTCATCGCCGAGATCTGGGCGCTGAACGCCGAGCGGACCCACCTCGCGAACATCGACTACACCGTCGGCACCTACGGGGTCGCCCCGGGCCTGGACTGGACCCCGCGCGCCGACGGCCACGTCGACTGGCGCGAGGCGAGCTGGCAGTAGCCGTCGGCCGATCCGAGAGACGAGCAGGGAAGAGGAGCCCGCATGTACCTCGCCGACGACACCGGCAGCAGCCACGACTTCACCTGGATGGTCAAGAACGCGGTGGTGCCGCGGCCGATCGCCTGGATCGGCACGGAGAGCGCGGACGGCGTCGGCAACCTCGCCCCGTTCTCGTACTTCACCCTCGTGACGATGGACCCGCCGACGCTGATGATCTCGTTCACCGGGGAGAAGGACTCGCACGAGAACATCCGCGCCACCGGCGAGTTCGTGGTCAACCTGGTCACCGAGGGCCAGGCGGAGGTGCAGACCGCGACGGCGGCGATCACTCCGCCGTCCGTCGACGAGGCGGCGCTGCTGGGCCTGGAGCTCGTCGACTCGGTGCGGATCGCGCCGAAGCGCCTGGCGATGGCGAAGGTCGCGCTCGAGTGCGTGCTGCTGCGCGAGACCGAGGTCTACGACGCGCACGTGGTCTTCGGTCAGGTGCTCGCCGTGCACGCGGACGACTCGGTCCTCGACGAGCGCGGGCGGATCGACGTGGCGAAGTACCGGCCGGTCGCCCGCCTCGGCGGCTCGCTCTACACGACCGTGACGAGCGACTACAAGCACCCGGTGCCGGTCGCGACCTCGGAGTGGCTCGCCGCCCAGCCCGGCGGCGCCGCGGCCGCGCCCGTCGACCCCGACGAGCTCGCGGCGGCGGCCGCCTGGTCCACCGAGCAGGCCGCCGCCGCCGTCTGAGCGCCCACACTCCCCTGCACCCCTTCCCCCGGATCGATCGGTCAGGAACGGTCGTCCGCCCACTCCCCGGGCAGCCGTTCGTGACGGATCGATCCGGGCGACGCGCGGGGCGGGGCGGCGGATAGGGCTGCGAGGGCCGCGCGAGCGCCTCCGACGGCGAGGCCCGAGCCCGCGTATTGGCGGCAGCCGACAGCGAGAAGCCCTGATCAGAGCCCGATCGCGAGCCCGGAGCCGCGCGCAATCAGATCGGCACCCCGCCGCTCCCGCGGCGAAATCTCCGCCCTGTGGACTGACGGCAGAAGCCCAGAACGTCAGTACCCCAGAACCCCAGAACCCCAGCACCGCGGCACTCCGGCAGCACCGCATCCACCCACGACCTCGAAGGAGACCGCCCGATGGTCACACCGTTCCACCTCGCCTGGTTCACCCCGTTCAAGACGCCCGCGTGGAAGAGCCCGTGGGCGGCCGACACCCCGATGACATGGCTGAACGGCGACTACTACATCGACATGGCGCGCCAGCTCGAGCGGGCCGGCTTCGACTTCATGATGTTCGAGGACTCGACGCTCGTCTCGGACACCTACGGCGGCTCGACCGAGAACGACCTCAAGCACGGCCTGCACTCGCCCAAGGGCGACCCGGTGCCGCTGCTGCCAGTGCTCGCGCAGCACACCTCGAAGATGGGCTTCATCGCGACGATGTCGACCAGCTTCTACCCGCCCTTCATCCTCGCCCGCACGATGGCGACGATGGACCACCTCACCCGCGGCCGCGTCGGCTGGAACGTGGTCACCTCCTCCGAGGACCTCGCCGGGCAGAACTACGGCCTCGACCACCTGCTGCCGCACGACGAGCGCTACGCGATGGCCGAGGAGTACGTCACCGTCGTCAAGGCGCTGTGGGACTCGTGGGAGCCCGGCGCGATCATCGCCGACCGCGAGACCGGCGTGCTCGCGGACCACACCAAGGTCCACCCCATCCACCACGAGGGGAAGTACTTCAAGGTCCGCGGCCCGCTGAACCTGCCGGCCGGCCCGCAGGGCCACCCGGTGCTCTGCCAGGCGGGCGGCTCCCCCGCCGGCCGCGACTTCGCCGCCAAGCACTCGAACGTGCTGCTCTCCCAGCCCAGTGGCGTCGACGGGATGAAGGAGTACCGCGACGACATCCGCGCCCGCGCCGCCGGGCACGGCCGGAATCCGGACGACGTGAAGGTGATGTACATCATCCAGCCGGTCCTCGGCGAGACGCAGGCCGACGCCGAGGAGCTGGCCCGCCGCCGCTACGAGCTGTCCCAGGACCAGATCGAGACCCTGCTGGGCATCATGTCGATCACCACCGAGGTCGACTTCAAGCAGTTCGACCTCGACCAGCCGCTGCCCGACGACGTGTCGACCAACGGCCACCAGTCCGGGCTCGCGGCGTTCAAGAAGCGCGCGGCGGGCAAGACGATCCGCGAGGCGCTCACCGGCCAGTCCTCGGAGTCGGTGAAGCTCGTCGGCACGCCCGACTCGGTCGCCGAGCAGATGGAGGAGGTCGTCGACGCGGTCGGCGGCGACGGGTTCCTGGTGCGCGGCGAGCCGGTGCGCACGCACTCGCGCCGCTACATCGACGAGATCGCGAGCGGACTCGCGCCGGCTCTGCGCCGCCGCGGCCTCATCCGCACCTCGTACGACGAGCCCACCTTCAAGGCGAACCTGGCGGCGTTCTGATGGTCGCGCCGTTCCACCTCGGCTGGTTCCTCAACGGCACCTCCGTCCCCGCCTGGGGACAGGAGTTCTCCGGCGCGATCGGCACGCAGTGGCAGCAGGCCGAGATCTTCGTCGACCTCGCGCGGGCGATGGAGCGCGCCCGCTTCGACTACGTCCTGATCGAGGACAACACCTTCGTCGGCGACCGCTACGGCGACTCGATGGAGCTCTACCTCAAGCACGCCTTCCAAACTCCGCGGCAGGATCCGATGGTCACCGCGACCCTGCTCGCGCAGGCCACCGAGAAGCTCGGGATCATCGCGACGGCCGGCACCTTCGCCTACCACCCCTACATGCTCGCCCGGCTGACGGCCTCGATCGACCAGATCTCGGGCGGGCGGATGGGCGTGAACGTGGTGACCGGAACCTCCGACCGCGCACTGCAGAACTACGGCTTCGACGGGATGGGCGAGCACGACTCCCGCTACGACGTGGCCGAGGACTTCCTGAAGGCCGCGATCGCGCTCTGGGACACCTGGGAGCCGGACGCCGTGGTCGCCGATCCCGCCACCGGCTACTGGGCCGATCACACCAAGGTCCGCCGGGCGGACTACCGCGGCAGCCACTACTCGACCCGCGGACCGCTGAACACCGGCCCGCTGCCGCAGGGCCGTCCGGTGATCTCGCAGGCCGGCGGCTCGCCCCGCGGCATCGCCTTCGCCGCGAAGTACGCCGACACCATCGTCGCGATCCACGCGACGGCCGAGGGCATGAAGGCCTACCGCGACAAGGTGCGCGCCGCGGCGCTCTCCTTCGGGCGGGACCCGGACGACATCAAGGTGCTCTTCGGGGTCGGGCCGATCGTCGGGTCGACCGAGGCGGAGGCGCAGGAGCGGGTGCGCCTGCGCCGCGACGACATCGCCGAGAACATCGAGGTGCACCTGGCCGCGATGGCGAAGTCGACCGACATCGACTTCGCGCAGGTGCCGCTGGACGTGCCGCTCGGCTCGCTCGATCTGCGCACCAACGGCACGCAGCAGCTCACCGATTTCGTCACCCGCAACGCGACGCGGACGCTCCGCGAGGCGGTCGTCTCGCGCGGGGTCGGCAACGGGCCGGTGATCGCGGGCACCCCCGAGTCGGTCGCCGATCAGCTCGAGGAGATGATGCGCGTCGCCGGCGGCGACGGCTTCCTGATCTCGACCAGCGGCGTCACCCGGCGCTTCATCGCCGAGATCTGCGACGGCCTGGTGCCCGAGCTGCAGCGCCGCGGGCTGACCCGGCGCGAGTACTCGTTCGACCAGCTGCGCGACAACCTGCTCGAGTTCTGAAGCCCCGCCCCGCCGTCCCACCTCCCTTTCCCGCCTCTACCTCGAGGAGAACCACCATGCGCGGATACGTCGACACCGACTGGGGTCAGCTGCACTACCGCAGGAGCGGCTCGGGCGGGCCGGCGATCGTGCTGCTGCACGAGTCGCCGCGCACCTCCGCCGTCTACGAGCCGGTGCTGGACGCGCTCGGCGCGCACGCCACGACGATCGCCTTCGACACCCCCGGCTTCGGCCAGAGCGACTCGGCGCCCGCCGACCAGCCGCTCGCCGAGTACGCCCGGATCCTGGTGCAGGGCCTGGATGCGCTGGGGGTCGGCGAGTTCGTCCCCGTCGGGATGAAGACGGGCAGCTCGCTCGCGACGGCGATCGCGATCGCGCTGCTCGGCACCGGCCGGGTCCGGCGGGCGGTGCTCTACGCCCTCGAGGAGCCGGAGCCCGCGGCGATGGAGCACTGGGCGCAGAACTGGGCGCCCGAGCTGCCGGTCACGGCCGACGGCGCCGTGCTGCGCTACCTCTGGGACAAGAACGTCGGCCTCTACGGCACCGACGACCCGCGCGCGCTGGCCGGTTGCGTCGCGGACACCCTCGGCAACCTCGAGCGCTACAACTCGATCTACCCGGCGGTGTTCCGCGGCCGCGCGAAGACGTGGGCGGACAACCTGGCGCTGGTCGAGGCGGGCGTCGAGCTCACCGTGCTGCAGCCGCCGTGGGCGCGGATGACGCTCGACGTGCCGATCGAGTTCAGCCGGATGCCGGGGACCCGGGTCGTCGAGATGCCGGTGAGCGGGCAGTTCCCGGCGCGGGCGCCTCGGGAGTTCACCGCGGCCGTGCTCGCCGCGGCGGGCGCTCCGGTGCCGGCGTGACGGCGTGACCGGCGTGACCGGCGTGAGGTCGTGACGGGCGGTGTCCGCTGGCCGCTGACCGGCCTGATGCTGTCGCAGTTCGTCGCCGGGCTCTCCGCGACCATCGTCGCCACGAGCGTCCCCACCGTGATGCGCTCGCTGGAGGGCGCGGCCGGGCTGTCGACCTGGCTGGTCGCGGCCACGATCCTCGGCAACACCGCGACCACTCCGCTCTGGGGCCGGCTCGCGGATCTCGTCGCGCCGAAGCGGATCCTCCAGGCCGCGATCGGCGTCTTCGTCGCCGGCTCGGTCCTCGCCGCGCTCGCCCCCTCGACGGCGGTGCTGCTCGCCGCGCGGGCGCTGCAGGGCGTCGGCCTCGGCGGGACCGCCGCGGTGTCGATGGCCGCCGTCGCCCTGCTGGTGCCGCTGCGCGAGCGGGGCCGGGTGAACGGCTCGCTCCAGGCCCTGCAGACCTCGGCGACCATCCTCGGCCCGATCGTCGGCGGGGTCGTCGTGCAGGCCCTCGGCTGGCGCTGGTGCTTCGTGGTGGCGCTGCCGTTGGCCGTCGCCTCGTTCGTGGTGCTGACCGCCTCGCTGCACGTGCGGCTGCCGGTCGCGCCGCGCGGCGGGCGCACGGACTACGCGGGTGCGCTGCTGATCGCGACCGGAGTCCCCGCGGCGCTGATCGCGCTGACGCTGCTGGGCGAGGGATCGGGCGGCGGGGGCTCGAGGGCGGTCGCGCTGCTGGGCTTCGGCGGCTTCGGCGCGCTCGCGCTGGTCGCGCTCGTGCTCGTCGAGCTGCAGGTGGCCGCTCCGATCATCCCGCTGCGACTGCTCGCGGCGCGGGTCCCCCTGGTCTGCGCTGTCGCCGCCTTCCTGCTCGGCTCGACGCTCTTCGGCGGCTCGGTCTTCGTCACCCAGTACCTGCAGCTCGGGCTCGGGATGGATCCCGCGCCCGCCGGTCTGCTGCTCGCTCCGATGGCGGTCGGCGCGGTGATCGCGTCGTTCACCGCCGGCCGCGCCGTCACACGCCGCGGCCGGGTGAAGGGCGTGCTGCTGCTGGCCGCGGGCGCGATGCTGCTCGGCAACGTCGCCCTCGCCCTCGCGCCGCTCGCCCCGCTGCCGCTCGCGCTCACGGGGGCTCTGCTGCTCTCGGCCGGCCTCGGCATCACGCTGCAGAACCTCGTGCTCGCGGCGCAGACCGTCGCGCCCGCCGGCCGGACCGGCTCGCTGAGCGCCGCGATCGTCTTCTTCTTCACCCTCGGCGGCACCGTCGGGCTGGTGGGCTACGGCGCGGCGCTGTCCGCGCGGCTCACGGCACTCGTCTCGGCCGGCGCGGCGGAGGCGGAGGCGTACGCGCTCGCCCTGCCGCTGGTCTTCGCCCTCTCGGCGGCGGCCTGCGCGGCGGCGGTCGGCGCACTGTCCGCGCTGCCCGCCGTGCGACTCCGCCCGGCGGGGTGAGCCCGACGTTCCGCGCCGACGCCGAGGAGCCCGCCGCCCCCTGACAGGATCTCTTGCCGGTGGATCTGCCGACGGCTCGAACCCGCTGATGGCGCAGACCCTGCAGCGGCTCAGACCGGTCAGCGGCACGGATCCGCTAGCGGCACAGACCCGCTAGCGGCACAGACCCGTTAACGGCACAGACCCGTCAACGGCAGAACCCCGTTAACGGCAGAACCCCGTTCGTGTGATCGGCTCTCCGGGGAGAGCTACAGGGACGGCTCCGGGGTGTTCGGTAAGAGTGTAGAGGGCGAGGTGATCCCGGTCAACGCAAGCGAGTGGCCCTTCTACGAGCAGCACTTCTCCTCCGCCAGACTCCGGCACTACCTGGCCGAGACCGAGGGGGATCTCGATCGGGCTCGCGCACTGTACGAGTGGAACGTGACCACCTCGGCCGCGTTCTGGGAATCGCTGGGGCACCTCGAGGTCGGGCTGCGCATCGGGATCGATGCACGGATGGCCCTCCTCCACCGCCGAAGAGATCGGACCGGCCACTGGGTCTTCGACGATGCGCGAGAGCTCGGGCGAGACGCAAGCGGACCCGGATACCACCGCCAGCCCTACACCGATGTCAGCATCGCCATCGGTCGCGTTCGACGAAATGGCAAGCCCATCGACCCAGGCCAGGTCATCTCCGAGGTGTCCTTCGGGTTCTGGCACCAGATGGTGTCCAAGGCCCGCATCGCGCTGTGGCCCGACCTCGCTGCTGCCTTCCCCTCCGCGCCGAATCGGAGTCAAGCGACTGTTCGCGGGCCGGTCGCTCGACTGCGCGGCCTCCGCAATCGCATCGGGCACCACCACCGGATCTGGTCGCTGGACCTTCCGGCGCGGTACGACGATCTCATCGACGTGACCGGCTACATCGACCCCGAGCTGCGGAACTGGATCCATGAGCGGAGCAGGGTGCCGTCCGCACTCTCCGCTCGACCCTGAGATCCGCGGCCGCCGATGGCGAGCCCACCCAGGCGGGTGACCGTCCCGACTGTTCCCGCAGAAGGGGGGTCCGCGGATCGCTGAGAACGGGCGCAGGGGTGTGACCGGTCCTGGCACGCTGGGCACAGGCTCCGTTCACGTCATCCCGAAGGGAAGCGATGCCCGTTCTCCAGCTGGTGCTCTACCTGGTCGACGATCCCGAGCAGAGGGCGCACGCCTGCACGTTCCACGGTGATCGCCACAAGCTCGCCCACGACCTGGAGACGCGGCAGTTCCTGCCGGTCGCGCGCGGGCCCGAGCAGTACAGCGTGGTCGCGGTGAACCGCATCCAGCGCGTCGAGTTCGAGCGTGTCGACGCGGACGCGCAGCCGCTCTCGGACACCGTCGCCTGCTAGCTCCGGCGCAGGAGAGCGCATCGTTACCCGGTCGCCGGCTCCCGCGCGGGAGGATGGGCGGTGGGGGACGATCCGCGACCCCCGTCGTCCGCTTCTCCGGGGGTCCGCCATGCCCGTCCCGTCCCGCTCGCTCCTGCGCACCGCTGTCGCCGGCACCGCCCTCGCCCTCGGCGTCGGGACGGTCCTGAGCGGCTGCGTCTCCTCCGACGAGCCCGTCGCCCAGCCGGCCGCGACGGTGACCGCCACCGCGACGGTCACCGCGACGCCGGCCCCCGCCTCGACCCCCGCGCCGACCGCGACGCCCGCGACGCCCGCGACGCCCGCGGCCGCCGCGAGCCTGCTGATCGGGCCGACCTCGTTCTCGCTGGTGGACGCCTCCGGAACGCAGCTGGGCAGCTGGGACTACCGCGACGGCACCGGCGCGGTCGCGGCGCTCACCGAGGCGTTCGGCAGCGAGCCGACCGAGTCCGACGACATCCCCTACGAGGGCTACCGCAGCCGCGCCTACACCTGGCCGGGCTTCGTCCTCCGGGACACCGACGTCTACGACGCCGGCGGGCCGGAGCTCACCTACCCCGAGCCGGACATCCTGCTCGAGGCGACCGCGCCCGCCGTCGACGGTGTCGCGATCAGCACGCTGGGCGGAGTCGCGGTCGGCGACGCCGCCGCGGAGGTCGCGGCCGAGCACCCGGAGAGCACGACCGACGGCTCGCTCAGCAGTTTCTTCTTCGACACGACGACCGTCGGCACCACCGAGGACTTCGAGCTGACCAACTGGGTGGCGGCGCTCGCGGAGGATCAGGTCACCGTCTCGAGCCTGCGCGCACCGTTCGTGAACTGGGGCGTCTGAGCCCGACCGCTCCCGGCCCCGGTCAGGCGACCGAGCGGAGGTGCCGGAAGGCCGAGCCGTGGAAGACCAGCGGCTCGATCGTCGCGTCGTTGTGCAGGGCGGTGACCTCGAGCAGGACGACGTGGTGGTCGCCGGCGGGGATCTCGCCGTGGATCGAGCACTCGAGCCAGAGCGGTGAGCCGTGCACGAAGACGGCTCCGGCCTCGCTCCGCTCGATCTCGAGGCCCTCGAAGCGGCCGGCCTTGTTGCGGGAGGCGAGCTGGCGCGCGGCGACACTGTGACCGGCTCCCATCACCGAGACGCCGATGCGGCCGGCCCCGCGCAGCACCGGCCAGGTGGTCGACGAGTTCTGGATGGCGAACATCACCAGCGGCGGGTCCATCGAGACGCCGACGCTGAACGAGGAGGCGACCATGCCCTCGAGCGTGCCGTTCACCTCCGCGGCGAAGGCGGCGACGCCGGAGGGGAAGTGCGAGAAGGCCTGCCGGAGCAGCTGCGGGTCCGGCGAGTAGGTCTCGAGGGTCATGGCGCGGGTGTCCTTCCGGAGGGAGCGGGCAGGGCGGAGACCCGCCGTCGAGGCACGATCCTGACAGCCGATTGTTGAATCCCGATTGCGCCGGTCGACCCGATCCCGATCCGCGCACCGACGCCGATCCGCCCCGCATTCCGCCACTCCTCCCCCTCCGCGAGATGCCACTTGTGCTCGCTTCCACCGGCGTGTCGCGTGCACAAGTGGCACCTCGCGGGAGGGGTACGGCGAGTGGCGGACAGGGCGCCGATCCTTGCGGTGGCGCGGGCGGCGGTCGCGCAATCCAAGCTTCACGCCCCCGCAATCAGCGCGGACCGGAGCGGCTCCTACGCTCCTGACTCACCGGCGATCCATCCGGGCTGAGCAGGAGGACAGGGGGTGACGGCATGGTCCGCTTCCTCGGCCGGCGCGCGTTCCGGGCGGTCGTGACGGTGCTCGCGGTGCTGACGTTCGCGTTCGTCCTGGCCCGGATGACCGGCGACCCGGTGCGGCTGATGCTGCCCGACCAGGCGACCGCCGAGGACGTCGCGGACGTGCGGCGGGCCCTCGGACTCGACCGGCCGCTGCTCGCGCAGTACTTCGGCTTCCTCGGCGACGTGGTGCGCGGCGATCTGGGCGAGTCGATCCGGCAGGGGCAGCCCGCCCTCGCCCTGGTGCTCGACCGGCTGCCGGCGACGCTCGAGCTCGCGATCACCTCGTTCGTGATCGGGATCGTGCTGGCGACCGGGCTCGCCGTGTTCGCCGAGGTCACAGGCGACCGCCGCCTGCGCACCGTGATGCTCTGGGCGGCGACGCTCCGGCAGGCGATCCCGCCGTACCTGTTCGGGATCCTGATGATCCTGGTCTTCTCGGTCGGGCTCGGGCTGCTGCCCGCCCTCGGCCGCACCTCCTACGCGAGCTACGTCATCCCGGTGATCACCATCGCGACCTTCGAGGTGGCGCTCTACCTCCGCCTCTTCAACGCCTCCTTCGACGAGAGCCGCTCGCTCGACTTCGTCCGCACCGCGCGGGCGAAGGGCGTGCCGCGGTCGCGGATCGTGCTCCGGCACATGCTCCCGAACGCGATGCTGCCGATCATCACGGTCGCCGGCATCAACCTCGGCGTGCTCGTCGGCGGGCTGGTCGTGCTGGAGACGGTCTTCAACTGGCCGGGTCTCGGCCGTCTGATCGTGCAGGGGGTCACCCAGCGCGACTATCCGATCGTCCAGGCGGGGGTCGTCGTCATCGCCCTGCTCTTCATCGTGATCAACCTGGTCGTCGATCTGCTCTACGCCGTGCTCGACCCGAGAGTGCGGCTGTCGTGAGGGGCGCCGCCGTCAGTTGCATCGTCGCGAACCGCGGCGTCGTGAAGGGCACTGTCGTGAAGGGAGCACTGTCGTGACCACCGAGATCATCCGCACCCGCACCCGGTGGCAGCTCGCCGCCGCCCGTCTGCCGGGGCCCTCGGTCGCCGTCGCCGTCGTGATGCTCGCCGTCGTGGCGCTCGTCGTGATCGTGGTGCCCTTCCTCCCCGCCTTCGACCCGTACTCGCAGGATCTCGCGGGCAGCCTCGCCGCGCCGTTCGCCGACCCGGCGCACCTGCTCGGGACCGACGCGCTCGGCCGCGACACCCTCAGCCGCCTGGCGGTCGCGACGCGCGTCTCGCTGCTGGTCGCGCTCGGGGCCGTCGCGATCAGCGCGGCCGTCGGTCTCTCGGTCGGGCTGCTGGCCGGCTGGCGGCGCGGCCGCCTCGACGGCTTCCTGATGGCCGTCGGCGATGTGCAGCTGGCGATCCCCGTCGTGCTGCTGCTGATCGTCCTCGTCGCGGCGCTCGGCTCGAGTCCGCTGCTGCTGGTGACCCTCCTGGGCCTGACCAACTGGGTCGGCTACGGACGGGTGACCCGCTCCCTCACGGTGTCGCTGCGCGAGCGGGAGTTCGTCTCGTCGGTGACGGCCGCGGGCGGCAGCGGCTGGTGGATCGTGCGCAAGCACCTGCTGCCGAACGTGCTGCCGCAGGTGCTGATCCTCGCGGCGTTCGAGATCGGCGTGGTGATCACCATCGAGTCGTCGCTGAGCTTCCTCGGCCTGGGCATCCAGCCGCCCACGCCGAGCCTCGGTCTGATGATCAACGAGGGCCAGAAGTACCTGCAGACCGACGCCGCGCTCACCCTCCTGCCCGCGCTGATGATCCTCTTCGTCATCGGCGGGATCCAGTTCGTCTCCCAGGGCGCGCGCCCGCGCCGCTGAGCGCCCGCTCCCCCTCTCCCCCCGCTTCCCCCCCTCCCGAAAGGCCTCCCCGTGACCCCTTCCTCCTCCCGCCGCCCCGGCCGATCCCGCCCCGGCCGTCGCGCCGTCGGCGCCGTCGCGCTCGTCGGCGCTGCGACCCTCGCCCTCGGCGGCTGCGCGAGCTTCGACGACGGCTCCGCCTCGGCCGCCGACACCACGAGCATCACCGTCGCGCTGACCGGCGAGCCGTCCTCGCTCGATCCGCTCTACGACACCCAGCTGCCGGCGCTGAACATCTTCTACAACGTCTTCGACCAGCTCGCCCAGGTGGACGCCGACGGCAGCGTCTCGCCGCGGCTCGCCTCGGGCTGGACCCACGACGACTCGCTGACCAGCTGGGTCTTCACCCTGCGCGACGACGCGTCCTGGCAGGACGGCACCGACGTCACGGCCGAGGACGTGGTCTTCACCTACGAGACGGCCATGAGCGATCCGGCGTCGAACCTCGGCGGCTACCTCTCGGCGGTCGAGTCGGTCGTGGCGACCGGCGAGGACGAGGTCACCTTCACGCTGAACACGCCGTTCGCCCCCTTCGACCGCCAGGTCACGCTCGTCCCGATCATCCCCCGGGCGGTCTACGAGGCCGAAGGACCGGCCGCGTTCGCGAAGGCGCCGGTCGGCTCGGGCCCGTACTCCGTCGCCTCCTGGGTGAACGGCGACTCGATCACGCTCGAGCGCAACGACGACTACTGGGGCGAGAAGGGCGCCTACGAGGAGGTCGTCTTCCAGCCGGTGCCCGACGAGACGACCCGCGCCAACTCGGTCCAGTCCGGTGATCTCGACCTGGCGCTGCTCGGCCCCTCGAACGTCGCGGCGGTCGAGGGCTCCGGCACGGTCGACGTCGTCGAGCAGGAGTCGAACCGCGTGCTCTACACCGGCTTCAACGCGACGGCCCCCTGGCTCTCCGACCCCTCGGTGCGCGAAGCCGTCGACCTCGCGATCGACCGCACCGCGATCAGCGACGACCTGCTGGGCGGAGCGGTCACCCCGACCGGCCAGCTGATCGCCCCCGTCTCCTTCGGCTACGACGAGGCGCTCCCCGCGACCGAGACCGACGCCGACGCGGCCCGCGAGCTGATCACGGCCTCCGGCTACGACGGTAGCCCGATCACGCTCTCCTACCCGACGAACGGTCTGCCGCAGATCGACCAGATCGCGCAGGCGGTCGCGAGCCAGCTCGAGGAGGTCGGGCTCACGATCGAGCTCGACGGCCAGGAGGCGAACACCTTCAGCGGCAGCTGGTTCTCGGCCTCGCTGCCCGGCCTCTACCTCTACGCCTTCGCCCCCTCGGTGATGGACGCCGACCTGCCGCTGACGATGCTGCTCAAGACCGGCGGTCAGGGCTACGTCTCCGACCCCGCGATCGACGAGCTGCTCGCCGCCGAGACCGGCGAGGCCGACGAGACCGCGCGCGCCGACGACTTCGCGCAGATCTCGGCGCTCGTCGCCGAGAACACCTACTACGCCCCGCTCTTCACCGACACCTACACCTACGGCGTCGCGCAGGGCCTGGACTGGAGCCCGCGACCCGACGGGATGCTCGTCTTCAACTGAACCGCTCTCTCTCCACCTCTACCGATCAGGAGCACCGCCATGACCACCATCCCCCGCGAGAACACCGCGCTCATCGTCGTCGACATGCAGCGCGCCTTCTTCGACAACGACGACTCGCTCGGCCGCTCGGGCATCGACGTCACGCCGCTGCGCGACGCCATTCCGGGCACCCTCCGCCTGGTGCGCGACGCCCGCGCCGCCGGCGTGCCGGTCATCTTCACCCGCTACGTCTACATGCCCGGCATGGTCGACTTCGGCCCCGTCCGCGGCGCGAAGGCGGCCGAGCGGATCGCCTCCAACTCGCTCGGCGCCGGCACCGACGAGATCGAGCTGATCCCGGAGCTGGAGGCGCGGCCCGACGAGATCGTGATCGACAAGTCCCGGCCGAGTGCGTTCTACGGCACCCGCCTCGAGCCGGTGCTGAACGGCATGGGCGTCCGCAACGTGGTGATCTGCGGAGTGACGACCAACATCTGCGTCGAGTCGACCGCGAGGGACGCGGGCCAGCGCGACTACGGCACCTACGTGGTGCGCGACGCCGTCGCCGAGTTCACGGCCGAGCGGAACCACTTCGCGCTGTTCGGGATCGCCTGGTCGTTCGGCGAGGTCGTCGACCTGGCCGAGATCGAGGCGTCCTGGTCGCTCGAGGCGCCCGCGACTGAGGCTTCCGCGACCGAGGCTTCCGCGCTCGAGACCGCCGCGGTCTGAGGCCGCTCCCGTGACCGATCCGCTGCTCTCCCTCCGCGACGTCTCGATCTCGTTCGCCACTCCGGTCGGCGAGATCGAGGCGGTGCGCCACCTCGACCTGGATCTGCGCGCGGGTGAGACGATCGCCGTCGTCGGCGAGTCGGGCTCGGGGAAGTCGACGACCGCCGCGAGCATCAACCGGCTGCTCCCGGAGAACGGCCGGATCTCCTCCGGCACGATCCTCTTCGAGGGCGAGGACCTCGCGCAGGCGACGGAGAAGCGGATGACCGCGATCCGCGGCGCCGGCATCGGGCTGGTGCCTCAGGATCCGATGTCGAATCTGAATCCGCTGCAGCGGGTGGGCGCGCAGATCGCGGAGGCGCTGCTCGTGCACGGGCGCCTCCGGGGTGCCGCCGCGCGCGACCGGGTCGTCGAGCTGCTCGAGATGGTGGGCATCCCCGAGCCGGCCCGGCGCGCGCGGCAGTACCCGCACGAGCTGTCCGGCGGCATGCGTCAGCGAGTGCTGATCGCGATCGGCCTCGCCTGCCGCCCGCGGCTGCTCATCGCCGACGAGCCGACCAGCGCGCTGGACGTCACCGTGCAGCGCGGGATCCTCGATCAGCTCGCCCGCCTCACCGCCGAGATGGGGACCGCGGTGATCCTGATCACGCACGACCTCGCCCTCGCCGCCGAGCGCGCCGACCGCGTGCTGGTGCTGTTCCGCGGCGAGGTGGTCGAGCAGGGCGAGGCGGCGGCCGTCCTGCGCGCTCCGCAGCACGAGTACACCCGGCGGCTGCTGGCCGCGGCGCCGACCCTGTCGTCGACCCGGCTGGTCGAGGACGCGCCCGCGTCCGAGGGCGTCGAGCCGCTGGTGCGGCTCCGCGAGGTCGGGAAGCAGTACCCGGTGCGCTCGGGCCTCGGCCGCAGGGCGCCGTTCACCGCCGTCGAGTCCTCCTCGTTCGACATCCCGCGCGGCCGGACCGTCGCGGTCGTCGGCGAGTCCGGCTCGGGCAAGTCGACGACGGCGAAGCTCGTGCTGCGACTCGAGGAGCCGACGACCGGCGCGATCGAGTTCCGCGGCCGGAGCGTCGCGCACCTGCGCGGGAAGGAGCTGATGGACTTCCGCCGGCACGTGCAGCCGGTGTTCCAGAACCCGTACAGCTCGTTCGACGCGCGCTACACCGTGGCCCGCAGCATCGAGGAGCCGCTGCTGCTGCACCGGGTCGGCGACGGTGAGAGCCGGCGGCGGCGGGTCGCCGAGCTGCTCGCGCAGGTCGCCCTGCCGCCCGAGGTGGCGGAGAAGCTGCCGCGCGAGCTCTCGGGCGGGCAGCTCCAGCGGGTGGCGATCGCCCGCGCGCTCGCCCTCTCGCCCGAGCTGGTCGTGCTCGACGAGGCGGTGTCGGCGCTCGACGTCCTCGTGCAGGAGCAGATCCTCGCGCTCCTGGCCGAGCTGCAGCGCGAGCTCGGGCTGAGCTACCTCTTCATCAGCCACGACCTCGCCGTGGTGCGGATGCTCGCGCACACCGTGCACGTGATGCAGAAGGGCCGGATCGTCGAGTCGGGCACGCCCGCGCAGATCTTCGAGGCGCCGCAGCATCCGTACACGCGGGCGCTGCTCACGGCGATCCCCGATCCCGAGGCGGCCGCGGTCGGCTGACGGCTGCTCCCTGAGCCGGGAGGGGCGCCCGCGGGGAGTGGCCCGCCTCCGCTGACGCCGCGGTGCTCAGCAGTCGCCGGCGCGGAAGCGCAGCGCGGTCAGCGCTGTCGAGTGCCAGCCCTGCTGACCGTCGTGCTGGCTCAGGGTCAGCGTGCTCCCCGAGGGGAGGACGTCGAACGCGAAGGTGTCGAAGCGGGGGTCGTTGACGAGGACGGGCTCGAAGGAGGTGCTGCGCCGGAACGGGTCGGCGACCGTGCCCGTGCCGACTCCCGGGTCGGAGCCCTGGGCGGAGATCGAGGTCGGCGCGAGGCTGAAGCCGACGGTGGTCCACCAGCCCGCCACCCAGGGCAGCGAGGGGTCCGAGAGCGACGTGATGTTCTGGAAGGTGAGCCGGACGTCGAGCGGGTCGAACGGCCGCCCGTCCGCTCCGAAGAAGTGGAAGGTCAGCGTCTGCGAGTCGGACCCGGGCGACGGGGTCTGCGTGAGTGCCCCGGCACGACGCTGGTTCAGCAGGAGCGTCCCGGGACCGAACGCGCCGGGCTCCCCGGCGCGCGCGACCGTCTCGCTCGGCGGCGGACCGGTCTCCTCCCCGATCCACACGGAGCCCTCCCCGGTCAGATCGAAGCTCCGGCCCTGCGACTCGGTCGTGGTGCCCGGCGCGAGGACGGACGTGATCCGCACCGTCGACACCGCTCCCCCCGGCGAGATCGCGGTGAGCACGGTGGGGTCGCTCGCGACGCTCGCCGGCGGGAACACCGTCGTGCTGAAGCACGGGGCGGGCGAGGCGGCGGCGAGCGGGGCGGCCACCGCCGCGCTGACGACGGGGACGCCCCACACGGCGCTCGCGGCGACGCTGCGCCGGGTGGGGCCGTGCGGGTCGGGGCGGCGCTGCGACATGCGGGATCCGTTCCGTGAGACCAGGAGTGCGGCCGGAATCCGACCGGGCACCCCGGCAGCGTAGGAGCAGCGGTCGCCCGAGTGCGGCGTTCCCCTCCCCGCTGGCGTGGAACGAGCGCTCAGCAGTCGCTGGAGCGGAAGCCGAGGCCCGTGATCGCGCTGCTGTGCCAGCCCTGGAAGCCGCCGAACTGGCTGTAGACGAGCGAGCTGCCGGACGGGAAGGAGCGGAACGTGAAGGTGTCGTAGCGCGGCGCGAGCGGTACAGCCCGCTCCCCGGCGGTGGCGCGCCGGAAGGGATCGGCGATCGTGCCGGCGCCGACTCCCGCCGCGCCGCCGCGCGAGGAGATCGACGTGGGCGCGACGCTGAAGCCGACGGTCGACCAGGACTTCAGCGCCCAGTAGAGCCCCAGGCTGGTCGCGTCCGACGAGATGTTCAGGACGGTGAGCTGGACGTCCGTCGGGTCGAACGAGTTCCCGTCGGCGTCGAAGAACTCGAAGATCAGCGTCTGCGAGTCCGATCCCGGCGTCGGCACCTCCGGAACGTTCTCGGTCGTCGTCGAGACCCGCCCGGCGCGACGCTGGTTCAGGAGGAGCAGCCCGGGCTCGTAGAAGCTCAGCGGCACCTCGTTCGCGAACTGGAATGTTCCACCGGCGTACCACGCGGTGCCGTCCTGGGTCAGGTTGAAGCTCCTGGGGTCGGTCGTGGGCGTGGTCGTGGTGTCCGCCGCCAGGACCGAGGTGATGCGGACCGAGGTCGACGTGCCGGTGGGCGAGGTCGCGGTGAGGGTCAGCGGATTCAACGACATGCTCGACTGCGTGAACAGCGTCGTGCTGGTGCAGGGCAGCGTCGAGGCCGCGGCGAGCGGGGCAGCGACCGCCGCACCGACGACGGGGATGCTCCACATCGCGCTCGCGGTCACGGAGCGGCGCGAGGGACCGGAGGAATCGGAGGGGTGAGTGGACATGGCGGATCCGTTCTGAGAGAGGGTGAGGACGAGCTGGAGCGACTCGTCGGGAGTCGAGACAGGCGCACGGTGGTAACGCTGTCATCACTGCAGGAAGCCTCAGTGAATCGCAGTCGCACCGCCCGGCGCACGCCCCCCGTCCGCGCCACGCGCGTCCGGCGCCGCCCCCCACCGCTCCGGGAAACCCGGGAGAGGACCCGGCGGATCCGTTCAGCGAGGGCACGAACCGGCGAGGAGCGGCTGACCGACACGGCAGCTTAGGCCCGTCGACTCGAGAAGGCGAAACTGCCTCACTTCTGGCGCGGGACGTCGGTTCGAGCAGGGCGATCAGCACGCTGGTCGACGAGCCGGCGCCGCGCCGAGTGCGCACGGGGCTGCCCGCGAGGATCTCGATACGCCCACTCCGTGGGCTACTCGATCAGCATGATCGAGCGCCGGCGGCCGGCTCGCAGCCGCGAGCAGGGCGATCGGCATGCTGGTCGAGCAGCCCCGCAGGGGAGCCTGCATGCTGGTCGAGTAGTCCCGCAGGGGCGTATCGAGACCCGCCCACCCCGAGGACGCCGGGCCCCCTCCCGGGCGGCGGGCACGGGCGCGCCCGACCCCGTGGCTCAGCGACCGCGCGTGGACGCGCGCTCGACGAGCTCCGGCGCGAAGACCCGGCGCCGGTCGACGACGCCGTCGCCCTCGGCGGACACGACCTCCTGAAGCAGGTCGACCGCCGACGCGCCGAACGACTCCTGCGGCGCCCGGATCGAGCTCAGCGGCACGATCGAGGCCTCCGCGTACTCGATGTCGTCGTAGCCGATGAGGGCGATGTCCTCGGGCACGCGGATCCCCCGGCCGATCAGGACCTGCTCGAGGCCGATGGCCAGCAGGTCGTTGACGGCGAAGATCGCATCGGGGCGCGCGGCGGGCTCCCGGTCGGCGATCGCCTCGCCGACCTCGTGCCCCTCCGCGATCACGCGGTGCTGCACGTCGATCATCTCGAGGGTCGCGCCGGGCACCGCGGCGACCGCGCGGCTGGCGCCCGACAGGCGCTCGCCGACCTGCTGGATCGACAGCGGGCCGCCGACGAAGGCCAGGCGGCGGCGGCCGAGCGCGAGCAGGTGCTCGGCCGCGAGCCGCCCGCCGAGCACCTCATCGATCGAGACCGAGGGCTGGGTCTCGGCGGCCGCGTGCCGGCCGACGAGCACGGTCGGCGTCCCGCGCGAGCGGACCGAGGCGAGGCGGTCCTCGATCGAGCCGTGCGACGCGACCAGCATCCCGCGCACTCCGTGCTCCTCGAACAGCTCGAGGTAGGCGTCCTCGCGGGAGGTCTCGCCGCCGGAGTTCGCCAGGAACAGCGACAGCCCGAGCTCGGCCGCGCGCCGCTCCGCGCCCTCCGCGATCATCGCGAAGAAGGGGTTGGACACGTCGGGAGCGATGTAGGCGATGGTGGAGCTCTGCCCCAGCCGGAGCTGACGGCCCGCGTTGTTGCGCACGAAGCCCAGCGCCTCGATCGCCTCCTGGATCCGCTTCGCCTTGGTGTCGGAGACGCGCGCGGGGTGGTTGAGGAAGTGCGAGACCGTCCCCATCGAGACGCCGGCGGCGGCGGCGACGTCGCGGATGCCGACCCTGGTCATCGCTGTCTCCTCGTGCTGGCGGGCGCCGCGACGGGGCGTCGGACGGGCTTCGATGCTCTCACGCGCCGCTCCCTACTCGCGGAGCGGCGACTCCGCCGGCGACTCCGGCAGCAGCGGCTCCGGCAGCGCGACGCCGTGCGCCTCCAGCGCCTCCGACACCACCTTCACCGCGTTGAGCGCGCGGGGGAAGCCGACGTACTGCACCGTGTGGATGACCGCCTCGACGATCTCCTCCGCCGTCGCCCCGGTGTTGACGGCCGCGCGGGTGTGCCCCCGGAGCTGCGCGTCCACCCCGCCGAGCGCCGTGAGGACGCCGAGGGTGATCAGCTCGCGCTCGCGCAGGGTGAGACCCGGCCGCGAGTTGACGTCGCCGAAGTTGAACTCGAGGCCGTAGCGGGCGAGGTCCTGGGCGCGGCCGCGCTGCAGCGCGATCAGGCCGTCGGCCTTGCCCTCGCCGTACACGGCGTCGAAGGCGGCTCGGCCGCGGGCGAGGCGCTCGGGGTCGGCAGTGGGCTGGGTCATGTCGGAGTCTCCTGGGATCACTAGATCGAGTGCCCGCCGTCGAGCGGCAGGATCACTCCGGTGATGTTGACGGCCGCCGGCGACGCCAGGAACACGATCGTCCGGGCGAGGTGCTCGGGCTCGCCGAGCAGGCGCGACGGGATCTGGTCGAGCAGCGCCGCGCGCCGCTCGGGGGTGTCGTTGTCCCGGCCGGGCGTGCGCTGCGCGCCGGGCGCGAGCGCGTTGACGGTGACGCCCTGGTCGGCGACCTCGATCGCGAGCGCCTTGGTGAGGCCGACGACCCCGGCCTTGGCGGCAGCGTAGGCGGTCGCCCCGCGGACGAGCCGCCCCCCGGCGACGGCCGCGACCGAGGCGATGTTCACGATCCGGCCGGAGCGCCGCTCGAGCATGGCGGGCAGCACGGCGCGGGTGACCGCGAAGACGGTGTCGAGGTTCCGCGACATCTGGGTGCGCCAGGTCTGCTCCGTCATCTCGTGGAAGAACGAGACCGCGCCGCCGCCGGCGCCGTTGACCAGCACGTCGATCGCGCCGTCCTCCTCGATCACGGCGCCGAGGGCGCGCTGCACGGCGTCGAAGTCGGTCAGGTCGACCGCGACGGCGCGAGCGGCCCTGCCCTCCTCGCGCACGCTCCGGGCGACCTCCTCCGCTCCCGCCGCGTCGAGATCGACGACGACCACGTCGGCTCCCGCGCGGGCGAGCTCGCGGCAGACGACCCGTCCGAGCGCTCCCGCGCCACCGGTGACCAGGGCGCGCTGCCCGTCGAGTTCCATGCGATGTCTCTCCGATCCTCGTCGTGCGCCGCTGAGCGGCCATCGGGCTCCAGCGCCCGGACGACGGCTTCATCGTTCCGCAGCTTTTGAAACGTGTCAAGACAGTCTTGACAGCTCGCACACCCGTCGCTAGCCTCCTGAATTGTAACGTTTCAAACAATGCCCGCTCGGCATGGCCCGTTCGAAACGCCGTTGCACCTTTCAAGGAGGAAATGTGTCCCGCTCTGCAGAATCCCGCGGACGTCGCTCCCGCTCGGCCCTCACCGGGCTCGTCGCCGGCACCGGAGCCGCCGTGCTGCTGCTCACCGGCTGCGCCTCGGGCGACGGCGGCGGCTCGTCCGAGTCCGGCGCCGCCGGCTCCTTCTCGGTCCTCACCCCGGCCGAGAACTCGATCATCCGCGACGAGCTCGCCACCCTCGGCGAGGGCGCCTGCTCCGCCGAGAACGAGGCGATGCCGCTCGACAGCCAGACGGTCGCCCAGGCCGACGTGGTGCAGAAGATCACGCTGCTCGCGAGCCAGGACGCGCTGCCCACCAGCTTCGTCGCCGGCACCGCGCAGGTCCGCCCCGACGGCGACCTCGGCAAGAACGACCTCATCGTCGACTACGAGGAGAAGCTCACCGAGCTCGGCGTCTGGGACGACGTCCTCCCCGCCGCCCGCTCGACGATCACCTCGGTCTACGGCGGCATGGTCTCGCTGCCGTTCCAGTACAACGTCGAGGGCATCTGGTACAACAAGCAGATCCTGGCGGCGAACGGCATCGCCGAGCCGCAGACCTGGGACGAGCTCGTCGCCGCCCTCGAGACGCTGAAGGCCGCCGGAGTCGTCCCGCTCACCGAGGCCGGCAGCCAGGGCTGGCCGCTCACCCGCCTGATCGGCAACTACCTCTTCCGCTCGATCGGCCCGGACGCCATGAAGGACATCCAGTCCGGCGATGCGAAGCTCACCGACGCCGAGTACATCGAGGGCGCTCAGGCCGTCGCCGATCTCGGCAGCGCGGGCCTGTTCGGCGAGGGCGTCACCTCGCGCGACACCGACACCGCGAACGCCCAGTTCCTCACCGGCGAGGCCGCGATGACCTACAACGGCTCCTGGTTCCTGGCGAATCTCAACGACCCCGCTCAGAACCAGATCGGCGAGGAGAACGTCGGCTTCCTGCCGTTCCCGAACGTCACGGGCGGCGCGGGCGACAGCAGCCAGTGGCCGGCCAACGCCGGAGCGGCGACCGCGACCTCGACGAAGGCCTACGACGACGGGGTCGGCGACTGGCTGACCTGCATCGCCGAGAACTACGGCTCGAGCGTGCTGCAGAACCAGGGCGTCATCTCGGGCTTCGCGCTGAACGAGGAGGTCACCGACGTCCCGCCGCTGACCACCACGGTCCAGGAGTACGTGAACGAGGCGGACGAGACCGTGCTCTGGTTCGAGGCCCTCTTCGACGCGAAGACCACCTCGGACGCGCAGACCAACGTCTCGCTGCTGGTCTCGGGCGGCATGAGCGCCGAGGACTACATGGCGGCCCTCCAGGCCGATCTCGACCAGGCGCAGTGATCCCGAGCGGGCCGGCGGCTCCTCCCGCCGCCGGCCCGCGTCCCTCCTCTTCCTCCTCCCCCGCGTGCACGCCCTGCGCGCACGTCGAAAGGACAGCGCTTCCGTGAACAGCGTCCTCGGAGACAAGAAGGCGATCCTGATCCTTCTCGGACCGGCCCTCGCCGTCTACACGCTCATCAAGCTCGTCCCGGTGCTCTGGTCGCTCGGACTCACCTTCTTCACCGGCAATCCGCTCAGCGGCTTCGAGTTCTCCGGCGGCGAGAACTTCCTGCGCTTCCTGCAGGATCCGCAGGCGCTCGAGGCCCTCTGGTTCACCGTCCGCTACTCCCTCGTGATCACTGCGGGGCAGGTCGTGCTCGGCTACGCGCTCGCACTGCTCTACGTCTTCGTGCTGAAGAACGCGTCCTCCTTCGTCCGCACCGTGGTGTTCTTCCCGACCGTGCTGCCCACGGTCGCCGTCGCGCTGCTCTTCAAGAGCATGTTCGCCGTCGGCGGCCAGGAGGGCCCGGTCAACGCCGGCCTGGGCTTCCTCGGTCTCGGCAGCATCGACTGGTTCGCGACCGCCGAGGGCACCTTCGCCGTCGCCGTGATCATGGAGCTCTGGCGCTCGATGGGCTTCTTCGCGATCCTGCTCTACGCCGGTCTCGTCGACATCCCGGAGGAGACGCTTGAGTCGGCCCGCCTCGACGGGGCGACCGGCTGGCGCCTGGTCTCCTCGATCGTGCTGCCGCTGTCGCTGCCGGTGCTGCTGTCGTCGGTGATCTTCAGCTTCAACAGCACGCTCAAGGTCTTCGACACCCTGCTCGCGCTGAACAACGGCGGGCCGGGCAGCTCGACGACACCGCTGACGCTCTACATGTACCGCACCGTCTTCAGCTACTCGGACTACGGCTACGGCTCGACGATCGCGCTGGTGCTGACGATCATGTGCTTCCTCGTCACCCTCTTCATCTTCCGCTCGTCGCGCCGCGACAACACGAAGGAGGCCTGAGGTGTCCACCGGAACCCTCTCCCGCCCCGCGCCCCGCACCCGCCCCTCGGTGCCGGCCGGCCCGCACCGCCGGGTCCGCAGCCTCGGCCGCGGCACCCGGCGCTGGATCGGCCGCGTCCTGATCGGCCTGCTCGTCGTCGTCGAGGCGTACCCGATCTTCTGGATCGTGATGGGCTCGTTCAAGACGCAGAACGAGTTCTTCGCGAACCCGACCTGGGCGCTGCCGCAGAGCCTGGACTTCTCGAACTACGTCTCGGCGCTGACGGAGGGCGACCTGGCGACGAACCTGCGCAACAGCGTCCTGGTCACCGTCCCCTCGCTCGCCCTGATGATCGTGCTCGGCGTCGCCGCCGCGTTCGCGCTCGAGGTCCTGGTCTGGCGCGGCCGCAACACGGTGCTGCTGCTGTTCATCGCGGGCATCATGATCCCCGGCCAGATGATCCTGGTCCCGCTCTTCACGGTGTACTTCCGCACCGGGCTGACGAACTCGCTCTGGCCGCTGATCATCACCTACACGGTGATGGGGCTGCCGCTGACGGTGTTCCTGATGACGGCCTACTTCCGCGCGATCCCCCGCGAGATCTTCGAGGCCGCCGCGATCGATGGCGCGAGCATGATCACCGCCTTCTGGCGGGTCGGCGTGCCGATGATGCGCAACGCGATCATCACGATCGCGCTGGTCGAGTTCTTCGCGGTCTGGAACGACCTGCTGATCGCGCTGACCTTCACGACGAACGACGAGCTGGCCACGGTGCAGGTCGGGCTGCTGAACTTCAGCGACGAGTACGGCTCGACGCAGTACGGACCGCTGTTCGCCTCGATCAGCATCAACATCCTCGGGATGCTCGTGCTCTACCTCTTCCTCAACAAGCAGATCATGGCCGGCCTCGCCGCCGGCTCCGTGAAGGGCTGACGGATGCGCGCGCCCTCCCCCTCCCCCTCCCCTCTCCCGCGAGATGCCACCTGTGCGGGCGACACGCCGTGAAAGCCGTGCACAAGTGGCATCTCGCGGAGGAGGCGTACTGGGAGGATCCCCGGCCGGGTGAGGGGCGGCGGCGGCCGCGGGCGGACGTGCTCAGCGACGCGCCGCGGCTGCGGCTCGACGGGGACTGGCGCTTCCGGCTCGCGCCGACCGCGCACGGGACCGGGCCGGGGTTCGCGGATCCGCTGCTCGACGATGCGGACTGGGACCTGCTGCGCATCCCGTCGCACTGGGTGCTCGAGGGCCACGGCGACCCGCTCTACACGAACACCGCGTTCCCCTTCCCGCTCGATCCCCCGCACCTGCCGGAGGAGAACCCGACCGGCGACCACCGCCTGCGCTTCGAGCTGCCCGCCGGCTGGCCGGAGGACGGCCGGACCGTGCTGCGCTTCCAGGGTGTCGACTCCTGCGGCGCCGCCTGGCTGAACGGCGAGCCGCTCGGCTGGTCGACGGGCAGCCGGCTGCCCTTCGAGTTCGACGTCACCGGGCCGCTGCGGCGCGGCGAGAACCTGCTCGCCGTCCGCGTGCAGCGCTGGTCGGCGGGGAGCTACCTCGAGGACCAGGACATGTGGTGGCTGCCCGGCATCTTCCGCGAGGTCGAGCTGCTCTGGCGACCGGACGGCGCGGCCGACGACGTGCTCGTCACCGCCGACTACGAGGACGGCACGGGCACCCTGCTGGTGCGCGCGCTGGACGAGGCGGGCGGCGAGCTGCCCGGCGTGGTCCGGCTGCCCGAGCTCGGCCTCGAGGCCCCGGCGGGCGAGAGCGTCCGGCTGCCGGTCGAGCCGTGGAGCGCCGAGTCGCCGCGCCTGTACCGCGGCACGCTCGAGGTCGCCGGCGAGCGGATCGAGCTCGCCGTCGGCTTCCGCACGGTGCGGATCCGCGACGGCGTCTTCACCGTCAACGGCTCCCCCGTCCGCCTGCGCGGCGTGAACCGGCACGAGCACGACCCCGATCGCGGCCGCGCCCTCGACGAGGCGACCATGCGCCTGGACATCGAGCTGATGAAGCGGGCGAACGTCACCGCGGTGCGCACCTCGCACTATCCGCCGCACCCCGCCTTCCTCCGCCTCTGCGACGAGCTCGGACTCTGGGTGCTGGAGGAGTGCGACATCGAGACGCACGGCTTCATCTACGCGGGCTGGCAGGGCAACCCGCCGACCGAGCCGCAGTGGCGCGAGGCCCTCGTCGACCGCATCACCCGGATGGTCGCGCGCGACCGCAGCCACCCGAGCATCGTCATCTGGTCGCTCGCGAACGAGAGCATGGTCGGCGAGTCGTTCGACGTGCTCGAGCGGGTCGTGCGCCGGCTCGATCCGAGCCGGCCGATCCACTACGAGCGCGATCCGAGCTTCCGCAACTCCGACTTCTCCTCGGCGATGTACCCCGCGCTGGAGGAGCTCGAGGCGATCGCCGAGCGGCGGGAGCCGACCCCCGAGGGCGTGGTGGCCGGCTCGCCCGACGACGCGCGCCGCCGGCGCCTGCCCTTCGTGCTCTGCGAGTACGGGCACGCGATGGGCAACGGCCCAGGCTCGCTCGACGAGTACCAGCGGATCCTCGAGTCGTCCGACCGGATGGCCGGCGGCTTCGTCTGGGAGTGGATCGACCACGGCTTCCGCGCGACCACCGCCGACGGGTCGGAGCACTTCCGGCACGGCGGCGACATCGACTTCCAGCCGAACGGCGGCAGCTACTGCATCGACGGGCTGCTCTTCCCCGACCGCACGCCCTCGCCCGGCCTCGCGTCGCTCGCGCGGGCGATCGCACCCGTGGTGATCGACGTGGCGGAGGGGGCGATCGCGATCCGCAGCCGGCAGGACGTCGTCGACACCGCGGCACTGCGCTGGCGCTGGCGGGTCGAGGACGACGGGGCGCTGCTCGCGGAGGGCCTGCTCGACGTCCCCGCCGTGCCGGCCCGCGGGAGCGTCGTCGTGCCGTTCACGGCACCGGTCGCGGGTGTCCTCACCGTCTCGGCCGAGCTGGCCGAGGCGGCGCCCTGGGCGCCCGCCGGCCACGAGGTGGCGTGGGGGCAGCGGATCGACGCGCCGACCCCCGCCGTCCGCCGCCGCTCAGCACGGGTCGCCGACGAGGACGGCGTGCTGCGCCTCGGCGACGCCCTGCTCGACCCGCGCACCGGGCGGCTCCTCTCCCTCGGCGGCGTGCCCGTCGACGGTCCCCTCGTCGACCTGTGGCGCGCGCCGACCGAGAACGACCGCGGGCAGGGGACGCTGAACGCGCTCGCCGCGAGCTGGTCGGCCGTCGGCCTCGACCGCGTCCTGCACCGCACCGTCTCGGTCGAGCGCGACGAGCACTCCGTCACCGCGACCACCCGGAGCGGACCGGCGACCCAGACGCTCGCCGTGCTCAGCCGCCTGGTCTGGACGGCGGAGGAGGGCGCGCTGCACCTCGCCGCGCGGTTCGCGTTCACCGGCGCCTGGCAGGACACCCCGCACGGCCACCACTCGGTGACCCCGCCGCGCCTCGGCCTCCGCCTGACGCTCCCGGGCGGCTTCGCGGACGCCGACTGGCTCGGCCGCGGCCCCGGCGAGTCCTACGCCGACACCCTCGACGCCGTCCGCTTCGGCCGCTTCGCCGCGAGCATCGACGCTCTGCAGACGCCGTACGTCGTGCCGCAGGAGAACGGCAACCACGTCGGCACCCGGCGGCTGACCCTGACCGGGCCGGGACTGTCACCGCTCGTCGTCACCGGCGACGGCTTCGACTTCACCGCCCGCCGCTGGACGAGCGAGGCCCTCGCCGTCGCCGCGCATCCCCACGAGCTGCGCGACTCCGGCCACGTCGTGCTCGACCTCGACGTCCGCCAGCAGGGCGTCGGCAGCGCCTCCTGCGGCCCGGCCCTCCCGGAGCGCTACCGCGTCCCACTCGAGGACGCGTCCCTGGAGCTGACCTTCCGCGCCGGCTGATATCAGCTGATCATCTGAAGCAGACTCTCCCGATGAGCACCGCGACCTTCACCGAACTCCTCCGCACGCCGGAGGACGTCCTCGCGCACATCGACGAGGGCCAGGTCCGGATCACCCGTCGCGACGGCGACGACCTCGTCATCCTCCGTGGTCGCGATCTCGCTGCCCTGAAGGACGGCATCGCGCTCTTGAGCCGGTTGCTGCGCGCCATCGGCCGCCGTCGCGGCGACGTCGCCGCGGGCCTCACGGACCTGTTCGCTTGGACGAGCGAGTTCGACCAGGGCGAGCTCACGGCGTACGCGGCGGAGATCGAGAAGCTCGTCTACGGCGCCGGCGAGCTCGGCACGTTCGACCTCCTGCTCCGGGCGCAGCGTGAGTGGGAGGAGACGGCCCGCGCGTACGCCAGCGGGATGACATCCGTCACCCCGATCGAACTCCCCGAGGTGCCCGTCCGCGCGAGCCGACCCTGATGTCGGGCGAGCGAAGGATCCGGTCGCTCGCTTCGCGCTGATCCGACAGGGCCGTGTCCGCTGAGGCGGGTGATGCTCAGGCGCGGCGCTCGAGCTCCACCTCGGCGCGCCAGAGGTGCGCGGGCTCCCAGCCGAGGGCCTCGCGGGCGCGGTCGATCGAGACGACCGTCTCGAAGCCCTCGAGGGGGCGGGTCAGCGGCACGTCCGGGAAGGCTCCGGCGACCAGCTCGGCCGAGGGGATCGTCAGGCCGGTGTCGGAGGCGGCGATGTCGTAGACGGCGAAGCCGGGCTCGCCGACCTCCAGGGCACGCGCGATCGCGCTCGCGCCGTCGCGGGCGTCGACGTAGCTCCACAGCAGTTCGCGGCGGTAGGCCGGGTCGCCGGCGCGCTCGACGAAGCGGGAGTACTCGCCGGCCCGGGTGATGTTGGTGAAGCGCAGCGCGGTGATCGAGCAGTCCCGGTCCCAGCGGACGAGCTGCCGGGCCATCGCCTCCTCGAGGACCTTGACCAGGCCGTAGGTGTTGTTCGCGCGGTCGCCGTCCTCCTCCGTGAGCGGGAGGGAGGCGGGCGGCTCGGCGAAGGGGAAGCCCATCGCGGTGATGCTGGAGGCGTGCACGATCCGCTTTACTCCGGCCCGCAGCGCGGAGTGGAACAGGTTGAAGGAGACGGTCATGTTGGCGTGGAAGGTCGCCGCGTCCGGGACCAGGCCGTTCACCGGGATCGCCGCGAGGTGGACGATCGCGTCGACTCCGCTGTGCCGCGCGGTGATGCCGAGCACGGCGTCGAGCGCCTGGCCGTAGTCGGTGAAGTCGACGCGGGTGAAGGGCACCGCGACCGTCGGCGGCGTCAGGTCGAGGCCGATCGGCTCGTGGCCGTCGGCGAGCAGCCGCTCCAGGGTCGCGGTGCCGAGCGTGCCGGAGCAGCCGGTGACGGCGATGCGCATGGGGGTCCTCTCGCGGGGTCGGGCGGGGGTCGAGCGGGGGCGGGGTCGGGCGTCAGCGTACGGGGAAGTCCGCGGGCAGCGGGAGGGCCGGGACCTCATGCCCGGCGGCGGCCGACTCGTCGGCGTGCAGGTGCCCGGTGCGCCCGCCCGCCGGCAGGCCGGTCTCGGTGAAGAACCCGCGGAGCGGCTCGTAGACCGCGACGATGTCGTGCACGTCGCCCGCCCGGGTGAGCACGATGTCGCCGGCCTGGACGTAGCGCTCGGCGCCGTCGACGAGGATCCGGCCCTTCCCCTCCGCGAAGAACCACACCTCGTGGTCGTCGTGGTGGTGCCGGTCGAACCGCCCGCCCTCCAGCGGCACGGCGAAGCGGCCGAGGGTGCCGACGGCGCACCACTCCGGCCGGTCGCCGGGATGCAGCCAGGTGCCGGGCTCGTAGACCGGCATCAGGCCTGCGCCCAGCGCGGAGCGGTGCCGGGCTCGAGGATCCGCGCGCCGGGCAGCTCGTCGAGGCCGGTCTCGGCGCCGCCGGGCGTGTAGACGACGAGGAGCCGCAGCGGCCGCCAGGTGGTGTTGTAGGTGGAGTGCACCGTGTCGCGCGGGATGTGCAGGGCGTCGCCCTCCCGGATCGCGAAGGCCGGGCCGTCGCCGACGGTCTGCTCGCCCTCGCCCGAGACGACGTAGATGACCTCCTCCTCGCCGGGGTGGCTGTGCGGGTCGTGGCCCTGACCGGGGTAGATGATCACCTCGCCGGTGGTCAGGCCGACGGGTCCGTCGAGGTGCGGGGTGACGAGCCACTTGATGGTGCCCCAGTCGAAGACGCGGGTGGGCACGTCGTCGGGGCGGCGGCCGGACTGCGCGGACGGGACGGACGGCGCGGACTGAGTGGCCTGCGCGGACGGGGTGGCGGGCGGTGTCGTGGTCACGGGGTCTCCTTCGAGGTGAGCGGGATGCTGGTGAAGTCGACGAGCTGCTGGCGGATCGCCCGCTCGGTCGGCAGGCGCTCGACGGAGGAGGCTCCGAAGAAGCCGGCGACCCCCGTCGTGTGCTGGAGGACGTACGCCGCGTCGGCGGGCTCGGCGATCGGGCCGCCGTGGCAGAGCACGATGACGTCCGGATTCACGGCGACCGCCGCGTCGCGCAGCTCCTGCACGCGCGCGGCCGACTCCTCGAGCGAGAGCGCCGTCTGCGCGCCGATGCTGCCGCTGGTGGTGAGGCCCATGTGCGGGACGAGGACGTCGGCGCCGGCCTCCGTCATCGCCACGGTCGACGCGACGTCGAACACGTAGGGGGCGGTGAGCAGGTCGCGCTCGGCGGCGAGCCGGATCATCTCGACCTCGAGGTCGAAGCCCATGCCGGTCTCCTCGAGGTTCTGCCGGAAGACGCCGTCGAAGAGCCCGACCGTCGGGAAGTTCTGCACCCCCGTGAAGCCGAGCCGCGCCAGCTCATCGAGGAAGACCTCCATCCGCCGGAACGGATCGGTGCCGCAGACCCCGGCGAGCACCGGGGTGTCGCGGATGATCGGCAGCACCTCGCGGCTCATCTCGACGACGATCTGATTGGCGTCGCCGTAGGGCAGCAGGCCCGAGAGCGAGCCGCGGCCCGCCATCCGGAAGCGGCCGGAGTTGTAGATGATCAGCAGGTCGGCTCCGCCGGCCTCGGCGGCCTTCGCCGAGATGCCGGTGCCGGCTCCCGCGCCGATGACGGGCCGCCCCGCGGCGATGGTGCGGCGGAGGCGGGCGAGTGCGGTCGTGCGGTCCATGTCAGCTCCTGTCCTGGTCGGTGGCGTGGGCCGCGGAGTGGTCGGCGGAGTGGTCGGCGGCGTGGCGGATCAGCCGGTCGAGCGCATCCGCGGCGGCGCGGGCGAACTCCGGATCGTTGACGTCGAGCGGGGAGTCGAGGACCTCGACCGCGGAGCCGGCGACCGCGGCGAGCACCGCGTCGACCAGCGCGGCATCGGCCTCGGCGTCGGCGAAGACGGCGCACGGCACGCCGATCGCCGAGAGCCCGCCCCTCGGCACGGCCAGCACGGTCGGCCCCTCGGCCGTGGCGAGCTTCCGGCCGATCAGGCCGCCCAGCTCGGTGCTCTCGTCGGCGGTGGTGCGCATCAGCGTCACCGTCGGGTTGTGCACGAAGAACCGCCGCTGCGCGAAGCGCTCCGGGACGCCGTCCCGCGGGCCGAAGTTGACCATGTCCAGCGCTCCGAGGCTGACGACCTGCGGGACGCCTGCGCGCCCGGCCGCCTCGAGCCGGTCGGGGCCGGCCGTGAGCACGCCGCCGACCAGCTCGTCCGCGAGCTCGGTGGTGGTGAGGTCGAGCACCCCCGCGAGGTGCCCAGAACGGGCCAGGGCCTCGACGGCCCGGCCGCCGGAGCCGGTGGCGTGGAAGACGAGGACCTCGTAGCCGAGCTCGTCGAGGCGGGCGCGGGCGACGTCGACGGCGGCGGTCGTCACTCCGAACATGGTGGCCGCGACGAGCGGACGGCCGGACTCCTCCGCGGGCTGCTCGCGCCGGGCGGCGTGCGCGGCGGCCATCCCCGCGATGCCGCCGGCGGCGTTGTCGAGGACCTCGCGGGAGAGGCTGTTGATGCCGGCGATGTCGACGACGCTGTAGGTCATCGTCACGTCGCTCGCGCCGACATAAGGGGCGACGTCGCCCGACGCCATCGTCGAGACGAGCATCTTCGGCAGCCCGACGGGCAGGTCGCGCACGGCGCGGGCGGCGATGGACGAGCCGCCGCTGCCGGCGAGGGCCAGGACGCCGTCGAGACCGCCGTCGCTCCGGAGGCGCTCGAGGACCACGGCGGCGCCCTCTCCCATCGCGGTCATCGCGGCTCCGCGGTCGCCGCGCGAGCGCAGCTCCTCGAGCTCGGCGCCCGCGGCGCGGGCCGTCTCGGCGGCGGTGACGTCGGGAGCGGCGGCCGCTCCGGAGTGCGCGCCGACGCCCACGTCGACGAGCAGCACGTCGACGCCGAGGTCGCGCAGACGGGCGGCCGTCCAGGCGTACTCGGCGCCCTTGGTGTCGAGGGTGCCCACGAGGGCCACCCGGGGTGCCAGTGTCCGGGGTGCCGGTCCTGGGGGTGCTGGCGTCATCGCGGCTCTCCTCCTCCTGGCCGGATCGCTCCGGTCCACGTCGTCGTGGTGCGCCGGGCCCGCCCAGCAGCTGCCCCCATGATGACTCGCATTTTGAAACGTGTCAAACAACATTTCCAGGGCTATGCTGGCGCTCGATTGAAACGTGTCAGAGTCGAGACGCTCACGCAGAGGAGTGCTCGCCCAGCAGGAACGAGGCACCCCGGTGGCCATCCCCTCCTCCCCCCGCATCGAGCACCACCGTGCGGCGCTCGGCATCGGCGAGCGCCGACCCCGCCTCTCCTGGACGAGCCTCGCCGGCGACGACTGGCGTCAGGAGTCGTACGAGCTCGAGCGCGTCGACGCCGCTGGCGACGTGCAGCGCCGACGCGTCGGCTCCGCCGAGTCGGTCCTCGTGCCGTGGCCGTTCGCTCCTCTGACGAGCCGGGAGCGGGTCGAGGTCCGGGTGCGCGTCTTCGGCCGAGGCGAGGACGACGCCCCCTGGAGCCGTCCGACGGCCGTCGAGGCCGGCCTGCTCGAGCCGCAGGACTGGAGCGCGGTGCCCGTCGGCGCCGCCTGGCCGGAGGACCCGGAGTCCGACCGGCGGCCGCCGCTGGTGCGCCGCTCCTTCACGGTCGACGGCGAGGTCGCCTCCGCGCGCCTGTACCTCAGCGCGCACGGCCTGTACGAGGTCGAGCTCAACGGCGCCCGCGTCGGCGACGACACCCTCGCGCCCGGCTGGACGGCCTACGCCGACCGCCTCCGCTACGCCACCCACGACGTCACCGACGCCCTCGTCCCCGGCGAGAACGCGCTCGGCTCCTGGCTCGGCGACGGCTGGTACCGCGGCCGGCTGGGCTGGCGCGGCGGCTTCCGGAACCTCTACGGCACCGACCTCTCCCTGATCGCGCAGCTCGAGATCGTCTACGCCGACGGCCGGCGCGAGACCGTCGCGACCGACCCGTCCTGGCGCGCCGCGCCCGGCCCGATCCTCTTCTCCGGCAACTACGACGGCGAGGTGCACGACGCGCGCGAGGAGCGGGACGGCTGGTCCTCCCCCGGCTTCGACGACGCCGGCTGGACGCCGGTCGCGGTGGCGGAGCGCGATCCGGCGACCCTCGTCGCGCCGCAGGGCCCGCCGGTGCGCTGCACCGAGGAGGTGCGCCCCGTCGCCGTGCTGCGCACCCCGAGCGGCCGGAGCGTGCTCGACCTCGGGCAGAACCTCGTCGGCCGGATGCGGATCCGGCTGAGCGGGCCGCGCGGGGCGACCGTCACCCTCCGTACCGCCGAGATCATGCAGGAGGGCGAGCTCTACACCCGGCCGCTGCGCGACGCCCGCTCCACCGACGTCTACACGCTGGCGGGGCGCGCCCGGGAGGAGTGGGAGCCGCGCTTCACCTTCCACGGCTTCCGCTTCGTCGAGGTCGAGGGCTGGCCGGGAGACCTCGAGGCGGCGGTGGCCGCGGGGGACGTCGTCGCGCGCGTCCTGCACACCGATTTCGAGCGCACCGGCTGGTTCGCCTGCTCCGACCCGCTGGTCGAGCGGCTGCACGAGAACGTGCTGTGGAGCATGCGCGGCAACATGGTGGACATCCCCACCGACTGCCCGCAGCGCGACGAGCGGGTCGGCTGGACCGGGGACATCCAGGTCTTCGCGCCGACCGCGTCGTTCCTCTTCGACGTCTCCGGGATGCTCTCGTCCTGGCTCCGCGACGTGGCGGCCGAGCAGCTGCCCGACGGCACGGTGCCCTGGTACGTCCCGGTGATCCCCGCGCACGCGATGTGGACGCCGATCCGCCCGGGCGCGGCCTGGGGCGACGCGGCGGTCCTCGTGCCGTGGACGCTGTACGAGCGCTTCGGCGACGCCGGGGTGCTGGCGGTGCAGTACGACAGTGCGAAGGCCTGGGTCGAGCTCGTCGAGCGGCTCGCCGGGCCGTCGCGGCTCTGGGACGAGGGCTTCCAGCTGGGCGACTGGCTCGATCCGGACGCTCCTCCCCAGGACCCGGCGGACGCGAAGACCGACCGCTACCTGGTCGCCACGGCCTACTTCGCGCAGTCCGCCCGGCGGCTCGGGCAGACCGCCCGCGTGCTCGGCCGCGAGCAGGACGCCGACCGCTTCCTCGCGCTGGCCGCCGAGGTCCGGGCCGCCTTCGTCGAGCACTACGTCGAGCCGGACGGACGGATGGCCAGCGACGCGCAGACCGCGTACGCGCTCGCCCTCGAGTTCGAGCTGCTGCCGGAGTCACTGCGAACCGCCGCGGGGGCCCGCCTGGCCGAGCTGGTCGCGTCCGCCGGCAACCGCATCTCGACCGGCTTCGTCGGCACGCCGATCGTCTCGGACGCGCTCTCGGGCACCGGCGGGATCGACCGCGCCTACGCACTGCTGCTCGAGCGCGAGTGCCCGTCCTGGCTGTACCCGGTGACCCAGGGCGCGACGACGATCTGGGAGCGCTGGGACAGCCAGCTCCCCGACGGCACGGTGAATCCGGGGACGATGACCTCGTTCAACCACTACGCGCTCGGGGCGGTCGCCGACTGGCTGCACCGGGTGGTCGCGGGTCTCGCGCCGGCGGAGCCGGGCTACCGCTCGATCCTGTTCCGGCCGCGCCCGGGCGGCGGGCTCACCTCGGCGAGCGCCGCCCACCTGACGCCGTACGGCCGCGCCTCCATCGCCTGGACCCTCGCCGACGGCGAGCTGCGCGTCGAGGTCGAGGTGCCCGTGGGGGCCACCGCGGTGCTCGACCTCGAGGGCGCGGAGCCGCGCGCCCTCGGGCCGGGCCGGCACACGGCCGTGGTGGCGGCCGGCACGGGAGTCTCGAGACCCGGCGTGCGCGAGCGGATGATCGGCGGGCCGGTGTCCTGACCGGGGTGGATCTCGATACGCCCGCTCCGCGGGCTACTCGATCAGCATGATTCTCCGCAGACGTACGAGGTGATCTCGCGCCGGGGCTGCCCTGCGTACCGGCTGGAGGTGAGCGTGCTCCCCGACGGGAAGGTGCGGAACGTGAAGACGAGACCCCGCCCCATCGCCGCCCCCGCCCCTCACTCCCCGTCGGCGAAGTCCGTGCTGCGGCTGAGCGGCTCCCACGCGTCGACGTCGGAGCGGAGGGCGTCGAGCGCCGCGCGGAAGGCGTCCGAGGCGTCGTTGCCCAGCAGCAGGATCGACGGCGGCGCGTCCGACTCCACGGCCTCGATCAGGGCGATCGCCGCCTTCGCCGGGTCGCCCTTCTGGGTGCCGTGCACGGTGTCGTGCTCCTTCCGGCGCTTGCCCGCCGTCTCGGCGTAGTCGGCGATCGGCTGCGACGACTGGGTGAGCGAGCGGCCGGCGAAGTCGGTGCGGAAGCCGCCGGGCTCGACCGAGAAGGCGCGGATGCCCAGCGGCGCGACCTCCTTGCGCAGCGACTCGGTCAGCGCCTCGATCGCGGCCTTGACCGCCGCGTAGTAGCCGGAGCCCTCGGGCGAGATCCGGGCGCCGATCGAGGACAGGTTGACGATCACCCCGGAGCGGCGCTCGCGCATCCCGGGCAGGACCGCCTTGATCGTGCGGACGGTGCCGAAGAGGTGGGTGTCGAAGAGCTGCTGCACCGCCGCCTCCTCGCCCTCCTCGACGGCCGCGCGGTAGCCGTAGCCCGCGTTGTTGACGAGCACGTCGATCCCGCCGAAGCGCTCCTCGGCGGCGTGGACCGCGGCGGCGACCTGCGCATCGTCGGTGACGTCGAGCGCGAGGGCGAGCGCGGAGTCGGGGTGCGCCTCGACGATGTCGCGCACGGAGTCGGCGTCGCGCGCCGTGACGACGACGCGGTCGCCGTGGGCGAGGACGGCGGTCGCGAGCGCGCGGCCGAGTCCGGTGGAGCAGCCGGTGATGAGCCAGGTGGTCATGGCGGTCCTTCTTCCTCGAGGTGCCCGCGGACGGCGCGAGCCGGACTCCATTCCACCGCCGCCCGGGCTCCCCGGGACAGGGGTGGACGCGGATCACGGCTGGACGCGTGAGAGGGTGGTCCGGTGTCCACAGTGAGCGTGCCGACGCCGCGCTCGGGGGTGCGGACGCGGCGATTCCGGCGCCTCGCGCGCCTCGGCTTCGCCGTCAACGGCGTCGTGCACCTGCTGATCGGCGGCCTCTCGCTGCGGGTGGCGTTCGGCGACGAGACGACGCAGGAGGCGGATCCGTCCGGTGCGATCGCGCGCCTGGCCGAGTCGCCGGCCGGCCTCGTCGTCGTCTGGGCGGCACTGGTCGCGCTCGTCGCCCTCGGTCTGTGGCAGTTCACCTTCCAGAGCCGCTCGAGCGATCCGAGCCGCGCGAAGCGCTGGGGGCGGCGGATCGTCGAGTCGGGCAAGGGCTTCGCCTCGCTCGCGCTGGCCGGGACGACGCTGGTGTTCGCGCTCGGCGGGTCGACGAGCTCCTCCGCGACCATCCGCGCGATCAGCACCGACCTGCTGGCCCGCCCGGCGGGGTCGATCGTGCTGACGATCGTCGGCGGGATCGTCCTCGGCAGCGGGATCGGCTTCCTCGCCATCGGCGTGCGGCGCGGCTTCCGCAAGCTGGTGCGCATCCCGGCAGGGCGCCGCGGCCTGGCCGTGCTGATCCTGGGCGCCGCCGGCTACGTCTCGAAGGGGATCGCCCTCGGCATCGCCGGCGGTCTCTTCGTCGTCGCGGCGATCACCGGCGACGCCCGGCGGGCGACCGGGCTCGACGGCGCCCTGCGCTTCCTCGACGTCCCGCCCTACGGCACCATCGCGCTGACCGCGATCGGCGCCGGCCTCGTGATGTACGGCGCCTTCCTGATCGCCCGCGCGAAGCTCGCCAAGCTCTGAGGGCCCGGGCTCAGCCCATGACCGCGGCGGGACCGAGCCGCTTCGCGTAGCAGCGGGTCGCCGGCTCGTCGCCCCAGTAGCCGAAGCCGGGGATCGGGTCGTAGCCCGAGCTGCTGTAGAGCGCCATCGCCTCGGGCTGCTCGATGCCGGTGACCAGGCGGAGCAGCGTGACGCCGTGGCGGACGGCCAGCTCCTCGACTCCCGCGAGGAGGAGGCGGCTGTAGCCGCGGCCGCGCGCCGACTCGGTCACGAACATCCGCTTGATCTCGCCGACCGCGCCCTCGGCGGCGAGCGCGACGCAGCCGACGACCTCGGGCCCGACCTGCAGCAGCAGCGTCGGCGCGTCCACGGGCGGCCGCGGCCCGGGGTCGTCGCCGCCGTAGCGCCTCATGATCTCGGCCTCCTGCACGGCGAACAGCCGCCCCGCCACCGCATCCGCCGCCGTCGTCTCGACCATCCGCGCCTCGTCCGCACTCACGCCCCCACCCTCGCACGCTCCCATCGCTCCCCGCGAGATGCCACTTGTGCACGCGACACGCCGAGGAAAGCGTGCACAAGTGGCATCTCGCGGAGGGTCAGCAGACGGCGGAGCGGAACCGGAGGTCGGTGAGGAAGACCCCGTGCCAGCCCTGTCTGCCCTCGTGCTGGGTGTAGGTGAGCGTGCTCCCGGAGGGGAAGACGTCGAAGACGAAGACGTCGTTCTTGAAGTACGCGATGGTCGAGACGTCTCCCTCGACGCGACGGTACGGGTCGGCGAGCGTGCCGGCACCGGTCCCCGCGAAGAGGCCGTCCTGGACGATCGTCGTCGGCGTGACACTGAAGCCCATCGCGTCCCAGTGATCCGGCTGCCAGGCCTGCCGGTCCTGCGAGGTGAAGTCGTAGAACTCGAACCGGAGGTCGACTGGATCGAACAGCCGCCCCTGCGGATCGAAGAACTGGAAGGTCAGGGTCTGCGAGTCGGATCCCGGACTGGGGAGGGTCGTGGCCGGACCCTCGCGCCGCTGATTCAGGACCAGCGCTCTTCTCGGCGCGGTGCCCGAGTACTGCACCTCGGTGCTCTCGAGGTCGGTCTCCCCGGTCACCGCGCCCCATCCGGTTCCGCTCTGAGTCAGGTTGAAGCTCTGACCCTGCGTCGTCGTCGTGGTGCCGGGAGCGAGCACCGAGGTGATCCGCACGGTGGACACCGCACCGGAGGAGCTGGGCGCCAGGAGCACCGCGGTGTCGCCGCCGGTGTTGCTGGTCCGCCTGAAGGCGACCGCGCTGTCGCAGAGGGCGGCGGTGGAGGCGGCAGCGAGAGGCGCCGCGATCACCGCGGCGGCGACCGGAGCGCTCCACACCGCCGCTGCGCTCACGGTTCGGCGGGACGGTCCGGGCGTGGGGGTGGAGGACGAGGACACGGCGGTCCTTTCGATCAGGAGGCGGAGTGCGCCTCGATCCGGCGGAGTGGTAGCGCTGTCATGGCGCTGTGCGGCCAGCCAAGCGCACCCCCTCCGCCGCGAGCAGTCCCCCGTCCGCGCCACACCCCCCGGTGAGCACCTCCGCGAGATGCCACTTGTGCACGCGACACGCCGTGAGAAGCGTGCACAAGTGGCATCTCGCGGGAGGGAGGGAGGGGGCGCGGGTCAGGCGTAGTGGGCGGCGACCTCGGCGAGGCACTCGCGGACGACGCGGACGGCGGGCGAGGCGAGCTGAGCCTCGCGCTGCGCCGTGAAGATGGTGCGGCGGGGGCGGCCGGGCAGCTCGAGCAGGCGGCAGTCGGGCTCGCCGCCGGCCCAGACCAGGTCGGGCATCAGCGCGACCGCGTTGCCCGAGGCGGCGAGGCGGATCTGCGCCTGGAGGTCCGCGGTCTCGAAGCGCACGTCGGGCTCGAAGCGATACGCGGTTCGGCGAGCACAGAAATCTTCACCACTCCGCAAAACACGGCCAACCGCGATCCTCGAAAATACAACTTGAGCACAGATGTACTTCGCGCGATAAACGACGCCGCATGGACCCGCTTGCTGGCATGACGGAACCATACCCACGTCGACCAGTTCCAACCATGCAACCGGGTATTCTTCGTTCTGTGTGCCAAAATCGGTGACTTTCGAACCCCGTCGAGACCTTGTCGAAAAATGACGCGAGCCGCTTTTGTCTCCACCATTGAAATTGCGCGATCAGCCCAGCCTGCAACTCAGGTATACGCTGAATCAAAACAGCCGATCGAAGAAGGATAATTCAGCGAGGGCCCGAGGGCCATGACCGGCCTTCATCAATTTGCTCGTCGATATTTCTGATGAACTTTTCGGCACTCTTCAATTGCTCACGAAGGTGCGCTAATCGAGAAGGATCAGCTTGTTCTGTAACACCTAATCGTGACGCCACTTCAGCGTCGTCGAATGCACTCTTCGACGCATCCTCGAGACGATCCCTTTCTTCGCTCAGCAACTGGATTTCACTTATCATTATTGTTTGCGCGATTGGATCACTTGAATCAATCATCCGTCGACGCAAGTCGTGAAGCTCTCTGTCGAGAATTCCTATTCTTTCGTTTGAACGTGTCACGAATTGCATCAGCGCTAAGGATCGCGGCGAATTGACTCCATAGGACAATAAGCTGTCAATCTGCAGTTGCAGGCTTACCCGCTGCTCCTGCAGGTTTGCGCGTTGTGCGAAGAGCAGGTTCGTATCGCGGGACAGATGCTCGCGGGACACCTCCTCCACCTCCGATAGAGCATCCTCGCTAACGGCGATGTCGAATTTCTTTTTCGCGAAGGCAAGGAATCGTTCTGGTGTGTAGAAATGGACGCGCGACCCGCTCGCGGCAAAATACTCGTCAACGAGTTCGACGCGGGCTCCTTGAGTTCTACCATTAACTCGCCACCACCAGTCCTCCTTCTCGTCGTCCGTGATAAATAGAGCTGGACTTTTACGAACCGCGGCTTCCCGCAGCAATTGAATCCATAGCACCAAATCCCCATAGCGGTCCGGCTCCGGCTTATCCTTGTCACGGTACCCCGGTGGCACCTTGGCTGAATATCGTTTCTCCCCATCACTAAAGACTTGCGCCAAGTCCTCTTCTGACAGTTGCGCTCCTACTCTTGACTCGTAAAGCGTCGAGATAATCGAGAATATTCTGTCATTCTCATCTTGGCCGAGAAGTGTTTTTTCGTACTCATTTTTCGAATTTGTAATGATCGAGCGGACTTCATCGAGGCCTTGAGTAAGCGTGTCTACTATTTGGACCTTGCTAATAAACGGATGAAGCCGAAAGCCGTCGAGCGCTTTGTGTACCTGAGAATCCGCAGAATCAACAGCCTTCTCGAGGTCCGCGTAAGCTCTACCCTGATCCTGGATAACGTCAAGTCTGCGTTTCTGAAACTCTAAACCGACTTGATGCGGAATCCAAAGACTAAGTGCCACTCGCTGCAAGACCTCGATGAACTCGTCTCGTGTCCGCCGGGTGTACCGAAACAGATTAAGCAGAGCGTTCGTGTCTAGGACAATCAGGCCCTCATTCCAAATCTGATCTAATTCTTCTATATTTGGTTGGTAGTAGCCACGGAAAAGGTTCTTCATTCGATTACCACCCGATCAAATCTTGCACCAAAGGATTTATTTGAAAGTTGACTCGAACAGCTTCGGTTACCCAACGACTTGCCGCAAGTGGGTCAGGCGTAGTGGGCGGCGACCTCGGCGAGGCACTCGCGGAAGACGCGGACGGCGGGCGAGGCGAGCTGAGCCTCGCGCTGGGCCGTGAAGATGGTGCGGCGCGGGCGGCCGGGCAGCTCGAGCAGGCGGCAGTCGGGCTCGCCGCCGGCCCAGACCAGGTCGGGCATCAGCGCGACCGCGTTGCCCGACGCGGCGAGACGGATCTGCGCCTGCAGGTCGGCGGTCTCGAAGCGCACGTCGGGCTCGAAGCCGGCGACCCGGCAGGTCTGCTCGGCGAAGTGCCGGCTCGCGGTGCCGCGCGGCTCCATCACCCAGGCGGCGTCGCGCGCGCTCTGCAGGTCGCGAACCGCGGAGTCGTGGCGGACCGCGAGCCGGATCGCATCGGTCGTGAGGTCGCTGCGCACCAGGCCCGGCAGCCAGGACACCGAGTGGCCCGGGTACTGCTCGGCGACGACCAGGTCGAACTCGCGCGCCCAGGAGGTCTCGTGCAGCGCCCCCTCCGGCTCGCGCTGCACCATCTCGACCCGCACCTCGGGCGCCCGCTCGGCGATCGAGTGCAGCGCGCCCGGCATCAGCGCCAGGGCCGCGGACTGGAACACCGCGACCCGCACCCGCCCGGTGACCGACTCCCCCGACGCGGCGAGCGCCGCCTCTGCCCGCTCGAGCAGCGCCAGCACCTCGCCGGCCGCCGCGACCAGGATCTCGGCCTGCGGGGTGAGCTGCACCCGCCGCCCGACCTTGCGCAGCAGCTCGACACCGGTCTCGCGCTCCAGCACGGTGAGCTGCTGCGACACCGCGGAGGGACTGTAGGCGAGGGCCTCCGCGGCGGCGGCCAGGGTGCCACGGATGGCGACCTCGCGCAGCAGCACCAGGCGACGGACGTCGAGCACGGGCGACCTCTCTACGGCAGAGCGAATCAGTAAGGAGGAGTGACCGGTACCGGTAAGGAACGGTCGCTTCTGCTCAACGGTACCCCGGTCGGATACTGACGTCATGACGGATCTCGCCGCTCCTGCCCGCTCCACCGGTCCCTCCTCCGACGACGCCGCCGGGCCCGCCGCCGGTCACGCCGGCCACGCCGGTCCCGCCGCGGACAGCGTCGACCCCGGCCTCGTCGACGCGAGCGTCGCGCTGGTGCGCCAGTGGCTGCGCGACGCCGCCGACATCCCGGTCGACGCCTCCGGCGCCCAGCTCGCCGGCGTGCTGAAGGACCCGACCGGCCTCGACTTCACCGTCGGCTTCGTCGACGGCGTCGTCCGCCCCGAGGACACGAAGGTCGCCGCCGCGGCGCTGCGCTCCATCGCCGGCGGCGTCCCGCGCTTCCTGCCCGCCCCGATGCGCGGTGCGGTCGCCCTCGGCGGCGCGGTGGCCCCGCTGCTCCCGGACGTCGTCGTGCCGATCGCGCGCCGGGTGCTGCGGCAGATGGTCGGCCACCTCATCATCGACGCGACCGACTCGCGCCTCGGCCCGGCGATCGCGAAGATCCGCCGCGACGGCGTCCGGCTGAACATGAATCTGCTCGGCGAGGCGGTCCTCGGCCGCAAGGAGGCGCAGCGCCGCCTCGAGGGCACCCACCGCCTGCTCGCGCGCGACGACGTCGACTACGTCTCGATCAAGGTCTCCTCCACCGTCGCCCCGCACAACCCGTGGGCGTTCGACGCCGCGGTCGACGACATCGTCGAGGAGCTCGCTCCGCTCTTCACCCGCGCCGCGGCCGCGACGCCGCAGAAGTTCGTGAACCTCGACATGGAGGAGTACAAGGACCTCGATCTCACCATCGCGGTCTTCACCCGCCTGCTCGACCGGCCCGAGTTCCTCGGCCTCGAGGCGGGCATCGTGCTGCAGGCCTACCTGCCCGACGCGCTCTCCGCGATGATCCGGCTGCAGGAGTGGAGTGCCGCGCGCCGGTCCCGCGGCGGCGCCGGCATCAAGGTGCGCCTGGTCAAGGGCGCGAACCTGCCGATGGAGCAGGTCGAGGCGTCGGTGCACGGCTGGCCGCTGGCGACCTGGTCGACGAAGCAGGACTCGGACACCCACTACAAGCGCGTGATCGACTACGCGCTGCACCCTGACCGGATCCGGAACGTGCGGGTCGGCGTCGCCGGCCACAACCTCTTCGACGTCGCGTACTCCTGGCTGCTGGCCGGCGAGCGCGGTGTCCGCGAGGGGATCGAGTACGAGATGCTGCTCGGCATGGCGCAGGGCCAGGCGGAGGCGGTGCGCCGCACGGTCGGCTCGCTGCTGCTCTACACGCCGGTCGTCTCGCCCGCCGAGTTCGACGTCGCGATCGCCTACCTGATCCGCCGGCTCGAGGAGGGCGCGTCGAGCGACAACTTCATGTCGGCCGTCTTCGAGCTCGAGGCGCAGCCCGCGCTGTTCGCCCGTGAGGAGGCCCGCTTCCGCGCCTCCGTCAGCGCGCTCGACGGAGCGGTGCCGCCCGCGCACCGGGTCGCCGACCGCTTCGCCGCGACCGGCCGCCCCGGCTTCGGCGACTTCCGCAGCACCCCGGACACCGACCCGTCCGTCGCGGCGAACCGCGCCTGGGCCGAGGAGATCCTCGCCCGCGTGCCCTCCTCCCGCGCCGGGATCGACGCGATCGAGGCCGCGACGATCGCCACCCGCGAGGAGCTGGAGGCGGCCCTCGCCGCGACCCGCGCCGCCGGCTCCGCGTGGGGGGCCCTGCCCGCCGACGAGCGGGCGCGCATCCTGCACCGCGCCGGCGACGAGCTCGAGGCGCGCCGCGGCGAGCTGCTCGAGGTGATGGCCGCCGAGGCCGGCAAGACGATCGACCAGGGCGATCCGGAGGTGTCCGAGGCGATCGACTTCGCGCACTACTACGCCGAGCAGGCCCGTGAGCTCGACTCGGTGGACGGCGCGGTCTTCCACCCCGCGCAGCTGACGCTCGTCGCTCCGCCGTGGAACTTCCCGGTCGCGATCCCCGCGGGCGGTGCGCTCGCCGCGCTGGCCGCCGGCTCGGCCGCGGTGCTGAAGCCCGCCGGGCCGACCGCGCGCTGCGGCGCCGTGCTGGCCGAGGCGCTCTGGGCCGCGGGTGTGCCCCGCGAGGCACTCCTGCTGCTCCGTCTGCCGGAGGAGGAGCTGGGCGCCGACCTCGTCGCGCATCGCTCGGTGGACCGGGTGATCCTCACCGGCGCATACGAGACCGCCGAGCTGTTCCGCTCCTTCCGGCACGACCTGCCGCTGCTCGCCGAGACCAGTGGCAAGAACGCGATCATCGTCACGCCCTCCGCCGACCTCGATCTCGCCGTGAAGGACGTCGTCGCGAGCGCCTTCGGCCACGCCGGCCAGAAGTGCTCGGCCGCGTCGCTCGTCGTGCTGGTCGGCTCGGTCGCGCGCTCCAAGCGCTTCCGCGCGCAGCTGCTCGACGCGGTCGACTCGCTCACCGTCGGCCTGCCGACCGATCCCGCGACCCGGATGGGGCCGGTGATCGAGCCCGCCGCGGGCAAGCTGCTGCGCGGCCTCACGACCCTCGGTGAGGGCGAGCGCTGGCTGCTGCAGCCGCGCGCGCTCGACGACAGCGGGCTGCTGTGGAGCCCGGGCGTCCGCGACGGCGTGCGCCGCGGCTCCGAGTACCACCGCACCGAGTACTTCGGCCCGATCCTCGGCATCATGACCGCGGCGACGCTCGAGGACGCGATCGCGCTCGTCAACGAGGTCGACTACGGCCTCACCTCCGGGCTGCACGCGCTCGACCCGGCCGAGATCGGCACCTGGCTGGGCGGGATCCAGGCCGGCAACCTCTACGTCAACCGCGGCATCACCGGCGCGATCGTCGAGCGCCAGCCGTTCGGCGGCTGGAAGAAGTCGGCGGTCGGACCGGGCACCAAGGCCGGCGGACCGGACTACCTGCTCGGGCTGGGGTCGTGGACCTCGGCACCGTCGACGGCCACCGCCGCGGTCGAGGACCCGCGCGTCGGCCGGCTCGTGGCCGCCGCCCGCGCGGAGCTGTCGCCCGCGGAGGCGGACGCCGTCGAGCGGATGGCCCGCAGTGCGGCGCAGGCTCTGGCAGCGGGTGCCGCCCGCGACGTCACCGGGCTGGCCGCCGAGCGCAACGTGTTCCGGCACCTGCCGTACGACGCCCCGGTGCTGATCCGCCTCGCGGACGGCGAGCCGGTCGGCTCGCTCGCGCAGGTCGTCGTCGCCGCGGCGACCGCGGGCACCCGGGTGGCGGTCTCGAGCGCGACGGAGCTGCCGCCGCAGCTCGTCTCCGCCATCGCGTCGGGAGCCTCGGCGGTCGCCGTCGAGGACGAGGCCGCCTTCGCAGCGCGCGTCCGCGAGCACGGCGCCGGCCGGGTGCGCCTGCTGGGCGCCGACGCCTCCTCGGTGACGCCCATCACCGGCGGCCGCCCCGACCTCGCGGTCTACGCGAACGAGGCGACCGAGTCCGGCCGCCTCGAGCTGCTCCCGTTCCTCCGCGAGCAGGCCGTCTCGATCACCGCCCACCGCTTCGGCACCCCGGACCACCTGACGGACGCCCTGCTCTGACCTCTTCCGCGAGATGCCACTTGTGCACGCTTTTCACGGCGTGTCGCGCGCACAAGTGGCATCTCGCGGATGGTCGAGCTGCGTCAGAAGAGGCCGCGGGGGGACTCCACGGAGGCGAGGACGCCGGGGGCCGCGACGATCGTCAGGCGGGCGACCTCGTCGGCGGTCAGCTCAGGCAGGCGCTGCGCGAGGTCGAGGAAGCGCTCGATCTCGGGCTCCTCGAGGACGTCGGCGGCGAGGGTGCGGAACTTCGCGACGTACTGCTCCCGGGTGAACGGGTGCGCGCCGAGCGGGTGCGCGTCCGCCACCGCGATCTCGTCCACGATCGTCGTGCCGTCGGTGAGCAGGATCTCGACGCGGGCGCCGAACGCCTTCTCGGCCGGGTCCGTCGAGTGGTAGCGGCGCGTCCACTCCGCGTCCTCCTCCGTCGTCGTGCGCTGCCAGAGCGCGACGGTGTCGGGGCGGGCGGCGCGCTCGGGGGCGTAGCTGCGCTCGTGGTGCCAGGCGCCGTCCTGCAGCGCGACCGCGAAGATGTACGGCACGGAGTGGTCGAGCGTCTCGCGCGACGCCGTCGGGTCGTACTTCTGCGGGTCGTTCGCGCCCGAGCCGATCACGTAGTGGGTGTGGTGCGAGGTGTGCAGGACGATCCGCTCGACGCGCTCGGGATCGGCGGCCTCGGGGTGCGCGTGATGCAGGCGGCGGGCCAGGTCGATCAGCGCCTGCGCCTGGTACTCGGCCGAGTGCTCCTTCGTGTAGGTGTCGAGGATGGCGCGCTTGGCTTCGCCCGCGTCGGGCAGCGGCACGTCGTAGGAGGCGTCGGGGCCGTCGAGCAGCCAGGCGATCACGCCGTCCTCGCCCTCGTAGATCGGCGACGGGCTGGTCTCGCCGCGCATCGCCCGGTCGACGGCCTCGATGGCGGCCTTGCCGGCGAAGGCGGGGGCGTACGCCTTCCAGCTCGAGATCTCGCCCTTGCGCGACTGGCGGGTGGCGGTCGTTGTGTGCAGCGCCTGAGCGATCGCCTGCTCGATGACGGCGACGTCGAGGCCGAGCATCGTGCCGAGTCCGGCCGCAGCCGAGGGGCCGAGGTGCGCGACGTGGTCGATCTTGTGCCGGTGCAGGCTGATCGCGCGGACGAGGTCGACCTGGACCTCGTAGCCGGTGACGATGCCGCGGACCAGCCGGGCGCCGTCGATGCCCGCGTGCTGGGCGACGGCGACCAGCGGCGGGATGTTGTCCCCGGGATGCGAGTACTCGGCCGCGAGGAAGGTGTCGTGGTAGTCGAGCTCGCGGACGGCGACGCCGTTCGCCCACGCGGCCCACTCGGGCGAGACGCGGCGGCCCGGGTCGACGCCGAACACCGTCGCGCCCTCGCCGCCGATGGAGGCGGGGTGGGCGAGCGCCTGCGAGCGCGCGGCGACCACGGGGCGGCGCACCAGCGACGCGGCGGCGACGGCCGCGTTGTCGATGACGCGGTTGACGACCATCTCGGCGACCTCGGCCTCGACCTCGACGGGATCGGCGGCGACCTGGGCCAGGGCGTGGGCGAGCTGCCCGTGGCGCGGGAGGTCCTCGTCGCTGCGGTGGACGCGGACGTGGTGTTCGTGCACGGGGGCTCCTTCGGCTCGTCCCTGCCAATCTAGCGGCGGGGCCGCCGGGCAGACTGTCGGCATGACCGCCACCCGCGTGGCCGCGTTCGACTGCGGCACCAACTCCCTCCGGCTCCTGATCGCGGACGTCGAGGACGGCCGCCTCGTCGACGTCCTCCGCCGCACCGAGCTCGTCCGGCTCGGCCACGGCGTGGACCGCACCGGCCGCTTCGACCCCGAGGCGCTCGAGCGGACCCTCGCCGTGACCCGCGAGTACGCCGAGCTGGTCCGCGAGGCCGGGGCCGAGCGCGTGCGCTTCGTCGCCACCTCCGCGACCCGCGACGCGGCGGACCGCGAGGACTTCCTCGGCGCGGTCGAGCGGATCATCGGCGTCCGCCCCGAGACGATCAGCGGCGAGGAGGAGGCGGCCCTCTCCTTCCGCGGCGCGCTCTCGGCCGTCGACGCGCCCCGGCCCGTCCTCGTCGTGGACCTCGGGGGCGGCTCGACGGAGCTGGTCGTCGGGAGCACGGTTCCGGAGCAGGCGCACTCGATGGACGTCGGCAGCGTCCGGCTCACCGAGCGCCACCGCGCCGGCGGGGGTGCACCGACCGCGGAGCAGCGAAGCGCGATCCGCGCCGACGTCCGCCGGGCGCTGGCCGCCTCCCCCGTCGACCTCTCGGCCGCGCGCAGTGTCGTCGGCGTCGCGGCGACGGTCCTGACGGTGACCGCGCACGTCCTCCGCCTCGAGGCCTACGACCGCGACGCGCTCGAGGCGACCCTGCCGATCCGCGACGTCCTGGCCGCCTGCGACGAGCTCGCCGCGCTCTCCCCTGCCGCGACCGCCGCCCTCCCCTACGTCCGCGCCGGCCGCGAGGACGTCCTCGGCGCCGGCGCCGCGATCTGGTCCGAGGTCCTCCGCGCCGTCCAGGAGGCCTCCCCCGCCGTGACGTCGGTCACGACGACGGCCCACGACATCCTCGACGGCCTGGCCCTGCACCTCTGACCCCTCTGCACCTCTGATCCCCTCCGCGAGATGCCACTTATGAGCGCGACACGCCGCAGAACGAGCACACAAGTGGCATCTCGCGGGAGGGGTCAGCGCGTGAGGGTGCTGCCGGAGTCGTGGGGGAGGCGGGCGGCGGCGATCAGGGGGACGAGGGTCAGGACGGCGAGCGTCAGGAAGGCGAAGCGGTAGGGGACGAGGCCGGGGCCGAACGCGGCACCCGCGGCCAGCGCGATGCCGCCGGCGGCGACGCCGAAGCCCGCGGCGATCTGCTGGGTCGTCGCGCTGAGGGTGTTCGCGCCCGACATCCCCTCGGGCGCCACCTCGGCGAAGGTGACCGTGTTGTAGGCGGTGAAGCCGGCCGAGCGCGCGACACCGCTGAGCACCAGCAGCGCCACGATCAGCGGGACGGGCACACCAGGATCGAGGAACGCCATCGCGACCATGCAGGCGATGCCGACGACGTTCGCCGCGACGAGCACCCCGCGGAAGCCGACCGTGTGCAGGAGCCAGGTCGTTGCCGGCTTGATCGCCAGATTGCCGACGAAGAGCGCGAGCACGATCGAGCCGGCCTGCACCGCGTTCCAGCCGAAGGCGTCCTGGAAGAGCAGCGGCAGCAGGAACGGCACCGCGTTGATCGTCGCCCGGTAGAGCGAGCCGCTCGCGTTCGCGACCCGGAACGTCGAGAAGCGGAAGGCGTCCAGCGGCACGAGCGGGTGCGGCGTGCGGCGCAGGTGCCGGACCGCGACGGCGGTGACGAGGGCGCCGGTCACGGCCAGGCCGAGCGCGACGGTGTTTGAGCCGCTGCCGGTCACGAAGCCGGTCGCGCCGACCAGCGCGCCGAGTCCGACCGCGACCAGGAGCAGGCCGACGACGTCCAGCGGAGGCGGTGAGGCCTCGACGCCGGCCGGGATGATCCGCCGCGCGATCACGAAGGCGACGACGCCCAGCGGCAGGTTGATCAGGAAGATCCAGTGCCAGGAGGCGTAGGTCGTCAGCAGCCCGCCGAGGAACGGCGCGAGGATAGGCGCGACCAGGCCCGGCCAGACCAGGATCGCGATGGCGCGGATGATCCCCTCCCGCGGCGTGACCCGCAGCACCGCGAGCCGGCCGACCGGCACCATCAGCGCGCCGCCGACGCCCTGCAGCACGCGGGCCGCCACGAGCAGCGGCAGGGTCGGGCTGAGCGCGCAGAGCAGCGACGCGAGCGTGAACACCGCGATCGCGGTCGTGAAGACCCGGCGCACGCCGAAGCGCTCGCTCAGCCAGCCGGAGGCGGGGATCAGCACCGCGACGGTGAGCAGGAACGCGGTGACGGTGATCGCGACGGCGGCGGAGTCGACGCCCAGGTCGGCGCCGATCGCGGGCGCCGCGGTGGTGACGATCGTCGCGTCCAGGTTCTCCATGAAGAAGCAGCCCGCGACGAGGAGGGCGATCGCGCGCTGACGGCGGGGATCCAGGGCGGCCTCCTGCGGGGACGGGTGCGGCGGGGCGGGCGCCGGGACGACAAGGGCGAGCGTAGCGCGCGGCCCGGCACGACTCGGCCCGGTACCGTCGAGGGCATGAGCGCCTCCGAGAACCGCACCGTCCAGCTCCGCCGCTACGAGCTCGTCGACGGGGTGATGGACGACTTCCTGGCCTGGTACCGCGCGAAGATCGTCCCCGCCCGCGCCGCGCACGGCTTCACGATCGAGTTCGCCTACGCCGACCGCGAGGTGAACGAGTTCGTCTGGGCCGTCAGCACCCCGGGCGACGCGGAGGCGTTCGCCGAGATCGAGAAGGCCTACCTCGCCTCCCCCGAGCGCGAGGCCGCCTTCGCCTGCGAGCCGACCCGCGTGGCCGTCCACCACGTCCGGCTCGTCGAGCGCATCGTCTGAGCGGGGCGGGGCGGCTCCTCGTCAGAAGATCCGGATGCGGAAGCGATCCGCAACTGTCCTGAGGTCGTCATCGGTGACGAGGACGGGCTCGACGGCACGCACGAGCACACGGTGCGCGTCGGGGTGGTCGAGCCAGAGCGCTCTGCACCATGCGGCGCCGTGCTTGCTGCCGAAGTGGACGCCGAGCGGTGTCCCGCCGGTGTCGAGTGTCAGTCCATGCAGATGCTCGGCGATCCGGGTCGTGACGGCGCGATCCTCGCAGCGCAGTGTGCCGGTGGTGAGGTGCGGGACCTGCAGTTGGGCGAGGAGTGTGCCGATCGCGCGCTCGATCGACGCGAGCGAGTCGGGGTGCTCGACGTCGACGAGCCATCCCGAGTCCGGGAGCGCGGCGAGGACCATCGCCCGGTCGTAGCGCCAACCCGCGGGGACCGCTCCGAGGCCCATGAAGTCTCGCTCGGACCACTCGCGCGCGATCTCCTCGACGTACTCCTCGAGCGTGACCCCGGCGTAGTCGGCGTCTCGAGCGAGTGCGTCGTCGATGCCGTTGGCCCGCTTGAAACCGGAGAGCACCTCGGCGTACGCCGCCGTCCGAGTCTCGGCGAGGTAGAACGTCTGGCCGAGTACGTCGTAGCGTCCCCACTCGTGACGGGATCGCGCCGCGGCGTCACGAGGAGCCCCCGACAGCGGCGGGTGGACCCTCTTGCCGACGTGGCACCCCTGGGCTCCCGGGTCCGAGACGAGTCGGAGTCCGGTGACCGAGCAGGTACGAGCGACCGTCACGCGTCGGCGGTTCCGGCGATGAAGGACTCGACGGCCGCGGCGACATCGCTGTGGCGCCCCTCGCGGATCGCGGTGATCGGCGTGCTCTCACCGAGGTGCGGGTTCCCTCCGATGAACCACTGCCGTGCGACGTGGTCGCCGTCGGCAGCGGAGAGAAGCGTCCACTGACGATGCGCGAAGATCAGCCGGTTGGCGGCCTCCGAGCGCGGCTCCGGTCCGTCGGCCTTGGCCCAGCGGAGGGGCAGCTTGCGATCCTTCGTTCCCGCCAGGCCTGCCACGAGCGTCGGGCCCAGGGCCGCAGTGAGCTCGCGTGCGATGTCATGGATGTCCATGCGCAGGGTGCGACCGTGCTGAGCAGCGGGGGTGAGGATCTCCATGCAGGCAAGCCTACTCATGAGGCCCCCTGAAAACCACCGGAATACCACCGTGCGCAGTGAGCCTTCGACACGGTGAGCGCGGCTGAGCGGCTCGGAGGTCCGGCGGTGGAGCGGCACTCCGCGAAGGTCGGAGAATCATGATGCCGGTGCCTCTCGCTAGCTCCGGGCGCGGCGCGCGACGGCCAGGGCAGCCCGCAGGGCGAGGGAGCCGACGGCGATCGAGGCGACGGTTCCGAGCAGCCGCGGCAGGACGTGCTTCGGCGAGTCGAGCCCCGCGCGGTCCTTCGGCGAGGCCAGCGCCGCCGGCGGCAGGGTGCGGCCGTTGGCGCCCGCCTCCGCCATGTGCGCGAGCCGGCGCAGGGTCTCGATGTTGCGCACCCAGAGGAACGAGTGCAGCAGCGGCTTCGGGATGAGCGTGCCCGGGCCCTTCACCGCCGTCTCGTGGATGCGGACCCTGCAGCCGTCGCGGTGCGGCTCCACCTCGAGGCGGACGCGCGCCTCGCCCATCGGCCAGCCGGCCGCCTGGATGATGAAGCGGCTCGACGGGTCCCACTCCAGGACCGTCGTCTCGTCGTCGATCACCAGCGGCCAGACGCCGAAGGAGTGGTGCAGCTTCGAGCCGACGTGCGGCCAGTCGCGGCCGACCCGGCGCATCCGGGACGAGCCGACGACCCACGAGGGGAAGAGACAGCCGGACGCGAAGACGGCGAAGACGGACTCGGGCGGGCAGTGGAAGACGCGGGTGTTGCGGGACATCGCGGGCTCCTAGTCGTGAGGGCGGGGTCGGGCGGGTCGTGCCGCCCGACCCTCAGGGTGCCAGATCGGACGAGCGGGTCCGATCGGGTGAGGGCGACAGATCGGGCGCCCGCCGGATCCCGAACTCGTGCCGGAGCGCGCTGCGGGCGGCGTGCCAGCCGGCCATCCCGTGCACGCCCGGGCCGGGCGGCGTCGAGGACGAGCAGAGGTAGAGCCCCTTCGCGGGCGTGCGCCACGGGTCGGAGGAGGGGATCGGCCGCGAGAGCAGCTGCGCGACGCTCGCCGCTCCGGCCGCGATGTCGCCGCCGATGTAGTTGGGATTCCAGGCCTGCATGTCGCGGGCCGTCATCGAGGACACGGCGAGGACGCGGTCGCGGAAGCCCGGGGCGAAGCGCTCGATCTGCGCGGTGATCGCCTCGCGCTGGTGCGCCGGCGAGTCGCGCGGCACGTGCGTGTACGCCCAGAGGACCTGCTTGCCCTCCGGCGCGCGGGTCGGGTCCAGCACGGAGGGCTGCGAGACCAGCACGTACGGGTTCTCGCTGTGCCGGCCCTGGACGACGTCGCGCTCGGCCGCGGCGATCTCGGCGCGGGTGCCGCCGACGTGCAGGGTGCCGGCCCCGGCGAGCTCCGGGTCCGTCCAGGGCACGGGTCCGTCGAGCGCGAAGTCGACCTTGGCGACGCCGTTGCCGTAGCGGAACATCGCCAGCGCCGACGCGTACGGGCCGGGCAGGCGGTCGCCGGCGAGCGCGAGGAGCGCCCTCGGCGTGAGATCGAGCAGCACGGCGCGTGCGCTCGGCAGCTGCGAGAGCGAGGTGATCTCCACTCCGGTCTCGATCGTGCCGCCGTGGGCGCGCAGGTCGTCCGCCATCGCGTCGACGATCGCCTGGCTGCCGCCGACCGGCACCGGCCAGCCGCGCGCGTGCGCGTAGGAGCCGAGCGCGAGCGCCGCGGCGGCCGTGGACAGACTCGGCATCGGCCGGATGGCGTGCGCGGCGACCCCCGCGAACATGGCGGGCGCGACCTCCTCGCGGAACCGCGCGTTCCAGAGCGGCGACCCCTGCTCGAGCACGCGCAGGCCGAAGCGGAGCAGCACCGAGGGGTCGGTCGGGATCTTCAGCAGGGCGTCGTTCGTGAAGCCCGCGACGCGGTCGGCGCGCTCCGCGAGCGGACCCATCAGGGAGCGCCACGCCGCACCGTCGCGCCCCAGCGCCGCGGCGGTCCGCTCGAGGTCGCGGTAGGCGATGCCCGAGCGGCCGCCGTCGAGCGGGTGCGCGTAGGAGATCTCGGGCAGCCGCAGGTCGATCCGCCGGTCGAGCTGGAACCGGCGGAAGAACCCGGAGGCGAGCGCCATCGGGTGCACGGCCGAGCCGATGTCGTGGTGGAAGCCGGGCAGCGTCAGCTCGGCGGTCCGGGCGCCGCCGCCCAGGGTCTCGTTGCGCTCGTAGACCGCGACAGAGAGCCCGGCACGGGCGAGGGTGACCGCGGCGGAGAGCCCGTTGGGGCCGGACCCGACGACGACGACGTCGACCACGTCACTTCCTCCGCAGGGCCGCGACCGCGCCGACCAGGCCGGCCGCGCCGAGCACGGCCGCACCGGCGTAGCTCGCCGCGCGGTGGCGGATCATCCAGATCTGCGGCGTCATCGTGTGCGCGCGGTCGCTGAAGAGGCCGCGGGCGCCGTGGTCGCCGGGGACCGGCTCGTAGACGTTGTTCGGCAGCATCGGCTCCTTCTTGTCCGGCGCCTGCTGTCCGTCGAAGGCGCTGCGGGCCAGGTACCAGTCCATGAAGGCGCCGGCGAAGCGGTCGCCAAGGATGGTGCCGGCCGTCGGCTCGCCGACCCAGGTGCGGCGGCGCGGCTTGTCGGCGACGTCGGCGATCGCGATCGCGCCGACCTCGGGCTCGTAGATCGGCGGCACCGGCTGCGGGTGGTGCGGCAGCTGCGACTTCACCCAGTTGAACTGGATGGTGTTGAGCGCGGGCATGTCGACCTCGGACAGCTTGATCCTGCTCTTGGAGTGCAGGAGCTCGGCGGTGACCGCCTCGGTGAAGCCGCGGGCGCCGAACTTCGAGGCGCAGTACGCGGCCTGGAGCGGAATGCCGCGGTGCGCGAGCGCGGAGCCGACCTGGATGACGTGGCCGCGGCCGCGCGGGGTCATCCGCGAGAGCGCCGCGCGGGTGCCGTTGACGAAGCCGAAGAAGTTGACCGCGACGGCGCGCTCGAAGTCGGCCGGGTCGGTCGAGAGGAATTCGCCGAAGACGCCGACCATCGCGTCGTTGACCCAGAGCTCGATCGGCCCGAGCTCGGCCTCGATGCGGTCGGCCGCCGACTCGACCGCCTCGCGGTCGGCGACGTCGGTCGGGATGGTCAGACCGCGGCGGCCGGCCTGCTCGATCTCGGCCAGCGTGGCCGCGAGTCCGTCCTCGCCGCGGGCGAGCACGGCGACGTCCCAGCCGCGCGAGGCCAGCTCGCGGACGGTGGCGCGGCCGAGACCGGCGGTGCCACCGGTGACGACGGCGACGCCGCGGCTCATGCGCGGGCTCCGGAGGCGGGGGTGCGGGGGTTCTGCGTCATGGTCGAGCTCCTTCGTGAGGGCGCCGGAGGCGGCTTGCTGCAACTCCACGGTAGGCGGCAGCGGAGGCGCGCCGCGCGGGGTTGCGCCCGGTCGGTGGGAGCATCGCAGAACGAGCGCCTGGGGAGGAGCCCCGCCCGCCTCTCGATCCGTCCAGCGATCATCCAGACCGCACCCAGACGTCGGCGCCAGACTGACCGCCGCCGCGCCCCGCGCGACCCCGCCCCTCGACGACCGGATCGACCCCATGAACACACTCCTCGGGCTCAGCCTCGTCTCCGGTCCGGTGGTGATCGCCGTCTACGCGGTCTCGGGTCTCGCGCTGCTCCTGCTGGTCCTCGCCTTCGCGCGCTCGGCCCGCCGCGGCCGCCGCCGCCGCCTGGCGCTCGCAGCGGCCGTCCTGCTCCTCGGCCTGCTGGTCGGCTGGGCGCTCGGCGGTCTGCTCGGCGGCACCGGCGGCCCCTTCGGCGTCGACTTCACGCCCGTCACCCGCGTCTGGATCGGGCTCGGCCTGGGCGGACTCGCCGTGGCGCTGCTCGCCCTCGGCCACGCCCTCGCGCACCGGCGCAGACGGCGGGTGCTGGCCTCGGCGCTCGTCGGGGTCCTCGTCGTGGCGACCGCGGCGATGACCGTCAACATCGACTTCGGCCAGTACCCCACCGTCCGCAGCCTCCTCGGCATCAGCGCCTACCCGACGGTGGCCGAGCCGATCGCGACACCCGCCGGCGACCACGCCTCGCTCGACACCTGGACCGCCCCGGCGGGCATGCCGACCGCGGGCAGCGTCACGAACGTGGCGATCCCCGCGACGCAGTCCGGCTTCCCCGCTCGCGACGCCGTCGTCTACCTCCCGCCGGCCGCGCTGACCGAGAACCCGCCGCTGCTGCCCGTGATGGTGATGCTCTCCGGCCAGCCGGGCTCGCCGTCCGACCCGCTCGCCGTCGAGCACCTGCAGCAGACCCTGGACACCTACGCGGCCGCGCACGCCGGGCTCGCGCCGATCGTGGTCTCGCCCGACCAGCTCGGCGACCCGACGGCGAACCCGATGTGCGTCGACTCGCCGCTCGGGAAGTCCGCGACCTACCTCACCGTCGACGTGCCGAACTGGATCCGCGCCAACCTGCCGGTCCTCGGCGACGCGCACGACTGGGCGATCGGCGGCCTCTCGCAGGGCGGCACCTGCGCGATCCAGCTCGGCGCCGGCTACCCGCAGCTCTTCGGCAACATCGTCGACGCGTCCGGCGAGCTCGCCCCGACGCTCGGCGACGACGCGACCACCATCCAGCAGGGCTTCGGCGGCGACGCGGCGGCGTACGAGGCGGCCAAGCCCGCGGCGATCCTCGCGAAGAACGCGCCCTACAAGGACTCGTTCGCGGTCTTCGGCGTCGGCGCGAACGACACCTCGTTCCTCGCCGGAGTGCAGACCCTGCACGCCGCCGCGCAGGCCGCCGGGATGGACACCACCTACCTCGAGGTGCCGGACAGCGCGCACGACGCGACGGCGTGGTCGACGACGTTCGACAAGGGCGTCGAGCTGCTGACGGCGCGCTGGAACCTGGTGCCGGCGTCCTAGGCGCTCGGGACCGCCGGCAGCACCCCCGCCGCCGTGCCCGAGACGACGAGATCCGCCCGATCGCGGGTCGCCTCGATCAGGACGGCGTTCGCGCCGTCGACGTCCGCCGCCCAGGCCGACGCCGCCTCCGGAGCGCGGCCGAAGGACACGTGCCGGTCGACCAGCCGCTCGAAGCGCTCCGACTCGGGGGTCGCGCAGAACCAGGCCTCGTCGAACTCCGCGCGCAGCAGCGCCCAGGGCCCGTCGTCCACCAGCAGGTAGTTGCCCTCGACCACCACCAGCGTCGCCTCGGGCCGGACGGCGAGCGAGCCCGCCACGCCCTCGTCGACCGTGCGCTCGAACGCCGGCGCGTAGACCACGTGGTCGGTCTCGGCGCGCAGCCGCCGCACCAGGGCGAGGAAGCCCCAGCCGTCGAAGGTGTCGACGGCACCCTTGCGCCCGTGCCGGCCCAGCTGGTCGAGCATCGCGTTCGCCAGGTGGAAGCCGTCCATCGGCACGAAGGCCGCGGTCCCCTCCCCCGCCAGCTCGTTCGCGCGGGCGACCACGGCCCGGGCGAGAGTGGTCTTGCCCGCGCCAGGGCTGCCCGCGAGGGCGAGGACCGCTCGCCGGCCGGACCTGCGGAGCGCGAGCGCCCGGCGGGCCAGCTCGTCGAGGTCAGGCGTCGCCACGGGTGCCCTCGAGCGCGTTGACGAGGAACGCGTGCGCGTGCCGGGCGAGGGCGGGGCCGTCGTTCCAGAGGTTCCGCCAGACGGCGAGGTCGTTCGAGAGCGTCGGCGAGACGACGGCCGAGGAGAAGGACTCGAAGGTGATCGGCCCGCGGTAGTCGATGGCCGCCAGGGCGTGGAAGAAGCTGGTGAAGTCGAGGTGCCCGCTGCCGAGGTAGCCGCGGTGGTTCTCGCCGATGTGCACGTAGCCGAGGCGGTCGCCGACGAGCAGCACCGGGCGGAAGAAGTCGTCCTCCTCGATGTTCATGTGGTACGTGTCGAGGTGGATCAGGACGTTGTCGGCGCCGATGTCGTCGGCGAGCCGCAGCGCCTCGGCGGCGGTGTTGATGACGTTGGTCTCGTAGCGGTTGCAGATCTCGAGACCGAGGGTCATGCCCTTGCCTGCGGCCTCCGCGGCGAGGTCCGTCAGCACCGAGACCACATTGGCGCGGCCCGCGGTCGACAGCGGCGCGCTGTACTTGCCGAGCGCACTGTAGAGCGCGCCGGTGAAGTGCGTGCCCCCGAGCGCGTGGGTGGTCTCGAGAGAGTCGGCGAGCAGCTTCGCGCCGCGGGCCACCACCTCCGGGTCGTCGCTGGAGACGTCGGCCGAGAACGCGAGGCCGCGCGAGCAGACGATGCCGAGGTCGTTCGCCTCGAGGGCGGCGCGGGCGGAGGCGGTGTCGAGGTTCTCGACGTCGTGCAGCGAGAGCTCCAGCAGGTCGAATCCGGCGGCCTTCGTCTGCTCGATCGTGCTCGTCACTTCGGCGGGCGTGGTGCCGCCGGCGAAGACGAGGGCGTGCACTCCGAGGGGGTTCGTGGGCATGGTGGTACTCCTGGTTCGGTCGAAGGGTCGAGAGGTCGAGATCGAGAGGTCGAGATCGAGAGGTCGGGATCGAGAGGTCGGGGGGTCGGGTCGCGGCGTCAGGCCGCGGCGGACCGCGAGGTGTCGAGCAGGCCAGCGAGGAACGCGTGGCCCGAGGTCGCGAGGGCGACCGGGTCGTGCCAGAGCTCGCGCCAGAGGCCCATCGCCTCGGCGGACGCGGTCGGCTGGATCCGCGGCGAGAAGCTCTCGAGCGTGAGCGGGCCGCGGTACCCGGAGGCGGTGAGCGCGGCGACGAGTCCGGTCCAGTCGGTGCTGCCGGTGCCCAGCTCGCCGCGGTGGTTCTCGGAGGCGTGCAAGTAGCCGAGGGCGCCGCCCGCGTCCCGGACCGCGCTCGCCAGGTCGACCTCCTCGACGTGCGCGTGGAAGGTGTCGAGGTGCAGCAGCACGTTCGGAGCGCCGAGCTCGTCGAGGAAGGCGACCGTCTGCGCCGCCGTGTTCAGCAGATTGCTCTCGTAGCGGTTCACGTACTCCGCTCCGAGCGCGATGCCCGACGGCGCGGCCGCCGCGGCGACCCTCCGCAGCACCGCGAGCGAGCGCTCCCGCGCCGCGGCGTCGGCCGCGTGCTCGTACTTGCGCATGGCCGAGTACGTGACGCCGCCGACGTACCGGGCGCCGATCGCCTCCGCGAAGCGCACGGCGTCGAGGAGGCGCTCCTCGCCGCGGGCGGAGACCGCCGCGTCGGCGGCGGTGATGTCGGAGTCGGCGTCGAGCGCCAGCGAGACGACGGCGTCGATCCCGTGCTCGTCGAGCAGAGCCTCGGTCCACGCGGCGGCGGCGGGGTCGCCGGGCGCGGGGATCTCGATCAGGTCGAAGCCGATCGCGGCGGCCGCGGCGATCGCGCGCCGGCCCGACTCCCTGGTCCAGTCACCGGTCAGCAGGCCGGCGTGCACGCCCAGCGGCGAGGAGTGCGCCGGGCTCCCGCGGTGCACGAGCGAGGGCCGCATCAGGCGGCCTTCGCGCCGGTGATCAGCGAGACGAGCTCGTCGCCGCTGGTCTCGGCGGTGCGGCGCCCGGCGACCGCCAGACCCGCGCGCATCACCCAGACCTGGTCGCTGAGCCGCATGACCTGGTCGAAGTTGTGGCTGATGAGCAGCACGGCGACGCCGGCGTCGCGGAGCTTGAGGATGATCTTCTCGACCCGGGCCGTCTCCTGCACGCCGAGCGCCGCGGTCGGCTCGTCCATGATCACGATCTTGCTGCCCCACCCGGCGGCGCGGGCGATGGCGACGGCCTGGCGCTGGCCGCCGGAGAGGCGGCGGACCTTGCTGGTCACCGGCGGGACGTTGACGGCCAGATCGCCGAGCAGCTCCTGGGCGGTCCGCTTCATCTGCGCCCGATCGAGGAACCGCAGGCCGGGCACGCCCTTGGTGAGCTCGCGGCCGAGGAAGAAGTTCTGCCAGACGGCCAGGTCCTCCACGAGCGCGAGGGTCTGGTGCACCGTCTCGATCCCGCCGTCGCGAGCGCCGAGCGGCGAGGTGAAGTGGACGACGTCGCCGTCGAGCACGATGGTGCCGGAGTCGGCGGGGTGCACGCCGGAGAGGCAGCGGACGAGCGTCGACTTGCCGGCGCCGTTGTCGCCGATCAGGGCGGTGATCTCGCCGCGGCGCATCGAGATCGACGCGCCCTTGAGCGCGTGGACGCCGCCGAAGGACTTCTTGATGTCGGTCGCCTCGAGCAGGAGGTCGCTGGTCATGGCGGGGCTCACTTCTTCTGGTAGCGGGTGATGAGGGCGGCGAGCACGACGACCAGGCCGACGGCGAGGGGCTGGTAGAACTGCGAGACGCCGAGCAGGGTCAGGCCGTTCGTCAGCGCGGTGAGCAGGAACGCACCGATGATCGGGCCGACGATCTTGGCCTTGCCTCCGGTGAGGCTCACGCCGCCGAGCACGACGGCCGCGATCGAGTTGAGCAGGTACTGCGTGTTGATCGCGGGCTCCGCGGCGCCGACGCGGGCGACCAGGAGCAGCGAGCCGATGCCGGCGAGGACCGCCGCGATGATGTACACCGCGATGCGCACCCGGCCGGCCTTGATGCCGTTCGCGACAGCGCTCTCCTCGTTGCCGCCGACCGCCTGCACGTGCAGGCCGAAGCGGGTGCGGAACATGACCACCCAGGCCACGACTCCGATGACCGCGGCGAGGATGATCGGGTAGCCGATGATCCCGATCGAGCCGGTGGTCAGCGTCAGCAGCTCGGGGCTGCCGACGGTGATCGGCTTGCCGTCGGAGGCGATGAGCGCGAGTCCCGTCGCCACCGACAGCGTGCCGAGGGTCGCGATGAAGTCGGTGACCTTGCCACGGGCGATGAGGAGGCCGTTGATCACGCCGATCACGCCGGCGAAGAGCAGGGCCGCCAGCGCCGAGAGCCAGAAGCCCCAGCCCCCGCTCCAGGCGAGGCCGAAGCCGACCGCGCCGACCGTCATCGTCGCCGAGATCGACAGGTCGATGCCGCCGGTCGTGATGACGAACGACTGGCCGATCGACAGGATCACCAGGATCGCCGCGGCGACGAGCATCGCCTTGATGTTGCCGAGGCTGAGGAAGGTCGGCGTCGCGATCGAGAACACGATCACCAGGGCGACGAGCCCGATGGGAGCGGCGTTCTCGGCCCAGAAGCTGAGCTGGCGGAGGTTCGCGAGCAGCGGCGCAGCGCTGATCGGGCTGGGGGAACGGGCGGGGACTGTGGTCATGGTCGCTTCCTGGGTCGCGGAGGGCGCGTCGGGCCGGGTGGCGTCGGGCTGGGTGGCGTCGGGCTGGTGCGCGTCGGGCTAGTCGCTGGGGACGAGGTCGGCCAGCGGGTTGTCGAACTCCTCGAACGGGGCGGGGAACGCCGCGAGCGCCTGGTCGGCGGTGTCGGAGGTGACGAGCGCGGTGGGCGACTCGATCTCGGCGGGGATGCTCTCGCCGCCCTGCACCGCCTCGCACGCCTGCACGCCGAGCTGGCCGATCGCGTAGGGGTACTGCGCCACCGTCGCGGTCAGCCCGCCGTCCTTCACGGACTGCAGGGCGTCCTCGTTCCCGTCGACGCTGACGACCTTCACGGTGCCGGTGAGGCCCGCGTTCTCCACGGCCTTGACGATGCCGAGGCCCATGTCGTCGTTCGCGGCGAAGAACGCCGTGACGTCGGGGTTCGCGGCGAGGATGTCGGTCGCCTTGGTCAGCGCGATCTCGCGCTTCCAGTCGGCGGCGGCCTCCTGCACGACGGTGAGGTCCGAGCCGATGGCGGCGGTGAAGCCGTCGACGCGGGCGGCGCTGGTGACGTCGCCGGAGATGCCGCCGATGACGGCGACCTTCGAGCCGGCCGGCAGCTGGTCGACGAGGAGGTCGCCGGCCTTGCCGCCCGCGGCCTCGTTGTCGGTGCCGATGTAGGTGGTGACGTCGAGGTTCGCCGCCTTCACGGCGTCCGGGTCGAGCGGGCTGTCGATGTTGACGATCGTCTTGCCGGTCGCCGAGGCGAGGGCCTGCACGAGGTTGGTGCCGCTGATCGGGTTGACGATGATGCAGCCGAAGTCCTGGCCGGCCACGGTGGTCAGCTTGTCCGCCTGACCGGTGGTGTCGCCGATGTCGGCGGCGGCCTGGACCGAGACGTCCACGCCGTCGTCCTTCGCGGTGGCCTCGATCCCGTTCTCCATCGCCTGGAAGAAGGGGTTGTCGAGGCCCTTGATCACTGCGGCGACCTTGGCCGAGCCGCCGCCGGAGGCGGCGTCCCCGGAGCCGGAGGAGGCGCAGCCGGTGAGCAGGAGAGCGAGGGCGCCGACCGGTGCGAGGACGGGGAGGAGTCGGCGGGCGGCCGTCGAGCGGTTCATCTTTGAAGACATCGTCATCCTTGAAGATCAGGGCACCACTGCGTGCCGATGTGTGAAAACTAGCGCCCCTTTCGCTTTACCGCAACACGAAAGTCAGCCGACTTCCTGCTTTCCATCGACGGCGATGTACGCTGACCCTGACGATGGGGGCGGGATGACGGCATATCCGACCGGTGAGACGGGATCGCACGTGGCGGACGTCCTCGCCCTGTTCCGCGAGCAGGGCGAGATCTCGCGCAACGCGGTGATGGAGCAGACCGGCCTCTCCCGGTCGACCGTCAACCAGCGTCTCGCCACCCTCGTCGAGCTCGGCCTGATCGTCCCGACCTCGGGCGGGGAGTCGACGGGCGGTCGGCCCTCGAGCATGTTCGCGGTGAATCTGCGCGGCACCGTCCTCCTCACCGCCGACATCGGCGCGAGCGGCTTCGTCGTCGCCGCGTGCGACCTGCGCGGGACGCCGCTGCGGCACGAGAGCGCGGTCATCGACGTGTGGGAGGGGCCCGAGAAGGTCCTCGCACAGGTCCTCGAGGCCTTCGAGCGCCTCCGCCTCGGCGACGCGGTCGCCGGCATCGGCATCGGGGTCCCCGGGCCGGTGGAGTTCGCCGCCGGGCGGGTGCGCAACCCGCCGATCATGACCGGCTGGGACGACTTCGACATCGCCGGCTTCTTCGCCCAGCCCTACGGCGGGGTCCAGGTCGTCATCGAGAACGACGCGAACGCGCGTGCGCTGGCCGAGTCCCGGCACCACGGCTCCGACAATCTGATCAGCCTCAAGCTCGGCACCGGCATCGGGGCGGGTCTCGTCTTCAACGGCGCGACGATCCGCGGCGCCGTCGGCGCGGCCGGGGACATCGGCCACACCCGCGCGGTCGCCGACACCGTCGACGACGACCCGCTGCCCTGCCGGTGCGGCAACTCCGGCTGCGTGGAGGCCTACGCGAGCGGCTGGGCGCTCGTGCGCGACCTCTCGGTGCACGACCCGTCGATCACCCACGTCGCCGACGTGACCGCGCGCGTCCTCCGCGGCGACATGCGGGCGACCCAGGCGGTGCACCGGGCCGGACGGGTCCTCGGCGAGGCGGTCGCCGACCTCGTCAACATCCTCAACCCGCGCACCATCGTCGTGTCCGGCCAGCTCGGCGACTGCGGCGAGGTGCTGATGTCGGGCCTGCGCGAGCGCGTCTACCTGCGCACGCACCCGCTGGCGACGCGCTCCCTCACCATCCACACCTCCGACCTCGGCGAGCTCGCCGGCGTCATCGGCCTCGCGCTCACCACCGCGGACCAGGTCTTCAGCCGGAGCCGCTTCGACCGCGAGGCGCAGGAGCCGCAGGAGGCGCAGGACTCCCCCGCGCGCTCCGCTTAGGCGCGGGTCGCGGCCGCGACCGCGGCCGCCACTCCCCCGCCCCACGGCGCGCCGTGGCCGGGCAGCACCCAGGTGGCGCCGGTCGGCAGCAGGCGCTGCAGCGAGGCGAGCGCCTGCTCCGGCTCGTCGGTGAAGGGCGCGGGAGCCGGCCCGGTCGCGCCGGTCAGCACGTGGCGCGTCGTGAGGCCGTCGCCGACGAACACGGCGTCCGCGATCGGCACGTGCACCGCGATGCTGCCGGCGGAATGGCCGGGCAGCCCGATGATCCGCGGAGCACCCGGGAGGTCGAGCGTCTCGCCGTCCCGCACCGTCACGACCTCGGTCAGCGGGGGCACGCGCGCGCCGCCCTTGCGCAGGAAGTAGCCGAGGAAGCCGACGAGAGCACCGAACTTCATCGACTGCTTCCCGTTCGCGGGCTTCTTCCCGCCCTTCGCACGCTCGGCGTCGGCCTCGTGCACGAAGACGGGCACGCCGTGCTTGCGCCGGAGCCGCTCGGCGAAGCCGATGTGGTCGGAGTCGCCGTGGGTGAGCACGACTCCCTTGACGTCGTCGACGGAGCAGCCGATCGCCGCCAGCTCGGCGAGCAGCTCGGGCCAGAGCCGGGGCAGGCCGGCGTCGATGAGGGTCACGCCCTCGGGCGTGTGGACGAGGTAGGCGGCGACGATGTCCGAGCCGATGCGGCGGAGGTGGGGGGCGAGTTCCATGATGGCTACGGTAGCTAGCCATCATGGCTACTGTCAATAGCTATAGTGGAGGCATGCCTACTCCCGAGCGCACCTCTCTCGACGCGATCGTCCGCGCCGCCGCCGAGATCCTGGAGGAGGAGGGGCTCGCCGGCGTGACGATGCAGGCCGTCGCGCAGCGCGTCGGCGTGCGCGCCCCCTCCCTCTACAAGCGGGTCGAGGGCCGCGACCCCCTGCTGCGCCTGGTCGCCGAGGCGACGCTGGGCGAGCTCGCCGCGCGCGTCGAGCCGATCGAGGACGCCGCCGAGCTCGCCGGCGCCTTCCGCGCGTTCGGCCGCGAGCGGCCCGCCGCCTTCCTCCTGGTGATGGCGCCGGCACCCGGGACGCCGGTGGCCCGGCAGGAGTTCCGGGACGCGGCGAGCGCCTCCGTCCTCCGCGTCGCCGCCCGGCTCGCGGGCGAGAAGCACGCGCTCGAGGCCGCGCGCACCCTCACCGCATGGAGCACCGGCTTCATCGGGATGGAGATCAACGGGGCGTTCACCCTCGGCGGGGACGTCGAGAGCGCCTGGCGCTTCGGGCTGAGCCGGGTGATCACGGCGCTGGAGCTGGTGGAGGTCGAGCCGGCGGAGGTGGAGCTCGCGGAGGTCAGCGCGCCGCGGCCTCGTCCTCGAGGAAGCGCGGCCGGCTCGCCGCGAGTCCGCTGAGCAGCAGCACCACGAGGCTCGCCAGCAGGAAGACGTACGAGCCGGTCCAGCTCCCCTGGGCCTCGTAGAGCAGGCCGATCAGCAGTGGCCCGGCGCAGGCGAGCGCGTAGCCGAGGCCCTGCGTGGCTCCGGAGAGCACCGAGGAGCCGGCCGTGCTGCGGGTCCTGGCGTTCACGAGGGTGAGCGTCATCGGGAAGGTGCTGACACCCAGGCCCAGGCAGACCACCCAGGCGACGGCGCCGGCCAGCGGCGCGATCATCAGGCCGACGTAGCCGACGGCGAGCAGCGCGACGCAGACGACGACCACGATCGAGGGGTTCCGCATCCCGAGGGTCAGCGGCGGGACGACGAAGGCCGCGCCGAGGCCGAAGATCGAGAAGAGGGCGAGCAGCGCTCCGCCCTGGGCCGGGTCCGCGCCGGCGTCGACGAGGATCGTCGGGAGCCAGGTGATGATCGCGTAGGTGTTCAGCGCAGTCATCCCGAGCATCAGCACCATCGCCCAGAGCAGGCGGGTGCGCCAGGCGCCGGCGAGCCGGGTGGGCGCGGCGGCCGCGGCGGCGCCGGCCTCGCCGCGCCGGGCGAGCGCCGCCCAGAGCAGGCAGGCGACGGCGGTCAGCGCCGCCCAGACGCCGACGGCGAAGCGCCAGTCGAGGGCCGAGGCGAGCGGGACGGCGACCAGCGGGGCGACGAACTGGCCGGTCTGGAGCAGCGCGAGGTAGAGCGAGCTGATGGTCTTCAGCCGGTCGGCGAAGTAGCGCTTCACGATCGGGACGATCAGGACGTTCGAGGTGCCCACTCCGGCGAAGGCGACGACGGAGGAGAGCACCAGCGCGAGCGGGCTCGGGCTGAGCGCACGGAGCACGACGCCCGCGGTGGTCACCAGCGTGGCGACGGCGAGGGTGCGCTCGAGGCCGAAGCGGCGCGCGGCCCCGGCGGCGACGACTCCGAAGACCGCGAAGGAGGCGGTGACGACGGTGCCGAACGCGCCGTAGAGCGAGGGGCCGAAGCCGAGGTCGGCGCCGATCGTCTCGAGCAGCGGGCTGAAGCCGGTGACGGCCGTCCGGAGGTTGAGCGCCGTCATCACGATCGCGGCGAGTGCGAGGAGCGCGGTCCTCTGCGGGGTGACGACGGTGGACGTCATGGCGGCCTGCCCTGGGTAGGATGATGGGATGAATCCCGCCGAGCCTAGCGCGCCGGAGCCCCGATCGGTCGACCTCCGCGCACCGGAGCCGTTCCGCCGCGAGAGCGTCATCGACCACGTCACGGCGCTCTTCCACGAGGAGATCCGCTCCGGCCGCTGGGCCGTCGGCGCGCGGATCCCGACGGAGCCGGAGCTGGTGCGCTGGAGCGGCGCGGGGCGGAACTCCGTGCGCGAGGCCGTGCAGACGCTCGTGCAGTCGGGGCTGGTGCGGCGGGAGCAGGGGCGCGGCACCTTCGTGATCGCGCGCTCGCAGCTCACCACGTCGCTCCGGAGGCGACTGCCCAGCGCCGAACGGCGGGACGGCCTGGAGCTGCGCTTCGCGATCGACGGGGCGACCGCGGCCCTCGCGGCCGAGCGGCGGACCGCGGAGGACGTCGAGGCGCTGCAGGCGCTGCTCGCCGCCCGCACCCGCTCCTGGACGGGCGGCGACCTCGCCGAGCGGACCGCGACCGACACCGCGCTCCACCGCGCGGTCGTCGCCGCCACCCACAACGCGCTCTTCCTCGAGCTCTACGACGGGCTGACGGGCCTCTTCGAGACGGTGCTGCAGGACGACGTCGTGGGCGAGGAGGACCGGCACGCCCGCGAGCACGCGCTGCTGGTCGAGTCGATCGCCGCGGGCGACGCGGACGGGGCCCGGCGAGCGATCGAGGAGCTGCTGGCGCCGCTGCTGGAGCCGGACGGCGAGCAGAACATCAGCTGAGAGGCCGCGTCATCGGCCATCGGCGATGAGACGTGCTCTCAGCCGATGTTCTGCAGGATCAGCGCCGATCAGCGCTGCGGCCGGCGCGTGGACCAGAGCGCCCAGGCCACCAGCAGCGGCTGGAAGACCAGCCGGACGGCGCGCTTGCGGTCGGTATCGAGGCCGAACGCGCTGGTCTTCGTGACGTACTGCGAGACGTTGCCCGGGAAGATCGCGGTGAAGAAGGCGGCCGCCGCCGCGCCGACCAGCGGCGACCGGCGGCGCGCGAGCACCAGCGAGGCCCCGAGGCCGATCTCCACGACACCGGACGCGAGCACGACCGTGTCCTTGTCCAGCGGCACCCACTCCGGCACCTGCGCCTGGAACTCCTCGCGCGCGCGGGTCAGGTGGCTGACGCCGGCGAAGACGAGGGCGGAGCCGAGGAGGACCTTGGCGCCGGTGCGGATCAGGGACGGGGTGGAGGAGGCCATCCCCCCATCGTTCCCGATCGAGCGGGCCGGAGTGCCCGGCAGCGCCCGAACCGCACGGATGTGCCGTGTCGGAGGCCCGGCCTAGTCTGATCGGGTGTCAGACCGCATCCTCGTCCTCACCACCGGCGGAACCATCGACAAGGAGTACTCGCTCGCGGGCGAGCTCGAGATCGGGGCGCCGACGATCCCGCGCCTGCTCGAGCCCGTGCTGTCGACGCTCGAGTTCCGTGTCGAGGAGGTCCTGCGGAAGGACAGCCTCGACCTCGACGACGCCGATCGCGCGCTGATCCGCGAGCGCGTGCTCTCGGCCGAGGAGGACCGCATCGTCCTCACCCACGGCACCGACACGATGACCCTGACGGCCGAGGCGCTCGGCGCCGTCCGCGACCGGGTCGTCGTGCTGACCGGCGCGATGCAGCCCGCGCGGATGCGCGACAGCGACGCCGCCTTCAACCTCGGCGCGGCCGTCGCGGCGGTGCAGCTGCTGCCGCCGGGCGTCTACCTCGCGATGAGCGGGCGGGTGCTGCCGGCCGGCGCCGTCGTCAAGGACCGGGCGGCCGGGATCTTCCTGCCGGCCTGAGCCGCACCCGAGCCTTCGAGCACGCGGCCCGCGGCCGTCACTCCGCCGCCGCGACCGCCCGCGTGCATTCCGCGCACAGCCCGAAGACGTCCACGACGTGGTGCGCATCGGTGAAGCCGTTCTGCGCCGCGACGCTGTGCGCCCAGGTCTCCACCGCGTCAGCCGCGATCTCGACGGTCAGCCCGCAGCGCCGGCAGATCAGGTGGTGGTGGTGCGTGCCCGGCGTGCAGGCGCGGTAGAGGCTCTCGCCGTCCGGCGACTGCAGCGAGTCGGCCTCGCCCTCGACCGCGAGGTCGGACAGGGCGCGGTAGACCGTCGCCAGGCCGATCGGCGAGCCCGAGGCGTGCAGGGCGCTGTGCAGCCCCTGGGCGCTGACGAAGTCCTCGCGCTGGGTGAGCGCCTCGCGCACGGCCTCGCGCTGCCACGTGTTCCGCTTGACCACCGGTCCGCCTTCCCGTTTCACGACCCGCGCCACGCTATACCCCCGCCCCGACCGCGGCCGGCGCGTGCCGGCGCGAGGGCCGCCGCACGCCCTTGCGGCCGATGATCCGGCAGACGACGTAGATCGTGAACGAGATCGTGGTCACATACGGGCTGATCGGCACCGATCCGCCGAGCGCGAGCAGGATCCCGCCCACCAGCGCACCGACCGCGAAGAGCACACTGAGCAGCGGCACGAGCACCGGCGACGCGGAGATCCGCAGCGCTGCCGCCGCGGGGGTGACCAGGATCGCGAGCACCAGCAGCGAGCCGACGATCTGCACCGACACCGCCACGGCGAGGCCGAGCAGCAGCATGAACACGATCGAGAGCGCCCGGGTCGGGATGCCGCGCGCGGCCGCCACGTCGGCGTCGACGCTCGCGAAGGTCAGCGGGCGCCAGATCAGCGCGAGCCCGATCACGACGACGATCGAGATGGCGATCAGCCAGCCCAGCTGCGGGTCGTCGACCGCGACGATCTGCCCGGTGAGCAGGCCGAACTTGTTGGCGCTGCGTCCCGGGTAGAGCGCGAGGCAGAGGATCCCGAGGCCCAGGCCGAACGGCATCAGCACGGCGATGATCGAGTTGCGGTCGCGCGCGCGCGAGCCGAGCAGCCCGATCAGGAGCGCCGCGACCAGCGAGCCGACGATCGAGCCCTGCACGACGCCGACGCCGAGCAGCAGCCCGGCCGAGGCGCCCGCGAAGGACAGCTCGCTGATCCCGTGCACGGCGAAGGCCATGTCCCGCGACATCACGAAGACGCCGATCAGCCCGCCGACGACGCCGAGCACGGCGCCCGCGATCACGGAGTTCAGCAGCAGCGCGAGCAGCGCGCCGTAGTCGGAGAAGTCGAAGATCTGCGACCAGACGTCGTCGGTCATGCGCGCTCCTCCTCGTGCTCGTGCACGTGCGAGTGGTCGGGGGCGCCGACCACGATGACGCGGCCGCGCGCGCGGATCACGTCGACCGGCGCGTCGTAGAGCTCGCTGAGCACCTCGGAGCGCAGCACCTCGTCGGGGGTGCCGATCCGGAAGCGGCCGCCGGCCAGGTAGAGCACCCGGTCGACCATCCCGAGCACCGGGTTCACGTCGTGGGTGACGAAGAGCACTCCGAGGTTCCGCTCGCGCCGGTGCCGGTCGATCAGCTCGCTCACGGCGCGCTGGTGCGCGAGGTCGAGGGCGATCAGCGGCTCGTCGCAGAGCAGCAGGGCCGGGTCGCCGGCGAGGGCCTGGCCGACCCGGGCGCGCTGCTGCTCGCCGCCGGAGAGGCTGCCGATCGGCGCGTCGGCGTAGTCGGTGGCGCCGACGGAGGCGAGCAGGGCGTCGACCTGCGCGCGACGCGAGCGCGAGGGCAGCGGCAGGCCGAAGCGGTGGCCGTCGATGCCGAGGCCGATCAGGTCGCGGGCGCGCAGCGGGGTCCCCTCGTCGGCGAGCTTCTGCTGCGGGATGTAGCCGATGCGGCGGTTGCCGCGGTGCACCGGCTCGCCGAGGACGCGCAGCTCGCCGCTGCTGAGCGGCTGCTGGCCGAGGACCGCGCGGAGGAGGCTGGTCTTGCCGGAGCCGTTGGCGCCGAGCACCGCGACGAACTCGCCGGCCCGCACGTCGAGGTCGACGCCGCCCCAGAGCTCGCGGTCGCCGAAGCGCAGACCGGCGCCGCGCAGCTGCAGCACGGACGCCGAAAGGCCCGCCTCCGAGGAGGCGGGCGCTGACGACGGACCGGGTGGGGTCGAGGAGGGTGGCGTCACGACGAGAGAGCTCCCTCGAGGGCGTCGAGGTTGGCGGTCATCCAGCCGACGTAATCGTCGCCCTCGGGCAGCGTCTCGGTGACGCCGACGGTCGCGACGCCGGCCGCCTCCGCCGCGTCGAGCACGGCCTGGGTCTGCGAGCTCTCGGTCTGCTCGTTGAAGACGAGCGCGTCGACGGTGCCGTCGGAGAAGAGGGCGAGCGTCTCCTGCAGGGTGGTCGCGGGGACGTCGGTGCCCTCCTCGACCGCCTCGCTGAACGCCTCCGGAGTCGCGTTGACGAGCCCGAGCGCGTCGGTCAGGTAGAGCGGGACGGGCTCGGTGATGGCGATCGAGCGGCCGCTGAGCGTGCCCTTCAGCTCCGCCTCGCGGTCGATCAGGGCGTCGAGGGAGCCGCCGAGGGTCTCGGCGTTCGCGGCGTAGGTCGCGGCGTTGTCCGCGTCGATCGTGGACAGCTCGTCGGCGATCGACGTGACCGTCTCCCGGACCGCGGACAGGTCGTACCAGACGTGCTCGTTGTACTCGGCGTGCTCGTGCCCGGCCTCGTCGTGACCGGCGTCGGCGGCCTCGTCCTCGTGGTCGTGCTCCTCCTCGAGCCCGGCGACGACGGTGGCGGTGATCACGGGGGCGGTGGAGCCGGACGCGTCGATCATGGTGTCGACGAAGGAGTCGTAGCCGCCGCCGTTCTCGATCACGAGCGCCGCGTTCGAGAGGGCGAGCTGGTCGCGGGCCGTCGCCTCGTACTCGTGCGGGTCCTTGTCCGGGCTGTCGATGATGCTCGTGACATCGACCAGGTCGCCGCCGATGCTGCGGACCAGGTCGCCGTAGACGTCGGTCGACGCGACGACGGCGACCTTCCCGCTGTCGGCGGAGGCGCCGGTCGAGGAGGCCGTGCCGGAGCACGCCGAGAGGGCGAGCGCGGTGCTGCCGAGCAGCGCGACGAGGGCGAGGGAGCGGGTCTTCACGGGTGAGCCGATCTGGGTCTGGAGCGGGGCGGTCGGGATGCTGACACGGTAGCGACTATTGATAACGATTGTCAAAGTCACTGCGGAGTACCTGCGTCGCGAGGAGTCGCCCGGGTCGCGTCGCGCGGAGTCACACGCGGTCACGGGTCGTCGCATTCCGGCAGGGCACCCGCTGCGGGTGCCACAGTCGCCGCAGCACCCCGCGATCGCCGCCTCCGCCGCGATCGCCCGCACCGGAAGGAACCACCGTGAGCAGCACCGTCTCGACCCCGACGCTCGACAGCCGACTCCCGCTCGACAGCCCGCCCCCGACCGATCGCTGGGCCCGCTCCCCGCGCCCCGCCACTCCTGGTGAGTGGCTCGCCCGCGCCGAGGAGACCGCCGCGGTCCTCGCCGTCGACGCGCTCGAGCGCGACCGCGCCGGCGCCGCGCCCGTCGCCGAGGTCGCCCTGCTGAAGAGCGCGGGCCTGGTCACCCTGCTCGGCCCGCTCGAGCACGGCGGCGGCGGCCAGGAGTGGAGCGTCGCCCTCCGCGTGATCCGCACGATCGCTCGCGCCGACGGCTCGATCGGCCAGCTGCTCGGCTACCACTACCTCTGGGCCTGGGCGGCCCGGCTGGTCGGCACGCCCGAGCAGATCGCGGCCGTCGAGCAGCAGGCGACCGAGGGGAACCTCCTCTACGGCGGCGCGGTGAACCCGCGCGACTCCGATCTCACGGTCCGCGAGGAGGGCGACGAGCTGGTCTTCACCGGCCGGAAGTCGTTCTCGACCGGCGGAGTCGTCAGCGACCTGACCGTGCTCGAGGGCGTCCTCGAGGGGACGGACACCCACGTCTTCGCGATCGTGCCGACCGCGCAGGACGGCATCGTCTTCGGCCGCGACTGGAACAGCCTCGGGCAGCGCCTCACCGAGTCGGGCTCGGTCGAGATCCGCGGCGTGCGGGTGCCGTGGGCCGCGGCGGCGGGCTTCGTCGACCGGGTGTTCCAGCCGCTGGTCTACAACACCCTCAACGTGCCGACGATCCAGCAGGTGTTCGCCGAGTTCTACCTCGGCATCGCGCAGGGCGCACTCGAGCGGGCGGCGCAGTACACCCGCGAGTCGACGCGGGCGTGGCCGTACGGCGGCGACGACAAGGCCCGCGCGAGCGAGGAGTGGTACATCCTCGAGGGCTACGGCGACCTGCAGTCGCGCCTCTGGGCCGACGAGGCGCTGATCGACGCGACCGGCGCCGCCCTCTCGGCCGCGCTGCACGCGCCGCGCGAGGAGCTGACCCCGCGCCGCCGCGGCGAGATCGCCGTGCGGATCGCGGCGGCGAAGGCGCGGATCGTCGAGGACGGCCTCGCCGCGGCCACCCGCGTCTTCGAGCTGACCGGCGCACGGGCCTCCTCGAGCTCGGTCGGCCTCGACCTCTACTGGCGCAATCTGCGGACGCACTCGCTGCACGATCCGCTGCCGTACAAGCGCCGCGAGGTCGGCGTCTACACGCTGCTCAACGAGGTGCCGGAGCCGAGCTGGTACACCTGATCCGCGGCGGCGGCGCGGACGGCGTCAGAGCAGGCCGTGCCGCCGGAACGCCGCCAGGACGCCGTCCTCGCGCACGGAGGCGGTGACCTCGTCGGCGGCGGCGAGGGCCGCGGCGGAGGCGTTCCCCATCGCGATGCCCAGGCCCGCTGCGGCCAGCATCTCGACGTCGTTCGAGCTGTCGCCGATCGCCATCGTGTCGGCCAGCGGGTGGCCGAGGCGCTCGGCCAGGCGCACCAGCGCACTGCCCTTGTCGACGCCGCGGACGCTGACCTCGCCGCCGGCGTCGCCGAGGGACGGGATCGTCCCGGTGATCACGTGGAAGCGGTCGCCGAGGCCCTCGCGGACGAGGGCGAAGGCGGTGCCGTCCTCGCCGAAGAAGGTCGCCTTGGCGATGCCCTCGGTCGGGACGGTGCCGTAGCCGCCGCCCACCCCGCCGCTCGTGAAGACGTCGTCGTACGACTGCAGCGAGTAGGCGATCCGGTGCGCCTCGAAGAAGCCGGCGATCGCCTCGACGTCCTCGGGCGCCATCGTCCGCGACTCGAGCAGGACGCCGTCGAGCTCGACGAAGCCGCCGGCCGCCGAGACGACCCCGTCGAAGCCGAGGTCGAGGACCTGCTGCGGGATCTCGGGGCGCGAGCGGCCGGTCGCGACGAGGACGAGATGGCCGTTGCTCCGGGCGCCGGTGATCGCCTCGCGCACCGACGGCGCGACGACCCCCTCGTCCAGGAGCGTGCCGTCGACGTCGAGCAGGACCAGTCGGGTGCGTGTCACCCGCGGAGCCTACCGGCCGGGTCCGACGCCCTCGCCGGTCGGCCCGCGTCCCGGGATCAGCCGAGCGTGCGCGGCGCCCGCCACTCCCAGGAGCGGTCCTCGTCGCCGATCGGCCGCAGCACCCGCGCCGGGACGCCGCCCGCGACCACCATGGGCGGCACGCTCGCCGTGACGACCGCGCCGGCCGCCACCACGGAGCCCGCGCCGATCACCACGCCGGGCAGCAGGATCGCGCCCGCGCCGATCCAGACGTCGTCCTCGATCACGACCGGCGCCGAGAACTGCGTGCCGTCGCGGCGCAGCTCCGGATGCACGGGGTGCCCGGTGGTGCTGATCGTGACGTTCGGCGCGATCATCACCCGGTCGCCGATGACGACCTCGACGTCGTCGACCAGCGTCAGCCCGAAGTTCACGTAGACGTCCGCACCCAGGCGGACCCGGTTGCCGTAGGCGACGTGCAGCGGCGGCTCGACCCAGGCGCCCTCGCCGACCGCCTCGAACAGCTCGTGCAGCAGGCGCCGGCGCTCGTCGACCTCGCGGGGGCCGGTCGCGTTGTAGGCGTGGGCGAGCTCCTTGCCGCGGATCCGCTCCTCCTCGAGCGCCTCGAGGCCCTCGCCGGCGTCGACGTACAGCTCGTGGGCGTCCATCCGCCGGCGGACCTCGTGCTCGCGCGCGTCCATCGCGTCCCCTCTCGTCGTCACCAGCCTGGCACGGGGGCGCCGACGGCCCCGGGTGCGCGGCGCTGGGAGGAGGGACGGGGGATGCAGGGAGGAACGGGGGCGCTCACGAGGCGCGAGGTCGCCCGCGCCGCGTCAGCAGGCGCAGATCTCCCGACGGATCCAGTCGCCGGCCTCGGCGACCGGCAGCTCGCCGCGCCGCAGCAGCCGGCTCCACTCGACCGCGCGCCCGGTCAGGCGGTCGTCCGCGGTGCCGCGGTGATCGCCGCCGGCCGTGCGCATCAGGAGGTGCGCGATCGGGCCGCCGAGGCGCAGCGTCGCGCCGGCCACCCCGGCGAAGTGCCGGGCCTGGCCGCGGGTGTCGTCGTCGTAGGGCTGGGCGAAGCCGCGGCCGCGGATCCGGTTGCTGCCGCCGGAGGCGAGGTCGATCAGCCCGAGCGGCCAGGGCCGGATTCCGGCGACCTCGCGCGCGACCGCGGCGATCAGGACGCGGGGGCGGGGCGAGGTGGCGGCGAGGGCGTCGACGCGGTCGGCGAGGGCGGAGCAGGCGTCGGAGGCGGGCACCCGCCTAGTGGAGCACAGCACGACTGGGCGGCGGCGGGGAGCAGCGGCCTTGACACCCGCGGCTCGCGCCAGCACCATCGACGGTACAACGTTAGAAACAGCGGGCGGCGATCGCCGACGATCACCCCGTCCGGCCCGGCCGGAGCCCGCCGACGCCTCGGAAGGGCCCCGAATGACCGACTCCTCCGCCACCTCCTCCCCCGCCGCCGCGACCGCGCGCGTCTTCCTCGACCCGGCCGCGGTCGTCGCTCCCGTGAATCCGCGGCTGTTCGGCTCGTTCGTCGAGCACCTGGGCCGCTGCGTGTACGACGGGATCTACGAGCCCGGGCACCCGACCGCGAACGAGGACGGCTTCCGCCTGGACGTCGTCGAGCTGGTCAAGGAGCTCGGCTCGACCACGGTCCGCTACCCGGGCGGGAACTTCGTCTCCGGCTACCGCTGGGAGGACGGCGTCGGACCCCGCGAGGACCGCCCGCGTCGCCGCGACCTGGCCTGGCACTCCCTCGAGACCAACGAGGTGGGCCTGGACGATTTCGCGAAGTGGGCCAAGCTCACCGGCAGCGAGATCATGTACGCCGTCAACCTCGGCACCCGCGGGGTCCTCGAGGCCCTGGACGTCCTCGAGTACGCCAACGGGAAGGCCGGCACGTTCCTCGCGGACCAGCGGATCGCGAACGGGTCGCCGGAGCCGCACGATATCCGCATGTGGTGCCTGGGCAACGAGATGGACGGCCCCTGGCAGGTCGGCCACATGAACGCCGACGACTACGGCAAGCTCGCCTCCCGCACCGCCAAGGCCCTCAAGATCGCCGACCCGTCCCTCGAGCTCGTGATCTGCGGCTCGTCCGGCTCGTCGATGCCGACCTTCGGCGAATGGGAGCGGGTGGTCCTCGAGCACGCGTACGACGACGTCGAGTACGTCTCCTGCCACGCCTACTACCAGGAGTACGACGGCGACCTCGGGTCTTTCCTCGCCTCCTCCGTCGAGATGGAGTACTTCATCGCGACCGTCGCGGCCACCGTCGACCACGTCAAGCACAAGCTCCGCAAGACCAAGGACATCAAGCTCTCCTTCGACGAGTGGAACGTCTGGTACCTCCAGGAATGGACCGAGAAGGAGAAGGCGGACGCCGAGGGCGACCAGAGCACCCGCGAGTGGGCCTACGCGCCGCGCCTGCTCGAGGACGTCTACTCCGTCGCCGACGCCGTCGTGCTCGGCAACCTGATGATCACGCTGCTGAAGAACTCCGACCGGGTCACCTCGGCGTCGCTCGCGCAGCTCGTCAACGTCATCGCGCCGATCATGACCGAGCCGGGCGGAGCCGCGTGGCGCCAGACCACGTTCTTCCCGTTCTCCACCACCGCGCGCCTCGCCTCGGGCTCGGTGCTGCGGCCCCGGATCGAGGTCGGCTCGTACTCCACCGCGCGCCACGGCGACGCGCCGCTGGTCGACTCCGTCGCCACCCTCGACGACGGCCGCGCGGCCGTGTTCCTGGTGAACCGCTCGACGACGGAGGCGCTCGAGGTGACCGTCGACGTCAGCGGCCTCGGCGTCACGACCGTCGCTGAGGCCGTCGGGATCTTCGACGAGGACGTCTACGCGAAGAACACCAAGGACGACCAGAACCGCGTCGGCCTCAAGCCCGTCGACGCCGACCTGGCGGACGGCGTGCTGACGCTGACGCTGCCCCCGGTCTCCTGGACCGCCGTCTCCCTGACTGCGTAGCGGACGGACCGGGTGGGTCTCGATACGCGGGCCTGCAGCCCGCTACTCGACCAGCATGGAAGGCGAGCTGCGCTCTCCGCGGCCGTGCATTCGCGGACGCGGAGAGCGGGGGCCACGCGCGGGCGCGGGCGCTCCATGCTGATCGAGTAGCCGCGCAGCGGGCGTATCGAGATCCACCCACGTCAGCACGGAGGCCTGCAGACCCGGCCTGCTGAGCACGGCGGGTCTCGATACGCCGCTCCGCGGCTACTCGACCAGCATGTTCGCCACTGATGGCGCAGCCCGCGGACGCGGACCGTTCCATGCTGATCGAGTAGCCCGCACCGCGGGCGTATCGAGATCCCCCACCGCCGACGCCCTCAGCCCAGCAGCGCCTCGAGGTCCGCGACACTGCGCCCGGCGAGCGTCGGCCAGAGCGTGCGGTCCGCGCCCGGCGCGAGCTCCGCATCGTGCGGCACCCCGACCGCGCACGCCCCGGACGCCACGGCCGCCGCGAGCCCGGTCGGCGAGTCCTCGATCGCGACGCAGTGCGCGATGTCGACGCCGAGCGTCGCGGCCGCCAGCAGGTACGGCTCCGGATCCGGCTTGCCCCGCGACACGTCGTCGCCGGTGACGAGCGCGGCGAGCGGCACCTCCGCCGCCAGCGCGTCGACGACGACCTGCGCCATCACGCGCGAGGACGTGGTCACGATCGCCTGCCGCACTCCCGTCCGGTGCACATCGCGAAGCAGCTCGCGCGCCCCCGGCCGCCACACCAGCCCGCGGTGCATCTCCGCGAGCACGTCGCGCTCGAGCGCCGCCTCCACCTCGGCGTCCGGCAGCTCGACCCCGGCGGCCTGCAGCGCCCGCACCGTCTGCTCCGTCGTGCTGCCGATCAGTGCGAGCGCATCGGCACGCGTCCACTCGCGGCCGAAGCGCCCGGCGAGCACCTCCTGCGCCCGCACCCACGCGGGCTCCGAGTCGACGATCGTGCCGTCCATGTCCCAGAGCACCGCCTCCAGGCCGGTCGTGCTCTCCGGGCCGGGCACTGCCTCGAGCCCGGTCACGACGCGGCCCCCGCCGTGCGGATCCGACCGAGGACCCCGGCGAGCAGCACCGCCACGACCCCCGCGATCGGCACCACCAGGAGCCCCACCCGCAGCCCCGCGCCGTCGGCGACCAGCCCGACGATCGGCGGCGAGAGCAGGAAGCCGAGCCGCATCAGCCACGAGACGATCGTGACTCCGGTGCCCGCGCGCAGCCCCCGGATCTCGTCGGCCTCGTGCATCGCCGCGGGGACCGTCGTCGCGAGCCCGAAGCCGGCGGCCGCGAATCCGGCGATCGTGCCCGGAACGGACGGGAACGCCAGCGCCGCCCCCATCCCGAGCGCCGCGATCGCCCCGCCGACCCGGAGCACGGTGCGCTGGCCGAAGCGGTCGACCAGCCGGTCGCCGAGGATCCGCCCGACGAACTGCGCGCCGACCAGCGCGACGAAGCCGTACGCCGCCACCGCCGCGGTCGCCCCGAGCGAGCCGCCCAGGTAGACGGCGGCCCAGGTCGACGCCGCGTCCTCGACGAGGGTGCCCGCGATCGCCACCGCGACCAGGGCCGCGAGCAGCAGCACCACCCGCGGGCGGACGCGAGCCCGCACCACCGGCGCGGCCCCCGGCTCGGCGGCCGTCTCGTCGTCGCGGCCCCGCAGGAGGAAGCGCAGCGCGGTCAGCGCGACCGCCGCGAAGAGCACCCCCGAGATGCTCAGGTGCACCGCGCGGGGCAGGCCGAGCGCGATCGCCCCGGCCGCCATCGAGCCGCCGAGGACCGCGCCGATCGACCAGATCGCGTGGAAGGAGTTGATGATCGAGCGCCCGTAGCGGCGCTGGACCCGCAGACCGTGGCTGTTCTGCGCGACGTCGGTGATCGCATCGGTCGCGCCGGCGAAGGCGAGCGCACCGGCGAAGACCAGCAGCGAGGGCGAGAAGCCGGCCAGCACCGTCCCGACCGCGGTGAGGATCGTGCCGAGCACCGCGGCCCGGCCACTGCCGAGCCGCCGGATCACGACGGCCGCGGCGAGCCCGGCGACGACCGCGCCGGCCGGGAACGCGGCGATCGCGACTCCGTAGGCCGCGTTGTCGAGCGCCAGGTCGGCCTTGATCTCGGGGAAGCGCGGGACGAGGTTGGCGAAGAGCGCGCCGTTGGTGAGGAAGAGCGCGGCGACGGCGGTGCGGGCGCGGCGCGACTCGGTGGACGGCGGCGCGAGGGCGGTGGACATGCGTACGACCGTACACGCAGTGTGTACGATCGTGCACATGGACAGCACCGACCACGTCGCCGCCGAGCATGTCGCCGCCGACCACTTCGCCGGGGACGAGCGCAGCAACCGCGAGCGGATGCTCGCCGGCGACCTCTACATCGCCGACGACCCGGAGAGCACGCGCCTCGCGCAGCGCGCCGCGCGACTCGCCGACGCCTACCACCGCGCCGCGCTCGCCGACGAGGCGGCCGCCCGCCCGCTGCTCGAGGAGCTGCTCGGCTCCCTCGGCGAGGGCGCGTTCGTGAAGCCGCCGCTGTTCGTCGACTACGGCGAGAACATCACGATCGGCCCGCGCACCTTCGTCAACTACCACCTCACCGCGCTCGACGTCGCGGCGATCACCATCGGCGCCGACTGCCAGATCGGCCCGAACGTCCAGCTGCTCACCCCGACGCACCCGGTGGAGCCCGGTCCGCGCCGCGACAAGCTCGAGGCCGCGCGGCCGATCACGATCGGCGACAACGTCTGGCTCGGCGGCGGCGTGATCGTCTGCCCCGGCGTGAGCATCGGCGACGACAGCGTGATCGGAGCGGGCGCCGTCGTCACCCGCGACATCCCGGCCGGCGTCGTCGCCGTCGGCACTCCGGCGCGCGTGATCCGGAGCGTCACCGAGTGACCGGGACCGCTGAGAACGAGCCCGCCCCGCGGGCACCGCGCCGCACCGACCCGCACCGGCGCGACCGCATCATCGACGCCTGCCTCGACGTGATCGCGGAGGAGGGGGTCGCCGGCACCTCGCACCGCCGCGTCGCCGCCGCCGCCGACGTGCCGCTGGGCTCGATGAGCTACCACTTCGCCGGGATGGACGACCTGCTGCACGAGGCGTTCACCCGCTTCGCCGACTCCGTCGCCGAGCAGACCCTGCGGCGGATGACCGACGCCCGCACCCCCGACGAGGCGCGCGAGGCCGTCGTCGACGTCGTCCTGCACGACATCTTCGGCAGCCGCCGCGAACTCGTGATCACCCACGAGCTCTACGCCCTCGCCGCCCGACGCCCGGAGTACCGCAGCATCACGCACACCTGGATGGCCCGCTCCCGCGCCGCCCTCGAGCGCCACGTCGACCCGATGACCGCCCGCATGCTCGACGCCCTGATGGAGGGCCTGACCATCCACCGCGCCCTCGACGAGGAGCCCGCCGACGACGCCGTCGTCCGCGAGGCCGTCCGCCGCATCCTCTGCTGACCCTCCCCTCCTCTCCCCCTCCGCGAGATGCCACTTGTGCACGCTTCTCACGGCGTGTCGCGTGCACAAGTGGCATCTCGCGGAGGGGCCAGGCGGGGTGGCAGGCGGAGTGGCAGGGTGGAGGGATGACTTCTCCCCGGGACTTCGACCTCGACGAGCTGCGGGTGCGCGTCCTCGAGGAGGACGGCGGTGAGGTGGACGACAGCATCCCCGAGCTGGCCGCGGCCGACCCGGCGCTCTGCGGGATCGCGCTGGCGCTGCCGGACGGCACCGTGCGCTCGAGCGCGCAGGCGGACGTCGCGTTCAGCATCCAGTCGGCGGTGAAGCCGTTCCTCTTCGCACTCGCGCTGCTCGACACCGACGGTGACGCGCTCGACCGCGTCGGCATCGAGCCGACCGGCGAGGCGTTCGACGCCCTCAAGCTCGAGAGCGGCACCGGCCGCCCGCCGAACCCGATGGTCAACGCGGGCGCCCTGCTGACCGCCGCCCTCGTCGACGGCGGCGATGCAGAGGGCCGCGGCGAGCGCATCCTCCGCGGCCTCTCCGCCTTCGCCGGCCGCTCGCTGGAGGTCGACGAGAGCGTCGCCTCGAACGAGCACCTGCTCGGCGACCGCAACCACGCCCTCGCGCACCTCATGCGCGCGGAGGGGACGCTGCAGCTCGGCGCCGACGACGCGGTCGCCGCCTACGCCCGCGCCTGCGCCGTGCTCGTCGACGCGGAGGCCCTCGCGGTGATGGGCGCGACCCTCGCCCTCGGCGGCGTGAATCCCGTGTCCGGCGAGCGCGTGGTGCCCGCCCGCGTCGCCCGCGACGTCGTCTCCGTGATGGCCACCTGCGGCGTCTACGACGGCTCCGGCCGCTGGATGCGCGCCGTCGGCGTCCCCGCCAAGTCCAGCGTCTCCGGCGCCATCGTCCTCTCCGCCCCCGGCCGCCTCGGTGCCGCCGTCGTCAGCCCGCCCCTCGACTCCCAGGGCACCAGCGTCCGCGGCGCCGCCGCCAGCACCCTCCTGTCCGCCGCCCTGTCCCTGCACTCCTTCGACCCGCCCCCGCACTGATGCTGACCGAGTAGCGCCCGGATGGCGCAGGTCGGTATCCGCCAGCGCAGATCGCGTGGGTCTCGATACGCCGCTCCGCGGCTACTCGACCAGCATGAGGGGGAGCCGCTCCGGTGGGTCGAGACCAGCGGGGCGGTCCTCCCCGCAAGACCCGCGACCGCGAAGCGGAGCCCCCTCCGAACGAGCACGCCCTTCATGCTGATCGAGTAGCGCCCCTAGGGCGCGTATCGAGATCCGCCCGCACGGAGCACGCGGGTCTCGATACGCCGCTCCGCGGCTACTCGACCAGCATGGAAGGGCCGCTGCGCGGCTACTCGACCAGTATGGAAGGGCCACTCCGCGGCTACTCGACCAGCATGGGTGGGCCGCTCCGCGAGAACCGCGACCGCGAAGCGGAGCCCACAAGTCCGAGCCCCGCCACTCCCGGCGCAAGGCCGAGGTCACCGGCGAATCGCGTGCCAGCGATTCGTCGTACCGGTCCGCGAGACGCTCTGCGGAACGCGACCACCCACCCAAGCCGACCGCGGAGCGGATGACGACGAAGGAGGAATCCGCTCGAACCAGCACCGCGGCGAATCGCGTGCGAGCGATTCGTCGTACCGGTACGCAGGACGCTCTGCGGAACGCGACCACCCACCCGAGCCGACCGCGGAGCGGATGACGACAAAGGAGGAATCCGCTCTAGTCGAGCAGCAGCGCGGGCTCCTCCAGCACGCTGGCGACGTCGGCGACGAACCGACTGACGACGTCGCCGTCGACGACGCGGTGGTCGAAGGAGCCGCCGACGGTGGTGACGAAGCGGGGGCGGACCTCGCCGTCGACGACCCAGGGCTTCTGCTTGATGGTGCCGAGGGCGATGATCGCGACCTCGCCGGGGTTGAGGATCGGGGTGCCGGTGTCCATGCCGAACACGCCGATGTTGGTGATGGTGATGGTGCCGTTCTGCATGTCGGCGGCGGAGGTCTTGCCGTCGCGGGCGTCGAGGGTGAGCTTTTCGAGGGCCTGGGCGAGCTCGAGGAGGCTCATCGACTGGGCGTCCTTGACGTTGGGCACGAGCAGGCCGCGCGGGGTCGCCGCGGCGATGCCGAGGTTGACGTAGTGGCGGACGAGGATGTCCGTGTCGGTCCAGGCGGAATTGACCGTCGGGTTCCGACGCACCGCCCAGATGATGGCCTTGGCCATGATCAGCAGCGGCGAGACCTTGACGCCGGCGAAGTCGGGCGAGTTCTTCAGGCGCTTGACGAACTCCATCGTGCGGGTCGCGTCGACGTCCACGAAGACGCTGACGTGCGGCGCGGTGAAGGCGCTGCGCGACATCGCCGAGGCGATGGCCTTGCGGACGCCGCGGACGGGGATGCGGTCCTCGCGGGAGTCGCCCCAGGCGGGGGTCTGGATGTTGCGGAAGACGCTGGCCTGGGAGGCGTGGCGGATGACGTCGTCGCGGGTGACCTCGCCGGCGAGGCCGGTGGCCTGCACCTCGAGCAGGTCGACGTCGAGGTCCTTGGCGAGCTTGCGGATCGGCGGCTTCGCGATGACGGGCAGCGCCGACGAGGCGGGCACCGAGGTCGGTCGCGGCGGCGACGCCGGGCGGGCCGGCTTCTCCGGAGCGGCGCCCGCGGCCGGACGGCGACGGCGGGTGGCGACGTGGCCGCCAGCGGTGCCGTAGCCGACGAGCGCGGCGCCGGAGCCCTCGCCGGGCTCGGTGGTCGAGGGGGCGGGCGGGGCGGCGGGCGGCGCGGCCTGCGCGGGCATCGCCGGGATCTCGGAGCCGGCCGAGCCTGCGCCCTGCACGGTGATGATCGGCGTGCCGACGTCGACCGTCTGGCCCTCGTCGACGAGCACGTCGACGACGGTGCCGCTGAACGGCGAGGGCAGCTCGACGAGCGACTTGGCGGTCTCGATCTCGACGAGGACCTGGTTGACGCTCACCTCGTCGCCGACCTTGACCCGCCAGGAGACGATCTCGGCCTCGGTGAGGCCCTCGCCGACGTCGGGGAGGAGGAAGTGCTCTGTCATCGTCGGGACTCCTGGCTGTGCCGGTTCTGCATGAGGGAAGGGGGCGCGTCGGGACGCCGGGGCGTCGGCCGGTGCGTCAGTACGCGAGCGAGCGGTCGACGGCCTCGAGCACGCGGTCGACGTCGGGGAGGAAGAGCTTCTCGACCTTGGCGGGCGGGAAGGGCGTGTCGAAGCCCGCGACGCGGAGCACCGGCGCCTCGAGCGAGTAGAACGCCTTCTCGGTGACGGTCGCGGCGATCTCGGAGCCGAGGCTCACGTTCGCGGACGCCTCCTGGGCGACCACGAGCCGGCCGGTCTTGCGGACCGAGGCGAGCAGCGGCTCCCAGTCGATCGGCGAGAGCGAGCGCAGGTCGACGACCTCGACGCTGGTCCCCTCCTCGCCGGCGAGCTCGGCGGCCTGGAGCAGCACGGAGACCATCGGCCCCCAGCCCACGACCGTGACCTCGTCGCCCTGGCGCACGACGCGGGTCGCGTGCAGCGGGGCGGCGGACGCGCGGAGGTCGACGTCGCCCTTGGGCCAGTAGCGGCTCTTGGGCTCGAAGAACATCACCGGGTCGTCCGAGGCGATGGCCTCCTGGATCATCCAGTAGGCGTCGTTCGGGGTCGACGGGCTGACCGCGCGGAGGCCCGCGGTGTGCGCGAAGTAGGCCTCGTTGCTCTCCTGGTGGTGCTCCACCGCTCCGATGTGCCCGCCGTAGGGCACGCGGATGACGACGGGCATCGTGAGCGAGCCCTCGTGCCGGTTGGTCATCTTCGCGAGCTGCGAGGTGATCTGGTCGAAGGCCGGGTAGATGAAGCCGTCGAACTGGATCTCGCAGACCGGGCGGAAGCCGCGCATCGCGAGGCCGATCGCGGTGCCGACGATGCCGGACTCGGCGAGCGGGGTGTCGAGCACGCGCTGCGGCCCGAACTCGGCGTGCAGGCCCTCGGTGATGCGGAAGACGCCGCCGAGCGGGCCGATGTCCTCGCCCATCAGCAGGACGCGGTCGTTCTCGGTCATGGCGCGGCGGAGCCCGGCGTTCAGCGCCTTCGCCATCGACATGGACTCCAGCTGCGTGTCGCTCAGCGGCGGCTGGACGGTGGTGCTCGTGTCGATCGTCATCGCGGGTCGCCTCCCAGCGCGTCCTCGTAGCCCTGGAGCCACGCCTTCTGCTCCGCCACCTGCTGGTGCGGCTCCGAGTACACGTGGTCGAACATCACGTCGACGGGCGGCGCCTCGAGCGCGAGCAGGCGCTGCCGGATGTCGGCGGCGAAGTCCTTCGCCTCCTCGTCCACCTCGTCGAAGAACGACTGCGGGGCGCCGAGACCGCGCAGGTACGCGGCGAAGCGGGTGATCGGGTCCTTCGCGACCCACGAGGCGAGCTCGTCGTCGGTCCGGTACTTCGTGGGGTCGTCGCTCGAGGTGTGCGCGCCGATGCGGTAGGTGAGCGCCTCGATGAACTGGGGGCCGCCGCCGGAGCGGGCGTCGGCGAGGTGCTTCGCGGTGACGGCGTAGCTGGCGAGCACGTCGTTGCCGTCGATCTGCACGCCCGGGATGCCGAAGCCGGAGGAGCGGAGGTACAGCGGGCTGCGCGACTGCGTGGCGACGGGGACCGAGATCGCGTAGTGGTTGTTCTGCAGGAAGAACACCTCGGGCGTCTGGTAGCTCGCGGCGAAGACCATGGCCTCGCTGACGTCGCCCTGGCTGGAGGCGCCGTCGCCGAAGTAGACGATGACCGCCGCGTCCTTCTCGGGGTCGCCCGTTCCGGTGGCGCCGTCGAAGGTGAGGCCCATCGCGTAGCCGGTCGCGTGCAGGGCCTGCGAGCCGAGGACCAGCGTGTAGAGGTGGAAGTTGCCGTGCGCGGGGTCGGCCGGGTCCCAGCCGCCGTGCGTCACGCCGCGCAGCAGCGCGAGGACGCGGAGCAGGTCGACGCCGCGGACCTTGGCGACGACGTGCTCGCGGTAGGAGGGGAAGACGTGGTCCTGCGGGCGCAGCGCGAACGCGGAGCCGACCTGCGCCGCCTCCTGCCCGTGGCTGGGCACCCAGAGACCGAGCTGACCCTGACGCTGCAGGTTCGCCGCCTCGATGTCGAACCGGCGGACGACCGCCATCTCGCGGTAGAAGGAGCGGTGCTGCGCCTCGTCGATCCCGTCGAGGAGGGGGGCGTACTGCTCGGCCGCGGGGGTCGGTGCGAACCGGCCGTCCGCGGTGAGGAACTGGACCGTCGGCGTCTCGCTGGTGGCTGCCACCCGACTAACCTATCCGCCTCGCGGGATGCCCCTTCGGGAGGGTCCCGACAATCTCCGCCGCTGCCGTGAGGAGCTTGTCGACAGAACTCGCCTCGCCGACGGACACCCGGATGCCCTCGGGCGGGAAGGCGCGGACGACCACGCCGGCCCGCTCGAAGACCGCCGCGGCCGCCTCCGTCTGCTCGCGGGTGTCGAACCAGAGGAAGTTCGCCTCGGACTTCGGGATGGTCCAGCCCTGGTCGAGCAGCGCCTGCCAGAGGTGGTCGCGGAGCTGGGCGATGCGGCCGACGCGCTCGAGCAGCTCCTCGCGGTGCTCGAGCGAGGCGACCGCCGCGGTCTCCGCGAAGCGGGTGACCGAGAGGGGGATGGCGGTCGAGCGGGCGGCGTCGAGGATCCGCGGGTGCCCGATCGCGTAGCCGACGCGCAGCCCCGCCAGTCCGTAGGCCTTGGAGAAGGTGCGGGCGACGACGAGGTTGGGGTGGCGGCCGAGGAGGGTCGCGCCGTCCACCGCGCGCTCGTCGCCGACGAACTCGGCGTAGGCCTCGTCGAGCAGGACGAGGACGTCGGCCGGCACCTGCTCGAGGAAGGCCGCCACGTCGTCCGCGGTGGCGACGGTCCCGGTGGGGTTGTTGGGGCTGCAGACGATCACCAGACGGGTGCGCTCGGTGATCGCCTGCGCCATCGCGTCGAGGTCGTGCGTGTCGTCGGCGCGCAGGGGGATGCGCACGCCGGTGGCGCCGGCGGTGGTGATGAGGGAGGGGTAGGCCTCGAAGGAGCGCCAGGCGTGCACGACCTCGTCGCCCGGCCCTGCGGCGGCGGTGATCAGCTGGGCGATGACGGCGACGGAGCCCGCTCCGACGATCACCTCGTCGATCCCGACGCCGTAGCTCTCGGCGAGCGCCGTCCGGAGCGCCGTGGCCGCGGCGTCCGGGTAGCGGTTGAAGTCGGTGATCGCCTGCACCCGCTCGAGCACCGAGGGCAGCGGATCGAACGGGTTCTCGTTGGAGGAGAGCTTGAACGCGTCCGCGGAGGCGGCGCGGCCCTGGCGGTAGGCCGGCAGAGCGAGGATCTCGGGGCGGAGGCGGACGGGTGGCTCCTGCTGGTCGGTCACCCGGACCATGCTATTCGGGCGGCGGCCGGGCGAGCCGCGCGAGGCACCCTTCCCCGCCGCCGGTGCGCCCGGGTGGAGGCGGGCTGCGCCAGAGTGGAGGCATGCGCAGACTCCTCCTCGGCCTCGCCACCAACGCCGTCGCCCTCTGGCTGACCACGCTCGTCGTCGCGGGCGTCCGCGTCGATCCGTACGAGCAGGGGCCGACCGCCGCGGTGCTCACGTACCTCCTCGTCGCAGTGATCTTCGGCGTCGTCAACTCCGTGGTCGGCGGGGTGGTCCGCGTCGTGGCCTTCCCGCTGTACGTGCTGACGCTCGGTCTCGTCTCCTTCCTGGTGAACGGCCTGCTCCTGCTGCTGACGGCCTGGATCAGCGGCCTCTTCGGCTTCGGCCTGGTCGTGGACGGCTTCTGGTGGGGCGTCCTCGGCGCCCTGGTGCTCGCGATCGTCAACTGGTTCATCGGGCTGCTCCTTCGCCCCTTCGCTCGCGACCGCCGCCGGGACTGACCGGCACGGTCGTCAGCCGGGCGGCGACGCGCGAGTCCGGCGCTCCCCGCCAGAGCGGGAACAGCGCGGCCCCTGTCGCCGCGAGCCGGGGGTCGGCCGCCGCATCGAGGGCGCGCCCGGTCGCGACGTAGGCGTCGAGGGCGTGCGCGGGCACCGGGGTGTCCCGCACGATCCCCGCCGGGGAGTCGCGCTCGACCAGCACGACCCCCGGCTCCTCCGCCGCCGTCCGGCTGAAGCCGCTGAGCGCCGGCACCAGGTCGTCGGAGTGCTCGATCGAGAGCGAGCGCGTCCCCTCCGGCAGGTCCAGCCCGCGCACCGGACTGCCGAAGGTGACGACGTCGTGCACGTCGTAGCGCCCCGACTGCGCCACCCGGAGGGCGACCAGCCCGCCCTGCGAGTGCGCGGCGATCGTGACGGGAGCCCCGGCGGGGATCCCGGCCGCCGCCATCGCCGCGAGCGCTCCCTCGACGGAGGCGGCGCGCCCGCCCGCCATCGCCTGCAGGTTCGACGGAGCCCCGAAGGCCTGCTCCGGGTCGGCGCTCCAGTCGGTGGTGCCGGAGAGCGTGACGAGCCACTCCCCGCCGTAGCGCTCGATCACCACCTGCGGACCGTCGGGATCGCTCGGCGGGATCCGCGCCGCGAGCTCCCCCCAGCCCGCCGGCGCGGCGAGCGGGTCCACCGGCGGCGGCACCCGCTCCACCCGCGGCTCCCGCTCACCCGGCGCCGGCAGCACGCCGAACACCGTCCCCAGAATGACGAGCGCCCCCGCCGCCGACTGCACCCCGTTCCCGATCACCTGCTCGGACGTCGGTCGCCCCACCGCGTCGGCCAGCGGCGGCGGGAGCAGCAGCACCCCGATCTCGGTGCCGAGGCCGATCGAGGAGATCACCCCGCGCAGGCCCTCGATCAGGAGCGGGTCGCCCAGCAGCGCCCGGACGAGGTCCTCCCCCTCCTCCTTCAGGTCGGCCTCGGCACCCTCGTCCCCCGCGAGGGCTCGCGCCGCCGCCGAGACCGACCCGAACGCCGCGTCGGCCACCGCCCGGACCAGCACCGCGGCGTCCTCGACGGCGCCGGGAAGCCGCCGCGCGAGGGACTCGCCCGCACGTCGCTCGAAGAGCGCGACGGCGGTCTGAGGCCCGAGGATCCCCGGCATCCCCGGCACCGCGTCCTCCTCCGCCCGCTCGTACTCCGCCGCCGCCGCGGCGAGCGCCTCCCTGAGCGCCACCGCGTCGGCCTCGAGCAGGCGGAGCCGATCGCCGAGCGCCGCCGGCTCACCCGCCCGGGCCGGCGCCGCGAGCATCACCGCGGGGACGAGCCCGTCGCCGAGCACCGCGCACTCGGCCAGCCCCGCCGCGAGCCCCTCGAGCGTCCGCCGGCGCTCGTCGAGCTCGGCCGTCTCCACCCGCACCGGGGACGGCGCCCTCATCCGCCCGCCCCCACGGCCAGCCCGTGGGCCGCCGCCTCCGCCGTCGCGAGCCCGGCCAGCAGCTCGGCCGTCCGCTCGGCGTACTCCCGCGCCGCCGCCCCCTCCCAGTCGGCGTCGGGCAGGAGTCCGCCCGCCTCCCCGCGGAGCACCCCGATCCGCTCGGCGAGCGCCGCCACCGCCGCGCTCGGCCACGGCGCCGCCGCACCCGTCGCTGCCCCTGCAGCCGCCTCGACGCCCATCCGCCACCTCCCTTCTCTCGATGCCCGCGGCCAGCCTCGGGCACCGCGGTCGGCCGCGGGCGGGCGCTCCCCGGAACGGTGGAGAGGTTGAGAATCCGCCCGCTGTGGAGGACCGCCGGTGCGCCATGATGGGCGGGTGACCCCCTCTTCCGCGCCGTCGGCGTTCGCCGTGTGCTTCGTCTGCACCGGCAACATCTGCCGGTCGCCGATGGCGGAGGTGGTGCTGCGCTCCCTCGCCGAGCAGGCAGGGCTCGGCTCGGTCATCACGATCACCTCCGCCGGCACCGGCGAGTGGCACCTCGGCGAGCACGCCGACCACCGTGCCCTCGAGGCGCTCGATCGCCGCGGGCTCGACGGCGCCCCGCACCGCGCGCGGCTCTTCGACCCCGCGCTCTTCGAGGAGTTCGACCTCGTCGTCGCCCTCGATCACGGCCATGAGCGGGCACTGCGCTCCTGGGCGCGCACCGACGTCGACCGGCAGAAGATCCGGCGCCTGCTCGCCTTCGAGCCGGGCCTCTCGGCGCAGGGCGACGTCCCCGACCCCTACTATTCCGATGCGGCGGCGTTCGACTCGGTGCTCGCGCTGATCGAGCGCGCGTGCCGGGCGCTCTTCGCCCAGATCGAACCGGGACTGCGCGGCAACCGCACGGTCCGCACCGACCCGCGATCGAGCCTCCAGAGCACGCGGGACCCCCGAGAACCGGAAGGCACCACCGCATGACCTCGCTCCCTCCCCAGCCGCTCAGCCCGCTCGACGGCCGCTACAGCGCCGCCGTCTCCGCCCTCGGCGAGCACCTGTCGGAGGCCGGGCTGAATCGCGCCCGCGTGCACGTGGAGGTGGAGTGGCTGCTCGCCCTCACCGACCGCCGCCTCTTCGGCTCCGAACCGGTCGAGGCCGCCGCCGCCGAGGAGCTCCGCCGCCGCGCCCGCGACTTCGGCCAGCCCGAGATCGACCGCCTGGCCGAGCTCGAGGCCGTCACCCGCCACGACGTGAAGGCCGTCGAGTACCTCGTGCGCCAGTGGCTCGCCGAGCTGGGCCTGGACCGCATCGCCGAGCTCACCCACTTCGCCGCGACCAGCGAGGACATCAACAACCTCTCCTACGCGCTCGTCGTCCGCCGGGCGGTCGAGGACGTCTGGCTGCCGAAGCTGCGCTCGGTCGTCGCCTCCCTGCGCGAGCTCGCCGTCCGCTACCGCGACGAGTCGATGCTCAGCCGCACCCACGGCCAGCCCGCCACGCCGACCACGATGGGCAAGGAGTTCGCCGTCTACGCGTTCCGCCTCGAGCGGGTCGTCGTGCAGCTCGAGGCCACGGAGTACCTCGGCAAGTTCAGCGGAGCGACCGGCACCTTCGCGGCGCACCTCGCCGCGGATCCGGACACCGACTGGGCGGCCCTCGCGGCGGAGTTCGTCGGCTCCCTCGGCCTCGTCTTCAATCCGCTGACCACCCAGATCGAGTCGCACGACTGGCAGGCCGAGCTCTACGGCAAGGCCGCGCACGCGAACCGGATCCTGCACAACATCTGCACCGACGTCTGGACCTACATCTCGCTCGGCTACTTCCGGCAGATCCCGCAGGCCGGCGCGACCGGCTCGTCGACGATGCCGCACAAGATCAACCCGATCCGGTTCGAGAACGCCGAGGCGAACCTCGAGCTCTCCAGCGCGCTGCTCGACTCGCTCGCGCAGACCCTGGTCACCTCGCGGCTGCAGCGCGACCTCACCGACTCGACGACCCAGCGCAACATCGGCGTCGCGTTCGGCCACTCGCTGCTCGCGCTCGACAACATCGCCCGCGGGCTGCTCGAGATCGACCTCGACCCGCGCGCCCTCGCCGCCGACCTCGACACCAACTGGGAGGTGCTCGCGGAGGCGATCCAGACCGTCATCCGCGCCGAAGTCGTCGCGGGACGCTCCTCGATCACGGACCCGTACGCGATGCTCAAGGACCTCACCCGCGGCAAGCGCCTCGGCGCCGAGGACCTCGCGGTCTTCGTCGACGGCCTCGACATCGGCGCTGCCGCGAAGGTCCGTCTGCTCGCGCTGACGCCCGCCGGCTACACCGGGCTGGCCTCCGAGCTGGTCGACCGCCTGAGCTGAGACGCGACCGAGCCCGACCGCGAGCGAGCTCGACGGCAACGGGCTCCGGCGCGGATGTCGGGGGTCGTGCCTAGGGTCGGAGCATGTCCCCCGATGCGGTCCCCCCGGACTGCGCCCTCGACGGCTGCCGCACGGCCGCCGAGTCGGGCGCGCCGGTGGCGCTCTGCAGCGCGCACCTCGGGCTGGCGCACGACTGGGTGGCGCGCGAGGACGGCGTCGTCGACGTCCTCCCCTCGCCGTGCCTCGTCTGCGGCTCGCGGCTGGGCGTCCGGCACGCGTCGGGCTGGCTCTGCGCGGCCTGCGAGTGGCGGCTCGGCGACGCGCCCGACGGCGAGCTGCCGCCACCGCGGGTCGAGGTCGTCTACTACATCCGCTTCGCCGGGCGGATCAAGATCGGCACCAGCGGGAACCCCCGGCAGCGCCTGCACCGGCTTCGGCACGAGGAGCTGCTCGCCTTCGAGCGCGGCGGGCGGACGCTGGAGCAGCACCGCCACGCGCAGTTCGCCGTCGAGCGGCTGGAGCGGACGGAGTGGTTCACCCGCAGCGCCGCGCTCGACCGGCACGTCGAGACGGTGCGGGCGGGCGAGCCCGACCCGTGGGCCCTGTACCGACGCTGGTGCAGCGAGGCGCTCGCGCTGCGGACCTGAGACGCCGCGGGGTCGCGCGGTCGGCCGGCACGCCCCTTCGACCGGTCAGCGCGTCCAGGCGCCCGGTCAGCGCGTCCAGGCGTCGACGAGCAACGACCCGCGGATCTCGCGCAGCTCGTCGAGCAGCCGGTCCACGAGCCTCGCCGAGACGCCCGACGCGAGGACGTCGTGCGGCCCGAGCGGAGGCAGGCGCCCGGTCCGCACCCGCACCACCTCCCAGCCGACGGCCCGCAGCGCGCGGTCCTTCCGTCGGTCCGCCTCCTCGCGATGCCCCACGTGCTCGAGCCCGTGCCGCCCCGTGGAGTCGTACTCGATCGCCACCCGCAGCTCGCTCAGCACGATGTCCGGCCACGCCTCCAGGTGCTCGAAGAACGGCCGGCTCAGCCGCACCGCCGTGAAACCCGGCTCGAACTCGAGCCGCTCGGCGAGCAGCGCGCGGAGCCGCGCCTCGACCGCTGACGCGGGCGGAGGCGCGCAGGCGCTGACGAAGGGCTCTCCCGGTGGGAGCTGCGGGGTCTTCGAGCAGATCCGCGGCGGGCGCGACCTCGTCGGAGTGCGGGCGGGACGGGGTGACCGAGCAGCAGCGGACTCGGGGACCGGGGCCGACGGGCGCTCGATCACCGGCTCCACCGCGGGCCGCGGCGTCCGGGGCTTCGCGAGCGCCGCGCAGTCGGGACACCAGGACGAGCGCCGCCGCTCCCGGCCCGGACGGTGCCGCTGCTCCTCGGGAGTCGCGACGAACACGTGTCCCGCGTCGCACAGCCAGCACAGATAGACGTCGGCCGCCGGCGGGATCTGGCTGAGGACGATCCCCCCGTTGTACTCGGGCCGGTACTGGAGCACGAGCACCGGGAACGACGCCCATGCCTCCCGGTAGGTCCCCACCGGGTACGGGACGTCGACCCCTCGCGAGAACCGCCGCCGCTCCCACCACCGCCCGATCGCCTCCGCCACCCCCGCACGCTAACCCGGACCACCGACGCCGCGGCGTGGGCCAGGAGTCTGCAGACCGGTCGTGCTGAGGACGGTGGGTCTCGATACGCCCCTGCGGGGCTACTCGACCAGCATGAAGGGGCCTGCGGGGCTACTCGACCGGCATGGCGCGCGACGCGAAGCGGCTTCGCCGCTCGACGGGCACACGGGGCTACTCGTCGGGTGAGGGGCGGCGTCGGCGGACGAGCAGGGCGGCGGCGAGACCGAGGACGAGGGCGGTCAGGCCGCCGGCGAACCACGGGCCGGGATCGGCTCCGGAGTCGGCCAGGGTCGTGCTCACCTTCGGGACGACCGGCGTCGGCGAGACGACGGTCGTCTCGCCCGGTGCGCCGCACTCCCCGCGATGGACGACCGTCCCGTCCGCCGTGGCGAGCGTCTCGACCCAGTAGTAGTCGCCGGGCTCGGTGAACCGGGTCTCACCGGACCAGTAGGAGACGTTCTCGTTCAGACCGGGGGTCGTGGCGACGGGGCTGCCCGATCCGTCGAAGACGCGGTTCGCCGGCGTGCACGTGTCCTGGTCGCCGCTCCTCCTGAACGCCTCGAACGTGATCACCGCGTCGGCCGGGACCCAGCCGTTCACGACGGCCTCGTCCCGCACCGGATCGCCCACCTGCACTGCCGGGGTGGCCCGGGTGTGGACGTCGGGGGTGTGCACCGTGGTCGTCTCGCCGGGCGCTCCGCACGCACCCTGGGCGAGGATCCTCCCGTCGTAGGAGTGCAGCTCCTCCACCCAGTGCACGGCGCCCGCGGTGGTGAAGACGACCGGGGGCGAGGTGTAGGTGCCCGCCTTCTCGACGACGACCGGGGTGCCGGTCGTGTCCGCCACCAGCGTGGACGCGTCGCAGACCGGCGGCACGCTGTCAGCGGCGGACCTCGTGCCGGCCGCCGCCCGGTAGGCCTTCCACACCAGGTAGGCGCCCTTCGGCGTCTCCCCGGTGACGATCGCGTCGTCGGTCGCACCGTCGTGCACCGCGCTGTCGGCCTGCGCCTTCGACGTCACATCGGGCACGGTCACCTTCGTGGTCTCCCCCGGCACTCCGCACTCACCGCGGTGCAGGACCCGGCCGTCCTTCGTCCGCAGCGTCTCCACCCAGTGATGGACGCCGGGCTCCGTGAAGCGGACCTCACTCGACCAGTACGACCTCTTCTCGTTCCGCCCCGCGGCGACCGCGACGGGCGACGTCGAGCCGTCGTAGACCCGGGACTCGACGGTGCAAGAGGCCCGGTCGCCGGTCTGCCGGTACGCCTCGAAGGTGATCACGGCGCCCTCCGGCACCTCGCCGTCGACGACCGCCTCGTCCTTCGCGGTGTCCGACAGCGCCACGGAGGGCGTCGCCTTCGTGCGGACCTGCGGGGTCGTCACGCGCACGACCTCGCCCTTCGTGTTCCACCCGTCCGCCCAGCCCGTGCTGAAGAGCGTCTCGGAGGCGGACCAGACCCAGACGATGTGGCCGGCCGAGTCCGCCGGCGCGGTCGCGGCGTCCGAGGTGTACGTCCCGGGCCCCGTGGCGACGACGCTCGAGATCGTCAGGACCGTCGCGTTCTCCGGCCTCGTCGCCGGGACCTCTCCCGTGCCGGGCACCCAGTACGCGGTTCCCGTGAAAGTGACGGGGACGCTCGTCCCGTCCTTCTTCAGCCACGCTCCGGTGTCCTTCACCGTGAGGGTGTCCGTGGAGGTCGCGGTGACGGGGATCTCCTCGTCCGCGACCTGCGTCTCGGCGGCGACCCTGGTCGGCGAGAGGTGCGTCTCCGCGACGAGCCCGAACCCGTCCGACCAGGCGTAGCCGTCGGGCAGGAACGGCTTCACGCGGTCCGGCTGCGACGCCTCCTCGACGCGCCAGACCCAGGTGTAGAAGCCGGCCGAGGGGACCGTCACTCCCGGGGACGTGTAGGTTCCCGGGCCGGTCGCGGTCAGCTCGACGCTTCCGGCGACGGGCGCGCCCGGCGGCACCGCGTCGGACTGCACCGGCTGCTCGGCGTACGGACCGTGGAGCGTGCCGCGGTAGACCACCGGCACGGGCGCGCCGTCGAGGGTGCGCCACTCCCCCGACCCGGGCGCGACGCCTGCCGTGACGGTGTCGGTCGCCTGCGTCCCGGCCTCCACGCGCCGCGTCGAGACCTGCGTCGATCCGATCGGCGAGAACAGGGTCGGGATCGGCGCGGAGGCGGCCGTGGCGGCGGCGATCGTGAACGAGCCGTCGATCTTCTGCCCCTTCGACGCCGTCCACTGCTCGGAGGTCACGCCGGGAGCCCAGGTCAGGATGTTCCCGACGTAGCCGGAGGCACCCGGCACCCGGATCTCGTCGGACCGCGCCTCGACGGCGAAGGCGGGGCCGGCGGCCGGGACGACGCGGAACGTCCGCGACTCCCCGTCCTTCATCGTCGACTGCCCGGATCCGGTGTCGTCGAACACCGCGTTCGTCAGATGCACCGTCCCCGTCTGCCCGGGCGGATCGGTCCGAGCCGTGACCCGGCCGGTGCTCGCGCTCGACTGCATGTCGAGACTCAGCGACGCCGAGCCGGACGTCCGTCCCGGCCGCACCGCCGTCACGCCGGCGGCCTCCGCCCGGTACTGCCTCAGCAGCCCGAGCACGGCATCGCGATTCCCGCCGGCGCGGGCGCTGTAGTAGAGGTCGCCCGGCATGCCGTTGCCGTTGTACGCCGCGTTGTCCGCCACGTCCCACACGTACAGCGCGACGGCGGCCGCGGTGTTCGCGTCCTCCGTGTTCCCGTGGACGTCCATGACGTAGCTCAGCCGTGCGAGCTGATCTGGCGACAGGGAGTTCCAGTCGCTGTTCAGCGACGGACCGGCCGTCGGGCTGTACGGGATCGACGCCCTGATCTGCAGGCAGTAGGCCAGCGTGCCGTCCGGGTGACGGTACGCGCCGAGGAACCCGCTCCCCAGGTCGTAGCCCGCGCCGTGCGTGGCCGCCGATGCCGAGAGCGGCGCGAGGAACGACGAGGTCACCGCCAGTGACGTGCCCGCCCCGCCGACCAGTCCCGCCGCCAGGAGGCCTGCGGCCAGTCGGCGCCCCACCCGCATCCGGCCGCGGTGGGCGCCGCTCGGCGACACCACCGCTCGGTTCCGGTCACGCTGCGCGCCCACCGTGCGTCTCGCGGGCTCCCCCGCCCGTCGTCGTCGATCCATGCCGCTCTCTCCCCTGCGTACGTCGAGGCTCGCGCCTCACGCGAGCGCCGGATGCGGTCGCGTACCGGCACGCGAGAGGCGTGCCGACGGAGACCAAGGTAACCGTTCCGTGGAATCATGATTCCGCTGGCGCGAATCATCCGGTACCCAGACGGTGTGGCAATACACGCCTGTGGAATCCCGAAAGGGCCCCGTGCGGGAGGATGGGCGTCATGCCTTCATCCGCGTCGTCCACGAGGAGCCGAGCGACCCCGGAGGAGGCCGACCTGGCCGTGCGGGTGGTCGGCAGCGAGATCAACCGGGGGATCCTGCGGTCGCTCTCCCGCGCGGCGCGTCCCGAGCAGGGCCTGCTCTTCGGCGAGCTGGTGGAGGCGATCGGCCCGGAGCTGCCGACCGGCCGCGCCACGACGACGAGCCTCTACCGGCACCTCATCGAGCTGGAGGACGCCGGAGTGGTCCTCGGCAACCTCCCGCGCGAGCAGCGCCGCGGCCGCTCGGTCCAGTACCGCATCGTCGCGTCCCGCCTCGAGGAGATCTACGCCCGCAGCCTGGCGTACGCACTCGGCGAGACCGCCCGCGACGAGGTCTCCTCGTAGACCGGCCTGGTGACGAGGCGAGCGTGCTGCCGCGCCGCTGACGACGGCGGGTCTCGATACGCCCCTCCGGGGCTACTCGACCAGCATGAGGCGGGGGCGGTGCAATGCACCTGCCTCCCCCTCGCGACCGAGGCATGCAACCGCACTGCCGGCGAGGGCGGGTCTCGATACGCCCCTGCGGGGCTACTCGACCAGCATGGGCGCGGACGCGTCCGCAGTGCTCCACCGCAGGTGCGAGCGCACCGCGGAATCGCGTGCCAAGCGATTCCGCGCAGCGGAAGCAGGACGCTCTGCAGAACCCGACCAGCCTGTCGGCCGACCGCGGGAAGGGGCGACGCAGTCGCACCGACCCCAGAACCACAGCCCAAGCGATTCCGCGCAGCGGACGCGACACGCTCTGCGGGACCAGGCCGCCTCAGGAAGCCGACCGCGGGGAGGAGCGACGCAGTCGCACCGACCTAATGAGCACCGTCCTGCTCGTCGAGGTCGGCGATCTCGGCCTCGTCGGGCTTGAAGGTCAGCGAGAACATCGCGATGGCGACGAGGACGACGATGAAGGCGACGCCGAAGCCGATCAGGGCGACGACGAACTCGCGGGTCGACATCAGCACGACGACGCCGACGAAGGCCGCCATCACGGCGGAGAGGCCGACGAGCTCGAGCGGACGCAGGCGGTCCTTGCGGGTGGGGCGGAAGGTGCGCGGCGCGAAGTCGTCGTCGGAGGGCGACGGCTCGGAGGAGGCGGGGTCGGGGGCGGTCATCGGTCTCCTCCGGTGGTGGGGGTGGAGGGTGCGGCGGCATCGGCGCCGGCGGCCCACTTGAGCGAGAACGCGGCGATCGCGAGGAACACGGCGAGCATCACGGCGTACGCGCCGAGGAGTCCGACCGAGACGACGGGGTGCGGCGGGAGGAGGGCGAAGACCGCTCCGAGCAGGGCCGTGCCGAGGCCGACGATCACCGCGTCGCGGGCGGCGAGGCCGGTGCCGCGGCGGCCGCTGGAGAACTCGAGGGAGCCGGAGACGAGCGCCCAGCCGGCGATCAGCGCGATGAAGGGCAGGAGGGCCGCGACCGGCAGCGCGACCAGCGCGAGCACGCCGGCGGCGAGGGTGACCCCGGCGGAGGCGAGGGCGAGCGTGCGGCCGCGACCGGCGAGGGCGCGCAGGCCGATCACGAGGGCGACGGCGCCGCTGAGGAGCGCGAAGCCGGCGAAGACGGCGAAGCCGAAGGCGGGGCCGTGGTCGGGCGAGAAGGTGATCACCACACCGGCGACGGCCGCGACGGCGGCTCGCGCGAGGTGGAGGGTCCACAGTCGGCTGGCGGTGTCGGCTTCGGCCACGGTCGAGCCTCTCTGGTGGTGCGGGCGGGTCGGGGTCGCGCGAGGGCGGGGACCGAGCGGCGTCGCCGGGTCCGTCGGTGCGGTGTCCCGCACGATCCGGAGGACGCGCCGGCCCGGGAGCGGGCGGCCGCCTCCGCGGACCCTGCGATTTTACGCTCCCCGGGGCGCTCCCGGCGCCGGGAGCCTCCCGAGCGCCGGGATGCTCGGCCACCGTGCAGGTGAGCACCCCCGTTCTGAGCACGCACCGCGCGCGCCACGGAGAGCACAGCGTGTTTCCGAGTCGTAAACACCCGGGGTCCGATCCGCACGGACTCGTGGCGCACAGGAGGCGCTCGCTATCGTGGGTCAGACCCGCGCGCCTCACCCGGGCGCGATCACCACACCCCCCCAGGCCCAGGACGACCACCCCCGCCGTCCGGCCCGCCGCTATCCCCTGGAGTTGATGCCTTGAACGGACTGGATCTCGCGATCCTCGCGCAGCGAGCACGCGATCTGGCCTTCAGCAAGCTGGTCGCCGGCGGTTTCCACCGCTTCGGCAAGGGTTCCCGCATCTGCCTGCCCTTCCGGATCGGACCCGGGCAGGGCAAGCGGATCTCCATCGGCGAGAACGTGCTGATCAGCGCGAACTGCATGCTGATGGTCCCGACCGACGACGCGCCCACGCCCGCCCTGATCATCGGCGACCGCGTGCGGATGAACATGACCGCGATCAGCGCTGTGCAGAGCGTGGTCATCGAGGAGGGCGTCGGCATCGCCCGCGGCGTCTACATCTCGGACCACTCGCACGGCTTCAAGGACCCGACGCGCTTCATCCGCGACCAGGGCGTCGACCGGATCGCCCCGGTCCGCATCGGCCGCGGAGCGTGGCTCGGCGAGAACGCCGTCATCATGCCCGGTGTGACGGTCGGCCGCGGCGCGGTGATCGGCGCGAACGCCGTCGTCCGCGAGGACGTGCCGGACTACTCCGTCGCCGTCGGCGTGCCCGCGCGCGTCATCCGGACCTTCGCGTGAGGAGCGCCGTGCCCGACCAGACCGTGCCCGACCAGACCGTTCCCGACCGGACGGCGCCCGACCGGACGGCGCCCGAGCCGACCGCGGACGGCGTCGTCCGCGACGTCGTCTTCACCTTCTCCTACGAGACCTACACGGACGCGGCCCGCCGCGGGATGATGCGCCCGCCGGACCGGATCCTGCACTCGCTGATGGAGAGCCCGCAGGTCGGGCGCCTGATCGTGGCGAACCCCTTCCGCTTCCTGCCGACGACGCTCGTGCGCGGGGCCCTGGGCCGCGAGGTCGAGTTCCCGTCGACACCGCAGCGCGTCCTGCACACCCCGCTGCGCCTGCGCCGCTCCGACCCGACCGACATCGCCGGCCTGGAGAAGGAGTACCGCGCCTACGACCAGGGGATCGCGAAGCTCGCCGACGAGATGGAGCTCGTGCGCCCCGTCGTCGTCACGACCAGTCCCGTCGTGGCCGGCTTCTCGCCGTTCGAGTGGGCCGAGCACGTGATGTTCTTCGCCCGCGACGACTGGACGACCTCGACCCGCTGGAAGGGCCACTGGCCCGCCTTCCAGGAGGCCTACCGCCGCGTCGCGACCAGCGGCCGCTCCGTCACCGCCGTCTCGCAGGAGATCATCGACCGCATCGCGCCGACCGGCCCGCACGCCGTCGTCCCCAACGGCGTCAGCCCGGAGGAGTGGGCCGGCCCCGTGCCCGACGCCCCCGAGTGGCTCAGCCGCATCCCCGGCCCGCGCGCCCTGCACGTCGGCACGCTCGACGACCGGCTCGACGTCGAGGGGATCGTCGCGGTCGCCACCGCGCACCCCGAGCTGCAGATCGTGCTGATGGGCCCGCAGCCCGACCCCGGCTACCTCGCCCCGCTCGCCCCGTTCGCGAACGTGCACCTGCACCACTCCGTCGGCCGCCGCGAGCTGGTGGCGACGATGCGCAACGTCGAGCTCTGCCTCCTCGCGCACCGCCGCACCCCGCTGACCGAGGCGATGAGCCCGCTCAAGCTCTACGAGTACGTGGCGAGCGGCTGCCCGGTGATCTCCGTCGATCTGCCGCCGATCCACGGCATCAGCGACCGGATCCGCATCGTGCCGACCATGGCGGAGTTCGCCGCGGTCGTCGACGACGCGCTCGCCGACGGCCCGGCCACCGAGGACGAGCGCCTCGGCTGGATCCACGCGAACTCCTGGGCCGCCCGGCACGAGACGGTGCTCGACATCCTGCTCGACCGGAACGACGGCCGCGCCCGCGCGGGCGGACCCGCCGCGTCGGCGCTGCAGGCGGGCTAGGTCAATCCACCCAGGGGTCCGACTCCGAAGTAGCCAGGGAACGGGCGCCTCACTATCGTGGGGGTGGCACCGCGGCCCGTTCCGCTGTGCCCTCGTCCTCGGACGGCGAGCACTCGCCCAGGCGCAGGAGCGGATCACGCCGCGCCGGCACCGCGTCGCACCCGACGTCACGATCCTCACCCGCCCGAGAACCACCCGACCGACCAGGACCACGATGCAGCGCAGGCTCCCCGCCCCACCCCGCGCGCGTCCCCCTGGGCGTCGACCCGCCGATGCCCGGGACGCCCCCACGTCCTGACGCACTCCGGGGAGAGCGCGGTCACGACGCCGCCGGATCTCCCTCCCACCGGGCCGCTCCAGTGCAGAGCGGGGCTCCCACCCGGCTCCGCGCCGCCCCAGCACCACCAGCACCACCCACCCCCCACAACACCCAGCCCTGCACTACCGCCTCAGTCAGCTTCCGCCGGAGGAGAGCCCGAGAGCTCCCCCGGACGCAAGAAGGGTCGCCATGTCACAGTTCCTGTTCGTCTGCTCCGGTGGAGGGCATCTCAAACAGCTCTTCACCCTGTCCTCCCGCTTCGGGATCGACCCCGCCGACCAGCACTGGGTGACCTTCGACAACGGCCTCAGCCGCTCCCTCCTCGAGGGCCGCCGCGTGACCTACAGCCGCTTCGCCGCTCCGCGCGACGCCCGCCCGATCGCCGAGAACGCGCTGATCGCGCACCGGATCCTGGCCAAGGGCGACTACTCCGCCGTCTTCAGCACCGGCTCGAGCCCCGCCGTGTCGTTCATGCCCGAGGCCTCGCTGCGCGGCATCGAGTGCCACTACATCGAGAGCGCCGCGCGCGCCGACGGCCCCTCGATCACCGGCAAGATCATGGCCCGCCTCCCGGGCGTGAACACTTACACGCAGTACCCGGTGTGGGCGGACGAGCGCTGGCTCTTCGGCGGCTCGATCTTCGACGCGTACACGACCGGTCCCGACGAGCCGGTCTCCGCGATCCGCCGCGCGGTGATCTCCGTGGGCACCCAGGACCTCTACCCCTTCGACCGGCTGATCGCCGCGTCGGTGCCGCTGCTGAAGGACGCCGAGGTGCTCTGGCAGACCGGCCTCGCCGACGTCTCCCCCTACGGCATCGAGGGCCGCGCGAGCGTGCCGCACCACGAGCTGCAGGAGGCCGTGAAGGAGGCGGACGTCGTCATCGCCCACGCGGGCACCGGCGCCGCCATCACGGCCATCGAGAACGGCAAGGTCCCGATCCTGGTCCCGCGTCTCGTCGCCCGCGGCGAGCACATCGACGACCACCAGATCCAGATCGCCCGCGAGCTCGACCAGCGCGGCCTGGCCATCGCGGCCGCGCCGGAGGAGCTGACGGAGGAGCTGCTGCTGCGCGCCGCGAGCCGCACCGCCGCGCTGGCCCCCACCGTGCCGCCGTTCCGCTTCAGCCCGTCCCGCGCGCGCTCGCGCCGCCGCACCTCCGCGAGCGTCCCCTCCTGGCGCCCCGAGCGCGGCGACACCCGCTTCGAGACCGCCTGACGCGGGGGCCGCTGCGCCCTCCGCGCGCCGGAGCACCTCCGGCACGCCGCACCACCTCCGGCTCGCCGAATCCCCACGATTCCGCGAGCCGGAGCCGTCTCCACGTGCCGAGCGCCGCCTCGGCGACCTCCGGCACGCGGAAAGACCTCCGGCACGCCGGATCCCCGGGATTCCGCGAGCCGGAGTCGTCTCCACGAGCCGAGCGTCGCCTCGGCGGCCTCCGGCACGCGGAACGACCCCCGGCACGTCAGAAGCACCGGCTCGCGCGAGCCGGACGCGAGATCGCGAGCCGAACCGGAGCCGCCGGGACCTCCGGCACGCGGAAGCCGGCCCGGCACGCCGGAATCGCCGGACCCCGCGAGCCCGAGAGCCCGAGCCGGAATCACGTGCCGGACCTCACCCCCGGCACCTCCGGCACGCGGGACGACCCCCGGCACGTCAGAAGCACCGGCTCGCGCGAGCCGGACGCGAGATCGCGCGCCGAACCGGTGCCGCCGGGACCTCCGGCACGCGGAAGCCGGCCCGGCACGCGCCGGGATCGCAGGACCCCGCGAGCCCGAGCCGGAATCACGTGCCGGACCTCACCCCCGGCACCTCCGGCACGCGGGAAGACCCCCGGCACGTCAGAAGCACCCGGTCCAGCGAGCCGGGCACCGGATCGCGAGCCGAACCGGCTCCGTCGAGACCTCCGGCACGCGGGAACCGGCTCGGCACGCCTGATCCACGGGTTCCAGCGAGCCGGAGGAGGAATCGCGAGCCGGACGAGCTCGCCGCCGCCGGCGCGCGCGAGAAGCCGCCCGCGCACGCAGAAGGGCGGAGGAGCCGCAGCTCCCCCGCCCTCGTCCTGCCCCCTCAGCGGGCGCAGGCGGCGCTCTCAGCGCCTCAGGAGGCGTTCGCGAGCAGCGCCGTCCAGGCGATGTCCGCGAGCTTCGCCTGACCCGCCAGCGACGGGTGGAAGTGATCGACGTCGGAGATGTCGTCCGAGGTGACGTCGAAGTCGTGCAGGGCGCCCTGGTCGTAGACGCAGTTCGCGGTGGCGCCGCAGACGTCGGCGAGGACGTCGTTGTAGGCGTCGATCGTCGTCGAGACGTTGTCGCGGCGGGCCTGCGCGTCCGCGTCGTCCGAGGTGGGCTGGTAGAGCAGCGAGTTGCAGTTGGAGCTGCCGGCCCAGCGCGAGACGGCCTCGGCGTCGCCGCGCTCCGTCTCGAAGAAGTCGAGCAGGTTCGGCACGGAGGAGACGAAGATCGTCGCCTCCGGAGCGCCGGTGGAGAGCGTCGAGAGCGCGGTCGTGATGTTGCTGCGGAAGGCGTCCGGCGTGGTGATGTCGGCGCTGTTCTTGCGGCAGACGTCGTTCGCGCCGATCAGGATCGTGACCAGGTCGGGCGCGGCGGCGACCGCCTTCTCGGCCTGGCGCGGGAGCTCGGCCGAGGTCGCGCCCTTGGAGGCGACGTTCTCGATCTCGGGCACGGCGCCGACCGACTCGCCGGCGCGGCGGGCGACCGAGTCGACCGTCTCGTCCTCGCCGGTGGTCCACGACGCGCTGGGGCAGGGCTTGTTCTGCCCGCAGGCGGCCACGCCGACCGAGATCGAGTCGCCCATCGCGGCGATCGAGCCGGCCGCGAAGGGCAGCTCGCCCGAGGCGGCGGGCTCGGTCGTCTCGGCGGGAGCCGGGGCGGAGGTGCAGCCGGCCAGCAGCGCGGCGGCGACGGCCACGACGGCGAGGACGCCGGCGCGGCGGGAGCGGGTGGAGCGGATCATGCGGTGCCTCCCTCGGCGGCCGGAGTGGTCTGCGACGCAGGCGCGGCGGGGGTCGCCGGGCCCTTGGGCTTGGGCTTCCGGACCTGCTTCACGAACGCGAGGATCTGGTTCATGTCGCGGCGGTAGGCCGGGATCGCCATCGCGAGCGCCAGCGGCACCAGCGAGGCGAGTCCGCCGACGAGCAGGTGGACGATCGCGGGCAGGTCGGTGTACGCGCCGACGGCCCAGGCCGCGCCGAACATGAACGGCACGACGAGCGCGGGGCGCAGGACGGGCACGATCACGTCGGAGCCGCGCACGAAGGTGCCGCGGATCGCCAGCCAGAAGCCGGGCACCAGCAGCGCCAGGGTGGTGAGGCCGTAGAGCAGCGCGAGGCCCTCGACGCCGTTCCACCACAGGCCCACGAAGAACGAGCCGATGACGAGCGGGCGGGTGACGACGTAGTAGATCAGCTGGCGGTGCACGCGGCCGAGCGAGATGTAGATCCAGCCCTGCACGTTGCCGATGCCCTGAGCGATGCCCGCGATGGACAGCAGCGACAGGATGACCGCGGACGACGTCCACTGCGAGCCCAGCAGGAGCTCCACCAGAGGTCCGGAGAGGGCGGCGAGGACACCGAAGGTCGGCAGCGTGAGGTAGCCGATCACGAGCAGCGCCCCGCGGACGTAGCGGCGGTAGCGCTCGCCGTCGTCCTGGAGCGAGGAGAGCACCGGCAGCGCGACGCGGCCGAGCGGGCCGTTGAGCTGCTGGAGCGGCAGCAGGAAGAGCGAGTACGCCTTCGAGTACTGACCGAGCGCGTTCGCGCCGAGCTGCGAGCCGACGAGCACGTTGTCGACGTTGCGGGCGAGGTAGTTGAGCAGCTGGACGCCGAAGATGCTGCCGCCGGTCGTGACGAGCGGGACGACCTCGCGCGAGATCCGCGGGCGGCCGAACTTCGGCCGTGCCGCGACCCAGAGGGCGATCAGTCGGTAGATCAGCGCGCCACCCTGCAGCACGACGAGCGACCAGACGCCCCAGCCGAGCAGGCCGGCGATGATCGAGCCGACGACGCCGACGAGCATCGAGACCACGTCGATCTGCGCCATCAGGCCGAACTTCATTTCCTTCTGCACGCGCGCCTGGAGCGGCATGCAGAGGCTGTTGACGAGGAGCGTGGGGGCGACGGCGATCGTGAGGACGATCAGTGCGTCGTTCTGGTAGATCCCGGCGATGAGCCAGGCCGAGGCGGCGATGACGATCGTGCCGACGACGCCGAGGGCGACCGACAGCCAGAGCACCGACCGCCAGACGGTCTCGCTCAGCTTCTTCGACTGGATGATCGCGCCGGTGAGGCCGAAGTCGCGGACCAGGTCGGCCACGCCGACGATGGCCGTGACGGCCGCGAGCAGACCGAAGTCGCTGGGCGACAGCAGTCGTGCGAGCACCACAGTGGAGATGAGCTGGATGCCGGTCTTGCCCCACAGCCCACCCAGGGTCTGGATGACACCGCGACTGGCTTTGTGCCCGAGATCGGACCCGGGACGCGTCGGCGGCAGGTTCGGCCCGTCCCCCACGGTCGGCGACTGCGCGATCGCGTCGGTCGCCAGCGTCTCGGTGGTGTGCGCGGTGTCGTCGATCGCCGCCTCGATCTGGGCGTCGCTCGCCGTGGTGCCGTGGCGGGTGGAGGAGCCGCCCGCGGGGGTCGACCCCGTCACGCGCGCGTCGTCTCGTCGCGGTTCCATTCGGGTACGCCTCCTCGAGCGATGATCGACCGCGCCTCGAGGCGGGGTCGCAGATAGCCGTAGCAGTAGATCGGGAAGGCCGGCCACAGGGCGGGCCGGCGCAGGACGCGCTTCAGCAGCGCGACCGGGCCGCCGCCGCCGGCGCCGGTCTGCTCGGGCACGAGCCCGGAGGCCGCCAGCTGGGCGTTGCCGATCGCGATGCGGACGGTGCGCTTGATCTGGTTGCGCATCCGGCGCGGCGCCTTCACGGAGAAGGACCGGCCGGGGAGCGTCAGCCGCTCCTCGGGGGTGAAGAGCTGCTGGACGAAGCGGTCGTCCGCGATGATCTCGGGGAAGGCGCCGAACCGGCTCCGTCCCTCGGCCGACAGGCCGTAGATCCCGGAGCCGACCAGGCCCGGGGCCCGGTAGTCGGAGAGCTCCCAGATCGAGTAGTGCGCCCGGACCGGCCAGGAGGCCCCGCGGGTGTCGACGCGGAACTCCGGCGCCGCGGCGAGCGGTCCGCCGGGGCGGGCCAGCTCGTCGCCGAGCGCCAGGAGCGTCTCGGCCGAGACCGAGACGTCCGCGTCCACGTAGATCCTCGGGAGGACCGTGGCGAGCTCGTCGGCCGCGTTGAGGCCGGCGATCTTCGAGGCCCGGGGCGTCTCCGCCACCAGGATCCGCGGATCGACGGCCCGCGCCACCGCGGCGGTGTCGTCGGTGCAGCCGTTCGCGCCGACGACGATCTCGAGCCGGCCCTCCGGGTCCCCGGCCACCAGGGCGCCGAGGAGCCGGGCGATCACCGCCCCCTCGTCGTGCGCGGGGATGACGACGCTGACGCGTGCGCTCACGACTCGATCTGCGTCGGCTTGCGGACGACGTGAGCGCCGACGTGCGAGCCGAGGGCGGGCTGCCCGACCGGGATGTGGGGGCCCCCGCGGGTGAAGGCGGAGACGTGCCCCGCCTCCTCCGGCGACAGGCGCCGGCGGGTCGACTTCCGTGGTGCCTCCGTGAGCACCCAGGCCCCGACGGCAAGGAGGATCCAGAAGAGCATGAAGGACTGGAAGAAACCGAAGGCGTCGTAGAAGTACGCGGCGATCGTGTAGCCGAGCAGCAGGACCGCGATCGCGAACGCGAGGCTCGCGTACTGCGGTGTCGTGGTGCTCTTGAACGAGTAGCGCAGCAGCATCACGATCGGGACGAGGAACAGCACGGCCAGGCCGATGACGCCCACGGCGCCGCCGTCGAGCAGAGTGCCCAGCCACTGGTTGTCGAGGATGAACGCGTTCTTGTCCTCGCCCACCACGATGCGGCTGCCGACTCCCGTTCCGAAGAAGGGGTGCTCGCGCACGATCGCCATGGCCGGCTCGAGGTCGGCCAGGCGGCCCGCGCCCGCCATGCCCGCGGAGGTGTACTGCGAGGCGATGAGCGCGTCCGGGTCGAGGAACGACCCGATCATGTCCGTGAGGATCTTCGGGATCAGCACGAAGCCGAGGCCGAGCACCGGGACCATGCCCAGGAGCAGGTAGCCGCCGATCTTCGGGCGCAGGATGACGGTCAGCAGGAACATCACGCCGAGCGTGACGATCGCCGTGCGCGAGACCGCGGTGACGACGCCGAGCAGCAGGGCGAGGATCGTGCCGTAGTAGATGATCCGGCGGTTGATCTCGTTGAAGGGCCAGCGGGCGTACTTCGAGAGGTAGATCGCGATCGGGATCATCATGGTGAACATGACGGCCAGCGCGATCGGGTGCTGCGACGAGCCGAACGAGCGGTAGCCGCCGGCCCGGTAGGCCTCCTGCTCGGCGCCGAGGCGCTCGAGCGGCAGGAACTTGTCGAGCATCGTGAAGACGTTCTGCTGCGTCGCACGCTCGATCACCGCGAAGAAGGCGACGACGACGGCCGACCAGACCAGGAAGGTCAGGAAGGCCTCGACGAGCTTCTCGTTGCGCATCACGAGCCGGGCGACGAAGTAGACCGAGAGCATCAGCAGGTCGTTGACGATCGCGCCGGCGACACCGGAGCCGAGGGCGCCCTCGGAGATGAACTGCACGTTCGCGGCGATCGAGAGCAGGCTCGAGGCCACCCAGATGCCCAGCGGCCAGCCGAACGCGGCCGGACGCCAGACGAAGGTCGGGTCGATCATCAGCGCGACGATCGCCGCGACGACCATCAGCACGATGACGAGCCGGTACGGCTCCAGAGCGAAGCCGAGCGGGATCGGCAGCGCGTAGTAGCGCACCGGGATGAACATGATCACGCCGAGCAGGACGATGAACGCGCCGGTCCAGTTGAAGACCAGCTTGCGCGTCAGGTACAGGAACGAGATCCCGAAGAGGATCGCCCCCGCGTACAGCGGATTGAGGTAGTAGACCGCTGCGACGGCCACGGCCGCCAGCAGGACGGTCGACAGGACAGCGCGGACCGTGAAGGTCCGGCGGACGAGGATCTCACCCGCGTAGGGGTCGTCGTTCCCGGGGACCCCGAGCGGGGTCCCCTTCAGCGTCGGCGTGCTCATCTGCTGCGACCGCCTCAGGTGGCGCTGCGCTTCCCGGAGGAGGCCAGCTCACCCGGCCCGGCGGTGTTCTCGGGGGCGGTGCCGAGGGCGGCGGGGCGCTGGCCGTTCTCGGACGCGGTGCCGGTCAGGGCCGGGCCGCGCCGGAAGGACTCGCCGCGGCGCTGGTTGCCGCGGTTGGCGGTGACCCGCTCCCGCGAGATGCGGATGTTGTAGAGGATGAAGGCGAGCGCGATGAACGCGAGGAAGACGCCGAGACCGGTGATCGCGATCGGGATGATCGGGTTCGACCCCTCCTGCTCGACGGCCGCACCCTGGTCGGTGACCTGGAGGGTGACGCGGAGCTCGGGGGCGACGCCCTGGGCCTCCTGCTGCGAGGTGATGTAGGTCTGGAAGATCTGGGTCGCGGTCTGCGAGATCAGGACCGCGCGGGCCGGATCGGTCGACTCGCCGACGATCGAGAGGATCGGGAGGCTGAAGCGGCCCGGGTTCTGCTCGGTGCCGGCCGGCTGGGTCGTGCGGCGCACGGCGCTGAGGGCCTCGGTCGGCGAGAATCCGCCGATGGCGGCCTCGACCTGGGTGCGGATCTCGGAGCCGCTGACGAGGTACGCGTAGATGACCGCGGTGTTCGTCAGGTCGTTCTGCTGGGCCTCGGACGTGCCCTCGGTGAGGGCCTGACCGGGCTCGACGGCCTGGAGGGGGTTCCGCGAGCCACCGCCGAGAAGGATCGTGGTGTCGGAGCGGTAGGCCGACTCGGCGCGCGAGACGATCTCACCGTCCTTCACGGTGTAGCCGGCGACCATGGCGGCCAGGACGGCGACCACGAGGCCGACCGCGAGGAGCCATTTGTAGCTCCAGAGCACTCGAAGGTAAAGGGGGACGGACATCTCGGTCTCGACTTCCAGACGGCGAGGTGTGGGACCTCGGGGCGACGCGCCGCGTGCTCGGAGGTCGCATTGCTGCTGCAATCGTTGGAGCAACGCCTCCGTCCATCACGGCGGTGATGGCGGAACGGGTTTTGCGGCTGTCGAGGTGTCGACGGAGCCTGGTGCGAAGGGCGGTTTCGGAGCGGTGCGGTGCTGCTTTCGCACCGGCCTTCGGGCATGCCTCGATGGGGCCGGAACGAGCACAGAACCGGGACCCCGCGAGTGCGGTGCCCCGACACACTCATTGTGACCATAACCCACGGCATGCGGATGCCGGAAGTATTGCGGCTGTGTTAAGTCTGCGGGACCGACGACTCGCCGAGCCGGGAGTGGACTTGCGTTCCTCTCAGGTGGTCGAGGATGGTGGCTATCGTTCATTCCTGAGCGCGCCGCCCTCACGACAGGAGACGCATGGATGATGAGCACCAGTGCTCCACCACTGCCGCAGGCCCACCCGACCACCGAGACGACCCCGAGCACGACCGCACCGACCGCGACGCCCGTCCGCTGACGAGCGTCGCCTCCGGCGCGCCCGCCGGAGCTCCGCTGTCGATCCTGTACTCGTTCCCGCACGGCATCGGCTCGCCGGGAATCGGCTGGACCGCGCTGCAGCAGGTCCGCTCGCTCGTCGCCGCGGGGCACCGCGTCACCGTCGTCGCCGCCTCGATCACCGAGCCGCTCGGCCCGGTCGCCCGCGCCGTGACGACCCTCACGGTCGGCGGCGTCCGCCTCCCGCACCGCCTCTTCGGCCGCAGCCGCTCGATCGCGCACCACGACCGCGTCACCGCGCGGATCCTCGCCGAGGGCGACTACGACGTCGTGCACGGCTGGCCGTGGGGCTCGGCCCGCACCTTCGACGAGGCCGCCCGCCAGGGCGTGCCCGCGGTCCGCGAGGCCCCGAACACGCACACCGCGCACGCCTTCGAGGTCGTCGCCGAGGAGTACGAGCGCCTGGGCATCACGCCCCCGGTCGGCTCGCCGCACACCTACAACGCGGTGCGCCTGCGCCGCGAGGAGCGCGAGTGGGCGTCCGCGACCGCGATCCTCGTGCCGTCCGCCTCGGTGGAGCAGACCTTCCTCGAGAAGGGCTTCTCGCCGCGCAAGCTCCTCCGCCACCGCTACGGCGCCCTGGTCGACACGACCCGCAGCTTCGATCCCGACCCGCGCGACGAGCCGGACCACGTCTTCACCGCGGTCTTCGTCGGCCGGATCGAGCCGCGCAAGGGCCTGCTCTACGCGCTGCAGGCCTGGCAGCAGTCGAAGGCGAGCAGCACCGGGCGCTTCCTGGTCTACGGCGACTTCACCCCGGGCTACCAGGAGCGCCTCGCCGGACTGCTCGAGCAGCCGAGCGTCGAGCTGCGCGGCTTCACGGGCGACGTCGCCGGGGTCTTCGCGAGCGCCGACGTGCTGATCCTGCCGACCATCGAGGAGGGCAGCGCCCTGGTGACCTCGGAGGCGCAGGCCGCCGGCTGCGTGCCGCTGGTCTCCTCCGCCGCCGGCGCCAACCTCGAGGACGGCGTGCAGGGGCTCGTGCACGAGCCGCGCGACGTCGAGACGCTGACCGCGCAGATCGACCTGGTCTCCTCCGACCGCGCCCTGCTCGCTCGGATGCGCCGGGCCGCACTCGACAACCGGGCGAACCTGACCTGGGAGCGCGCGAGCATCGACCTCGTCGCCGCCTACCGCGCCGCGATCGTGCTCGTCCGCGAGGACCTGGCGGGAACGGGCTCAGCGGGCACGGGCTCAGCCGGCACGGGCTCAGCCGCCGACTCCGACGACCGCTCCGACCAGCCGAGGACAGACACGCCGTGAACCCCTCCGTCCTCACCCCGGGTGACGTCTCGATCATCCTGTGCACCCGCGAGCGGCCCGACATGCTCCGGGAGGCGCTCGCGGCGATCGCCGCCGGCACCGACCCCGAGGTCGAGGTGATCGTCGTCGACTCCGCGTCGACCGACTCCCGCACTGGCGAGGTCGCCCTCGCCGCGGGCGTGCGCTACGTCCGCACCGACACCAAGGGCCTCTCGATCGCGCGGAACCTCGGGCTCGACTCGAGCGACCGGCCGATCGTGGTCTACACGGACGACGACTGCTCGCCGACGCCCGGCTGGATCGAGGCGCTGCTGCGCGCCTTCGAGGAGGAGCGGGTCACCGTGGCGACCGGGCGGATGCTCGATCACACCCTGGTCGACACCGACGTGCCGCCGACCGACCGCATCGTCTACCGCTCCGCCGTCCGCGGCCTCGACGCGGGTCACGGCGCCGTGATGGCCTTCCGCCGCGACGTGCTGCAGACACTGGGCGGCTTCGACGACACCCTGGGGGCCGGCCGCTACCTCGCCGGCGCCGAGGACCTCGACATCTTCTGCCGCGCCCTCGCCGCGGGCGGCACCGCCGTCTTCGTGCCCGACAGCGTCGTGCTGCACGTCAACACCCGCAACCCCGTCGCCTACCGCCGCCTGATGCGCGGCTACGGACTCGGGCTCGGCGCGCTCGTCGGCAAGTGGTGGCGGCTGTCGCCCAAGGTCGGCGCGCGGCTGACCGCGACCCTCGCCGTCCGCAGCGGCCGGCGCCTGGTGCGCTCGGCCAAGCGGCGCGGCCGCGGTGCGAAGGACGAGCTCGCGATGGTCGAGGGGATCCTGCGCGGCTACCTGCGCTCGCGCCACCTCCGCCTCTCCGGCTCGACCTTCGTCGACGAGTACCCGCCGACGCCGATCCGCCTGCCGGCCGCCGACCAGCGGCCCGCCGGCACCCCGAGCTGACCGCTCCCCTCCGCCGCCTCCGACCAGGGAGCACCGCCATGACCCGACCCCCTCGCCGCACCGGGCGACCGCACGCCGAGCCTCTGCGCACCCTCGACGAGAAGTTCGTCTCGAACGCCGTCGTCTACGAGGTCGCCCGGCCGACCGGCTCGATGATCGTCGACGGCGCCCCGTTCCGCCGCGCGGACGGCTCGCTCGACCGCGACCTCGTCTACTCCGCCTGGGAGGCGTTCATCCGCTCCTCCCCCTCGGTGCGGCAGCGGCTCGCCCGCGCCCCGCTCGGGCTGTTCACGCCGTCCTGGGTGTCGGTCGACGAGATCGACGTCCGCGACCACGTGCGCTTCCACCCGGGCGTCGTCGAGTGGGACCCGCGACACGTCGAGCTGCTCACCGGCGCCTTCAACGGGCCGATGGACCCGAAGGGCCCGCTCTGGGACATCCTCGTCATCGAGCTCTCGACCGGGCAGCTGGGCTTCGCGGTGCGCATCCACCACGCGCTCGGCGACGGGATGTTCGGGCTGGTGCTGATCCAGGCGTTCACCTCGGGCGAGCCGATCGAGTTCGCGCCGTTCAGCCGCGCGCCGATGCGCTTCCCGGACGACCCGCGGCCGCCCCGCGGCCCGATCGCGCTCACGCTCGCCGCCCGCCGGCAGATCGCGTCGACCCACGCGTCGCTCGCGGACGAGTGGACCGAGTGGAAGCGCAAGCCGCTGAAGAAGCGGATCACCCGGGTCGGCGGCCGCAACATCCGCGCCGCCCGCGACTGGTGGATCCGCCGCTCGGGACTGCTCGAGCGCAGCATCAAGCCGCGCGACGCCGCGATCCTCACCGCGGACCTCAAGACCGCGAAGGCGGCGGCCCGCGCGGCCGGCGGCTCGGTCGCCGACCTGACCGTCGCGCTGGCCCTGCACGCCTTCGCCGCGCTGCACCCCGAGCGCGCGGAGATCGCGACGCTCGTGCCCGTGTCGCCGCGCCGGGACAAGAACGAGGTCAAGCGCAACCACGTGTCGATGGTGCGGGTCGCCGTCCCGGTGTCGCTCGGTCTCGCGGAGACGGTGGCGAGCGTGCGCGAGCAGGTGCAGCTCGCCGTCGAGACCGGCGAGAGCGGCATCACCCGCGGCCGGAAGGACTGGCAGGGCTACGCGTCCTACCTCCCCGTCTTCCTGCGCCCGCGCTGGTTCGGCGGGGCCGAGCTGGCCTCGATGACCCTCTGGCCGGTGACCGAGCCGGACGACGAGGCCGCGGTCTTCGCGAGCTCCTTCACCAAGCGGCTCGACATCGCGATCTCGGTGCGCTCGGACCTCGACGCGGACCTCTTCATCGGCTCCATCGCGGCCTCGCTGACCGAGATCGGCGCGCCGGTCATCGACCCGCTCGCCGAGCAGACCCCCGCCGGATCGCCGGACGACCTCGAATCGAACGGAGCCGGCCGATGAGCCAGGGCGGCGGACCGCTGCGCACCCTCACGAAGGTGCGCACCTACCTGCAGGCCGTGCGCCTGCTGCACTTCCACGCGTACAGCCACGCCGACCAGGTGCCGCGCCTCACCCGCGGCGCCGACGTCTCGTTCGCGCCGAACGTGTCGTTCCGGAACGCCGAGCGGATCACCCTCGGCGCCGGCACCCACATCGGCGAGAACTCGCTGCTCTGGGCCGGCAACAGCACCGGCCGGATCACCCTCGGCGCGAAGTGCCTGCTGGCGCCGAACGTCACGATCACCGCCTCGAACTACGGCATCGTCCAGGGCACGCCCGTGATGGACCAGCCGAAGATCGAGAAGGACATTGTGATCGGCCGGGACGTCTGGCTCGGCGCGAACGTGGTCGTCGTCGCCGGCGTCACCATCGGCGACGGCGCGATCGTCGGCGCGGGGGCCGTGGTCACCAAGGACCTGCCCGCGAACTGCATCGCGGGCGGCGTGCCCGCCAAGGTCATCGGCCAGCGACCGGAGGCCGATCGTGCCTGAGTCGGTGGACACCAGCCTGGCGATCGTCGTCGTCAGCTACAACACCCGGGAGAAGACGCTGGCCTGCCTAGCGTCGATCCCGCTCGGGGACGCGCCGACCCCGCCGCACGTGATCGTGGTCGACAACGGCTCCGAGGACGGCAGCGCCGAGGCGATCCGCGCCGCGCACCCCGAGGCGACCGTGATCGAGGCGGGCGACAACCTCGGCTTCGCCCGCGGCGTGAACCGCGGCGTCGCAGTGGCGACCGAGCGCTTCGTGCTGCTGCTGAACCCCGACACCCTGGTGCTCGAGGGCTCCTTCCGCGCGCTGATGGAGTTCGCCGTAGCGAACCCGCGCTACGGCGTCTACGGCGGGCGCACCCTGCGCCCGGACGGCTCCGTCGACCCCTCGTCCTGCTGGGGCGCCCCGAGCCTGTGGTCGCTGCTGACCTACGCGACCATGCTCTCCACCGCCTTCCGCGGCAACCCGCTGCTCGACCCGGAGTCGCTCGGCGGCTGGCAGCGCGACAGCGTCCGCGAGGTGCCGATCATCACCGGCTGCCTGCTGCTGATGCCGCGCGAGGAGTACGAGCGGGTCGGCCGGCTCGACGAGCGCTTCTTCCTCTACGGCGAGGACGCCGAGTTCTCGATCCGCGCCCGCCGCGCGGGTCTGCGCCCGGTGATCGTGCCGACCGCCGTGATCGTGCACGACGTCGGCGCCTCCACCCGCGACGCGGCGACCGCCGGGAACTCCGGCCGCAAGATGTGCATGGTGATGGCCGGCAAGGCCACGATGATCCGTCTCTCGTGGAAGCCGCTGCCCGCGCGGATCGGCATCGCGCTGCTCCAGGCCGGCGCGCTCGTGCGCACCGTGCTCGAGACCGCGACCCGCCGCAAGCGCCGCGCCTGGACCGAGGTCTGGCAGCGCCGGGCCGACTGGCGTGTGGGCTACCCGGAGGCCGAGCGCACGCTGTTCGGCCGGGTGCCCGGCACCGGCGCGGCGGAGGTCGCCCGATGATCGCCGGCGGGACCCGCACCCTGCGCGGCCGCCTGCGCACGCGCCTGCGCGGACTGCTCTCCGGCGAGGACGCCCGGAGCCGCCGGCTGCGGGTCGAGGCCGAGCCGGCCTTCCGCACCCGCTACGCGAACCCCTACAACGCGCGGCTCTACACGGCGATGACCGCGGAGGGCGTGCTCGTGCGCGACCTCTCCTGGCTGCGCCTGCTCGTCGCGAAGGTCGACGTGGTGCACCTGCACTGGCCGGACCTGACCTTCCTCAGCGGCGTCCGCCGCTACCGGATCGTCGCTCGGCTGGTCTTCTTCTTCGCCTTCCTGCGCGTCGCGCGGCTGCGCGGCACCCGGCTGATCTGGACTGCGCACAACGTCACCTCGCATGAGGAGCGCGGCACCCCGTTCCTGCGCAACTGGTACCGGCGGCTGCTGACCGAGAACCTCGACGCGATCGTCTGCCTCTCGGAGGAGGGCGTGACCGCGATGCGGCGCTCCTACCCCGAGCTCGCGGCGGTGCCCGCCTTCGTCACCCCGCACGGGCACTACCGGCAGGACTACGACTTCTCCGCGAGTCGCGCCGAGGCGCGCGCGGAGCTCGGTCTGGACCCGGACGCGCGGCTCGTCGTGTCGGTCGGCCAGATCCGGCCGTACAAGAACGTGCCGACGCTGATCGAGCGCTTCCGCGACCGCGAGGACGACGGCACGCTGCTCGCGGTCGCCGGCAACCCGGCCCGCGGACCGCTGCGCGGCGTGATCGAGGAGGCGGCGGCGGGCGATGCGCGCATCCGGCTCGAGCTGTCCTTCCTCAGCGACGAGCGGATGGCGCTCTGGCTGCGCGCGAGCGACCTGGTCGTGCTGCCCTACTCGGCGATCCAGAACTCCGGCTCGGCGATCCTCGCCGTCTCGGCCGACCGCCCGGTGCTGGTGCCCGACCTCGGTGCGATGCACGAGCTGGCCGCGCTGGTCGGCCCCGACTGGGTGCGGCTCTACGACGGCGCCTTCGACTCCGCGGCCCTCGACGGCGCGCTGGCCTGGCTCGACGAGCGCACGGTGGCGGACGACGCCTCGGCCGACCTCTCCGCGCTGGAGTGGGACGCGATCGCCCGCGCGACCATCGACGTCTACCGCCGCGTGCTGCGGGCCCCGCGCCCCCGCTGAGCGGGGCGGGGCGGGTCTCGATACGCCCCTCCGGGGCTACTCGACCAACATGCTCCGTCAGCAAGCCGCACTTCGGCAGAGCGGGCGACGCATGCTGATCGAGTAGCCCGCGCAGCGGGCGTATCGAGATCCACCCTCCTCCACAGCCCCGCCCGCAGAAACAGCGCACTGAGAAATCACGAAGAGTAGTGCATCCCGAACCTGGGACCGCTAGCTTTGGCTCCTGATCCCCCTTGCACTCCTCCGTCGGCCGTTCCCAGCGTCCGACGGTCGTCGGTCACCGCTGCCCGGCGAGCCCTCCGGTTCCCCCGCCCCGCCCGCCGCACAGAAACACAGGACCTTCGTGATCCCTCGCTCCATCCCGTCGCGCCGCCCCGCCGGCCGCCTGCGCCGCTTCCTCGCGGCCACCGCCGCCGCTGCCGTCGTCACCGCCGGTCTCGTCGGCGCCTCCGCGCTCCCGGCGCAGGCCGCCGATGCCACGCAGACCGGTGCCGGCCGCTACGTCGTCACCGTCGACTCGAAGGCCGTCTCGACGACGCTCGCGAGCGCCCTCGGCCTCTCGCTCGACGCGTCCTACGGCGGAGGCGTCTCCGGCTTCACCGCGACCCTGACCGCGCGTCAGCACGCGATCCTCGCCGCGGACAGCCGCGTCCTCGGCCTCTCGCCCGCCGACCAGGTGGTCGAGGGCCAGGCGCAGACCATGCCCTCGCACGTCCTGACCGCGGAGGCTGACAAGGCCCCGGTCAGCGCCGGCGACGGCGTCACCAACTGGACCGGGCCCGCCGTCGCGGTCATCGACTCCGGCGTGAGCGCGCACCCCGACTACAACCTGGCCAAGCAGGTCAACTGCTTCGGCTCCGGCACCGCCGAGGACGCCAACGGCCACGGCACCGGCGTCTCCGGCTACATGACCGCGCTCGACAACGGCTCCGGCACCGTCGGCATCGCCCCCGGCGCGCCGATCTACTCGGTCCGCGCGCTCGACGCGAACAACAAGGGCAACATCTCGACCCTGATGTGCGCGCTCGACTGGGTGTCGCAGAACGCCGCGACCTACAACATCAAGGTCGTCAACATGTCGCTCGCCACGAACGGCGCCGACGACGGCAACTGCGGCCGCACCGACGGCGACACCATCCACCAGGCGGTCTGCGACCTCGTCGCGAAGGGCGTGACCGTGGTCTCGGCCGCCGGCAACTCCGCCGCCGACCTGTCGAAGTACATCCCCGCCGCCTACGACGAGGTCCTCGCCGTCACCAACTTCGCGAACTACGACGGCAAGCCGGGCTCGCTCGCCGCCGTCCCGTGCACGAACGTGACCACCAAGGACGACAACTACACGCTGAACAGCAACTTCGCCTCGCCCGTGGACGCCGGTCACACCATCGCCGCGCCCGGCACCTGCCCCTACACGACGAAGAAGGGCAACACCTACGCGTACATCCAGACCGGCACCAGCATGTCGACGGCCGCCGCGTCCGGCGTCGTCCTCGACTGCCTCGCGGCCGGCGGATCCTGCGTGGGCAAGAGCCCCGCGCAGGTCATCGCCCAGGTGATCGCCCAGGCCAAGTCGGCCACCGTCGACCGCGGCCGCACCTTCGCCGGCGACCCGACGCGTCCCGTCTCCGGCCGCTACTACGGCTACGGCGTGAGCACGATCCCCGTGGGCACGGTCGTCACCCCGACGCCGACCGCGACGCCGACGGCCACCGCCACTCCGACCGCCACGCCGACGCCGACCGCGACGCCCACGGCGACCGCGACGCCGAAGCCGACGGCCACTCCGACCGCGACGCCGACCCCGACCGCGACGCCCACCGCGACCGCCACGCCGAAGCCGACCGCCACGCCCACCGCGACCGCCACGCCGACCCCGACGCCGACCTCCGGCGCCGACACGGTGAAGCCGCAGGCGAAGATCGTCTCGCCCGCCAGCCAGACGACCGTGACCGGCACCGTGACCCTCGTCGCCAATGCGAGCGACAACGTCGCGGTCACGAGCCTCGCCTTCTGGTCCGGCTCGACCAAGCTCGGCGACGGCGTCAAGCAGGCCGACGGCAGCTGGTCGCTCACCGCGAACAGCAAGAACTGGCCGAACGCGACCTACGCCGTGGTCGCCCGGGCCACCGACGCCGCGGGCAACGTGGGCTCCAGCGCCTCGATCACCCTGGTGATCAAGAACTGACCCGCTCCGCCTGACCGGCCCGGCTCCCTCCTCGGAGGGGCCGGGCCGTTCGCGTTTCCCACGGGGCGGTCGCGACGTCAAGGGCGGGCGCTCCGGTGGCGCGGTCCGTAGCGTCGGAGGCGCGCGGTCGACCTCCGTCCGCGCGGAGAGGCAGCCATGAGCGACACCCAGAACGGCCCCGTCATGGACGGCGCCGAGGACGCGAGCAACGACGACAAGCTGGGCGGCCTGATCGAGCAGGTCGACCACGACCACGGCGACGAGGGCGCGGGCGCCATGGCCGACGCGCTCCGCGACCGCGCCGACGAGACCGACACCGAGATCACCTCCTCCGACGAGACGGAGACCCGCACCGAGACGGAGTGACGGCGGCGCCGGCGATGCCGGTCGAGCAGCCCGCGGGGCACTGCATGCAGGCTGAGTAGCCCGCGGGGCACTGCATGCTGGTCGAGTAGCCCCGGAGGGGCGTATCGAGACCCGACGTCACCAGCTCGGTCGGTCTGCAGACTCCTGCTCTGACGCCGGTGGATCTCGATACGCCCACTCCGCGGGCTACTCGATCAGCATGATGTCGCCTGCCCCTCGAGCAGCAGCCTCCGGCGGCCCTTGCACGCTGGCCGAGCAGCCGCGTCCGGCAGTCCTTGCATGCTGGTCGAGTAGCCCGAAGGGCGTATCGAGACCCACCTTCGCCGGGACACCTGCCGGCAAGCCTCCTCTTCGCCCCCCGTCGACGGCCACGGAACGATCACCTGGACGACCGCACCGGAAGGCCGGTCGGCACCCGAGTGCCCGCACTCCCCGGCCGCCCGTCCGTCCCGCCGCCGCAGCGCTGCGTCGACGATGCACCCGCGCCGTTCCGACGCTGGTGGATCGCCGGACACCCGCTCGGCGGTACGCTCGGCGAGCATGGAGGCGGTGCCGCCGACCGGGCGGCCGCTGGGTGCGGCGTCCCGATCACCCGGGATCTCGGTCGCGCGGGCCGATTCCGCCGTCCGCCGCGCACCGCTCACCCGCCCAATCCCTCCGAGAGGCAGCCGTGCCCGATGCTCTCCTCGTGCCGCTCCTGCTCGCCGCGCTCGTCACCAACGGCCTGGCGGCGGGCTTCTTCTACGCCTTCGCCTGCGCGGTGATGCCGGGCCTGAGCCGGACCGACGACGACGCTTTCGTCAGCGCGATGACCGCGATCAACACCGCCGTGCAGAACCCGCTGTTCGCCGTGTCGTTCGTCGGCAGCGGTCTCTCCTCCGCCGCCGCGCTGGTCGCCGCGCTCGTCGGCAGCGCCGGTGCCGCGACGACCAGCGCGGTCGCGGGGGCCCTCGCCCTCGCCCTCCTCCAGTACGTCGTCACCTTCGGGCGCAGCATCCCGCTCAACCTGCGACTGGACCGCGCCGCCGGCGGTCCGCTCTCCGACGCCCGGCGCGGCTTCGAGCGCGCCTGGGTCCGCGCCAACACGGCGCGCGTGCTCGCCTCAGGTGGTTCGCTCCTCCTGCTCGGGATCGCCCTCGCGACGACGTGACGGCCGCGCCGTCGATCCGCGAGTCCCTCGACTCCCGGAAGACGGCAGGCTGGTCAGCACCACCCCGATCCAGGAGAGACACCATGACCGCACCCCGCCGCGCCCTGATCCTCGTCGACGTCCAGCTGGAGTACTTCGCCGGGCCGCTCGAGATCCGCTACCCGCCGCACGCGACCTCGCTGACCGCCATCACCGCCGCGCTCGACGCCGCCACGGCCGCCGGTCTGCCGATCGCCGCCGTCCAGCACAGCAGCGGCGAGGGAGCCCCCGTCTTCGCACCGGGCACCCCCGGCTTCGAGCTGCACCCGGAGATCGAAGGCCGCCGCAGTGATGAGTGGAAGTCGATCACCAAGCGGTTCGGCACCGTCTTCGCCGGCACCGACCTGCTCGCCTGGCTGCGCGAGCGCGACGTCAACACGATCACCCTGGTCGGCTACATGACCAACAACTGCATCCTCGCCTCGGCCGCCGAGGCCGAGACGCACGGACTGACGGCGGAGGTGCTCTCCGACGCGACCGGCGCCATCGCGATCTCGAACGCGGCGGGCTCCGTGGACGCCGAGACCGTGCACACCACGCTGCTCGCCCTGCTGAACTCGAACTTCGCGGCCGTCGCCGACACGGAGGCCTGGATCGACGCCCTCGCCTCCCGCGAGCCCCTCCCTCAGAGCGACCTCGGCAGCTCGGCCGTCGCTGGCGCCGCGCTGCCGCCGCGCTGAGACCTCGGTCGACAGGACCTCGCTCAGCGCGACAGGAGGAGCTGCAGAGTCACCCTGCCCGGGTTGAAGGGGCTGGGGTGCTCGCAGTAGACCGTGAACGGGACTCCGCGGGCGTCGCTCTCCGCCCAGTCGACGACCTCGAGGACGTCCCGCGCGCCGGTGATCCGGATCTCGTCGACCATCGTCTCCGTCTCGGCGAAGTAGACGCGGTACACCGGCGTGGTCACTTCGGCGTCCACATCACGGGGATCCACGGAGCTGGTGCGCATCTTCCCCCCTCTCCTCCAGTCCAGCGTCTCAGAAGGCGCCGCGACGGGCGTCCGCGGCGCGTCAGCGGTCCGGCGGGGGCGGGAACGGGCGGGTCGAGCGCGGGGCGGCCGGGGGCAGGGCCGCGCGGGCGCGGTGCAGGGAGACGGCCGTCAGCAGCACGCGGGTGCGGGCCGGGGAGGCGTCGAGGGGGCCGATCAGGGACTCGATGCGGGCGAGGCGGTCGTAGAGGGTCTGCCGGCCGATGCCGAGGGCTGCGGCGGTGGCGGTCTTGCTCCCCCAGTGCGACGCGAACGACTCGAGGGTCGCGAGCAGCTCCGGGCGGCCGCGGCGCAGCGGGCCGAGCACCTCCTCCACCAGAGCATCCGCCTCGGCGTCGTCGCGGAGCGTGCTGGCGAAGCGCTCGAGCCGGTGCAGCCGAGCGTCGACGACGCCGCTCTCGGCGCGGGTCCACTCCCGCACGCCGCGCACCTCCGCGAGCTCGCGCGGCACCCGCGCCACCGCGTCGGCGCCGCTGCCCACGCAGACCAGCGCGGACGCCCCGGCCGCGGGCGGCCACTCGCCGAGCAGCAGCGCCCTCGCCCGCTCCCGCGCTACGGCGTCCGGGAGGGCCAGCAGCGCGAGCAGCTCGCCGCCCGCGACGCAGATCACGCTCGCGGAGTCCGCTGACCCCCGCACCGCACGGTCGAGCGCGGCGCGGACCGCACGGAGGGTGCGCTCGTCGTCGCCGACGTCCGCCCAGACGCCCAGGAAGCACTCCCGCCCGCCGACGCCGAGCCGGCCGAGGAGCGCGTCGATCTGCAGCTCCGCGCTCGGGTCGGGGCGCGCGGACGGCGCCGTCGCGACCGCGAAGAGCTGGGCGGTGAGCCGCTCGCGCGCGGTCGGCGGCCGCCGCCGGAGCAGGGCGATCGCCAGCACGTCCGGCGCGCGGTCGAGCGCGACGGCCACGCCGTGCAGGTCGGCCTCGTCGTGGGCGCGGAGGTAGAGCGTGCCCAGGAGGGAGTCGCCGGCCCGCAGCACCCCGGATGAGGCGCCCGCGGTGCGCGCGGTGTCGACGCCGCGGCCGGGATGGGCGCGCACGATCTCCTCGCCCGCCGGCGAGACGAGCGCGGCACTGGCGCCCGTGGCGCTCGCGACGACCTTTAGCAGCTCGTCGATCCCGGCGTCCGCGGCCGCCGCCTCGCCGAGAAGTCCGGACACTCTGTCCGCCACCCGCAGGCTCCGGAACTTCTGCTCGGTGAGCCGGGTGTTGATGCTCTCGCAGACCTGCACGAACGGCACCCGCCGGGGCAGCGCGAGCACGGCGAGCCCGAGATCGTCGGCCGCGGCGACGAGCGGGGCCGGGACGCTCGGCAGCCGCTCGGACAGCTCGACGGCCAGGGCGCCGATCCCCGCCGTGACCAGGGACTCCACATAGCGACGGCACTCCTCGGGATCCTGGTCCGAGGAGAGGTTCACGCCCTCCATCAGCAGCAGCTCGCCGCCCAGGAGCAGCGGCGCGACGTCGAGCTGCTCGCTGGCGTGCGCCCAGCGGATCGGCACCCGCGCGGCGGCCTCCCCGCCGGCGACCACGACCGGTCCGGCGGCCGCGAGCAGCGGGTCGAGGAGCGCCTCGGACAGCGGGATCACCATGCAGAACGTCCTCTCGCGTCACGGCGAATTTACACGGCGAGGCGGCCGCCGAAACCGCCCGCCGGGAGGGTGGAGCCCGACCCGCCGCGCTCCTCCACAGCCCACGCTGCCGCGGCGCCGTCCACCGTTCCCCGCTCCGACTCCCCGCTCCACCTCACGCTTCGAGAGGATCCACCCATGAGCTCCGACACCCTGCACGGCACGACCGACACCGAGGACGCGCTGACCCCGCTCCCCGAGAGCCGTCGCAACGCGCGACTCGACGGCCAGTTCTGGATCTGGGCGGGCGCCAACATCGCGCCGATCAACTGGGTCCTCGGCGCGCTGGGCGTGAACATGGGCCTCGGCCTCTGGGACACGATCACCGTCCTCGTGCTCGGCAACGTCGTCGGCATGGCCGTCTTCGGCTTCTTCGTACTGCTCGGCCAGCGCACCGGCGCGACCGGGATGCTCGTCGGCCGTGCGGTCTTCGGCCGGCGCGGCAACTACGCGCCCGCCGTGATCCAGGCCGTCGTCGTGATCGGCTGGTGCGCGATCAACACCTGGATCGTGCTCGACCTGGTGATCGCGCTGCTCGGCTCCGTCGGCCTCGTCGACCCGGAGGCGGCCAACATCGGCTGGAAGGTCGCGGTCGCCGCGGTGATCATGGCGATCCAGGTCGCGATCTCGTTCCTCGGCTACCGGGCCATCGCCGCGTTCGAGCGCTGGACCGTGCCGCCGACGCTCCTGGTGCTGGCCGTGATGTCGATCGTCGCCTGGTTCTTCCTCGACATCGACTGGTCCTACGCCGGCCCGGCCGAGGGCGCCCTCACCGGCGGCGACCGGATCGCGGCCATGTCGATCGTGATGACCGCGATCGGCATCGGCTGGGGCCTCACCTGGCTCGCCTACGCGGGCGACTACTCCCGCTTCGTCAGCCCCCGCGCCTCGCGCAGGAAGCTCTACTTCGCCAGCGTGCTCGGCCAGTTCGTCCCCGTCGTCTGGCTGGGCGTGCTCGGCGCGACGCTCGCCACGAAGAACGGCTCGGTCGACCCCGGCCAGCTGATCGTGGAGAACTTCGGCGCCCTCGCGATCCCGGTGCTGCTGCTCGTGGTGCACGGGCCGATCGCGACGAACGTGCTCAACATCTACTCGTTCGGGATGGCCACCCAGGCGCTCGACATCCGCCTGGGCCGCCGCGCGCTCAGCCTGATCGTCGGCGTGCTCGCCTTCGCGGCCTCCGTCTTCTTCGTCTTCCAGGACGACCTGGCGACGACGCTGGACGCCTGGCTGGTGGGCCTCGTCGGCTGGGTCGCGCCGTGGGGCGCGATCGTGCTGGTGCACTACACGGTGTTCGAGCCGCGGGTGCGCTCGTTCGGGCACCTCTTCGCTCCGGTCGGCTCGCCGCTGCTGCCGGACGTGCGCTGGCGCGCGCTGCTCTCCTTCGCGATCGGCGCGACCCTGACCTGGCTGTTCATGAACGGCTCCGTGCCCGCGCTGCAGGGACCGGCCGCGACCGCGCTCGGCGGCGTCGACGTCTCCTGGCTCGCCGGCGGCGTCTCGGCGGGGCTCGCCTATCTGCTGCTCGGCCGCGGCGACGCCGCGTCCTGGGTGCGGAAGCGCGAGGCCCTGGAGCCGGCCGCGCGCGCGTCCGAGCCCGTCCTCGGGTAGCCGGCCCCGTCACTCCGCCCGCTCCTCTTTCTCGCGCACCACCCGCTCCCGCACCACCCTGCTCCTGCACCACCGCATCACGAACGGAACCGCCATGCCCCTCCTCATCACCGACGCCGCCGTCATCACCATGGACGCCGTCTCGGGCGCCGTCCCGATCACGGCGAGCATCCGGATCGTCGACGACGTGATCACGGCGATCGGCCCGGGGCTCGAGCCCGAGCCGGGCGACGAGATCCTCGACGGGCGCGACCGCCTCGTGACACCGGGCTTCGTCAACGCGCACACCCACTCGTGGGAGTACCTCTACAAGGGGCGCTACGACAACCTGCCGCTCGAGCTGTGGATGCTGCTGTCCTATCCGATCCTCGGCGACAGCCGCGTCGCTCCGGACCTGATCCGGCTGCGCTCGTCGCTGTTCGCACTCGAGTCGCTGAAGGCGGGCGTCACGACGCTCGTCGACGACGTGCTCGAGAACCCGGACCAGGACGCGGCACAGCTGGCGGCGGTGTTCGACGCCTACGACGAGATCGGCATCCGGGCGAACATCTCCGGGCACGTGATCAGCAAGCCCTTCTTCGAGACCATGCCGTTCCTCGAGGAGCACCTGCCGGCCGAGCTGCTCGACTCGGCCCGCGGGGCGGCGCGGCCGACCACCGAGGGCTACCTCGACTTCAGTCGCACCGCCTTCGCCACCCAGCACGGGCGGGGCGGCGGACGGCTGCGCTACATGGTCGCGCCCTCGGCCCCGCAGCGCGTGGGCGCCGACCTGCTGGTCGGCGCGACGGAGCTGGCGCTCGAGCACGACGCGGAGTGCCACATCCACGTCCTCGAGACCAAGACGCAGCTGGTGACCGGGGAGGAGTTCCACGGCTCGACGCTGGTCGAGTACATGGCCGGGATCTGCGCGCTCTCCGCGAACACGACCTTCGCGCACGGGATCTGGCTGACCGACTCCGACATGGCGTCGATCGCGGCGGCGGGCACCTCCGTCTCGCACAACCCGATCTCGAACCTCAAGCTCGGCTCGGGCATCGCGCCGTGGCGGGCGCTGCACGACGCGGGGGTGAACCTCGGGCTCGGCACCGACGGCTGCTCGAGCAGCGACTCCCCGCGGATGCTCGACGTGATCAAGGCCGCGGCGCTGCTGCACAAGGTGACCGATCCGGACCTGTCGACGTGGCCGACGGTGGCGGAGGTGCTGACCGCGGGCACGATCGGCGGTGCGCGCAGCGCTGTGCTCGGCGACGTCACCGGCAGCATCGAGGTGGGCAAGCAGGCCGACCTCGTGCTCTTCGACCTCGAGACGCTCGCGTTCACCCCGCGCCAGCGCCTGGAGAACCAGCTCGTCTACTCCGAGAACGGCTCGTCGATCGACACCGTGATCGTCGCCGGGCGGGTCGTCGTCGCGGGCGGCGAGTCGACGACCGTGGACGAGGCGGCGCTGCGGGCCGACCTGGCGGCGCAGCTCGGCGACATCGTCGCCCGGCAGGACGCCCTCGACCGCTCCAACGGCGTACTGACCGAGCCGTTCCACCGGATGTACGAGCGGGCGATGCGCCGCGACGCCCCGATCGACCGCTTCAGCGGCAGGCGCCTGGTCTGACGGCGCTCGGTCTGACGGCGGCGGGACCGACGGCGCTCGTCCCCGGCTCGTGGAACCCCCTCCGGCACGCAGAACCCGCCTCGGCACGCCGGATCCGGACAGTTCCGCGAGCCCGATGCGGTTCCGCGAGCCGAACGCGTCTTCGCGCTCGGGGCAGCACCGGGGGCCCGTGGCACCCGTCCGGGGCGGGATCGGACGGACCGGCGGCGCGTCGAGCCGGAGTGCGCCCCCTGAACGGGAACCCCCGTCCGGAGGAAGGTTCATTGCGAACGGGCGTTCGAACGCCCCGCCTAGGGTCGCAGCAGACGCGCCGGACTCCTCCGGCCGACCTCTCGAGCGACTCCCCCCACCGCAGTGCCGCGGTCAGGGCATGAGCCGCTCCTCCGCCCTCGACGCCCGGAAGGACGCCCGTGCCGACGACCCCCGCGACAGCCCGCCCGCGCCGCTCAGGCGCGCGGCAGGCCGGCGAAGTTCGCGGCGCTGAGCTCCTGCACGGCGGGCAGCTTCGCGAGGATGGCGGCCGAGACGCTCTCGCGGTCGGAGAGGACGCGCTCGAGGGCGTCGCCCACGCGGCCGGCGAGACCGGCACCCGGCTCGACGCAGAGGTAGGGCAGCTCGAACATCGCCATCAGGCCCTCGACCTTGCCCTGGGTGGCGAGCGTGATCGCCGGGACGCCCTTCATCAGGGACATGATCGCCAGGTGCATCCGGCCGGTGACGGTGACGGTCGCGCGCTCGGTGAAGCCGCGCACCTCCGCCGGGGTGAGGACGTCCTCGACGAAGGCGACGCCCGTGGTGTCCGGCAGGGCCGCGTAGACCTTGCGGCAGGCCGCGAGGTCGTCCGGTCCGTGCTTGATGACGTGCGGGAGCAGCACGACCGCGAGGCCGCGGGCGCGCAGGCCGCCGATGATCTCCACGTAGGCGCCGGTCTGGTCGGTGTCGATCAGGCCGGAGACGTTGACGATCGCGATGCCGCCGGTCGTGTCCAGCGCGGCGAGCTCGGTGCTCGCGCGGCCCTGGTCGACGGAGCGCGCCGAGAAGACGATGTCCGCCGAGGCCTTCGCGTCCAGGCCGTCGCGGCGGGCGCGCTCGACGGAGAGCGGGTCGCGGAGGAAGAGGGTCGTGCCGGCGCGGTCCGCGTCGCGGAGCTGCGCGAGGGCACCGGGGTGCGCCTTGCCGTTCCAGCTGAAGCCGAGGACGCGGGTGTCCACTCCGGCCGACGCGGCACTGCGGGCGACGAGCGCGCGGCTCGTCGAGGCGCGGAAGTTGTAGGCGCCGTCCATGATGTCGGCGCCGACGATCGAGACCGACGCGGCACCGGGCAGCATGGCCCGGAAGCGGCGCAGGTCGCGGACGAAGCTCGGCAGTCCGCCGTAGAGCAGGGTGCCCAGCGAGACGATCTCGACGCGGTCGGCCTGCTCGGCCGGGATGCGGAAGTCGCCCTTGTAGCGGGTGATCACGGTGATCGGCCCGGCCACGTTCTCCAGGAACGCGCCGACCAGCGCGGCGTCGCCGATGTTGCCGGCGCCGGGGGGCGCGATCAGGATCGCGCGGCCCTGAGCACCACTGGCTCCGCGGGCCCCGCCGGAGCGGCGGGCGCTGCGCAGGCGCGGAGCGTCGAGGAAGACGCCGCGCGCGCCGAGCGAGAGCACCGCCGGGCTCTTCAGCAGCGGGGCGGTGCGCTTGCGCAGCCCGCCCAGCACCGTCCGGACTCGCGAACCTACTCCGCTCACAGCGATTCCGTTCCCGGCCCCGTCGCGGAGCCGTGCTCATCGATGGCGGAGGCGGCCCGTCGCCGCATCCGTCCGTCCGGGCGGGATCTCGGCGGCAGAGGCAGCGGTGCTGCCCGTCCGCCGGGGACGCTCCCGCCGCGCCCAGTGTACGGAGTCGTCCCCCGTTCGCCCGGCGCGCACCGCCGAGGCCCGGTGCGGCCTCCCCTCGTCTTCTCCCTCCTCCTCTCCCTGCCCCGAGTCCCCGCTCACACCTTCCCCGATTGGACACCACGCCCATGACTCGAACGCTCAGCGCGACTCTCGCCGCTCTGCTGGTCGTGATCGCCGCGTTCTTCGCGGCCGCGCCCAGCTTCGCGGCGGCGAACCGCTACGCCTCGCCCAACGGCACGGGAACGGCCTGCTCCGCAGCCGCTCCCTGCGCCCTGACCACCGCTGTCCAGAACGCCGCCGCCGGCGACACCGTGCTGCTCACCGCCGGCACCTACCCGACGACCACCCTCAAGGGCGGGAAGGCGACCGTCGCCGCTCCCGTCGTCGTCCAGCCGGCCCCGGGCGCCTCGCCCGTGCTCGGCTCGACGAAGGTCTACACGCCCAACACCGTGTGGAACGACATCTTCTCCAAGAGCACCTTCTACACCTACGGCTCCGGCATCACGGTGAACCGGATGCACATCGACGGCGCCGGCATCTTCGTGCGCAGCGCGAACGTCGTCGTCCGCGACTCGCTCTTCGAGAACGGCTCGTCGATCGACGGCATCCAGGTCGGCGGCACCGACAACGGGCTGATCGAGAACAACCTGGTCCGCAACTTCGACCAGAACATCGACAACGGCCTGCACGCCGACTGCATCCAGGTGTTCGAGAGCAACGACGTCACCCTCCGCGGGAACACGCTGATGAACTGCTACAACGCGGGCATCATCTTCTCCCCCGGCGGCGGCGACGGCATGAGCGACATCACCGTGGAGTCGAACTTCGTCTCCGGCTGCATCGTGATCACCAGCGACTGCCGCGGCGGCTCGTCCGCGGACTTCCGCGAGGCCTCGGCCGACGGCATCTACATCCGCAACAACACCTTCGAGTCGGGCGCGCTGCGGGTCGGCGGGGCGAAGAACACGGTCTTCGACCGCAACATCGTCAGCTATCTCTCCTCCTGCACCAGCCCGATGACGAACACCATCGTCGAGAACTGGAACACCAAGCTCTGCAAGACGCCGTCGCTGCTCAACCAGCAGGGCAACATCCAGGGCGCTCCGGCGCTCGCCTCGGTGGCCACCGGCGACCTGCACGTGCTGTCCGCGACCGGGACCCAGATCGCCGGCTGGGGGTCGACCACGTCGGCCCGCACCGACATCGACGGCCAGGTCATGGGCTCCCGCACCGCCGGCGCCGACCAGTTCGGCGGGGTGACCGCTCCGACGCCGACCGCGACTCCGACGGCCACGCCGACCGCGACCGCGACGGCGACGCCGACGGCGACAGCCACCCCGACGGCCACCCCGACCGCGACCGCGACGCCGACCGCCACGCCGACGCCGACCGCGACGCCGACGCCGACCGCGACGCCGACGCCGACCGCGACTCCCACCCCGACGGCCACGCCCGCCCCGGTCGACCGCACGGCGCCGACCGTCGCGATCGTCTCGCCGGGCTCCGGCTCGTCGGTCACCGGAGTCGTCAGCCTGATGGCGACCGCCGCGGACGACACCGCCGTGACCGGAGTCACGTACTGGGTCGGAACCACCAAGCTGGGCGACGCCGTGCAGGCGTCGGACGGCAACTGGTACCTCACGGTCAACACCGCGGTGTTCCCGAAGGGCACCTACTCGGTGACGGCGAAGGCCGTCGACGCGGCGGGCAACGCCACGACGAGCGCCCCGATCCTCCTGAAGCGGGTCTGACGCCCGGAGTGAGGACCGCCTGAACGTCGAAGGGCCCCTGCGCCGTGCAGGGGCCCTTCGTCGTCCGCAGGTGACGGAGTCGCCGTCAGTCGGACTCGCCGTCAGTCGGTGAAGATCGCGCCCACCGGCTCGCGCTTCTCGGCCTGGAAGCGGTCCTCGGCGCGGCCGAGCGCCCAGTAGGCCGAGAGCGAGAGCGCCGCGCGCTCGACGCCCCAGTCGTCCTGGAGGATCGCGCGGAGCCGCTTCATCGCCGTCCGCTCGCCGTGGGCGAAGACCTCGACGGCGCCGTCCGGGCGGGTCAGCTCCGCGACGGCAGCGGTCAGCGCGTGCCCCGCCTCCTCGTCGCCGCGGTGCAGCCAGCGCACCTCGACGCCCGCGGGGACGGTCAGCGGCAGCTCGTCCTCGGCGCCGTGCACCTCGATGAGCGCGGTTCCGCGGGCCTGGGCGGGCATCGCCTCCAGGGCCGCCGCGATCGCCGGCAGCGCCGACTCGTCGCCGAGCAGGAGGTTCGCGGCGTCGGCGCGGGGCGCCCAGGCGCCGCCGGGGGCCGACATCTCGAGGCGGTCGCCGGGGCGCGCGGAGGCGGCCCAGGGTCCGGCCACTCCCTCGTCGCCGTGCAGGACGAAGTCGATCGCGAGGCTGCGCGCCTCGAGGTCGACGGAGCGGATCGTGTAGGTCCGGCGCACCGGGAGCTCCTCGGGGGCGAGGCGGGCGCGCAGGGCGTCGAGGTCGTGCGGCGGCTCGAGCGCGACGCCGGGCGGGGCGAGCAGCAGCTTGACGTAGCGGTCGGTGGCGGCGAGCCTCTCGGGATCCGCGGCCTCGACGAAGGCGTCGAAGCCCTCGCCGCCGAGGTGCACGCGCACGAAGTGCTCGGTGAGCCGCTCGGTGCGCAGCACGGTCAGCACGAGCTGCGGGCGGGGCGGACGGGCGCGGCGCTCGGACGGCGCGGCGGGCGTGGTGGCGTCGGTCATCCCTCCAGCATGCCGCCCGCGCCCGCGGGGCGCGCGCGATCGGCCCGGGCTCGCAGGAACCTCATGACCCGGCCGCAGTGCCGGCCGGCCGGGGCGCCTCCGGCACGCGGAACCGTCTCCGGCACGCGAGAACCGTCGGATCCGACGAGCCGAGCCGCGATTCGCGTGCCGAAGGTGTGCGGGGAGCGGACACGCTCGGCCGACAGACGGCTCCGGCACGCGAGAACATCCTCGGCACGCGGAAACCGCCGAATCCGACGAGCCGCACCGCGTTTCGCGAGCCCGAGGTGCGACCGACGCGGAAGTCGGCGCCCGCCGGACGTCTCCGGCACGCGAGAACATTCTCGGCACGCGGTAACCGCCGAGATCCGCGAGCCGGACCGCGTTTCACGAGCCGGAGGTGCCGCGGACGCGGGCGGGGACGCGCGGCGAGCTTCGTGTGGCGCGAGGTGGGGGCGCCCCGGCGCGCGACGGCGCGCGGGCGCGGGCGGCCACGCCGTAGCCTCTCCCCCATGGATGCGACCACGACCGTCTCGCGCGCCGCCCCGACCGCCCCCCGGCTGCAGCCGGACCGGGTCCTCGTGCCCGACGTCCTGCGCGGGGTCGCCATCGTGGCGATGCTGATCGCGCACGCGATGCCGCTCGTCCCGAGCCTGCGCGGCGGGGCGATCGGCTTCGCGGCGGGCAACGTCAACGACCTCGCGTCGCCGCTGTTCGCCCTGGTGATGGGGATGTCGGCGGCCCTGGTCCTCGCGCGGCCCGGAGCCTCCGGCGGGCGGGTCGTCGTGCAGAACCTGATCCGCGGTGCCGTGCTGGTCGCGCTCGGCGTCTGGCTGGGCGGCTGGGGCAGCTGGATCGCGATCGTGCTGCCGCACCTCGGGCTCACGCTCGCGCTCGGGACGCCGATCCTGCTCCTGCGCAGCCGCCTGGTCGCGGTCGTCGCCGCCGTCGTGCTCGTGGCTGGTGCTCCGCTGAACGCGCTGGTCGCGGCGTCGGTGGATCCGGCGGTGCTCTACGCGCGGACGCCCGTCGGCTTCCTGCTGCAGTGGAGCTTCGTCGATCCGCACTACCGGCTGACGAATCTGCTCCCCTTCCTCCTGCTCGGCGGGCTGCTGCTGCGGCACGGCTTCCGGCGCGACCGGCTGCTGGCCGTGCTGGCCGTCGTCGCCGTGCTGGCGTACCCGGTGCGGCCGGCGCTCGAGCGGCTGATCGGCCTCGAGTCCGTGTCGGGCAGCCACCCGGACACGCTGCACGACCTGGGCCTGGTGCTCGCCGCCTACGTCGTCGTGGTGCTGCTCGCGACGGTCCGGCGGCGGCCGGCGAGCACGGTGATCGCGGCGGTGCTCACGCCGTTCCGGGCGGTCGGCTCGCTCGCGCTCTCGGTGTACGTGCTGCAGGTGGCGGTCGTCGCCGCCTTCGCGACCCGGGGCCTCGGCTACGTCGCCGACACCCCCGGCGCCGCCCTCCTCCTGGTGCTGGGAGTCTGGGCGGTCGCGGTGCTGTGGTGGCGCTTCGTCGGCATCGGACCGCTGGAGTGGCTGATCGGCCGACTGACCCGCCTGGTGCCGGGGCCGCGGCGCTGAGCCGCCGACGTCATCCCGAGCCGCGTCACTCCTCCCTCTCTCAGCGGCCGTATCCTGCGTCCCGGAGTGCCTGCTCCGCTGCGGCTGCGACCTCCGCCAGCAGTCTTCTGAGTGCGGCCTCGACCATCGCCCGCACCCGGATCCTCAGTCCTTCGGAGATGACCGGGTAGACCTCGCGGAGGAAGACGTGCAGGAGGAGGCCGCCCCGCTCGTCGACGACGATGAAGTCGGCGCCGTCGGTGTCGGGGCGTGCGATCTGCACGGAGAAGCCGCGCTCCGCCTGTGCCAGCGCAGGCCGGGCGCTTTCGAGGCGCAGAGACGGCGTGAGTTGCGGCCTGCTCTGTCGGTAGCCGTCACGCACGTGCCTGGATGGCGTCCCATTGACCGCGGAGAGCGTGAGCGACGACCGCAGAACTGTCGAGTCCCGCGCAGACTGCACCTCGTCGGACACCAGGCCTGTGAGCCGGTCCGCCACCTCGTCGAGGACCTCGTGCTCCAGCCCGCCGCGCCCCGTGAGCAGGACCTCGAAGGCGGAGAGCTGATCCGCGAGCTCGGGGGTGCGCGCCGTCTCCAGCTCGGCTCGGATGAGGTTGATCGTGTCGATGACGCAGTCGCGGAAGAAAGCGGTGAACTGCTCTCCGCGCTTCGCGTCCGCCGCCTCGAGAGCGTCGAGGTAGCGCGCCTTCTGGTCGGCGAAGATCACGATCGGCACCCCGTAGGCCCGGTAGAGGAAGACGGAGGCGAGAGCGCGGGACACCCGCCCGTTCCCGTCCGGGAAGGGGTGGATGCAGACGAAGGCGTAATGCGCGTAGGCCGCCTGAATCACAGCCGGAGCGTCGAGGAACTCCGCCGATCGCAACTCGGCGACGAATCGCTCCATCTCCGGGACGACGTCCGCCGGCGAGGCGTAGCTGTGGATGCGGTTCGACGCGAGGTTCAGCGGATTGTTCGGATCCTTCTTGTATGCGCCGGTCTGCAGTGGGCGCTCCTGCCAGCCGACCGAGGTGAGGACCCGGTAGGTGTCCTGCGAACGGCAGAGCACCTCGTGCAGCCCTCGGATCCAGTACTCGCTGATCGGGACGTTCGCCGTGGCGGCATCGAGGACGTGCTCGTAGCCGGCGAGCTGGTCAGCGATGACCCGCGCGACCGCCTCGCCCTTCTCCTGCGGGATCCTCGCCCACGCCACGGTCGTCGCGGCGACGGTGTAGGTGAATCCGCGGTCCACCTCGTAGAGGTTCTCGATCGCGCCGGTGTCCACGGCCGCCCACTTGTTGGTGATGTCGAGCATCCGGCTCCAGAGCTCGGGAGAGCTCTCCGCACGGTCGGCCGCCAGCATCTCGCCGAAGTCGCTCACCAGGTGGACGTCGGCGGTGCGTCCCTCCCACTCCAGGAAGCTCGGGAAGGTCTCGTACGGGTCCGTGATCGGCTCTGCCCCATCGACCATGTCGTCTCCACTCGCTCTGCAGAACCGGCGCACGTGAGGCGTCGTCTTCTGGATGCGTCAACTCTTCCATCCGCTGACCGGGGAGCGGCACTGCCTGCCTGATCGTGCCTCCGTGGGCATCGGGACGCTCGGGCGGATCGTCAGCTCTCGACGACCGGCAGCTCGGCGACCGCGACGGCTCCGCCGCTCTCGTCGGTGATCTCGATCGAGGCGACGGAGGCGCGCAGGACGGCCGCGTTCATGGCGCAGTCGAGCTCGGCGGTGCTGCCGAGGAACGAGCCGGAGGGCAACCGCACGCCCGTCGCTGTGACCAGGACGACCTCGTAGCTCTCGCCGACGGCGAAGCCGCTGCCGCGCAGGATCGTCTCGGTGCCCCAGGTGTGCGCGACGAGCTCGGCGTCGATGTCGAGGGCCGGGTCCTCGGCGAACGCGATCGGCTCGACGGCGCCGAGCGTGCCCGGTCCGCCCTCGGGGGGACGGTCGCCGAGCGCCTGCAGGGCGAGCCCGCCGACGGCGCCGAGCGCGACGCAGGCGGCCGCGGCGGTCACCGCGAGCGCCGTCCGGCGACCGCGCGCGGGACGGGCCGACCCACGCCGCACCGACGCACGCGGGTCCGACGCACCCCGCGCCTCCTCGCCACGGGCCCTCGGGACCGCCGTCAGCGCCGGGCCGGCGAGCGCCGCCACCCGCGTGCGCAGGTCCACCGAGGGCTCCGGCTCCTCCCAGCGGCCGACGCCGCCCAGCCCGGACAGCACGGCGCCGAAGGAGGCCAGCTCCTCGTCCACGCTCGGATCCTCCCCCCGCAGCCGGTCGAGCTCGGCGGCCTCCTCGGCGGACAGCTCGCCGGCGAGGGCCGCGGCGATCAGCTCCTCCCGGCGCCCGCCCTCGTCCGGGCCGCCGTCGCCGGAGCCGCCGTCGCCGGGTCCGCCACTGCTGGTCACGATCGGTCCTCCGGAGTCGGGTCGGGCCCCGCGAGATGCGTGCGGAGCGCCTTGAGAGCGTAGAACGTGCGGGTCCGGAGCGTCGCGACCGCGACTCCGGTCGCCGCGGAGACCTCGGCGTAGCTCTCGCCGCGGAGGTGGATCGCGACGACCACCTGCCGGTGCTCGGGGGAGAGCCGGGCCAGCGCCTCGACCATCATCAGCGGCTCGAGCGGATCGACGTCGTCACCGGGGACGTCGTCGAGCACCTCGGCCGGCACGATCCGCGGCAGCCGATGCAGGGAGCGGTGCGCGTCGACGATCACGTTGCGGGCGATCGCGAACAGCCAGGTGCGCGGGCTCGCGCGCTCCGCGACGTAGCGCTCGCGCGAGCGCCAGGCCCGGAGGAACGTCTCCTGCACGCAGTCCTCGGCGAGACCGCGGTCGCGCAGCGCGTTGACGGCGAAGCCGAGCAGGGCGGATCCGTGCTCGTCGAACGCCGCGGTGAGGTCGAGGGGCGCGGGGTCGCCGGGCGTGGGATCGAGCGGCGGGGCGGCGGGTCCGGCGGCGGGCACGGGCGCCGGGCGAGGGTCGGGCTGCGTCATCGCGGTGCGGTCCCCTCGTCGCCTCGTCGTCGTCGGCCCGGTAGCGGTCGGGCCGATCGTCGCCGGCCCTACCGTCGCCGGCCCGATCGTCGCCGGCATCGTCAGCGCCGCGAGTGCCATCGGCGCCTCCTGTCCCGACCGGCCGGGCGGCCCGTCACAGGGGGTACGGAGCGGAGGAGCGAGACGTTCATCCGGGCACTGCGGTCGAGTCTATGAGAAGGATCTCAGACAGCAGGGCAAGGGCCCTCTCAGCTCCGGCGCGCTCAGCTCCGCGGCGCTCGGCTCGGCGGCGCGAACGCGCCGAGGGCGTACGCGAGCAGGAGCAGCGCCATCACGGCTCCGGACGCCACCGCCGCCAGCACGGCCGCCGCGCCACTGCCGAGGAGCAGGCCGAGCCCGCCGAGCACGACCAGCGCGCCGCCGAGCAGCGCGAACATCCGCTCGGAGAACGCCCACGCGAACGGGAGGAAGTGCAGCCCGACCACGAGCGCGATGAGCGCCGGGCGCAGCTCGCCGCGGCCCGCCGACTCGAGGACCCGGCTGCCGACCGCGATGAGCGCGAACTCGGCGACCACGCAGGCGCCGTAGACGGCGAGCCGCGCGGGCCTCGGCGGTGCGAAGGGCCCGAGTGAGCGCGGACGGACGAAGAGGAGCCAGAGCGCGGCGGCGACCGTCGCGCCGACCAGGACCCGTGCGATGATCGCGACGGGCTCCGCGGGCGAGTACGAGAACGCGAAGACGACGGCGCCGGCCAGGCCGACGACCGCGCCGAGCCGTCGCGGGTCCGCGAAGACCGGCGGGCCGCTCTGCTCCGATGCCATCCGGGCAGCCTCGCAGATCCCGGACGGCAGCGACAGCCGCCGGCGTCCCGAGCGAGCACCGGCGGACGCGCCGAGCGGCCGCGGTCCGGTCAGGAAGCGGTCCCGAGCTCCTCGATGTCGTCCACACCGGCGGCCGCGGCCTCGCGGCGTCGCGCGCGCAGGGACGGCGCGAGCAGCGCGGCGACGATCGCGAGCGCTCCGACTCCGGCCGAGGCCCAGAAGCCGACGGTGAACGCCTCGTCCGTCGGGGCACCCTGCGGAGTGACGCTGGAGGAGATCAGCGCGGCGATGACCGCGGTGCCGATGCTGCTGCCGATGGTGCGCAGGACGGTGTTCGCACTGATGGCCTCGCCGGTCTGGGCAGCGGGCACGCTCTCGACGATCGCGTTCGAGGTGGCCGCGAGGGCCATGCCGATGCCGATGCCGGTGAGAACGCCTGAGACGAGGATCTGCCACTCCTCGCCGTGGCCGAGCGCGGGGAGGACGAACGCGATCGCGACGGCGACGCCGCCGGTGATCATCGGGATCTTCGGTCCGACGCGGCGGATCATCGCCCCCGCGACGACGCCGGAGACGACCATGGCGACGACCGTCGGCAGCAGGAACAGACCCGCTTCGCTGACCGACTTGCCGAAGCCGTAGCCCAGCACCGTGGGCAGCTGCAGCAGCGTCGGCACGAGGATGAAGGTGCCGAACATCGCGAAGCCGAAGGCGAGCGCGACGATGTGCGCGGTCCACACCCCACGGTGCCGGAAGAGGCGGACGTCGATCAGCGGCTCGGAGACGCGCAGCTCGACCAGCACGAAGGCGACGAGGGCGACCGCGCCGAGCACGAGCAGACCGATCGTCTTCGCGTCGCCCCAGCCCCAGTTCTGGCCCTCGCTGATGGCGAGGAGGAGCGCGACGAGGCCGATCGAGAGGATCGTCGTGCCGACGAGGTCCAGCTTGCCCGGCGTGCGCACGGGCGACTCCGGCATCCCGAAGACCGCTCCGAGGAGGGCGACGGCGACCAGCACGGCGGGCAGCCAGAACAGCCAGTGCCAGGAGAGCGCCTCGACGATCGGGCCGGCGGCGACGATGCCGACTCCGGCGCCGATGCCGAAGATGGCGGACAGCAGCCCGATGGTGACGCTGACGCGCTCCCGGGGAAGCTCGTCGCGGACGATGCCGATCGACAGCGGCATCACCGCACCGGCCGCGCCCTGCAGGACGCGTCCGACGATGAGGACGCCGAGGTTCGGCGCGATCGCGGCGACGACCGTGCCGACCAGCAGCAGCGACAGCACCACGATCAGCACCTTGCGCTTGCCGACCATGTCGCCGAGGCGACCGAGGATCGGCGTGAGCACCGAGGCGGAGAGCAGATAGGCCGTCAGCACCCAGCTCGCGTCGCTCGTGGCCACGCCGAGGTCCTGCCCGATCGTGCCCAGGGCGGGGGCGACCAGCGACTGCAGGACGGCGAACGAGAGACCGCCGAGCGAGAGGTAGAGCACGATCGCGGTGCCGCGCGGCTTCCGCTGCGGCGCAGCGCTCTCGCGCGGGACTCCGGTCGGCACCGAGCCCGTCGCGGCGGGCTGGCTGGTGGTGGACATGCGTCTCCTCGGCTGGTGTGCGGCGTGTGAGCGGCGTGTAAACAGGTGCTTACTTGTCGAGTGTAGCCAGCGCGGCACGCCTGTCAACACGTGTTTACTTGTCCTCGGCTAGGTTGGTCGACGGGAGTGGGACATGAGCACTGACAGCGAGGACATCGGCGCAGGGGTCTCCGGCTGCGACGCCGACGACGAGCTCGTCCGCCCGGGCCGGGACGCGGAGGCGACGAAGCGCGCGCTGATCCGGGCCGCGCGGCGCCGGTTCGCGACCGACGGCTACCGCGCGACCACGGTGCGGCACATCGCCGCCGACGCCGGAGTGAACGTGGCCCTGATCAACCGCTACTTCGTCTCCAAGGACGGTCTCTTCGAGGCATGCATGCGCCGCACCTCGGACGAGCTGGAGTCCGAGACCCCTGACGGACCCGCGGATCTCGACGCGATCGTCCAGCGGCTGATCGGCCACGTCCTCCGCGCGCCGAACAACGACGACCCGCTGCAGCTCCTCCTCCTGCTGCGCTCCTCGGGCGACGCGACCGCGGACCGGATCCGCCGGGAGACCCTCGAGGAGTTCACCCGCCGGCTCGCCGTCGCCGCCGGCTGGCGCCCGGACGACCCGCGGACCGCCCCGGTGCTGGTCCGAGCCCAGCTCGCCATCGCCACGATGATGGGCGTCACCGTGATGCGCACCTCCGCCGCCGTGGAGCCGATCGCCTCCGCCGCCGACGAGGATCTCCGCGAGCCGCTGGACCGGATGTTCCGCGTCCTTCTCGGCGCGGAGTCCGCGACGACCGAGCCGCGCTAGTCCGGGCCGGAGTCGTCGCCGCCCCACTCGGGGGGCGCGCCGGCACTGCGCAGCGGGGCGTGCCGCCTGCCAGGATCCCTCGTGGGCCTTCTTCCCCCGGAAGCCCCTCCCCCGCCGCACGAGAGGCCGCCATGATCGACGTCCGCACCCCCGCCAGCCGCCCCGCCGGCCGCCCCGCCCCCCGCGGCGTCTCCCGCGGCGTCTCCCGCCGGGCGGTCACCACCGCCGCCGCCTGGACCGTGCCCGTCGTGGCCGTCGCCGTCGGCACGCCCGCCGCCGCAGCGTCCGGCCTCGACGTCGGAGCCTTCGTCCTGAACGGCACCTGCGGCAGTCCCGGGATCCTCGGCCCCGGCTTCACGCTCACCGCAGGCTCCGCCGACCTGCCGGTCGGGACCACGATCACCATCGTCGGCAGCGGCGTCGCGAACATCGGCGTGTTCACGGCCACCCCGAGCATCGCGACGATCACTTCCCCGAGCAGCACCACCCGCTTCGTCACCCTCACCGGTCCGCTGCCCGCGGGCTCCACCATGGGCCTGCGCACCACCCTCTCGATCACCAGCGCCTTCACCCTGAACGCGACGACGACCCTCCCCGAGGGCACCGTCGGCACCGGAGCGAAGAGCACGGCGTCGGTCAGGTCCGACCGGGTGTTCTGCACGGGCAACTGACGGCACGGGCGACTGACGGATGCGGAGCTTCGAGCGGCGGCTCCGGCGCGTCAGTTCCCGGCCGTGCGGCTGTCGTCGAGCTCGTCGCGGTGCCGTTCGACGTAGCCCGCCATGCCGGGGACGGTGAACGCGATCTGTCCGTGCTCGGGCGAGTAGATCAGACCCTTGCTGATCAGAGCGGCCCGATAGGGCCCGACACTGCTGGTCTGCACGCCCATCCGCTGGGCGACGAGCGCCGTCGAGCACGGGCCCTCTCCGTCGACGGCCATGGCGAGCAGCATCCGCCGCTCCGATCTGGTCGCTCGCTGCCACCGGGAGCGGAAGAATCCGGCGTCGAGCTGCTCCGTCCCGTACTGGACGGCGGCCGTCGCGTCGGACCGGTCGATCAGGCGGTCCGCGGCGAGATTCCACGCCGCCTGCCCGTACTCCTGGAGGAAGTACGGGTAGCCGCCCGCCGCCTCGAGGAGCGTCGCCAAGGCGTCCGCCGCGTACTCGGCGCCGAGACGCTCGGCGGGTTCGCGGAGCGCCTGCGCCGCATCGCTCGGAGCGAGCGTGCCGATCCGCCGGTAGTTGAACAGCCGCTCGGCGTACGACCGCGTCTCGGTGAGGACGCGCGGCAGGTCCGGGAGGCCGGCGGCGATGACGTAGAAGGGCCACTCCCTCTGGTTCGCGGTGTGCTGGGCCGCGAGGAGAGCCCCCATCGTCTCGGCATCGAGATCCTGCATCTCATCGATGAAGACAGCGAAGGCGCGTCGCTGCTCGCCGAGCGCGGTCGAGACGTCCTCGACGAGTTCGAGGAGGTCGACCTCGGCGTCGCCGGAATCGGCGCGGCCCTGGCTCAGGGAGACGCCCAGCTCGATTCCCGTCGCGCCGACCTTCGCGTTGAACGAGGAGATCGTTCCGAGCGCCTCGCGCATCAGCGACGACAGCTTCGTGCGGGAGAGCTTGCGGGCGGACATCACCAGGCCGCGAGCCAGCGCTCGACGTACCGCATGCACTCCCGCCTCGTCCCGTCGGGCCTCGATGCGGACCGTCAGCCACTCGGACTGCTCCGCCAGCCGGTGCATCTCGTTGAGGAGCACCGTCTTGCCGACCCCGCGGAGCCCGGTGAGGACGATGCCTCGATCTCCGAGCCCGTGGCCGACGCGGGCATGGAGCGTCTCGAAGGCTTCCAGCTCACCGCCGCGGCCGACGAGTTCGGGAGGACGACGGCCCGACCCCGGGCTGTAGGGATTCTGATCGGGCTGCACGTAGGGAATGATAGCCCCGAATTAGAAAATCCTAATTTTGTGCAATCGATGGCAATCGTCGCCCCGGGGCGCTCACACGTCGGACGTGCGGCGGCCGATCAGTACGGGACCGTGAGCGACAGCACCGCGACGTCGAAACCCGGCGCGGTGATGACCAGGTCCGCCACGGGGACCGGACTCTGCGTGCGATCGTCGCTGGCGATCAGCAGCAGCAGGATGCCGGACTCCTCGCCCGCCGCGAGCGCGGGGTCGTAGCGGAGGGCGATGCGTCCCTCCGGGAAGCCGTCGGCGTAGCTCCACTGCTGTCCGTTGAAGCCGGCGAACGAGTAGCCGCTTCCCGGATCCTGGAGGACGACGATCACGGATCCGCCCTCGAGCGGTGCGGAGCCGGTGTTGGTCGCGTAGACGCGATACGCCGTCGAGGCCGACGCGACGTCCTCCGCGGGACCTTCGGCGCGAGCGCCGAGCGGAGGGAGCGTGCCGCTCGCCGCGGCGGACGGTGCGGAGACGGCGAGCGCGATCACGGGAGCGGCCCAGGCCGCTCCGACGAGGGTGCGGCGCGCGAGCGGCGCGGGGGGAGCGGTCAGGTCGGGCACGGCGGGTCCTCTCGGCACGGGTGGGCAGGACCGAGCGTAAGTCGGTGCGGCGCCGCCGGGGAAGCGGATCCGGGCGCCGGGCCCTACTCGGGGGTGGGCGCGTCGAGGGTGGAGGGGTGAGGGACGAGGCGCGGGACCAGCCGCACCAGCACGACCATGCCGATCAGCTCGACCAGCGTCTGCGTCACGACGACCACGGGCGCGAGTGCCAGCGGCGCCGGGAGCGCGAGTGCGAGCGGCAGCACCACGAGGGAGTTGCGGGTGGCGCCGCTGAACACCAGCGCGCGGGACGAGGGGACGTCGAGGCGGACGAGCCGGGCGACGCCGAGTCCGGCCGCGACCATCACCGCGAGGAACGCGGCGTAGAGGGGGACGAGGACGAGCAGTCTGCCCGCGGCGGCACCGACGGCGCCGATCTGCGAGGCGACGACGACGAGGAGGGTCGCCGCCATCAGCGGCACCATCAGGCCGAGCATCGTCGATTCGACGATCCGCCCCGCGCGATGCCGGCGGCCGAGCGCCTGCACGAGCGCGGCGGCGGTGAGCGGCAGCACGATCAGCAGCAGGAGCGCCCGCGCGAACGGGGCCACCTCGACCACGGCGACGCCCTCCGGCCCGAGGAACAGGAGGAGGTAGAGAGGGAGGAGCAGGAGCTGCGCGAGCATCAGCAGCGGTGCCGCCGCGAGCAGCCGGTCGGACGCGCCGCCTGCGAGGCCGGCGAAGACGATCACGTAGTCGATGCAGGGCGTCAGCAGCACGAGCAGCACCCCGAAGAGCAGCGCCGGGCTCTCGGCGACGAAGCGGGACAGCCCGTACGCGACGACCGGGACGACGACGAAGTTCAGGACGCCGACCGCGGCGAGGAAGCGGACATCGCGCAGCGCGCGGCCGAGCGCCGCGAACGGGACGCCGAGGAACGTCGCGAACAGCAGCAGCCCGAGCACCGGCTCGATCGCGCCCTCCAGGTGCCGCGCGGCGGGCAGCAGCAGCCCGAGCACGGCGCCGGCGGCGATCGCGCCGAGGTACACGGCGACCTGCCGCCGCTCGAGCCGCGCGACGAGCGCGCTCACGGGCGGGGGCACGGCGGACGGAGGGGCACACGCCAACGCTAGAGGCTCGGCGCGTGGTGCCGGCCGAGCGCTCGACAGGGCGCGTTCACGCCGGTCGAGCAGTGGCCCCTCCATGCCGGCCGAGTAGCCGCCTCCGGCGGCCCATGCATGCTGGTCGAGTAGCCGCCTCCGGCGGCGTATCGAGACCCACCATCGCCGAGAGATCCGGGAGCAAGCCTCCTCCACACTCGTCGATCCGACGGCGTTGTCCCCGATCAGCCCCTGGTTCCGACCCGGCTGTCGGTGCCCCCTGCTTCAATACGCGTATGTCAGAAGATGAGAACGCGGCAGCACTCGCGGAGGTGCGCGACTGCTTCACCGACTCCGCGGCCGCCGAGCGCGCCGCCTCGCCGACGCGCCTCAGAGCCGCGGAACGGATGCACCGCGGCCACCGCATCGCGCTCACCGTCCCAAAGGCGTTCGCCCGCGGCGCGACGCGCAGCGAGACGCGAGATCTCGTCGAGCGCTCGATCCGCGCCGAGCTCGCGGTGACGCTCGGCGTGTCCGAGCGGGAGGTCTCCCGCCGGCTCGAGACCGCGCAGATGCTGATGGAGCACCTCCCCCTTACCCGCGCCCTGCTCCGCGACGCGCGGATCCTCTGGGAGGCCGGCGAGGCGATCTGCAGAACCGCGAGCACCCTCCCGGAGGCCTCCCGCGCGGCACTCGACGAGCGCGCGGCCGACGCCGCGCTCACGACAACGACCACGCAGCTGCGCCGCGCCCTGAGCCGCTGGCGGGAAGAGCTGCACGAGCAGCCCCTCGCCGAGCGTTACGCCCGCGCCCGCCAGGACCGCGCCGTCTGGGTCACACCAGATGTCGACGGGATGGCGACGCTCTGCGTCCACGCTCCTGCACCGGTCGTCTCCGGTGCCTACGACCGGCTGCGCCGCATCGCCCGCACCCTCCGCGACGACGGCGACCCCCTCACCCTCCAGCAGTTGAGCGCGGACGCGGCGGTCGATCTCCTCTGCGACGGCGACATCACCGGCACGACGCCGAACGCCGAGCACCGACCCGACCCGACCTTCGTCCCCGGCATCCGCGCCGAGATCCGGCTGACCCTCGCCGCCTCCACCGCCGTGGGCCTGGACGACGCGCCCGCGGATCTCGACGGCTACGGCCCGATCCCCGCCGAGATCGCCCGCGAGCTGATCCGCACGGCTCCTTCGTTCACCCGGGTCCTGACCGATCCGGACACCGGCGCCGTCGTCTCCGTGGGCCGCACCCACCGTGTCCCGCCGCCGCAGATGCGCCTGCACCTGCAGCTGCGGGACCAGACCTGCCGCTTCGCCGGCTGCACCCGGCCCGCCAGCACCAGCGAGGCCGACCACACCCTCGAGTGGCGCAACGGCGGGGAGACCTCCCTCGAGAACCTCGTCTCGCTCTGCACCTCGCATCACCATCTGCGGCACGGCGACCAGTGGACGTACATCGGGAGCGGCGACGGGACGATCGTCTGGACGAGCCCGACCGGCCGACGGATCAGCAATCGGCCGCCCCCACTGCCCGGGCGGCCGCCGGACCCGCCGCCGCGGCCTCGGTTCGACACCGTGCCCGCGCCGTTCTGACGGTGGGTGGATCTCGATACGCCCGCGAGGCGGGCTACTCGATCAGCATGCAGCGCCTACATGGCGCATCAGCCTGCAGCGCCCGCAGCGCCTGCAGCGCGCGTCGGTATGCGCCCCTCATGCTGGTCGAGTAGCGCGCAGCGCGTATCGAGACCCGACCCCTCCAGACAGTGGACCTCGATGCGCCCACTCACCGAGCGGCTCGGCCGGCGCCCGGAAACCGCGTGCGCCGGCGCCGTCCGGCACGCTACGCTCATTACTCAGCCAGCTGACTAATCGAGGAGCGACATGACCGCCACGACATCCCCCACCCGCGCGGACCGCCTCCGGCAGTCGGCCGTCGCCGTCAGCGCCGTGCTCGCGGTGGTCGGCTCGTTCATCGGCTCGGGAGCAGCAGGCGGCACGCAGATCCAGGACGCCGCCGGCGGCGCGCTGTCCGCCTCCTCGACGCCGGTCGCGCCCGACGGACCCGCCTTCGCGATCTGGAGCGTCATCTACGCCGGCCTCCTCGGCTACGCGATCTGGCAGTTCCTGCCGTCGCAGACCACCCGCACCCGCCACCGCCGGCTCGGCTACTGGGCCGCCGCCAGCCTGCTGCTGAACGCCGCGTGGATCCTGGTCGTGCAGGCCGGACTGCTCGCGCTCAGCGTCCTGGTGATCGCGCTGCTCCTCGCTGTGCTCGCGCGGATCTTCGTGCTCCTGCGCAGCACCCGCACCGGCGGCGTCGTCGACGCTGTCCTCACCGACGGCACCTTCGGCCTCTACCTCGGCTGGGTCTGCGTCGCAACGGTCGCCAACGTGACGGCCGGCCTCGTCGGCGCGGGCATCGGCAGCGCCGACGGACCCGGCGCCGCACCCTGGGCGATCGTCGTCCTGCTCGTCGCCGCGGCGGTCGGACTGCTGATCGCCGCCACCGGTCGCGGCCGGATCGCTCCGATGCTGTCGCTCTGCTGGGGCCTGGCCTGGGTCGCGGTCGGCCGCTTCTCCGGCGAGCTCGTGTCGATCCCCGCCGGCACCGCCGCGCTGATCGCCGCGGCCGTCGTGCTCGTGGCGACGCTCCTGCTCCGCCTCACCGCCGCCCGTCGCACCGGCACCGCGCGCGTCGCCGCGGCCTGACACCGCACGCGTCGCTCAGGCCGCCGGGAACGCGCGCCCGACCGCCGCGCGGAGCAGCGTGCGCCGGCGCTCGTGCTCCGACGCGGCCTCCTCCGCCGTAGCGGCGTAGACGTTGCTCACCGGCGACCACGCCATCGACATCGCGATGACGAGCGCCATCACGTCGAACGGGTCAGCCGCGACGCCCACCGTGCCGTCGGCCTGAGCGGCGCGGATCGCCTCGAGCTTGCCCTCCTCGCGCACGCGCGCCTCGTCGTCGGCGACGAGGTGTCCGGCCGGGCGGCGCTCGAGGCGCGCCCAGGTCGCGAGGCGGATGAGGTCGGGGCGGCGCAGGTACTCGTCGTAGAGCCGCACCGCCCAGTCGCCGAGGTCGGACGGGTCGATCGGCACGACGTCGACGATCCGGTCGAGCGACGCCTCGAAGACCGCATCGAAGAGCAGCTCCTTGCTGGTGAAGTAGGAGTACAGCTGCGCCTTGTTGCTGCGGGCCTCGGCCGCGATCCGGTCCACCCGCGCGCCGGCGATGCCGTAGCGGGCGAACTCGGCGGTGGCCGCCGCCATGATCCGCGCACGCGTCGCCTCGCCCTTGCCGGTGGCCGGTGTCGCTCCCATCCCTCGAGACTACCGACCGGTCTGTTCTCCGCCGCCCGCGAGTGCTAGCGTCGATAAAACAAACCAGTTAGTAGAAACGAGCGCGCCATGACCAGCACCCCCGCCTACGCGGCCACCGCCGAGGGCGGCCTCGCGCCGGCCGCCGTCGAGCGGCGCGCCCTCCGCCCCGACGACCTCGCCGTCCGCGTGGACTTCTGCGGCGTCTGCCACAGCGATCTGCACGCCCTCCGAACCCACGCCGCGCACGCCGCCGACTCCGCCGCCGACGCCGGCCCGCTCGTTCCGGGTCACGAGTTCGTCGGCACGGTGCTCGCCGTCGGCGCCGCCGTCACGGCGTTCTCCCCCGGCGACCCCGTCGCGGTCGGCAACATCGTCGACTCCTGCGGCGCGTGCGACATGTGCACGGCCGAGCAGGAGAACTTCTGCCGCGAGTTGCCGACCCTCACCTACGGCGGCACCGACCGGCACGACGGCAGCACCACACTCGGCGCGTTCTCGCGCGAGTGCGTCGTCCGCGACCGCTTCGCCTACCCCCTGCCGGCCGGCCTCGACCCGGCGGCCGTCGCTCCCCTCCTCTGCGCGGGGGTCACCGTCTGGGAGCCGCTGCGCGCGCACTCCGTCGGCCGCGGCTCGCGCGTCGGCGTCGTCGGCCTGGGCGGTCTCGGCCACCTCGCGGTGAAGCTGGCCCGCGCCCTCGGCGCCGAGGTGACCGTCTTCACGACCTCCGAGGCGAAGACCAACGACGCCCTCGCGCTCGGCGCCACGCGGGTCGTCGTCTCCCGCGACGAGGAGGCGATGGCCGCGCAGCGCGGACGCCTCGACCTCGTCCTCGACACCGTCTCGGCCGCGCACGACCTCGCGCCGTACCTGCACGTCCTCGCGCTCGACGGCGTACTGAGCGTGCTCGGCATGCTCGCGCCGGTCACCGTCGACGTCACCGACCTGCTGATCGGCCGCAAGAGCCTCACCTCCGGCGGCAGCGGCGGCACCCGCAGCACCCGCGAGCTGCTCGCCTTCTGCGGCGAGCACGGCATCACCGCCGACGTCGAGGTGCTGCCCTCCGCGCAGGTGGGCACCGCACTGGAGCGTCTCGCCGCGAACGACGTCCGCTACCGCTTCGTCCTCGACCTCGCGGACCTCGACGGCGCCGACTGACCGCCACCCGCCGAACGACCCCGGAAGCGCCATCTTCTTGAGGAGACGAACTCAGCCCTCGAGGATCGGCGGATGCCCCTCGGTCATCGCACGCGCAGCGCCCGCACCCCGTTAACGGTGATCGCCCCGGCGCGCCGACGCTCTCGCGTCCCGTCCGGGGCATACGTGGAGAACGGTATCAGGATCCCGAGATCCACTCCGGCCCCGGACGCCGGTTGACGCCCGTCGACCCGGCGACTCTGCCGAACCTCCCCGCAGTCATCGGGAGCGATCGCCTGGGCCCGTACCTCGCCTCCACCGGCGACCGGGCCGCCGCGCTCCGGCTCTACAGCTGGAACATCGAGGCGAGCGCTGCGATCCTCGGAGCGAGCTCCGCCCTCGACGTCGGTGTGCGCAATGCGATGCACCGAGCACTCATGGCGCACCGGGGGCGGGAGTCGTGGTGGGACGTCGCGCCGCTGCGGGCGAATGAAGGCGATCAGGTCCGCAACGCGATCCGCTTCCTCGACCGGCGTCGCGGCTCCAGTGCCCGTTTCGCGTCCATTCGGAGCCGCCCCGGGCCCGGCCCCGCGTCAGGCGCGAGCTGCCGCCGCCGCGCGCGCCAGCGCCGGGCCGTGCGCCGCCAGCACCAGGTCACGGACCGAGGTCACCGGCAGCGACACGGCGCCGGTCGGCAGCAGGTCCGCGTCCGACGTGAGCACCAGCGGGGTGTCCGCCGCCGACACCGGCAGGCGGCCGTGCGTGCCGCGCACCAGCGACGCGTCCAGCGGCACGAGGTTCATCGCGTAGCGCAGGCCCAGGGCCTTCTTCGCGAGGTTGCCGGCCGCCTTCGCCTTCACGAGCTTGTCGGCGGGGTCGAAGAACAGCTCCGCCGGGTCGTAGCCGGGCTTGCGGTGGATGTCGACGCCGCGCGCGAAGTCCGGCGCGCGGTCGTCGTCGAGCCAGTAGTAGTAGGTGAACCACGCGCCCGGCCGCGCCACCACGACGAGCTCGCCGGAGCGCTCGTGGTCGAGGCCGTACCGCGCCTGCCCCTCGCGGTCGAGCACCTCGTCCACCCCGTCCAGCGCCTCGAGCAGCGAGCGCACCCGCGGCAGGTCCGCCGCATCCGGCACGTAGACGTGCGCGATCTGGTGGTCCGCCACCGCGAAGGCCCGCGAGGTCCACGGGTCCAGCTGCTCGCGGCCGTCCTGCACGTACACCTCGAGCAGGCCCGCGCGCCGCAGCGCCCGGTTGACGTCCACGGGGGTGTCCGCCGCCGCGATCCCGTACTCCGCGACCACGACGACCGACGCACCGAGCGCCTCCGCGTCGTCGAGCAGCGGCGCGAGCACCACGTCCAGCTCGGACGCCGCCCGCCGCGCCTCGGGCGAGTCCGGCCCGAAGCGCTGCAGGTCGTAGTCGAGGTGCGGCAGGTACGCCGTGGTCAGCTGCGGCGGGCCGGACCCGTCGCCGGCGAGCACGTGCCGGGTCGCGTCCACCATCCACTGCGTGGAGCGCAGCGACGCGGTCGGCCCCCAGTACTGGAACAGCGGGAAGGCGCCCAGCTTCCCGACCAGCTCGTCGTGCAGCGCCGGCGGGCGGACGTAGGCGTCCGGCGACTTGCGGCCGTCGGCGTGGTAGATCGGCCGCGGCGTGACCGTGACGTCGGTCGTCGCTCCCATCGCGTACCACCAGCCAATGTTCGCGGCGCGGTAGGGCTCGCCGTCGGACAGCCGGCGGGCCGTCTCCCAGACCTTCTCCCCCGTCACCAGGCGGTTGTGCTGGCGCCAGAGGTGCACCTCGCCGAGGTCGCGGAAGTACCAGCCGTTGCCGACGATCCCGTGCTGCGCGGGCATCGTGCCGGTGAGCATGGAGGACTGCACGCTGCAGGTGACGGCCGGCAGGATCGTGTCCAGCGGCAGCTGCCCGCCGGCGCGGGCGAGCCGGGACAGCCGCGGCATGTCGGCGAGCGCCGTCGCGGTGAGGCCGACCACGTCGAGCAGCAGCACCGGCGTCACAGCGCGACCTCCTCGGCGACGAGGGCGGCGACCGGGACTGCGGCGACCGGCGGCACTGCGGCACCCGCCTCCAGCACCGCGGCACGCGCGGCGGGCGTCAGCAGGTGCTCCGCCGCCCAGGCCAGTTCGGCCCCGATGCCGACCGAGAGGTCGCTCGGCGCGTCCGCGAGCACCGCCCAGGTGTAGGTCTCGACGTCGAGGTGGATCTCGTCGTACGGCCAGGCGGCGTCGACCGCGGAGACCGCCTCGGCGAGCACCGCGGTGGTCGCCGACAGCGGCGCGGCCGGCCGGTGGTGCAGTGGCACGTGGAAGTGCACGCGCCAGGGTCCGGCGCCGGGCAGCGTGTCGAGCGCCTCCGGCAGGTCGTCGACGCGGAGCACCCCGCCCGCGCCGTTCTCGCGGGTCTGGTGCAGGTAGCGCTTCTCCACGAACGCCCCGACGGCGGCGCGCGCGGCCGGGTCCGCCGGGTCCGCGACGTGCAGCGCGGCCGAGGCCTGCACCTTCACGACCCGGAGCCCCGCGTCCCGGATCCGCCGGACCGCCGCCGCGGGGTCGGCGAACGACACCGCGAGGTGGCAGGTGTCGAGGCAGACGCCGACGTAGGCCGGGTCGACCAGGCCGATCCGCGGGTGCAGCCAGGCGACGACGTCCTCGACCGTGTCCAGGATGCAGCCCGGCTCGGGCTCGATCGCCAGGCGGATCGCGTGCCCGGTCGAGCGCCGCAGCTCGCGCAGCTCGTCGACCAGCAGCGCGAGCTGCCGGACGGCCGCCGCGTCCTGCTCGGCACCCCAGCCCTCGCGCCAGCCGAGCGGCAGCGTCGAGATGCTGCCGTCGGCGCCCGCGGGCAGCAGATCCGCGAGGATCCGCGCGCAGTCGATCGTGTAGGCGAGGCGCTCGGGGGTGGTCCAGTCGGGCCGGTAGACGTCGAGCTTCACCACCTCGGCGTGGAAGGCGGCGTAGGGGAACGCGTTGAGCGTCCGCACCTCGAGGCCGTTGCGCTCGAGCGCGGCGCGCAGCACGGCGCGGTCCTCGCGGCTCGCGACCAGCCGGGCGGCGAGGTCGCGCGGGATCCACAGCCCCACGCCGACGGTGTCGAGCCCCGCGGCGGCGCGGGCGGGACCGGCGTAGACGTCGAGTTGGCGCACGACGCCCTCGAGGTCCTCGGCCGGGTGGACGTTGGTGCAGTAGGAGAGATGCATCAGACGACCTCCGCCACGCGCGGCGCGCCCCGGAGGATCGAGTTGCCCTCGAAGCTGCGCCCCATGGCGTCGACCGCGTCGAAGCCCGGGATCGGGTCGAGGTTCAGCCGCCCGCTCTGCCCGTAGAAGTCGATCGGGTTCTGCCAGAGCAGCCGGTCGACCTCGGCGGCGCTGAAGCCGGCGACGAGCAGCAGGTGCCCGGTCTTCGCGGTGGTCAGCGGATCGGAGCGGCCCCAGTCGGCGGCGGAGTTGACCAGCACGCGGTCCAGGCCGATCCGCTCGACGAGGGTCACCAGCCGGGTCTCGTCCATCTTGGTGTCCGGGTAGATCGAGAAGCCCAGCCAGCAGCCGGAGCCGAGGACGAGGTCGACGGTCGTCTCGTTGAGGTGGTCGACGACGACGAGCCCGGCGTCGATCCCGGACTCGGCGACGACGTCGAGCGTCTGCTGCGTGCCCGCCGCCTTGTCGCGGTGCGGGGTGTGCACGAGCACGGGCAGGCCGTGGTCCTTCGCCAGCTCGAGCTGGTGGCGGAACACCGCGTCCTCCTCCGCGGTCAGCGAGTCGTAGCCGGTCTCGCCGACCGCGACGACGCCGTCCTTGGCGAGGTAGCGGTCGAGCTCGGGCAGCACCTCGCGGCAGCGCGGATCGTTCGCCTCCTTGGGGTTCAGCCCGATGGTGCAGTGGTGGCGGATGCCGTACTGCGCGGCGCGGAAGCGCTCCCAGCCGATCAGGGCGTCGAAGTAGTCGGTGAAGGAGCCGACGCTGGTGCGCGGCTGGCCGAGCCAGAACGACGGCTCGACGACGGCGCGGACTCCCGCGTCGTGCATCGCCTGGTAGTCGTCGGTGGTGCGGGAGGTCATGTGGATGTGCGGGTCGAAGATGCGCATTGTCGCGCCTTTCTCGTGAGGGGTCGTGGGGTTCTGGCCAGAACCGGCGTCGTGTCGTCGGAGCGGCGGAGTCTCAGCTCGGCAGGAGCACCGCCAGGTCGTCCGGCACCGTGCGGCCGGCGGCGCGGCGCTCGTCGGCGAAGCGGCCGGCCATCGCGGCGAGCTCCGGGTCGCTCCGCCGCTCGAGACCGGAGACGGCCGCGAGCGGGACGCCGCAGAAGACGAGTTTGAGCACGCCGTGCCGCCAGGCGTGGGCGTCGAGGTGCTCCTCGGCGAAGCGGCCCATCGCCGCGGCGACCAGCCGGGTGTCGTTGGCGCGCAGGGCGTCCGCGACCAGCTCGCGGCCGGCCGCGGCAACCGGCTCCCCCGCGCGGCCGGCGGCGGTGAGCGCGTGCAGCCCGACCAGCACGCCGCGGCGCTCGGCGTCGTCGCCGCCGCGGTAGAGGCGGAGGAGCAGCGCGGCCAGGTCCTCGTCGTCGAGGGCGGAGGCGGCGGCCGCGATCAGCGCCGAGCGCGCCGCGTCGTCCTCGGTGCCGTGCACGAGGCCCTGCGGATCCGTGTCCGGGCGGAGCGGCGCGCGGCCGGCCTCCCGACCGGCGGCCGGGAAGAAGCGCTCGATCCGCCGCGGCTGCTCGCGCAGGACGGCGCAGGCGCCGGCGGTCCAGGGGTGCTGCGGCGACTCCGCCCCGGTCCCCCGGGTCCGGATCGCCGCCCGCATCGCCGCGAGACTCGCGACGGCCAGGCGCGGCGCGTCGTGCGAGTGCCGCGGCAGCTCGACCGCGGCGATCCCGCGGTAGCCGATCTCCTCGAGCGTCGCGAAGGCGGCCGCGAGATCGAGCACGCCGGTGCCGAGCTCGAGGTGCTCGTGCCGCTCGGGCAGCATGTCGTCGACCTGCACGTTCACCAGCAGGCCGGCCGCGCTGCGGAGGGCGCCGACGACGCCGTCCGGCTCGACGACCACGCAGTGGCCGAGGTCCACGGTGAGACCGAACGCCTCCGGGTCGCCGAGCTCGCGCCGCAGCAGCAGCGCGTCCGCGACCGTCTCGACGAGCATGCCGGGCTCCGGCTCGAAGCCCAGCCGGACGCCGTAGCGCTCCGCCTCGGCAACGACGCCGCGCATCCGCTCGACCAGGAGCCGCCAGCCGCGGGCGCGCTCCATCCCCTCGGGCAGCACGCCCGACCAGAGCGAGACGGCGTCGGCGCCGAGCAGAGCGGCGATCTCGATCGCGCGGTGCAGGAAGGCCAGGCGCGGTCCGGCCTCCTCGTCGACCAGGGTCGGCCGGTGCTTGGCGAACGGGTCGAGGAGGTAGCGCGCCCCGGTCTCGATCACCACGCGGAAGCCCAGCTCGTCGAGCCGTGCGCGCAGGGCGAGGGTGCGCTCGCGGACGTCGTCGGCGAACGGGTCGAGGTGCGGGGTCCCGAGGGTCAGCGCCACCGCCCGGTAGCCGGCGGCGTGCAGCACGGTCAGGGCGTCGTCGAGGGTGTGGTCCGCGAAGCCGTTGGTGCCGTAGCCCAGGACGGGGCCGTCAGTCGCGTGCAGGTCGCTCATGTGATGTCCGCCGAGACCCTCGGGCGCCGCAGCACGACGGCGCCGAGCGCGTCGAGTCCCAGCAGGGCCGCGCCGAGCTCCGGCCGCCGCAGCCCGGCGAGCGCCGCCTGCAGCGGGACCATCCCCGCGATGCCCGAGCGGGTGGCCGTCCGGGCCGAGGCCGCGTCGGGCGTCCGCGCGGCCCGCAGCTGCGGGACCAGCACGAGCGCGATCCAGCGCGCGATCGCGACGGCGACGACCGCTCCGATCGCCGGGCCGCCTTTCGCCCGGACCGCCCCGATCCCCAGCGCGAGCGCGAGCGCGGCCGTGCCGGTCGCCGCCGCTCCCGCGACCGCCGGGCGGGTACCGTGCACCTCGCCGCGCGAGAGCACGGTGACGCCGAGGGTGTGCGCCGCGACGGCGGCGGAGGCGGGAGCCGCCGCGCGCACGCCGCCCGCTCCGGCGCCGAGCAGCACGTCGAGCCCGCGGCAGGCCGCCATCACGACCGGCCCGAGCGGAGTCGGCTTGGCCAGCAGGTCGTACGACCAGACGCTCGCCGCGAGCGGCACGCTCAGCAGGAGCGAGCGGCGCCCGTCGACGAGCGCCGCGACCGCGATCCCCGCCCCGGTCAGCCCGGCCGCCAGCCCGAGCGCGGCGCCGCGCCGGATCCGGCCCGAGGGGATCGGCCGCTCCGGCCGCTCCACCGCGTCGAGCTCCGCGTCGGCGCAGTCGTTCAGCGCCATGCCCGCGGAGTAGAGGAGCGCGGACGCCAGCGGCAGCGCGACCGTGCGCACCCCGGGCGCCCGTCCGGCCCACGCCGCTCCGGCCACCGTGTCGCCGAGCACCGAGAGCGCCGCCTTGGCGCGCACGAGCTCGAGCCAGTCGCGCAGCTCAGCCATGGCGGATCGCGCCGCCCGCCACGAGCGAGCGCTGGACGACGGCCGCCCCGGTGCGCGCCGACCAGGCGACCAGCTCGGCGGTCTGCTCCGCGAAGCCGTGCACGTCGCTCCCCCACGGGTCCTTGAAGAAGAAGCCCAGCTCGGCGACCGGGCCCGCGATCCCGGCCGCGTCGGCGAGCGACATCAGGCGCGCCAGGTCCAGGATCAGCGGTGCGGCGAGCGCGGAGTCGTAGGCCGACCAGATGGTCTGCACCGTGATCCGCGAGCCGAGGAACCCCTCCGCGTGCACGTGGTCCCAGGCCGTCTTCACGTCGCCGAGGTCCGGCACGTTGTCGATGTGCAGCGGAGTGACGACCTCGTCGCCGAGCAGGCTCCGCAGCCCGCGGTTCTTCGAGACCAGCTTCGAGCGCACCGCCTCCGGGTCGGCGAGGGTCTGGCCGTCGCCGCCGCCGAGCAGGTTCGCGCCCGCCCAGGACAGCACGCGCATCCCGCGCGCCGTGAACATCGGCGCGAGCACGCTGCGGAGCAGGGTCTCGCCGGTCTTGCCGTCCTGTCCCGCGATCGGGATCCCCGCCTCCGCGGCCCACTCCTCGAGCGCGGGCAGCGCCAGCGCCGCGGAGGGGGTGAAGCAGACGTAGGGCGAGCCGGCGGTCACCGCGGCGAGCGCGCTGATCGAGCTCGGCGGCAGCACGGTCTCGCCCGGCCGGGCGAGCGCGGCGCGCAGGGCGGCGAGGTCGTGGAACTCGGGGCGGTCCTGCGGCAGCACCTCGGTGGAGGCGACGTCGATCACGACGACCCGGGCGAGCGCGTGCCGCTCGCGGAACTCGACGATGTCGGCCGCCTGACGGTCGATCTCGTCCTGCTGCGAGCCGCCCTCCACGCCGAAGGAGCGCCGGATCTCGCCGTCGGTCGCGTCGAGCCGGTCGGCGACCTCGGCGACGACCGAGGTCGGGAACATCCCGCCGGCCGCCAGGCCCATCGCCTTCTCGAGCAGCGGGGTCGACGAGACGTCGTGCCCGCCGATCACGATCGCGTCGAAGCCGGCGAGGGGCACATCCTCGAAGGCGGGCGTCGCGGTGGCGCAGCCGTTGCTGGGCGCCGCGCCCGAGGCGATGGCGTGCAGGCCGACGGCGGCCGTGGTGGCGACGCTGCCCCGGGCTCCGATCAGCCAGAGGCCGATGCGCTCCTGCTGCGGGGCGCGGTCGGCGCTGGTGGTGCGGATGGTACCGGTGGTGGTGTCGGACGAGGTCATCGTTCTCTCCTGTCTGTGGACTTCATTCGTGGGGAGGTCGTTCGGGGCATGTCGTTCGGGGGGGAGGCCGTTCGGGGGGACGTCATTCGGGGTCTCCCTGCGCGTCGAGATTGCGTCACCTCGCGGCGACTGCTTTCCTCAGGTGTGCCGAGCCGCCACCCGTCCTCCCGAGCAGTCGCCTGCGACATCCGAGCGGGCGGGCGCTCAGCGTGAGCGGGCGGGCCGGCTCGCAGACCGGCGACCTGCTGCGGCTCTTCGCCGACGGCCGTCCGCGCACCCGCGCGGAGCTGGTCGAGGAGACGGGACTCGCCCGGACGGCGGTGATGACGCGGCTCGACCTGTTCTTCGAGCTCGGCCTGATCACGCACCTCGACCGGGCGCCGTCGACCGGCGGCCGCCCGTCGGCCCGGCTGGTGTTCGATCCGTCGGTCCGCGCGTTCCTGACCATCGACCTCGGCGCGACGCACTCGACGATCGCGCTGACCGACTTCGACGGCCGCATCGTGGTCGAGCGGCGCGAGGAGCTCGACATCGCGCAGGGCCCGATCCGGGTGCTCGACCACGCGCTCGACGTCTGCGACGAGATCCTCGCCGATGCGCACCTGGCGCCCGAGGCGCTGGCCGGCTTCGGCCTCGGCGTGCCCGGCCCGGTCGAGCACGCGAGCGGCCGCCCGGTGCGCCCGCCGATCATGCCCGGCTGGGACGGCTTCGACATCCCGGGCTACATCCGCCGCCGCGTCGACACCACCGTGCTCGTCGACAACGACGTGAACCTGCTCGCCCTCGGCGAGCGCGCCTCGCGCTTCCCGCACGCGCAGGACCTGATCTTCGTGAAGATCAGCACCGGCATCGGCTCGGGCATCGTCTCCGGCGGCGTCCTGCAGCGCGGCGCGCTCGGCGCGGCCGGCGATCTCGGTCACGTCCAGGTGCCGCGCACCGCTCCGGAGGCGGCGGACGGCCGCGACGGCGACCTCGAGGCGCTCGCGAGCGGCGGGGCCCTGGTGCGCGCACTGGCCGAGGCGGGCCGCGACGTGCACTCGGTCCGCGATCTGCTGGCGCTCCTGCGCGACCGCGACCCGGAGGCGATCGAGGCGGCGCGCCTCGCGGGCCTGCAGATCGGCGAGGTCCTCGCCACCTGCGTGAGCCTGCTGAACCCGTCGGTGATCGTGCTCGGCGGGAGCGTCGCGCTCGCCGCCCCGGAGATCCTGGCCGGGGTGCGCGAGGTCGTCGACCGGCGCTCCCTGCCACTGGCGACCCAGCGCCTGCACGTGGTGACCGCCGAGCTCGGCGGCAGCGGCGGCGTCCGCGGCGCGGCGCTGATGCTCCGGCAGCACCTCCTCGGCCCGAGCAACGTCGACGCGTTCCTCGAGCAGCTCCGCGAGCAGAGCCTCGCCGAGCGCTGAGCCCTCGCCGAGCGCTGAGCCCTCGCCGAGCACTGGCGCCCCGGCGACGACGGAGGTCAGGAGCGCACCCCCGCACGGCCGGTCGCGGAAGGGTCGGTCGCTGCCGGGTCGGTCGCGGACGGGTCGGTCGTCTCCCGCGAGATGCCACTTGTGAGCTCGACACGCCGCGATTCCTCGTCATAAGTGGCATCTCGCCGAGTCGTCGAGGCGCCGGCCACCGCGACGGCGACGGCGGCGTCGATCCGCTGCTGCTCGCCCGCGGCGCGGCGGCGGCGGCGCACGACCGCCAGCACGATCAGCCCGATCAGCAGCGCCAGCAGCAGCAGCGCGCTCCACGGCACGGCCGCGGTCGAGGCCTCGGAGGAGACGGCGGCGACCTCGGGCACGGCGGCCGGATCGGCGGCCTGCCCCGCGAAGTCGGCGGTGACGACGGTGCCGGTCAGCGCGATCCGGGCGGTCGCGACGAAGAGCGGCCAGACCCCGGCGACGGTGACGCTCCGGCTGGTCGAGCTGCCCGGGAGCAGCTCGGGCAGCGGCTCCGGATCGGTCGCGGCGACGCTGCCGAGGCCGAGGAGACCGGAGACCGCGAGCTCGGCGCCCGGGGCGAGGCGGGTGTTGCCCGCGTTGGTGACGGTGTAGTCGATGGTGGTCGTGCCGGGGGCGAAGGGGTTCCACTCGCCCTGGTACGAGACGGCGAGGCCGTCGACCGAGAGGCGCGGGGCGAGGTCGCCGCCGACGCGGAGGTACATCCGCGAGCCGAGGCGGCGGTCGACCGAGACCCCGGTCTCGCCCTGGACGAGGATCGAGGAGACGACCCCGGCGGCGTAGTCGCCCGGCACGGCGTCGGCCGGCACCTCGAGCTGGAACGGGATCTGCACGCTCTCGCCCGCGGGGACGACGACGTCCGGGGCCTCGAAGGAGATCCAGCTGCCCAGCTGGGTGGACGGCTCGGCGGCCGGCAGCAGATCCAGCTGCCCCGCCTCCGTGATGAAGCCGTCGGAGCCGTAGACGCGGAAGGTCTGCTCCTCGTCGTCGTAGTTGGAGACGATCAGCGCGTCGCTCAGCTGCCCGCCCGGCTCGAGCGCGTAGGCGTAGTTCGGCCGGTCGCTGCCCTGCTCGGTGTCGGCGGGCCGCACCCCCCAGGTGACGGCCGAGCTCGCCTGCTCCGCGAGGGCCTGCGCCGGCAGCACGGCACCCGCGACCCCGAAGACGAGCAGGACACCGAGCGAGCGGAGTGTGGAGCGGAACATCATCGTCCAGCCTTTCGAGGGGGGTGGGTCCCCCCGCGAGATGCCACTTGTGCACGCGACACGCCGTGAAAAGCGTGCACAAGTGGCATCTCGCGGAGGGGAGGAAGGAGGGGGCCGGCCGCCGGGGCTCCGGCGGCCGGCCGAGGGGGGCTAGCCGAGCGCGGTGAGCGTCAGCGTCGCCGTGTAGGTGCCGGTTCCGACCGACAGCGGGAGCTGCAGGTCGAGGTCGGCGCCGAGGACCGAGGATCCGGTCGGGTGCCCGGCCGCGGCGGAGCCGAGGACGCGGGCGGTGGCGAGACCCTCACCCGAGACGAACCCGGAGACGACGGGGGCACCGGCGACGGCACCGCCCTCGTTCTCCAGGACCTTCGGGGTCCAGCCGAGGTACTTGCCCGAGACCGTCTGGTCGCCGGCACGGAAGTCGCTGATCTGAGCGGTCACCGACCACTCCGGTCCGGACAGGCGCGAGTCGGTCACGCGGACCGGCACGAGCTCGCCCGACGCGGCGAAGTGGTCGCCCTGCTCCTCGGCGACACCGAGGTTCACCAGGTTGCTGGTGCCCTCGAGGCTCCAGGTCAGCTCGCCCTCGCGCGCGTCCGGCACGATGACCGCGACGGCCTGGTCGCCCTGCGCCGCAGCGCCGGCGGCCGTGCCGGTGAAGTCCCCGTCCACTCCGGCGGCGGTGTTGCCTGCGCCGAAGTTGACCGCCGGAGCGTTCTCCGCGAGCGTGATCCGCCCGCCGACCGTCGAGCCCGCGAGCTGGACGTTGCCGGAGTTGCCCGAGAGCACGAGGTTCCCGCCGACGGTGTTGCCGAGTGCGGCCGCGGAGCCGTCCTCGTTCGCGCCGAGGAGCACGCCGCGAGAGGAACCGCTGACCGTCAGCGAGCCGCCGACGATCGCGCCGCCGACGCTCACGCCGAAGTCGCTGCCGGCGAAGGTCGCGTCGCCGCCGACGCTGGTGCGCGCCACGTCGACGTAGTTCGCCGCATCGGTGCTGACCGAGCCGTCGACCGAGACGTCGCTGAGCTCGACGTCGATGCCGCCCGCCTCGACCATGCCCGCGACGGTGAGGTCGCGGAGGTAGAGGAAGCCGGCGCGCGAGCCCTCGGAGAAGGACACGACGTCGCCGCCGACGCTGGTGCCGTCGATCGAGATGCCGTACGCGTCCGTGCCGATGACGTCGCCCTCGATCGTCGCCGAAGTGGCGTCGAGCCAGGCATCGTCGCCGACGGTGATCGAGCCCTGCACGACGACGTTGCCCAGCACGCAGGTCTCGCCGGCGCCGACGGTGAGGTCGCCCGCGATCGTGGTGTTGCCGAGCTCGGTCGTGCAGTCGGTCGTCGCCGCGAAGGCGGACGGCGCGGCGACCATCGCGAGGGAGGCGGCCGCGAGGACCGCCGTGGTCGTCTTCCACTTCATGGGGGTTCTCCTCGGTGCGCCGGTGCGCGTGGTGGTGCGGGGAAGGGAGGGGGCGGTGCGCCCGCGCTCAGCCACGGAGGGCCGCGATCGCGTCGTAGCTGCGGGCCGCGCTGCCCAGCGAGTTCGCCGGGTTCGGCGGCGTGGCCTGGGTGGGCGCCGTGTCCTGCTCCCAGACGCCGTAGCGCTGGCCTCGGTCGCGCAGCTCCGACAGGAACGCCTGGTACGGCAGGTTGCCCGCGCCGAACTCGACGATGTCGTAGCCGTTGGTGTTCGCGTTGTTCGTCTTGCCGTCCTTGAGGTGCAGGATCGGGTAGCGGCGCGGATTGCGCTTGATGTAGTCGAGCGGCTCGAAGCCCGGGTAGAGCTTCTTGCCCACGTAGGCCCAGTAGACGTCCATCTCGAGGTAGACGTGCTTGGGGTCGGTGTTGTCGTAGAACACGTCGTAGAGGCGCGTCTTCGGGTCGTCCGAGCCGAAGGCGAACTCGCCCGCGTGGTTGTGCTGGTAGAGCTTCATGCCCGCGGCCGTGACCTGGGCGCCCCAGGCGTTCCACTCGTCCGCGGCCGCACGGTAGCCCGCGACGGTGTTGACGTTGGTCGGCGCGTTGCCGGTGCCGAGGTGCGGGGTGCCGAGGATCTGCGCGATCTCGATCTGCTTCCCCAGCTCCGAGCGGAGCAGGTTGGTGCCGACGTGCGAGCCGACGGCCCGCAGGCCGTTGTCGTCGAGCAGCTGGCGGATCTCCTGGGGGGTGATCGCGCCGACGTTGCCCTGGGTGTAGCCGGCGAACTCGATCTCGCTGTAGCCGATGCGGCCCAGCTCCTCGAAGACGGCCCGGAAGCCGATCGACGAGACCTTGTCGCGGACGCTGTAGAGCTGGATCCCGATCCGGTTGATCGGGACGAGCCGGTTGGCGCCGGACGAGGGGGCGGGAGCGGCGAGGGCGCCGGGCGCCAGCGCGCCGGCCCCGACTCCGACGGCGACCGTGGAGGCGGCGAGCGCCGTCATCAGCGCGCGTCGGCTCATCGGCTTCGCCGTGATGGATCCGTGGTGGTGGTGCATTGTCTCTCCTTCGAAACGGAACATGCAGATGGATCAGGGGGGGGGACCGGCCGGCCCGGGCTCTGTGCGCGAGCCGGCCGGTCCCGCCGCGGCTACTGCTGGACGGTGAGGTTCAGCAGGCTGGACGCGGCGTTGGTGTTCGCCGTGGCGGTGTGGGTGACGGTCAGCTTGTAGCTGCCCGCGGCGAGCTTCGGCAGGGTCACGACGACCTTCCCGTTCTCGTCGAGGGTGCCGGTGAGCATCGCGACGGTGGAGAGGTTCCTCTTCACCATCACCGTGACCTGGCCGGTCCCGGCGACGCCGGTGGACGTCTTCGACTCGACCGAGACCTGCGCGCTGGCGCCCGGCTTGACCGGGTTCGGCGAGACGGTCGCGGTGAGCACGGAGTCGGCCTTCGACACGATCAGGCGGGCGGTGCCGGCCGAGGCCTTGAAGGTCCCGTCCGCTCCGTACGCCGCGCGGAAGGTGTGCGTCCCGGCCCCGAGGGTCTGCGGCAGGGCGATGGTCGCCTTCCCGCCCTCGAGGGCGCTCCGGCCGATCTCGGTGTCGCCCTCGTAGAGGACGACCTCGCCGCCGGGGGTGCCGCCCTGGCCGGAGACGGTGACCGTCGCCGATCCGGGAGCGCCGAAGGTCACGCGAGGGGCACCGAGCGCCACGGTCGTGGTCGAGTCGACGGTCGGCGCGTTCGCCGCGGCGAGGTCGATCGTGAACGACACCGAGCCGACCGCGGAGACGTTGCCGCCGGTGTCGGTGGCACGGTACTGCACGGTGCGGACGCCGTTGGTGGTGAAGGGCACCGAGTAGGCGCCGTTCGCGGCGCGGACCGTGGTCCACGTCGTCCCGTTGTCGACCGAGTACTGCACGCTGGCGAGCGCGCCGTTGTCGGTCGCCGCCAGGTTCAGGTTCACCGCGCGGTTGTAGACGCCGCCGACGCCGGTGGGCGCTGCGGGGTCGAGGGTCGCGCTGACGGTCGGCGCCGTCGTGTCGCCAGCACCGGCACCCTGGAAGGTGAGGGAGTCCAGCGACAGACCGGAGGGCGAGGTCACGTAGAGCGAGCCGGTGCCGGTGGGCTGGCCGGAGAACGGCACGAGGACGTCCTGCCAGCCGGCGCCGGCCGGGATGGTCGCCGTCCCGAAGGGCGCCGCGTCGGCGGCGTTCCAGCGGAGGTCGACGGTGCCCTCACCGGTGGCGCGGACCACGACGCCGGTCAGGTTCGCGAGGTTCACCGGGTCCCAGCGCAGGAAGGATCCCGCACCGAGTCCGCTGACCGCGTTGCCGCCGCTGGCGGTGGTGTCCGCGTAGGGCAGGACGCCCTCGCGGGCGGCGTGCTCCGCCTCCTGCGTCTTCGGGTTCAGCCGCAGCGTCGCCTCGGCCGCGGCCGGGGGCAGTCCGTTGTAGCCGGCGTCCGTGTAGGTCACGACGACGGTGCCGTAGAGCAGCGCGCCGGGGCCGTGCTCGGGCGAGTCGGCGGACGTCGGGAACGCTCCCGTGGCACCGGTGCCGGTGACCTCGGGGTGGGCGTGCTCGTCGTGGCCGAGACCGTAGGTCCACGCCACGCGGCTGCCGACGATCTGGTCGCCGTCCTCCGCGTCACGGCCGGTCACCCGGTAGGGGATCGCGTCGCCCCACTCGAAGAACGAGCCGTTGCCGGGCGTCGTGATCTCGATCTGCGGCGCCTGGTTGCCCACCGAGATGACCCGGGAGGTGAGGCTGAACTTGCCCTTGGCGTCGGTGACGCGCAGGCGGGCCGTGAACTGGCCGAGCTCGGTGTAGGTGTTCTTCACGGTGACGCCCGAGGCGTCGAAGGTGCCGTTGCCGTCGAAGTCCCAGTCGTAGGTGAGCGCGTCGCCCTCGGGGTCGGAGGATCCCGTGGCGTCGAACGTCACCTCGAGCGGCGTCTCGGAGGCGGACAGCGGCGTCGCGGTGAAGCGCGCCTGGGGGGCCTTGTTGCCCTCGGCGTAGTCGATCCGGTACAGGCCGGCGTCGGGGTTGGCGCGGAAGAAGCCGTCGCCGTACTCGAGCACGTACATCGACCCGTCGGGGCCGAACTCCATGTCCATGGGGTTGTCGTGGATCGGCTGGTTGCGCGAGCTCAGCGCCGTGTTGGGGAGGAAGTCCTCGATGTGCGTGACCGCGCGGTCGTCATCGAGCGTGAACGCCGCGATGTAGTCCTGCGAGAACTCGCCGAAGAAGGTCTTCTCGTTCCAGTAGGCCGGGAACTTCGACGTCGAGGTGTTCTCCTCGTCGAAGTGGTACACCGGTCCGCCCATCGGGCCCTGGCCGGTGCTCGTCCCGAAGTTCACGAGCTCGTCGAACGGCTGGTCGCCCGGGTTGTCGCCGTAGTAGACGGTCGCCGGCGTGGCCGCCGGGATGTCCACGAGGCCGGTGTTCCAGCGCGAGTTGTTCTTCAGGTTCTGCGGGTCGAAGAAGCCGCGGGGCGTCGCCGTCTCGAAGTTCCACTCGTTGTACGGCAGGTTCGGGCCGTGCACGTAGGGCCAGCCCGAGTTCTGCGGCTGGTCGAGACCGGTCGCGTTCCACTCGACGAGACCCATCGGGCCGCGCACGCCGTCGGCCGCGGCGGCCTTCGTCGCGTCGGGACCGTAGTCGCCCCAGGAGAGGGTGTTCGTCTCCGCGTCGACGTCGATCTTGAACGGGTTGCGCACGCCCATCACGAAGATCTCGGGGCGGGTCTTCTCGGTGCCCTCCGGGAAGAGGTTGCCCTCGGGGATCGTGTACGAGCCGTCCTCCTGGACCGTGATCCGGAGGATCTTGCCGCGCAGGTCGTTCGTGTTGCCCGCACCGCGGCGCGAGTCGAAGCCGGGGTTCATGCCGGGCGCATCGTTGTTCGGCGCGAAGCCCGCGGCCCCCGGAGCGCTCGCCGGCGTGTTGTCGCCGGTCGAGAGGTACAGGTTGCCGTCGGCGTCCCAGTCGAAGTCGGCGCCCACGTGGCAGCACTGCCCGCGCTGCGCCTCGACCTCGATGATCTTCTGCTCGCTCGCCAGGTCGAGTCCGGAGCCGGTCCACTTGAACCGGGAGAGGCGGTTGACGCCCTTCCACTGGTCCCAGTAGCTCTCGTCCTCACCCGCGGGGAGCATGTTCGGGGCCGCACCGGTCGGCGTGCCGCTCTGGGGCGCGTAGACCAGGTAGACCCACTGGTTCTCGGCGAAGTCGGGGTCGACGCCGACGCCCTGGAGTCCGTCCTCCGAGTTCTGGTAGACGGGGATCGTGGCCACGACGCGCGTGGTGCCGGTCTTCGGATCGGTGTGGCGGATCTCGCCGTTCCGTGCCGTGTGGAGGACCGACTTGTCCGGGAGGACGGCGAGGTCGATCGGTTCGCCGACGTTCTTCGTCAGCAGCACCTTCTCGTAGTTGCTCCAGTCGAGCGCGGACTCCGCGCCCGGCTCCGAGCCGTGGTCCACTCCGTCGTGGGCCGAGGCGGGCAGGCCGAGGGCGGTGAGTCCGGAGACCGTCACCATCCCGGCGATGCCGAGGGCGAAGAGAGACCTGATGCTTCTCTTCGTGGATCGCTTACCATTCATGCGTGATGTGATTCCTTCAACGAGGTGTTCATCGCAGAGGCCGGATCCGTCTCTGTCCGCACGACGTGCGGATCCGGTCTCCTCTGGTCGGCCCGCGGGCCGATGTCTTCGTCGTCGCCTCCTCTCGCGGGATGCTGTCGTGGCGCCGGTCGCTCCTCTTAATAAGAGGGAGCGGTTCCGGCTGGTCCGGGCCGGCGCGGGGTCTCCCCCGCGCCGGCGGGTCAGTGGGCCGGTCGGATCAGTGGTCCGGTCGGATCAGTGGTCCGGCCGGATCAGCGGATCAGGACTCGAAGGCCGAGGGCAGGTACTCGGCGACGTTGTCCTTGGTGACGACCGGCGCGAAGAGCTGGATCTGGCGCGGGACGCCGAGCGAGGTGGTGTCGCTCATCGACTTGTTCTGCTCGATGAGGCGGGCGAGCTTGATGCCGTCCGCGGCCTGGGTCGAGGGGTAGACGACCGTGGCCTTGACCACGGAGTCGTCGGCCTCGATCGAGCGCATCACGTTCGCCGAGCCGGCGCCGCCGACGAGGATGAACTCGTCGCGGCCCGCGGTGTCGATCGCCGCGAGGACGCCGACGCCCTGGTCGTCGTCGTGGTTCCAGATCGCGTCGATCTGCGGCGCCGCCTGGAGGAGGTTGGCCGCGGCCTGCTCGCCGCCCTGGACGGTGAAGTCGGCGGCGACGCGGTTGTCCACGTCGAGCCCGCAGCCCGAGAGCGCGTCGGCGAAGCCCTGGCTGCGGTCCTGGGTCAGCGGCAGCGAGTCGATGCCGGCGATCTCGGCCACGACCGCGTCCGGGTTGTCGCCGAGCTGCTCGCAGAGGTAGGTGCCGGCGCTGACGCCCATGCCGTAGTTGTCGCCGAGCACCGTCGAGCGGGCGGCGAACGGGCTGGAGAACTCGCGGTCGACGTTGATGACGGTGATGCCCGCCTCCATCGCCTCGGTCGCGACCTCGGTCAGCGCCGCGCCGTCGATCGGCAGCAGCACGATCGCGTCGACGCCGTCGTTGATGAAGGTCTCGACCTGGCTGATCTGCAGGTTGACGTCGTTGGTGCCCTCCGCGGTGCGCAGCTCCACGTCGTCGTACTTCTCGGCCTCGGCGATGGCCGCGCGGCTGACGGCGCCCATCCAGCCGTGGTCGGCGGCGGGAGCGGTGAAGCCGATCACCACGGTGTCGCCCGAAGCGTCGTTGTCGGAGGCGGCGACCGCGGCGGTGGTGCCGCCGCCGGAGGCGTTCCCGGTCTCGACGGGGGCGTTGGAGATGCAGCCGGTGAGCATCAGCGCGACGGCGCCGAAGGCGAAGCCGGCGGTGCCCAGGCGGGCGGTGCGGCCGAGGCGGGTGCCGGAGGGGTGGCGAACGGACATGGAAGTGATCTCCTTCGATGGATCCATGAGGGGCCGCAGGGCACAGCGGTGCCTGCGGAGGGTGACCGGAGTGGTCGAGGTGGATGCTGCTGGTGCTGGGAAGCGGGGCGAGCGCCCCGGGAAGAGGTGGGGCCGGCGGCCCCTCGGGTCAGGACTTGCCGCGGGCGGCGAAGCGCTGCTGCAGCAGGACGGCGGCGACGATGATCGCGCCCTTCGCCACGGCCTGGGCCGAGGTGGACATGTTGTTCTGCGTGAAGACGTTGGTGAGGGTCGTGAAGATCAGGACGCCGAACACGGTGCCGACGATCGTGCCGCGGCCGCCGGCGAGCAGCGTGCCGCCGACCACGACCGCCGCGATGGCGTCGAGCTCGTAGAGCGTTCCGTTGGTCGACGAGCCGGCGGTGGTGCGGGCGAGCATCATCACCGCGGCGATGCCCGCGGTCAGGCCGGCGAGGCCGTAGACGTACATGGTGTGCCGGCGGACCTTGATGCCGGCGAGGCGGGCCGCCTCCGGGTTGCCGCCGACCGCGACGGTGCGGCGGCCGAAGGTGGTGCGGTTGAGCAGGATCCAGCCGGCCACCGCGACGAGCGCGAAGATCAGCACGAGGACCGGGATGCCGAGCACGTCGGCGCGGAAGAAGTCGAGGAACGGGTCGACGGTGACGATCTGCGTCTGCCGGTTGGAGATCAGCTCCGCGAAGCCGCGGGCCGCGACGAGCATCGCCAGCGTCGCCATGAAGGCGACCACGCGGCCGTAGGCGATCAGCGCCCCGTTGATCAGCCCGCAGACCAGGCCCACGAGCACCGCGGTCAGCACGATGACCAGCCAGGAGGTGTTCGCCGCGTAGTACTGCGTGGACACGGTGCTCGCCCAGACCGTCGCGAGCCCCATCACCGAGCCGACCGAGAGGTCGATGCCGCCCGAGGTGATGACGAAGGTCATGCCGATGCTGAGCACGCCGATCACGGCGGCCAGGCGGAGGATCGTCAGCACGTTGTCGACGCTGGCGAAGCGCTCCCCCGCGGTGGCGAACCCGACGATGCAGAGGATGACCAGCGCGAGCACCAGGCCGATGTTGCGGCCGAGCGAGCCGCCCATCATCCCGGCGAGCCCGGAGCGGGCGTCCTTCGACGGGGTCCCGCCGCTCGGCCCTCCGGTCGCGGCCGAGGCGTGACGTCCGGCGTCCTCCTGCGGACCGCCGATCGACGGTGACGCGGTGTCGAGCTGTCCGCTCACGCTGCACTTCCTTCCATGACGAGATCGAGCACGCGGTGCTCGTCGATCGAATCGGCGGGGCCCTCGTGGACCACGGCGCCGTCGGAGATCACGAGCACTCGGTCCGAGAGCCCGAGGACCTCGCCGATCTCGCTGGAGACCACGAGCACGGCGGCGCCGTCGGTCGCGAGGTCCCGGATCAGGGTGTAGATCTCGGCCCGCGCTCCGACGTCGACCCCGCGGGTCGGCTCGTCGAGCAGCAGCACGCGGCAGCCGCGCACCAGCCAGCGGGCGAGGAGCGCCTTCTGCTGGTTGCCGCCGGAGAGCGTGCGGGCGTCGCGGTCGACGCCGTGCGGGCGGAGGTCGAGCGCCACCGCCTGCTCGGCCGCCGCCGCGCGCTCGGAGCGCTCGTCGAGGAAGCCGCGCTTGGCGAAGCGGTCGAAGGTCGAGAGGGTGATGTTGCGGTAGACCGGCTCGTCCAGGAGCAGGCCCTGGCTCTTGCGCTCCTCCGGGCAGAGGCCGATGCCGGCGTCGACCGCGGAGGTGACCGAGCCGGCCCGCAGCCGCTTGCCCGCGACGCTGACCGTGCCGGTGCTGGCGCGGCGGGCCCCGTAGATGGTCTCCAGGATCTCGGAGCGGCCGGAGCCGACCAGCCCCGCGAGGCCGACGACCTCGCCGGCGCGGATCTCGAGCGAGACGTCGGCGAACGAGCCGCGCAGCCCCAGGTTCTCCACCTTCAGCAGCGTCTCGGCCTCGGTCGGGAGCTCGGTGCGATCCGGGAAGACGTACTCCACCGCGCGGCCGGTCATCAGCGTGATCAGCTTCGAGGTCGGGGTGTCGGCGACGGCGAGGTTCTTCGCGACCGTCGCGCCGTCCTTGATGACCGTGATCCGATCGCCGATGGCGCGGATCTCCTCGAGGCGGTGCGAGATGTAGACGATGGCGACGCCGTCGGCGGTGAGCTGGCGGACCACGTGGAAGAGGTTCTCCACCTCCTCGGAGTCGAGCACCGCGGAGGGCTCGTCCATGATGATGACCCGCGCATCGTGCGAGAGGGCCCGCGCCATCTGCACGATCTGCTTGCCGGCGGCGGAGAGGCTGCCGACCTCGCGGTGCGGGGCGATCTCGGGGTGGCCGAGGCGCTGCATCAGCTCGCGGGTGATCCTCGCGGCCTTGGAGCGGGCGGTGAAGCCGCCGCGGGAGAGCTCGTGGCCGAGGTAGATGTTCTCGGCGACGGAGAGGCCGTCGACGACGTCCAGCTCCTGGTACATCGTGGCGATGCCGAGCGCGAGCGCGGCCGTCGGCGAGGGGATCGTGACGACCTTCCCGTCCACGAGGATCTCGCCCTCGGTGGGCTGGTGGGCCCCGGCGAGCGTCTTGATGAGCGTCGACTTGCCGGCCCCGTTCTGGCCGAGGAGGCAGTGCACCTCGCCCGGGCGGACGTCGAGGTCGACGCCGTCGAGGGCTCGTGCTCCGGGGAAGATCTTGACGATGCCGCGCATCTGCAGAAGCAGTTCTGACGCGGTGTCCTGGGTGCGGGAAAGAGGCTGGGCGGCGGTGTCGCCGGGGTCTGCGTTGACCATGCGGACGAAGCTACAGCGACTTAAGTCGCGGGTCAACCAAAAGTTCTGAGTCGTTTCGAAGGAGATCCGGGCCTTCGCCCAGCGCGTCGAAACGCTTCCGTCACCCGCGCCAGTCCTGGGATCCGCGGGTTTAGGCGACATCTGACGGCGCGTTGTGCGGCGCGTCTGGACATGAAGTCTCGTCATAGAGCGCTCTCCGACCCTATGAATCCGGCCCGGGCCGCAACCGGATCGTGACCTGCGGCCTCCCGAGCCCGCCGTCGCCGCCCTCCCGCTCAGCAGAAAGAGCTGGCGGAGCCGAGCGCGGGCATGGGAGGGTCGACCCGCCGACGAAAGGACGACGATGTCGAACGACCGAGCACTGCGCGTCGCGATGGTGGGGACCGCCTTCATGGGCCGCACCCACTCGCACGCCTGGCGCACCGCCCCCCGCTTCTTCCCGCTGCCGCTGCACCCCGAGCTGGCCGTCCTGGTGGGCACCGACCCGCAGCGGACCGCCGAGCGCGCCGAGACCCTGGGCTGGAGCGAGTCGTCGACCGACTGGCGCGCGGTGATCGCGCGCGACGACATCGACCTCGTCGACATCTGCACCCCCGGCGACACCCACGCCGAGATCGCGATCGCCGCCCTCGAGGCCGGCAAGCACGTCCTCTGCGAGAAGCCGCTGGCCAACTCCGTCGAGGAGGCCGAGCGGATGGTCGCCGCGGCCGCCGCCTCGGGCCGCGTCGCGATGTGCGGCTTCAGCTACCGCCGCACCCCCGCGCTGGCCCTGGCCAAGCGCTTCGTCGACGAAGGTCGGCTCGGCGCGATCCGGCACGTCCGCGCCCAGTACCTGCAGGACTGGCTCAGCGACTCCGAGGCCCCGCTGACCTGGCGCCTCGACGCCGCGAAGGCCGGCTCGGGCGCGCTCGGCGACATCGGCGCGCACATCATCGACAGCGCGCAGTGGCTGACCGGCACTCCGATCGCCTCGGTCTCTGCCGTCCTGCGCACCTTCACCACCGAGCGCCCCGTGCTCGCGACGCAGTCGGGCCTCGGCGGCCGCGCGGAGGAGGGCGCCGAGCGCGGCCCGGTCACGGTCGACGATGCCGCCGCCTTCACCGCCTCCTTCGAGGGCGGCGCCCTCGGCGTCTTCGAGGCGACCCGCGTCGCCACCGGCCGCAAGAACGCCAACCGCATCGAGATCAACGGCGAGACCGGCAGCATCGCCTTCGACTTCGAGCGGATGAACGAGCTCGAGTACTACGACGCCCGCGACCCCGAGGACGCCCAGGGCTTCCGCACCATCCAGGTCACCGAGCCCTCGCACCCGTACATGTCGGCCTGGTGGCCCGCCGGCCACGGCATCGGCTACGAGCACCTCTTCAGCCACCAGGTCGTCGACCTCGTCGAGGCGATCGCCGCCGGCACCCCCGCCACCCCGACCTTCGCCGACGCCCTCGAGGTCCAGCGCGTCCTCGCCGCCGTCTCGACGAGCGCCGCGAACCGCTCCGAGTCCACCCCCGTGCAGCGCGGCACCGGCCCGGTCTGACGCCGGAAGTCACCGCGCAGTGCCAGGCTGGGGCGATGCGCCGACGAGGGAGTTCTGCGGCGGCCGTCGCGGTCGTCGCGCTGCTGCTCGGCGGCTGCGTCGAGGCGGAGTCCGGGTCGGCGGCGGTCGGTGCCGGTGGCGTGGCGGACGGCACCTCGGCGAGCGTCTCCGCCGCGGGGACCGTCGACGTCTCCTATCAGCGGCAGGGCGACTTCGCGGTGGTCGTCGCGCTCGACTGCTCGGCCTGCTCCGGGACCGTCACCGTGTCGGCGCCCGGGCGCAGCACTCCGGTGGGCGAGGCCGAGGCCGGAACCGAGTCGTCGTGGCTCCTCGAGACCGTCGCGACCGACCCCGTCGACCAGTCGCTCCTCGTGCGGACCGCCGGTCACTGGACGCTCACTCTGCAGAGCTGGAACGACCTGCCCGAGGTCTCCGGCGAGCAGTCGGGCAGCGGATCCGCGGTGCTCGCGTTCTCGGACGACGTCGACAGCCTCGACGTCGCCTACGGCCCGGCGAGCAGCGAGGACTCGCTCTCCGGCCGCGTCCTCGGCACCGGCGGCACCCGGCAGACCTTCGGCGACACCACCGCGTTCGCCCGCGTCGTCGACGCCACCCTCCCCGGCGTCGTCGCGATCCGCACCGACGGCGCCTGGACCCTGACCCCGATCCCATGACGTGCGCGCCGGGTCCCCCGGTCGCCCTCCGCGAGATGCCACTTGTGAGCACGACACGCCGCAGAATCCGCGCACAAGTGGCATCTCGCGGAGGGGGTCGGCGGGGGCGCTTCGGGGGCTTCGCCTCGTGAGGCGATCCTGCGCCATACTTCCTGGATGAGCAAGAAGATTGACGCGGCGCATCGCGCCCTGGTAGCAGCCCTCGACAAGCACGCCGGCCTCGTCGGCGACAAGTCGTCGAAGCCGAGCAAGGTCGCGCGTGCCGCGTCCGAGCTCCGCGCCGCGACGAAGGCCTACTCGGCGCTCGTCTCGGCCCGCACCGGCACCTCGAGCCCGTTCGCAGACCTCGCCGACCCGCGCCTGGACCAGCCGACCATCGCCTCCCTCCGGGCCGAGCGCGACGCGATCGCCGCCCGCCTGGCCAAGCACGAGGCCCTCGCGGCGGAGTCGGGCGACCAAGCCCTCGCCGGCTGACCCTCCTCCCCCGCTCTCCCTCCCCCGCGGAAGTCGCCGTGTTACGGGCGTGTTTCGCGCGCCCGGTGGCGCCCTGCGTACGGTGGTCTCCGGGATCCGCGCAGTCGCGGCGTCGTGCGACCGGAGGCCGGTCGCAGCGCCGGCGGTGACCAGCACCGCCCGTGGACGCCGCCCGGATCCTCTCCACGGAAGGATCCACCGCATGTCCCTGCGCCGCACTCTCCTCGCGACCACCGCGATCGCCGCCTCCGCCCTCCTCCTCGCCGGCTGCTCGTCCGCCGCCGGCGCGAGCGACGACACCGTCCGCATCGGCGTGGTCGGCGCCGGCGACCCCTACTGGGCGACCTACGAGCAGGCCGCCGAGGACGCGGGCATCGACGTCGAGATCGTCGACTTCACCGACTACAACCAGCTCAACCCCGCGCTGACCGAGGGCGAGATCGACCTCAACCAGTTCCAGCACCTCGTCTACCTGGCGCAGTACAACACCTCCGCCGGCGCCGACCTCGTGCCGATCGGCGCGACCGCGATCTACCCGCTCGGCCTCTACTCGACCCAGTACGACAGCGTCGAGGACATCCCCGAGGGCGAGAGCGTCGCCGTCCCGAACGACGTGACCAACCAGGCCCGCGCGCTCCTCGTCCTCCAGTCGGCCGGCCTGATCGAGCTGACGGACGGCGGCACCGCCTTCTCCGGCCTCGACGACATCGACACCGGCGCCTCGAAGGTCACCGTCACCGCGCTCGACGCGGCGCTCGTGCCGACCTCGCTCCCCGACGTCGCCGCCGCCGTCGTCAACAACGACTACCTCGCGGGCGCGGGCCTCGAGGCCACCGACGCCCTCGCCCAGGACGACCCGAGCGACCCGACCGCGGTGCCCTACGTCAACGTGTTCGCCGCCCGCGCGGACGACGCCGAGAACGAGACCTACCTGAAGCTCGTCGACGTCTACCAGACCTCGCAGGACGTGCTCGACGGCGTCTCCGAGCAGTCGGGCGGCACCGCCGTCTTCGCGACGACCCCCGCCGCCGAGCTGCAGACGACGCTCGCCACCGTCGAGGCCGACGCCGCCGCCCAGGGCTGACCCGCCCCTCCCCCGCTACGACCTCGCGGCGCCCGTCCCGGCAGCGCCCGACCCGGCAGTGCCCGACCCCAGCAGTGCCCGACCCCAGCAGTGAAGGAAGCGCCGTGCCGCTCATCCGCCTCGCCGACGTGAGCAAGGTCTACCCGCCGCTCGCGCGCGGCGCGTCCGCCCTGACCGCCGTGGACGGCCTCAGCCTCGACATCGAGGCCGGCGACGTCTACGGCGTGATCGGCTACTCCGGCGCCGGCAAGAGCACGCTCGCGCGCCTGATCAACGCCCTCGAGCCCGCCACCGGCGGCAGCATCGAGATCGACGGCCGCGAGATCGTCGGCCTGCCCGAGCGGGAGCTGCGCCGGCTGCGGCTCGGAATCGGCATGATCTTCCAGCAGTTCAACCTCTTCGGCTCCAAGACCGTCGAGCAGAACGTCGCCTACCCGCTGCAGGTCGCCGGCACGCCGCGTGCCGAGCTGCGCGCCCGCGTCGACGAGATGCTCCGCTTCGTCGGCCTCTCGGACAAGGCCCGCAGCCACCCGGAGCAGCTCTCCGGCGGCCAGAAGCAGCGGGTCGGCATCGCCCGCGCCCTCGCCGCCTCGCCGCGCATCCTCCTCGCCGACGAGGCCACCAGCGCCCTCGACCCGGACACCACCGGCGAGGTGCTCGCGCTCCTGCGCCGGATCAACGAGGAGCTCGGCGTCACCATCGTCGTCATCACGCACGAGATGGACGTCGTCCAGCAGCTCGCGACGAAGGTCGCCGTGATGGAGGCGGGCCGCATCGTCGAGCGCGGCCCCGTCTTCGACGTCTTCTCGGCCCCGCGGGAGGCGGTCACCCGCCGCTTCGTCTCCACGGTCGTGCGCACGGTGCCCTCGCGGGAGGAGGCGGCGGTGCTGCGCGCGCGCCACCCCGGCCGCCTCGTCACGCTGTCCTTCTCGGACGGCTCCGCCTCGCAGGGCGACGTCTTCGCCGAGATCGCGCAGGCCGGCGTCCCGCTGGAGCTCGTCTACGGCGGCATCACCGACGTCCGCGGCCGCGCCTTCGGCCACCTCACCGTCGCCCTCGACGCGTCCGACGCCGTGATCGACCCCCTGCTGGCCCGCCTCGGCGCCCGCGTCGCCCTCACGGAGGTGCCCCGATGAACGAGCTCATCCCCCTGCTGCCCCAGCTCGCCGAGGCGACCGGCGAGACCCTCTACATCGTGGCCCTCAGCCTGCTCTTCGGCGGGATCGGCGGCCTGCTGATCGGGCTCGGACTCGCCGTCACCCGCGGCGGCGCGCTCTACGCCAACCGCTTCGTCTTCGGTCTCTTGAACGTGATCGTCAACGTCTTCCGGCCGATCCCGTTCATCATCTTCATCGCCGCGGCCCAGCCGCTCGCGCGCCTGGTGGTCGGCACGGGCATCGGCACCGACGCGATCGTCTTCACACTCTCGCTCGCCGCAGCCTTCGGCATCGGCCGCATCGTCGAGCAGAATCTGCTGACCGTGCAGCCCGGCGTGATCGAGGCCGCCCGCTCGGTCGGCGCGAGCCGCTTCCGGATCGTCCGCACGGTCCTGCTGCCCGAGGCGCTCGGACCGCTGATTCTCGGCTACACCTTCGTCTTCGTCGCGATCATCGACATGTCGGCCGTCGCCGGCTACATCGGCGCCGGCGGCCTGGGCACCTTCGCGATCCAGTACGGCTACCGCCAGTTCGAGCCCGTTGTCACCTGGGCGGCCGTGCTCGTCATCATCGTGATCGTCCAGCTCGTCCAGCTGCTCGGCAACGTCCTGGCCCGCCGAGTCCTCCGCCGCTGACCCGCGCGTCCCCTCCCCCTCCGCGAGATCAGCACGGTGGGTGTCATGAGGATCCGATACGACCCGCAAGCGAACGCCGCCTACCTGCCCGTCGGGCGTGAGCCCGAGGCCGGCGAGTCGGTCGAGCAGGTGTGCGACATCGCCGACCCGCACGGGTTCGGCGAGATCATCCTCGACTTCGACGCCGCCGGTCACCTCATCGGCGTCGAGATCCTCGGCGCGCGGAAGCTGCTCCGCCCCGAGGCCCTGGCCGACGCCGACATCCTCTGACGCCTTAACCACCTCCGCGAGATGCCACTTGTGTACGCGACACGCCGTGAAAGGCGTGCACAAGTGGCATCTCGCGGAGGGGAGGGGGCTGGGCTCAGTAGCGGGGCTTGCGCTCCGGACGCTCCGAGGAGCGGGACGGGCCCGAGGGGCGGGCGCCGCGGTCGGCGCCGGCGCGGCTCGGGCGGCGGTCCGGCTTGAGCTCGATCAGCTGGCCGCTGATGCGGGTGCCGGCGAGGCGGTCCAGCACGTCCTGGGGCAGGTCGGCCGGCAGCTCCACGATCGAGAAGTCCGGGCGGATGTCGATGTGCCCGAAGTCACCGCGGTTGAGACCGCCCTCGTTCGCGAGCGCGCCGACGATCTGGCGGGGCTCGACGCGCTGACGGCGGCCCACCTCGATCCGGTAGGACGCGAGGTTGCTGTTCGACGAGCGCTGGCGGCGCTCGGGACGCTCGCGGTCGTTGTCGTACGAGGACCGGTCGGAGCGCTCGGGGCGGTCGCCGCGGCTGTCCTCGCGGCGGAAGCGAGGGTCGTCCGGCGAGAGCAGCAGCGGCTCGTCGCCCTGGGCGACGATCGCCAGCGCGGCGGCGACGTCGGACTCGACCACGTCGTGGTGCTCGACGTAGTGGCCGATGATGTCGCGGAACCGGTCGAGCCGCTCGCGGTCGGCCAGCGCCGTGGTGATGGCGTCGTCGAAGCGGGAGAGGCGCGTGACGTTGACGTCCTCGACGCTCGGGAGGCGCATCTCGGTCAGCGGCTGGCGGGTCGCCTTCTCGATGGCGGAGAGGAGGCGGCGCTCGCGCGGGGTCACGAAGCTGATCGCGGCACCGCTGCGGCCGGCCCGGCCGGTGCGGCCGATGCGGTGCACGTAGGACTCGGTGTCGATCGGGATGTCGTAGTTGACGACGTGGCTGATCCGGTCGACGTCGAGACCGCGGGCCGCGACGTCGGTCGCGACGAGGATGTCGAGCTTGCCCGACTTCAGCTGCTCGACGGTGCGCTCGCGCTGAGCCTGCGCGACGTCGCCGCTGATCGCGGCGGCCGTGTAGCCGCGGGCGCGCAGCTTCTCGGCGAGCGTCTCGGTCTCGCTCTTGGTGCGGACGAAGACGATCATGCCCTCGAAGTTCTCGACCTCGAGGATGCGGGTCAGCGCATCGACCTTCTGCGGGTACGACACCATCAGGTAGCGCTGGGTGGTGTTGGCGGAGGTCGTGGTCTTCGCCTTGACCGTGATCTCCTCCGGGTCCTTCAGGTACTTCTGCGAGATGCGGCGGATCTGCGACGGCATGGTCGCCGAGAACAGCGCGATCTGCTTCTCGACCGGGGTGTCGGCGAGGATCGTCTCGACGTCCTCGGCGAAGCCCATCTTGAGCATCTCGTCGGCCTCGTCGAGCACCAGGTACCTCAGGTGCGTGAGGTCGAGGGTGCCCTTCTCGAGGTGGTCCATGATGCGGCCGGGCGTGCCGACGACGACGTGGACGCCGCGGCGGAGCGCGGAGAGCTGGGTGCCGTAGCCCTGGCCGCCGTAGACGGGGAGCACGTGCACGCCGCGCAGGCCGGACGCGTAGCGCTCGAACGCCTCGCAGACCTGGAGCGCGAGCTCGCGGGTCGGCGCGAGGACGAGCGCCTGCGGGGTCTTCTGCGAGACGTCGAGGCGGGAGAGGATCGGCAGCGCGAACGCCGCGGTCTTGCCGGTGCCGGTCTGCGCGACGCCGAGGACGTCGCGGCCGGACAGGAGGGAGGGGATCGTCGCGGCCTGGATCGCCGAGGGCGTCTCGTAGCCGACCTCCTTGAGGGCCTTGAGGACGGGGTCGCTGAGACCCAGGTCCGAGAAGACCAGCGAGGGGGCGGTCTCGTCTGCCGGCGCGGCCGGGGCGGTGCTGTCGGCGGCGGGCGCGGTCGCGCCGTCGGCCTGGGGGGCGGGTTCGGGTGTATCGGTGGACGCCATAGTGCAACGGTAGGCCGTCGGAGGCGCGCGCGAGCGCAGATCCGGCCTCTGAGCGGGCATTCGCGCCGGATCGGCGGCTGTGGAGGGGTCTCGCGGGGCCGCGCGGGCCCTCGCGTCAGTAGAACTCGACGGTGTCGACCCGGTTGATCAGCTCTTCGCCGTCGAGGTAGCGGGTGGCGTTGCGGGCGAAGAGCTCGGCGATCAGGCGGTCCTCGGCCGCGTTCAGTGCGGCGGTGTGCGGGCTGAGCAGGACGCTCGGGTGGTTCCAGAGCGGGCTGTCCTGGGCGAGCGGCTCCTCCGCGACGACGTCGAGGGCGGCGAAGCCGACCCGGCCGTCCTCGAGCGCGGCGAGCAGCGCGTCCTCGTCGATGACGGTGCCGCGGCCGACGCTGACCAGCGTCGCTCCGGGGCGCAGCGCGGCGAAGAAGTCGGCGCCGACGAGCTTCTCGGTCTGCTCGGTGCCGGGGAGGGTGACGACGACGCCGTCGATCCGCCCGGCGACCTCGGCGATCGCCGACGGCGGCACGATCTCGTCCACGTGCTCCACGGAGTCGGCGTGCCGGCTGGTGCCGATCACCCGGGCGCCGAGGGCCGACAGCTTCTGCGCGGTCGCCCGGCCGATGGTGCCGAGCCCGACGATCAGGATCGTCTGCTCCGAGAGCAGGCTCATCGTCCAGCGCGAGCCCCACTCGCGGGCGCCCTGCAGTGCCTGCAGCTTCGGCAGCGTCTTCGCGCCCGCCAGCAGCCCGAACAGGGAGAACTCGGCCAGCGGATCGGAGTGCACGCCCGCGGAGGTGGAGAACGCGACCCGCGCGAGCTGCTCCTCGCTCAGGCCGGCCTTCTTCACCTGCGCGCCGCCGCCCGCGGGCATGGTCTGCACCCAGCGCAGCGCCGGGTTCGCGGCGACCGTGCGAGCCAGCGCAGACGGGTCCTCGCCGGGGATCCCGTAGAGCACCTCGGCCGAGTCGACCAGCTCCTCGAACGCGGCCTGCTGCTCCGCGGTGCGCTCGAACGCGGGATCGCCGCCGTGATCGCCCGGGTGCCGCATCGGCGGCAGCAGACTCTGGTCGGCGACGAAGTCGATCCGCGGCTCCAGCTCCACCACCCGTGCGATCAGCTCGTCGCTGATCGGCGTGGCGGCCACGACGCGCAGGCGCTCGGTGCGGTCCGGGCGGGACTCGGTCGATCGGGGCGGAGTCGGAGCGGGCGTCGTCACGGGAGTCCCTTCGAGCGGCGAGAGGCGAGCGGCGCGGCGGGCACCGACGCGATCGACCGCGGTCTCCCTCAGCGTATCGAGCGGAGGGGGCGCGTCAGGTTCGGGCGCAGGGCGGGGAGGAGGCCGACGTTCGCAGGGAGGTGGGTCTCGATACGCCCGGCGAAGAAGCAACCCCTTGGCCGCCCGCGTTGCTGTGGATCTCCGCGTCGCCGGCCGTCAGTCACCGGGCCGCCGGCTGGACGAACGGTGAGGACGCCCCTCGGCACCTCGGGCCCCGCCCTACCGTGAGCGGACGGCAACATCGATCGAAGGAGACCGGATCATGGCGGCAGCAGGAGTGGCGACGGTATGGGTGCCGGTCGAGGACATGGAGCGGGCGGTCGCGTTCTACCGCGACACCCTCGGCCTCGACGTGAAGAGCACCTCGGGCGACTGGTCGGAGCTCGACGCGGGCGGATTGATGATCGGGCTGAACGCCCGCGAGTCGGCCTCGGTCGCGGAGAGCGGCGGAGCGGTCATCTCGTTCCAGCCCGACGGCAGCATCGAGGACGAGCTGGAGCGGCTGGAGGCGCGCGGCGCGTCGATCGAGGGCGAGATCAGCGACCACGAGTGGGGTCGCATCCTCCCCTTCAAGGACTCCGAGGGCAACGACCTCCAGTTCTACACGCCGCCGCAGAGCTGACGGCGGGCTGAGCGCCGGAGAGACGGCGCGGAGCGAGGGGGAGGCGGACGGAACCGCCTCCCCCTCGTCGTGTCAGGACGGCTCGTCGTATCAGGACGGCTCGTCGGCTCAGGACTGCTCGGCCGCTCAGGACAGCCGCAGCGGCAGCCGGCCGGCGAGCCGCGCACCGCCGAGGGCGGCCGACGGGGCCAGCTCGATCGAGCCTCCGTAGACCGCGAACTGGCGCGAGAGGCGCTCGAGCCCGGAGAGCACCGGCGGGGCCGCGAGCCCGCCGCCGTCGTCGTCGAGACCGATCACCACGGCGTGCTCCCTCTCCCCGCGCGCCACGTCGAGCTGCAGCCGCACGGCCCGCGCGCCGCCGTGCTTGAGCGCGTTGGTCAGCGCCTCCTCGATCAGCCGCACCAGCAGCACCCGCTGCTCGATCGGGACACCGCGCTCCTCGAGGCCCGGGTAGTCGTCGTGGACGTCCAGGTCGACGGCGATCTCCGGCGGCAGGCGCGAGAGCAGATCGCGGGCGGCGGCGACCAGCCCGTGCTCGATGTCGACCGGGTAGAGCGCCCCGCTGACCGCGCGGACCTCCTGCTCCCGCAGCTCGTCGAGCCGGCTCGCGATGCCGCTCAGGCGCTCGGCGGTCGCGGCGGAGGGAGGAGTCGCGGCCAGCCCGCGCAGCTCCGCGGCCAGCACCACGAGCGTGTTCTGCAGCCGGCCGTGCAGGCCCTGCGCGACCTCACGGCGCACGCGCAGCTCCTCCTGCTGGAGCGCCTGCACCGCGTCGACGGCCTGGAGCAGCACGCGGGCGCGCTCCCGCTCCTTCTCGCGCACCCGTCGGGTCGCATCGACGAGCAGGAACCCGAACGAGACGATCAGGCCGACGACCACCGCGCCCACCACGAGCTCGACCACGAGTGCGTCGAGCGCGGTCGGCAGGTAGACCCCGACGATGAGCTGCAGCCCGACCCGGACGACGGCGACGACCGCCGCGATCCCCGCCGAGACCAGCAGCCGCCCGGTGCGCGCGCGGCGCTCGGGACGCAGCAGCGCGACGAGCGCGACCGCGAGGCCGATCGACGCGATGTTGACGACCACGCGCACGACGACGTCGACGACCGGCCCGCTCTCGACCCCCCGCACGGTCTGCGACAGCATGCCCAGCGCGAAGACCGCCTGCAGCGCCGCGAGGACGGCCAGCACCCCGCCGAGGATCGCGACGGTCCCGCGCAGGATCCGGTTGTCCTCGGCGTCGTCCGCGCGGCGCGGCCGGGAGTCGTCGGGGAGGGTCACCGGGTGTGCTCCAGGAACAGCAGGGTCGCCTCCACGCGGGGGTTGCGCGAGCCGTCGGAGCGCAGGCCGAGCGCTCCGTAGAGGGCGTTCACGTGATTGTCGACCGAGCGCACCGCGATGCCGAGCCGCTCCGCGATCGCGGCGTTGGTGAGGCCCGAGGCGAGGGCGCCGAGCACCTCGTACTGCCGGCGGCTGAGCGCGTCGACGGGCGAGCTCCGGCGGGCGGTGCGCGCGGCGACCAGGGCGGGGTCGAGCACGGTCCGGCCGTCGAGCGTCGCCCGGATCGCGGTCATCAGCGCGGGGGACGAGAGCGACGAGCTCTTCGAGAGGTAGCTCCAGCCGCGCACCTCGTCGCGGCCGAGCCGGAGGAAGCGGTGCATCGAGTCGACCGCCGAGAGCAGCACGACGGCGAGCTCGGGGTCGCCGGCGCGCAGCTCGCGGCCGAGCTCGATCCCGTCGCCGTCGCCCAGCTCGATGTCGATCACGGCGACGTCGAGCTCGGCGGGTCGCAGCCGCTCGCGCGCCTCGGCGGCCGAGGACGCCTCGACGACGCTCCGGACTCCGGGCACCGCGCGCAGCAGCGACGCGAGCATCTGCCGGTAGAGCGGCTGGTCGTCGACGACGGCGAGCCGCAGCTCCCGCAGACCGCCCCCGAACGTCACACCGCATATCTTGTCCCGGCGCCGGGGGCGGGATCGGCGGAGATCGTGCTCAGAGCCGCTTGACCCCCGTCAATGGGGGGCACGGTCCCACTGTCGGAGCGCCCTGCGGGCCGGTCGATGAGACATCCGGTCTCAGCGCGCGAGCAGAGCCCCCGTCAGCGCCAGCCCACCGGCCGCCGCGGCGAGCGCCCCCGCCCACATCCCGAGGCCGGCGGCCCAGCGCCGCTCGAGCAGCATCCGCGGCGGGCGAGGCCGGCGAGCAGCAGCCCGAGCAGGAGGCCGCCGACGAGGTCGACCGTGATCGTCGCCACCGGGACGGTGCCGAGCGGCGGCAGGGCGAGCGCGGTCCCTCAGCGGACGGCCCGGAATCCTGAGACGAAGCCTGCGGCGGCGTCACTCCCCCGTGTCCCACGGGACGCGGCGGCGGGTGCCCTCGTCGGCGCGGGGCACGACGAGGACGGGGCGGCGCTGACGGTGCGCGAGGTGCACCGCGACGCTGCCGCTGAGGAACTCGGCGATGCTCGCGAGCACTCCGGCGTCGCGGGTGCCGACCACGATCATCCGCGCATCGACCTCCTCGGCGACGTCGGTCAGGACCAGCGCCGGCTCGCCCTGGACTGTGCGCAGCGTCCAGTCGACGTCCGTCCCGGCGAGGGCCGCGCCGATCTCCTCGCGGAGCCCGGGCGGCTCGGTCGGGCCGGCGCCGGTGCCGCCGGAGCGCGGCACGAGGCCGACCGGGATGCCGCCGGTCATCGGGTCGACGTACTCGCCGACGAGGTACGGATCGGCGACCACGGTGAGCAGCAGCAGCGGCGCGCCGAGCCCGGAGGCGAGCTGCGCGGCGGTGCGGACGACCTCGGGACGCTGCCCGTCGACGACGCCGACGAGCACGGGTCCGGAGGGAGTGGATTCGGTCATGGACGGCTCCTTCCCTGGTCCTTCCATCCTCCCACCGGGGCCGGAGCGGGAGGAGACGCTGCGCGACGAGTTCCGTCGTGATCATTCCGTTACCGCACGGCGGCGGGCTAGAGTGACGAGTCGCCGGGCCCTGCCGGCGCCCCGCACCACCCCGCAGGCCCCCCTGCACCACCCCAGTCCGCCCACCCGAGGAGAGCGCACGCGTGTCGACCACTGGCATTCCCGATCCGCAGGAGTGTCACGACACCTCTCCCTCCGCGCCGGTGCACCGCACCCGCCGCGAGGCCCGCGCCGCTGAGGCCGCCGCCGCTTCACGGGTGGCCGGTGCCGCTGTGCCTGTCGCTGCCGCGGCCGTCGCCTCTGCGCCCGTCGCTGCCGCGGCCGTCGCTTCTGTGCCCGTCGCCTCCGTGCCCGTCGCGACTCCTCGCGCCACGGTCGCCCCGCGCAGTCCCGCCGCACCGCAGCCCGCTCGCTCCGGTGGGCTCAGCCGGCGCACCCTCGGCTTCGCCACGTTCTCGATCGTCGGCGGCCTCTTCGCCACCGCCGCGCTGCCCGCGTACGGCGCCCGCAGCACTGCGGCCACCGCGGCCGGCACCGCCGCGAACCGCGCGGGCCTGCAGAACCTCACCGTCTCGTCGGAGGCGGCCGGGCAGACCGCCGTCCGCGACGCGTTCGCCGCGCCGACGCAGGCGCAGCTCGACGAGGCCAGCCGCCAGGCGGCCGTGCTGCAGAACGCGAACGGCGGCGGCTTCAGCACCGTGCAGACCCGCGCCGTCGGCGACGACTACCCGTGGCCCTACGAGACGATCGACGACAACGGCGGCGGGCTCTCCCCGCTCGGCTACTACTACCGCGAGTGCGTCGACTTCGTCGCCTGGCGCCTCAACCGCGACGCCGGCGCCACCGCCGCCCCGTGGAAGTACACCTGGGGCAACATCACGCCGATGGGCGGCAGCGCCTGGGAGTGGCCGGACAACTGGGCCGCGAAGGGCTGGGCCACCAGCTCCGTCCCGATCGTCGGCTGCGTCGCCTGGTGGACCTACAACCACGTCTCCTACGTGCAGCAGGTCAACGACGACGGCACCGTCCTCCTCGAGGAGTACAACTACGGCGGCCGCCACAGCTACGTCACCCGCACCTTCCCCACGGCGCAGGTCCCCCTCTTCCTCTACCCGCCCGCCCTGTAGCGGCGGAGCGCGGCCGCCTCGCGGATCGCTCACCGCCTTTGCGCGGCCCCTTCCATGCTGATCGAGTAGCCCGCGGGGCGGGCGTATCGAGATCCACCCGCCCAGCAGGACGAGTCTGCAGGCCGCCCTGCTGAAGCTGGGCGGGTCTCGATACGCCCCTGCGGGGCTACTCGACCAGCCTGCATCGCACGGGGCGGCCCAGCCCTCCGCCGTGCCTCCGTGTCGCCGAGCGACAGCACCGACGCCGTGCGAGGTCTGTCTAACGAGAGGGTCGACTCTCGAACGGGTGCACAACGAAGGCCGGGAAGCGCGATCGGCGGGAGAGCAGATCGATTCGGGAGATCCCGCCTCAGTTGTGCAGGGGCACTGTCGAGAGGACGGCCAGGAGGGCGGCGAACGCCGGAGTGCGCGGGTCGATCGGGGCGTAGTGGTCGGCGTCGGGAAGTTCGACGAAGTGCGCGGAGGGGTGCGCGACGCAGTAGCGGCGGCTGTGCGCGATCGGGACCTCGTCGTCGAGGGCGCCGTGCAGCAGGACGGTCGGCATCGGCGGGGCGGGGAGCCGCACCGGGTCGAGGTCGTCGAGCGGGCCGTCCGGGCCGAGCAGCTGCGCCACGGCGCCGTCGCCCAGTCGTTCGTCCGCGGCGGCACGCAGGTCGGTCACTCCGGCCAGCGAGACGACGGCGTCGACGTGCGGTGAGGGGTGCGCGGCCTGCGACCAGAGCGCCAGGTGGCCGCCGGCCGAGTGGCCGACCAGCACGGTGCGCGACCGCTCCGCGACGGGGACCAGAGGAGGGAGCGCCTCGACGGCCGCGAGGACGTCGTCGAAGGTTCCCGGCCATCCGCCGCCCGCGTCGCCGACGCGCCGGTACTCGAGCAGCAGCACCGACCAGCCGGCATCGGCGAGCGCGGCGGCCAGGGGACGCGCGTGGCTCCGGTCCCAGCGCGCCCGCCAGAAGCCTCCGTGCACGAACAGCACGAGACCCCGCCCCGAGCCGCGGTAGAGCTCGGCGATCTGCTCAGGCGCGGTCCCGTAGCGCAGCAACTCGTCCGGCTCGCGCGCCGCGAGGTCGAGGACCCCGCTCACGCGCCGCCGTGCACCTCTCGGGACTCGCGCGCCCCCTCGAGGAGCAGGTCGCGCACCGCCAGCACCACGGTCTCGACCTCCGCGAAGGACGTGGAGAGCGGGGAGAGCCCGAGCCGGATGCCGCTGGGCGTGCGGAAGTCCGGGATGATCCCGCGCTCCCAGAGCACGGGGACCATCGCGGCGAAGTCCGGGTGGTCGACGGTGATGTGGCCGCCGCGGCGGGCGGGCTCGCGGGTGGTCGACAGCTCGACGCCGAGCGGGGCGAGGTGCTCGTCGAACAGCTCGACGGCGAAGGCGGTCAGCGCGATCGACTTCGCGTTTATCGCGGGCAGGCCCGCCTCCTCGATCAAGTCGAGCATCGCCTGCATCGCCAGCATCCCGACAATCGGCGGCGTCCCGCTGAGGAAGCGGCGGATGCCGTCGGCGGGGTCGTAGTCCTCGCCCATCCGGAACGAGTCCTTGACGCCCATCCAGCCCTGGATCGGCTGCCGAGCGCCGGCGATCAGCTCGCGGCGGACGTAGAGGAAGGCGGGGGCGCCCGGTCCGCCGTTGAGGTACTTGTAGGTGCAGCCCGCCGCGAGGTCCACGCCCCAGGCATCGAGCTCGATCGGCAGCACGCCGACGGAGTGGCAGACGTCCCAGAGCACCAGCGCGCCGTGCTCGTGCACGATCTCGGTGATCGCCGGGACGTCGGCGGCGTAGCCGGAGCGGTAGGCGACCTGGCTCAGCACGACCACGGCCGTGTCGGAGCCGACGACCGCGCGGACGTCGTCCGGCGTGACCCCGGAGCCCGACTCGGTCTCGATCCAGCGGATGCTCGCGCCGGTCTCGGCGGCGATCCCCTCGACGACGAAGCGGTCGGTCGGGAAGTTGCCGCGGTCGATGACGATCTCGGAGCGGCCGGGCCGGGCGGTCAGCGCGGTGCGGATCAGCTTGTAGAGCGAGACGGTGGTCGAGTCGCCGACGACGACCTGGCCGGCAGCCGCGCCGAGCACCGACGCGCCGAGGCGGTCGCCGAGCGTCAGCGGGAGCTGGAACCAGCTGTCGTCCCAGCCGCGGATGAGGCGGGTCCCCCACTCCTGCTCGACGAACGCGGCGTAGCGCTCGGTCAGGACCTTCAGCGGGCGGCCGAGCGAGTTGCCGTCGACGTAGGCGGGCAGCGCCGGGTCGTCCGCGCCGACGAAGCGGGAGCGGTAGCCGGCGAGCGGGTCGAGGCGGTCGAGCTCGGCCGCGGAGGAGCGGACGGTCTGGTCGAGGGCCACGGCGGCCCTCCTCTCGTATGGGGCGCGGGTGCGGGGAGGAGCGGGGACTCCTCACAGTCGCACGAGCGGGCCCCCGCGGGACAGCACTCGCGCGAGGATGGTCGGGTGACCTCCTCCGCAGCGCCCGTCCACCGTCGCCCGCGCCTGCTCCCGAGCCTCGGGGTCGGCGTCGCGGCCGGCGTGCTCGGACTGCTGCCGTGGCTGCTCACCGGGCTGCGGCTGCCGCTGCAGAACCTCTGGGCGACCGACGTGCTGCCCGAGGAGATGCCACTCGCGCTGCTGCCGTTCAGCCAGTACTTCCTGACGCTGATCGTCTCGGTGATCGTGATCGGGTCGGCCCTCGCGGGACTCGCGGCCCGCGTCGGCCGGCGCCGCGGCATCGGCCCGCTCGGCGCGGCGCTCGGCGCGGTCGGCGTGCAGGTCGTCGCGCTGGTGCAGTCGGCGCTGACCGTGTCCGCCGGGCTGCGGGCGGACCGCGACTCCGACCTCTACCTCGCCGCGATCGTCGGCGGCACCGTCGCTGCGATCGCGGTCGGAGCGCTGCTCCTGCTCGTGATCGCCCGGGCACCGCGGGCGGGGGCGGCCGTGGCGATCTCGCTCGCGGCGGTCGCCGTCGGCGGGTGGCTGACCGGAGTGGTGGCGCCGCTCAGCCGCGACGGCTCGGCCGCCGGAGTCGCGCTGCTGAACGCGGTGCAGTGGCTGCCGGGGATCCTGGCCGGTCTCGCCCTCGCCTGGTGCGGGGTGCTCTCCGTCGGCCGGGTGATCGCGTGGATCGTGAGCCTCGCCGTGCTCTGGGTCGGGCCGGTGCTGGTCACCGCCGTCTCGGCCGCCGCCGGCTCGCGGGTGCTGGCCCGCCATCCGCTCGAGATGCTCGACTACGCCCAGGCCGTCTTCACCAGCGCGCTGATGCTCCCGGCCGTCTCGCTCCGCACGCCCGCGACGGCCCTCGTCGTCGCCGCCCTCGGCGTCGCGGCCCTGCGCGCCTGGCACGCCCGCCGGGCGTGATCTCCTCCGCGAGATGCCACTTGTGCACGCGACACGCCGTGAAAGGCGTGCACAAGTGGCATCTCGCGGGAGGGGTCAGGACTCGAACCAGCCTCGGGGGTGGTGGTCGGCCGTCAGCGGGGTGCGCTCGCGCGTGGGGCGCGCCCACTGCACGGCGTTGGCCAGCACCCGCTTGATGTCGGGGTGGTGGTAGACGGGGTAGTCCTGGTCGCCGGGCGAGAAGTAGAACACCTTGCCCAGGCCCCGGGTGTAGGTCACTCCGGAGCGGAAGACCTCGCCGCCCGAGAACGTCGAGAGGAACACCGTCTCCTCGGGCACCGGGATGTCGAAGTACTCGCCGTACATCTCCTGCTCGGGGATGACGATCGGGCTCGGGACGCCCTCGGCGATCGGATGGGTCGGCGCGATCGTCCAGACCAGCTCGCGGTCGTGGTCGTTCCGCCACTTCAGCGAGCAGGTCGTGCCCATCAGCGCCTGGAAGATCTTCGAGTAGTGGCCGGAGTGCAGGATCAGGATGCCCATCCCCTCCTGCACGTGCCGCAGCACCCGCTGCACGACCTCGTCCGACACCTCCGGGTGCGCGATGTGCGCCCACCAGAGCAGCACGTCGGTCCTCGCCAGCGCCTCCTCGGTCAGCCCGTGCTCGGGCTCGGGGAGGGTCGCGGTGCGCACCGAGACGGCGTCGCCGAGCGACTCGGTCAGGCCGTCGGCGATCACCCGGTGGATGCCGTCGGGGTAGTGCCGCATCACGGTCTCGTCGCCGCGCGTCTCGTGGCGGAACTCGTTCCAGACCAGGACCTCGAGGGGTGCGCTCATGCGACCGCCACCTCCTTCTTCTCGGCGGCGGAGCGGTAGATCGCGTCGACCACCCGGCTGCGGTGCAGCGCGTACTCGCCGTAGTGGCCGGCGTAGCGGGGTCCGCCGGCGGGCGCGTCGGCACCCGAGGCGATGGCGGCCAGGAACTCCGCGATCACCGAGCGGTGGTGCCCGGCGGGCACCGGGACGTCGGGGCGGGAGACGGTGGGCGCGCCGGCGACCTCGGAGTAGAACGTGAGCGTCCCCTCCGTCGCGTAGTCGGCGACGTGCAGGCGGGCGCCGCCGGCCGCGCCGAGCAGCTCGACCTCGATGTCCTCGTGCACCTTGGAGTAGCTGGCCCAGGAGGCGTCGAGCTGCAGGCTGCGGCCGTTGTCGAGGCGGAGCAGCGCGCTGGAGAAGTCCTCGACCTCGAAGGCGTGCGTGCCGGTGGCGGCGACGCCGTGCGGGCGCCCGCCGCGACCGGAGCGGCCGATCTCGCCGTAGGCGACGGCGGAGACGCTGGTCACCCGCGGTTCGCCGAGCAGGTGCAGCGCGATGTCGAGGACGTGCGAGCCGAGGTCGATCAGCGGTCCGCCGCCGGCGAGCTCCTTGCTGGTGAACCAGGAGCCGATGCCCGGGATGCCGGTGCGCCGCTGCCAGCTCGCGCGGGCGTGGTAGATCTCGCCGAGCGGGGCGTCGTCGAGGTAGGTGCGCAGGTAGGCGACGTCGGCGCGGCGGCGGTGGTTGTAGGCGATCTCGAGGACGCGGTCGTTCGCGCGGGCCGCCTCGACCATCTCGGCGGCGAGCTCGGCGGTGGTGGCCAGCGGCTTCTCGCAGAAGACGTGCTTGCCGGAGGCGAGCGCGGCGACGGCGATCGGGTGGTGCAGGTGGTTGGGCACGCCGATCGAGACGACGTCGAGGTCGTCGCGGGCGACGAGCTCCTCCCAGTCGGCGTAGAGGTCGGGGACGCCGCGGGTGGCGCCGAGCTCGCGCAGGCGCTCCTCCTCCTGGCCGGCGAGCGCGACGACGCGCGCACCGGGGAGGGCCTGGAAGGCGTCGAGGTGGGTGGTGCCGGCGAAGCCGAGGCCGACGACGCCGACGCGCAGCTCCCCCGGGATCTCGGTCGTGCCTGTGTTCTCGGTCATGCCGTCGAGCCTAGTCGAATTGATTCGAGCGCTCGATAAACAGGGGTCCGCGCTTCGGATAGACCCGCGTCCATGCTGGTCGAGTAGCCCCGCAGGGGCGTATCGAGACCCACCGTCATGAGCAGGGTGGATCTCGATACGCCCGCTCCGCGGGCTACTCGATCAGCATGCGGGGGCCCGCCTCGCGGGCTGCTCGATCAGCAGGACGCCCTGGCGTCAGTCCGCGCGCTGCAGGCGCACCGCGATGTACTCGCGGCCCGGCAGGTCGATGCGGAAGCGGCCCGAGTAGGTGCCGGGCAGGCGCTCGATCGTCATCGCCCACGTGTCGAGGACGTCGACCGTGTACGAGACGTCGGGCTCGAGCAGGAAGCGGCGGTAGGTGGGGCGGTCGAAGCCGAAGTAGTAGAGGTAGTACTCGCCCTCGACGCCGGCGCGCGGCACGTCCCAGTCGAGCGGGATCGGCTCGAGGCCGCGAGCGGGACCCTCGGCCAGCACCGACTCCAGGAACGCGATCCGCGCCGGGCTCGTCCCGCGCAGCTCGCCGCCCTTCGACCACCAGAGCACGTCGTCCGGGTGCACGTAGGTCTCGCCGTGCCCGACGTAGCCGCCGCGCAGCGCGCCCTCCCAGAACCGCCGCACCAGCTCCTCGCCGGTGATGTTGCCCCAGCCCTGGTCGATGTCGCCCTCGTAGGCGCACTCGTCGATCACGACCGGCTTGCCCCAGCGGCGCCACTCGGTCGTCATCTCGGCCGTCTTGTAGACGTCCTGCCGCTGGATGCTGGCGTGCGTGATCCACGGCCGGGAGTGGTCGTAGAACTCGCGGCAGTTGTGGATCGAGAGCAGGTGCCGCGACGGGTCGTCCTCCCCCACGATCCCGGCGAAGCGCTCCCAGTCCTCCTCGGTCTTCTCGAACAGCAGGTCGTACTCGTTCGCAAGCGACCACCAGACGTTCGCGAACGAGGCGAGCCGCGCCACGGCGTAGCGCACGTAGCGGTCGTCGGCGACGGAGTCCATCGTCGAGAAGCCCCAGCGGTCGTAGGCGTGGAAGAGGATCAAGTCCGCCTCGATGCCGAGCTCGCCGAGCTGCTCGATCCGCCGCTCGAGGTGCGCCCAGAACGCCGGATCGTAGCGCTGCCAGTCGAACCCCGTCGCCGGCGAGCCCTCGAACGGGTAGAGCTCCGGCTCGTTCTCGTTGAAGAGGTACGACTTCGGGAAGACGCACATCCGCATCTTGGTGAAGGGAGCGGTGGCGAGCGCGGCGAGCGTCCGCTCCTCCAGCTCGTCGCCCTGGTGCGTCCAGGCGTAGGAGGTGGTGCCCAGCGGGCGGTGCCGCGTGCCGTCAGCGTGCGCGAAGTGGAAGGTGTCGGCCACCCGTACCGGGCCGTGCTGCCCCGCCACCGCCGCGGTCACCGAGACGGAGCCGGTGACGCCGTCGAGCGAGCGGGCACTGCTCGAGGTGGTCCAGGCGTACTCGCCGGGTGCCTCGGGCATCCAGCGCAGCCGGTACACGCCGTCGCCGTCGTAGAAGCCGGGCACGCGCACCGACCCGTCGGGCCCGTCGACGATCGCCGACAGCGCGACGTCGACGAACGGGTTGCCGTGCGCGGGCCCGCGCAGCTCGATCTCGAACCGCCCGAAGACGGAGGCGTCGGCCGGCGCGGACACGCCGGCCGACGCCAGCGGGACGTCCGCGGTCTCGTAGTCCCCGGAGGGCTCGACGTACCGCTCCTGCTCGCGGACCGGCGCCGGCTCCTCCGTCGGGATCGCGGCGACCTCGGCCAGCAGCGCCTCGCGCTCGGCCGCGTCGAGCGACTCCTCGGTGTCGACGACGAGCCCCAGCGGATAGCTGTGCAGGGTGTGCAGGATCGAGGAGTGCACCAGCCCGGGGAGGCGGCGCTCGACGACGGCGTGCCCGCGCGGGTCGCGGAGGACCTCGAACAGGCGCGTCTCTCGCGAGAACCGCTCGGCGGTGTCGGTGGTGTGCGGCACGGTCAGCCCTTCACGGCGCCGGCGAAGGCGCCCTCGACGAAGTAGCGCTGGAACATCAGGTAGACGATCAGCACGGGGAACACGGACATGATGGTGAAGGCGTTCAGCGGCCCGTACGAGCTGGTGAACTGCGACTGGAAGCCCTGCAGCGCGAGCGGGATCGTCCAGGAGTCCTGGCTCTGCAGCAGGGCGAGCGCGATGGAGTACTCGTTCCAGGTGGAGACGAAGTCGAGGATGAACAGCGCGGCGAGGGCCGGGCGGGCCAGCGGCAGGATGATCGTCAGGAACAGCCGCCAGTTGCCGGCGCCGTCGATCCGCGCGCTCTCGTCGATCTCCTCGGGGATCTGCCGGAAGAAGCCGTAGAGGATGAAGGTCTGGTACGGCAGGCCGAACGCGATGTACGGCAGGATGATGCCGAAATTGCTGCTCAACAGGCCGAGCCCGTTGATGACCTGGAAGAGCGGCGCGATCGCGACCTGGATCGGCACCATCGCCCCGAGCGCGATCACGCCCATCAGCAGGCGCTGCCGGCGGAACCGCATCCGCGCCAGCGCGAAGGCGGCGGCCGCCGAGATGAAGAGGCCGATCGGCACCTTGAACAGCGCGATGATCAGGCTGTTGCCGCCCGCGGTGAGCAGGTTGCCGCGGTCGAGCGCCTCGACGTAGTTGCCGAAGTCGGGCGACCACGGCGGCACGAAGGCCGGAGTGCTGAAGATGTCGGCCTCGCTCTTCAGCGAGGTGAAGACCATGAAGATCAGCGGGACGGCCCAGATCAGGACGGCGAAGACCAGCGCGATCCAGAGGCCGATCCGGATGTAGTCGCGGCCGCCGACCGGGCGGCGGGGGCGCTTGGGCGGCGCGACCAGGCCGGGTGCGCTGGTCGGGATGCTCGTGACGCTCATGAGTTCTTCTCCTGACGAGCCGTCCACACCATGTACGGGACGACGATGACGAGGGTGATCACGAGCAGGACCGTGGCGATCGCGTTGCCCTGGCCGTACTCGTGGTTGTTGAAGGACTGCTGGAACGACCACAGCGCGAGCACCTGCGTCTGCTGCGCCGGGCCGCCGCCGGTCATGCCGACGATCAGGTCGAACACCTTGATCGAGTTGATGATCGTGAGGACGACGACGATGACCGTGGTCGGCCGCAGCGCCGGGATCGTCACGTTGCGGAAGACCTGCCAGGCGTTCGCGCCGTCGAGCCGCGCCGCCTCGACGTGGTCGGGCGAGACGCTCTGCAGACCCGCGAGGAAGAGCACCATGTTCGTGCCCGCGATCTGCCAGACGAAGGCCGCGAAGATCGAGTAGAGCGCGAGGTTCTTGTCCCCGAGCCACTGCACCTCGGCCAGCCACGGCAGGTCGAACAGCTGGGCGAGGTTCACGCCCACGCCGTAGTTGGGGTTGTACATCCAGCGCCACATGTTCGCGATGGCGATCGGGGCGAGCACGCCCGGGATGTAGAAGAGCGAGCGGAAGGCGTTGCGGCCGAACAGCGGGCGGTTCAGCGCCAGCGCCATCACCAGCCCGAGGCCGACCGGGATGAAGAGCGAGAGCACCACCCAGATCAGGGTGTTCGAGAACGCGGTCCAGAACACCGGGTCCTGGGTGAAGATGCGGACGTAGTTCTGCAGTCCGACGAAGACCTGCGGGGCGCCCTGGAAGCCGGACCACTCGAAGAAGCTGAGCCGCACCGACTCGAGCGAGGGGCCGACCACGAAGACGAGGTAGGCGGCGAGCGCCGGCGCGAGGAACGGCAGGGCCGCGACGAAGCCGGTGCCGCCGAAGCGGGCGAGGGCCCGGCGGCGCGGATGCTTCCTCCGCGGCTGCTCCGGCGCGGACTGCCGCGGGCGGGCGGGGGTGGATGTCGTCATGGCGGACCTCTCGGACGTCTCGGACACGGGGTGCTCGGGCACGGCGGCGCTCGGGCGGAGGGGACGCGCGGCCCCCTCCGCCCCGGGCGTCACTGCTGGTCGATGAACTTCTGGAACTCGGCGCCGGCGTCGGCCGGGTCGAGGTCGCCGGTCGCGACCAGGTTCTGGATGCGCCAGTACTCGGTGGTCTGCGACTGCGAGAGGTTCTGGTCGTTGTTCATGTAGACGCCGGTCGCCGCCTCGGTGATCGGGTTCCAGAGGGCGTCGAAGGCGCTCTGGTCCTCGGGGGTGACGTCGACGTTGACCGAGCGGCTGCCGAAGGTGGCGATGAACTTCGCCTGCGCCTCGGGCGAGGTCAGGTAGTCGAGGAACTTCGCGGCCTCGTCGGCGTGCTCCGAGTTCGCGGAGATGTAGTTGTTCTCGTTGAAGCCGTAGATGCGGTCGGTGCCCGTGGGGAAGGCGAAGATGCCGACCGAGTCCTCGGACATCCCGGCGTCGCGGATCTGCTGGTTGAACCAGTCGCCCTCGATCGCCATGGCCGCCTTGCCGGCGAAGAAGAGCGAGCTCGACTCGTCGTTGTTGATCGAGATGAAGCCGTCGTTCACGTAGTCCGACGTCCAGGTGGCGAACTCGGTGAAGGTGTCGGTGACGCAGGACTCGTCGGCCCAGCTCGCCTCGCCGGTGACGAGGGCCTGGTAGCCGTCGGCGCCGCACTCGGTCTCGAGCAGGCTGTCGAGCAGGCGCATCACGTGCCAGTTGACGGTGCCGCCGAACTCGAACGGGGTGATGCCCGCGTCCTTGAGCTTCCCGGCGTCCTCGACGAGCTCGTCGTAGGAGGTGGGCGCGGCGTCGATGCCGGCCTGCTCGAAGAGGTCCTTGTTGTAGAAGACCGCCTCGGTGCGCTGGGTGTAGGGCACGCCGTCGTAGCCGCCGTACTGGGTGACGGTGGACATCGTGGTGTCGGAGAAGCGGTCGGCCCAGCCGTACTCGTCGTAGTACTCCTTCAGGTCCAGGCTCGCGCCGGCGTCGATGAACTCGCCGCCGAGACCGGGGCCGGCCCAGGAGAAGAAGAGGTCGGGGGCGCCGCTCGTGCCGAGCGTGGTGCGCAGCGCGTCCTTGTGCGCGTCCACCGCCCGCTGCTCGACCTTGACGGTGATGTCGGGGTTCGCCTCCTCGAAGTCGCTGACGATCTCGTTGATCGTCGCGTTCGCGGAGTCGGCCGACTCGGTGAGCTTGAACCAGGTGATCTCGGTCTTGCCGCCGGAGTCGCCGCCGCTCGCGGAGCAGCCGGCCAGGCCTGCGAGGAGGAGAGCGCCCGTGGCGAGGGCGACGGATCGGGTCAGAGCACGGGAACGGGTCAGAGCACGCATCGTCGCGTCCTTTCGCTGCTCGACATCGCAGCAGCGCGACATCGACGTCGGATCCGCCGATCAGGGCCGGGACTGGAGCTCCAACGGCGGTGGATGAGGGATACGTTATCGATAACACATTCGGGCGACAATGCGCGCAACCGGTTGATGGGTCACGATCGGGTAACGGCGATCGGCCCGGAATCGGCTCAGTAGAGTGAGCGGGTCGCCGCCAGGGAGGGAGCCTCGATGCCGAGCACGTCCCTGCCCCGCGCGCGGCCGAGCATGGCCGACGTCGGGCGGCACGCCGAGGTCTCGGCGCAGACCGTCTCCCGCTTCTTCACCGGCGGCTACGTCGCTCCGGCGACCCGGGTGCGCATCGAGGCGGCCATCGCCGAGCTCGGCTACCGGCACAACCGCGTCGCCCGGAACCTCCGGGTCCAGCGCACCGACACCGTCGGCTTCCTCGCGATGGGGCCGCTGAACTACGGGCACTCCGAGCTGCTGACCGGGGTGAGCCGCGCCGCGCGCGCCGAGGGGCTCTCGCTGATCACGGCCCTGCTCGAGGTCGGGCCGGACGCCCCCGGAGCCCGCGAGGAGATGCGGCACGCGGTCGACAAGCTGCTCTCCTTCCAGGTCGACGGGATCATCGTCGGCACGCCCTACGGCGGGCTCGACGAGCTGGTCGAGTACATCGCCGCCTCGGTGCCGGTCGTGACGCGCTCCGAGCGCGGCGGCCCCGTGGGCGACTCGACCTACGCCGACTCCTACGGCGCCGGCTACCTCGGCACCCGGCACCTGCTCGAGCTCGGGCACCGGCGGATCCTGCACCTCGCGGGCCCCGGCGACCGCAACGAGGCCGTCGACCGCGAGCGCGGCTACCGGGCGGCGCTGACGGAGGCGGGGGTCGCCCCGCTCGAGGTGCTGCGCTGTGCGGAGTGGGACGCCGAGTCGGGAGCCGCGCAGGGCCGGGCCGTCGACCCGGAGTCGTTCACCGCGGTCTCGGCCGCCAACGACCAGATCGCGCTCGGCTTCCTCCGCGCGATGTCCGAGCGCGGCCGGACGGCGCCCGGCGACTACTCGATCGTCGGCGTCGACGACATGCCCGACTCCGCGTACTACTCGCCGCCGCTGACGACGATGCACCTCGACCACCAGCTGCTCGGCGAGAAGGCCCTGCAGATGCTGGCCGCGCGCATCCGCACCGGCGAGCGCCAGGAGCGGACGGCGGTCACCGCCCGCCTGGTGCTGCGCTCGTCGACGGCGCCGCTGCGCTGATGCGCGGTCTCGAGACGCCGCAGCGCGGCTACTCGACCACCATGGGAAGAGCCGCCTGCCTCATGCTGATCGAGTAGCCCTCGCAGAGGGCGTATCGAGATCCACCGTGCTGCAGGACATGGTCTCGAGACGCCGCTCCGCGGCTGCTCGACCAGCACGGGATGCGGCTCGACCGGTGTGCTGCCGGCCTCGTGAGTCCGCTGGGCGCCCGTCTACGGGAGGCGGATCAGGCGGGCTCCCCGGACCTCCAGGTGGACGAGCGCTCCCTCCGGAGTACGGCCCGACACCTGGGTGATGCTCGAGACGCGCCTCGTCTCGAGGTCGTGCGCCGAGAGCGTCGTCGACCGGGTGAGGGTCCGGGTCTCGCCCGGCGCGAGGAAGACCCGCTCCTTCCCGCCGCGCAGCCGCACGTCCTGCAGCTCGACGTCGCCGGTGTTGGTGACCGTCACGGTCCACGTCACCCTCGTGCCGATCCTCGGCTTCTCCCCCGGAGCGAGGGCCGGCGAGCCGGCGACGCGGCCGGCGAGCCCGGGCACCGCGGGGTGCTCGACCGCGGGGGTCGGCGTGGGCGTGGGCGTGGACGTGGGTGTGGGTGTGGGTGTGGGTGTGGGTGTGGGTGTGGGTGTGGGTGTGGCCGTCGGAGTCGGCGTCGGGGCAGGAGTCGGCGTCACGGCGGGGATCGGCAGGCGGTAGGAGTAGTCGGGACTCGCATACGAGCCGGTGGGAGTGGGGATCCGGCCGAAGCTCCCCGCGGTCTCCGCGTATCCCCTGTCGAGATCCTGCTGCGTGACCGTCCTGTTCTGGACGACGTCCGTCGACCGCCCCGGCTCGATCCGGGTGCCGGCCAGCGTGAGCGGGACGTCGCCGGTGTTCGCGACATGCAGCGTGTACTGCACCGGAATGCCGACCTGCACCGTCTCGCCCGGCTTGATGAGGAACTTGCCGGTGACGGTGATCGTCATCCCGGGATGCTCGACCACGGGTCCCGCCGACGGAGCGGACGTCGGCGTGGGGACGGTCGTCGGCGACGGGGCGACGGTCGGCGCGGGAGCAGGAGGCCCGGAGTCCACCGTCAGCGTCGCACCCGGAATCGGGATCCGGACGGAGTAGGACGGAGTGGTGTAGAAACCGGTCGGCGTGGGCACCCGCCCGAGACTCCCCTCGACCTGCACGAAGCCCTGCTTCAACTGCTCCGGACTGGCGTCCGCGATCAGGGGGAGGTCGACCGAGTGGCCGGGCTGGAGCAGCATCCCCTCGATGACGAGTGGGACATCACCCGTGTTCACGACGTGGCGGAAGATGTGCAACGGGGTCTCGACCGAGACCGTCTCCCCCGGCCTCAGGTCGAAGCGTCCGGTGACGGTGATCGTGATCCCGGGGTGCTCGACCGCGACGGACGGCTGCGGACCGGCGCCGGGGATCCGGAGGAAGTACTCGGCGATGGAGTACGGGACGGTCGCGCCCGCGGGAGTCCTCAGGGTGCCTTCGTCGCCGGCCGTCCGGACGACCCCGAGGACGAGGTCCTCCGGTTCGACAGTTTGATTCTCGATCCATTCGTATGTCGCACCGACGGCGAGCTCCTCCCGGAGGCCCTTCAACGGGACGTCGCCGGTGTTCTTCCAGCGGTAGGTGAACGTGACCGGGGTGCCGACCACGATCGGCCGGCCCGGCTCGACGACGAACGCTCCGGTCACACTCGTCTCGACGGCGGGGTGCTCGGCCGCCGGACTCGGCGAGGCCGAGGGCGTCGGCGCCGGATCCGCGGCCTGGGCGGTGGTCGCCGCCGCGCCGAGCAGCGCGACGGTCATCAGGACGGAGGCGGCGGCCGCGGGGCCGCGGTGGCGACGGCGGGTGCGGAGGGGCCGGGGGCGAGGACGGGACACGGGCGCTCCTCAGGGGTGGCGAGCGGGGTTCGGGGGTCGAGCCCGGACAGGGTCGCACCCCGGCCGCGCTCGCGCCCAACCTCTGACACCGACGCGGCAGAACGGCACGGATCGTGCGGCGCAGCTGGACCTCAGCTGCGCGCGGACTCCACGGCGGACAGGCGCGCGACCAGCTCGGCCAGGTCGCGGCGCACCACGGGGGCCTCGAGCGCGTCGCGGTCGGCGGCGTCGTAGGCACCGGCGAAGGCCTCGAGCTGGCGGTGCAGCTCGGTGCGCGCGGTGCCGCGGGCGACGGGCTCGAGGCGCTGCGCCAGGCGGAGGCCGGCGCGGACGACGAGCGGCTGGTCCAGCGCGTAGGCGCGCAGGGCGAGGTAGACCTCGGCCAGGAGGTCCGCGGCGGTCGGCCAGGTGCACCACAGCCGGGCGACGCCGTCCGCGTCGCGGAAGCGGGTGCGCGGGCCGTCGCCCCGGCAGAGCTCGACGAGCGCGCCGGTGAGGGCGTCGAGCGCGCTGACCGCGGTGTACGGGTCGTTGGTGCCGGTCGCCAGGCCGCGGACGCCGATCTCGACGACCTGCTGCACGGCGTAGCGGAGGTCCTGGTGCGGGGTGCGCGCGTCGGCGATCACGACCGCGGCGAGCGCCGCCTCCTCGAGGTCGCTCCCACCGACGAGCTCGAGCACGGGGTCGCCGGCCAGCACGTGGTCGCCGGGCGAGGCGAGCGTCCGCAGCACCGCGTCGTGGCGGGCGCCGAGCGCGACGAGGCGCTCGAACTCGAGCTGCTCGACGTAGCCGGAGCGCGGCGCCGTCAGCACGACACCGCCGGCGGGGAACGGCTCCTCGCGCCGGTCCCGCTCGTCCTCGTCGCCCGACAGCTCCGCGATGACGTCCTCGAGCTCGCCGAGCACGCGCTTCTGCAGCGTGGTCACCTGCACCGACAGCGCGATGTGGTGGATGAAGTAGACCAGCACCGCGACGTCGCCGACGGCCAGCACCACCGCGAAGCCGACTGCGACGACCGGTACGAAGGCGAGGGTCGAATCCTCCTCGGTGTGCACCGAGCGGAGCACGATCAGCGAGTAGAGGAACGTCGAGGTCAGCACCGCGAGGACGACCTGGTTGCCGCGGTCGGCCATGAAGTTGCGGACCAGCCGGGGCCCGTACGCGGAGGACGTGGTGGCGAGGACGGAGATCGTGATCGAGAACGAGGTCGCGGCGACCCCGAGCATCGTGCCGCCGATCGCGGAGAGGATCGCCCGGCCGCCGGTCGCGGAGAGGTCCTCGACGAGGGGGAGGTCCTGGATGCCCGCGCGGATCAGCAGCCGGTCGAGCTCGATCAGCCCGAAGGCCAGGGCGATGGCGAGGACGCCGAACAGGGTGGGCAGGAACCAGAACGATTCGCGGGCGTGCAGGAGCCGGGAGCGCATCCTCGAAGGCTAGACGGGTGGGTCTCCTCCATGCTGATCGAGCAGCCCTCGAGAGGGCGTATCGAGGTCCGCCGTTCTGCCGGACGTGGGTCTCGATACGCCCTGCGGGCTACTCGACCAGCATGGGTCGCCGCCCCTGCGGGCAATCGCGGCCTACGGGACGATGACCGCGCGGCCGCGGACGGTGCCGTCGTGCAGGTCGGCGTAGGCCCGGGGGGCGTCGGCGAGGGCGTAGCGCTGCACCTCGACGTCGATGCGGCCCGCCTTGGCGAGCTCGAAGACCTCGATCAGCTCGCTGCGGGAGCCCCAGTAGGGGATCCGCAGGGCCGCGTCGTAGGCGATCGTGCCGAAGCCGACGGTCGCCTGGCCGCCGCCGATGCCGACGATGGTGACGTCCGACTCGACGGCCGCGACCGCCGTGGCCGTCGCGATGGTCGGGCCGGCGCCGACGAAGTCGAAGACGGCGTCCGCGCCCAGCCCGCCGGTGATCTCGCGGATCCTCTCGGCGGCGGAGGCGTCGCTGATCAGCGTGACGTCCGCTCCGACGTGCTTCGCCAGCTCGAGCTTCTCCTCGCTGACGTCGAGCACGATCACCGTCGCGCCGGAGAGCGCCTTGAGGATCTGGATGCCGACGTGGCCGAGCCCGCCCGAGCCGATGACGACGGCGTAGGTGCCCGCGCCGAGCTTCGGGAGGCTGCGCTTGATCGCGTGGTACGGCGTGAGCCCGGCGTCGGTGAGCGAGACGTTCTTCACCGGGTCGAGGTCGCCGATCGGGATCAGGTGGCGGACGTCGTCGACGATCATGTACTCCGCCATCGAGCCCTGGTTGCCGAGGCCGGGCGGGCGGATGCCCTCGGCCTCGGCGTTGGTGCAGTAGTTCTCCGCGCCGCGCGAGCAGTTGAGGCAGTGGCCGCAGCCCCACGGTCCGTAGACGGCGACGGCCTCGCCGGTCCGCAGGCCGGTCTCGACGCCGGGGCCGAACTCCTCGATCACGCCCGCACCCTCGTGGCCGAGGGTGAGCGGCAGCGGGTAGTGCTGGGCGAGGTAGTCCTCCTCGGGGAGGCTCATCACGTAGTCGTCGGAGTGGCAGACGCCGGCGGCGGTCACCTTCAGCAGGATCTCGCCCGGACCGGGCACGGGCTTCTCGATCTCGACGACCTCGGGGGCCTGTCCGACGGTGGTGTAGCGCAGTGCCTTCACGGTTCCTCCTTCGCCGGGCCGCGCTCCGCGCAGTCCGACATCTGTCTGCTATCGGGTGCCCCTCCAGTATCCGCCGCTCTCCGTCGGCGTGCTCGGACCGCCGGGGAGGGTTGACCTCGGCCCTCGCGCAGGACGAGATCCGAGCCGTGGTGTATCCATGGGGAGGGCGCAGGCGGACCGCCCGGGACGACGGAAGGCGCGACGACATGGCCCCACCGCGCCGGAAGGCGACGCTCGAGTCGGTCGCCGAGCGCGCCGGGGTCTCGCTGAAGACGGCGTCGAACGCGGTCAACGGCACGGGCCGGATGGCCGACGGCACGCGGGAGCGCGTCCGGGCCGCGGTCGCGGAGCTCGGCTACACGGTGAACGTCGCGGCCCGAAATCTGACCCGCGGACGAACCGATGCGGTGACGCTCGCCGTGCCGACCCTGAAGGCCGCCTATCTCGCCGAGCTGGCGGAGGCGGTCATCGAGACCGCCCGCGACATGGACCTCGCGGTCTCCGTCACGACCTACCCCGACGACGGCGGGGACGGCTCGCGCCGGCTGCTGCAGCGCTTCAACTCGCAGCTCACCGACGGGCTGCTGCTCTCGCTGTCGGAGCACGAGACCCTCGACCGCTCGGCGCTCGCCGTCGAGTACCCCCTGGTCTGCCTGGGGACCCGCGACACCTATGAGCTGGTGGACCGGGTGACGACCGACGACGTCGCCGACGCCCGCGCGGCCACGGCGCACCTCCTCGCACGCGGCAGCACCGCGCTGGCCGTCGTCGGCGCGCACTCGCCCTTCGACGCCGACCGGATCGGCGCCGCCCGCGAGGGGAACGCCGAGCAGCGGCTGCGCGGGGTCGTCGAGGAGCTCGCCGCCGCGGGCCGCGCGCTCGATCCGCGCCTGGTGGGCGTCACCGGCTACGACTGGACGATCGGCTCCGGCTTCCGGGTCGCCCGCGCGCTCGTCGAGGCGGGGGTGCCGTTCGACGGCCTGGTCTGCTTCAACGACGTCCTCGCGACCGGCGCGATCTCGGCCCTGCGCGAGGGCGGACTGCGCATCCCGGACGAGGTGCAGGTGATCGGCTTCGACGACATCGAGGAGTCGGCGTTCCTCTCGCCGCCGCTCACCTCGATGGACTCGCGGATCGAGTGGATCGCCCGCACGGCGCTCGAGCGGCTGGTCGCGCGGATCGACCGGGTGGAGGCTCCCGCGACCACGCTCTTCGCCCGGTCGCAGGTCGTCGCCCGCGGCACGACACGCTGATCAGAGAAAAGTCTCCTTGCCCTCACAGGATCCTCCAGGCTAGATTCGCGTTCGTGGTACAGCGCTGTACCACGGTGGACCTGCGATGACGGAGGCACGACATGACGCGTACGACGACGAGGCGGCTCCCCGCCCTGATCGCTGCTCTGCTCGCCGGGCTGCTCGTGCTCGCCGGCCTGTCGCCCCTCGCCGGGCAGACCGCCGAGGCCGCCGAGATCCGGACGACGACGGTCGCCTTCACCGAGACCACGACCGTGCGCGGCACGCCGGACGCCACCTTCTACGAGGGCGCCTGGTCGAAGAACAGCACGCACACCTGGGCGACCGGCGGCGCGGCCTTCGAGATCGCCTTCACCGGCGAGACGGTCGCCCTCTCGGGCCGGAAGGCCACCACCAACGGCACCGCCGACGTCTTCGTCGACGGCGTGAGGATCGGCTCGGCCGACTACCGCGGCGCCCGGTCGACCACGACGGTCCCGATCGCGTCCTTCACCGGGCTCGCCCCCGGCGACCACGTCCTCCGGGTCGTCACGGTCGGCTTCATCAACCACGCCTCCGCCGAGTTCACCAGCACCGTGCTCGTCGACGAGCGCGCCCGCCTCGCCGCCGCGCTCGACCGGGTGGGCGCGCTCGCCGCGGGCGACTTCACCGCCGCCTCCTGGGCCCCCTTCTCGACCGCCCTCGCGACCGCGACCGCCACCCGCGACGACGCCGCCTCGACCGACGCCGCCCTGCTGGCCGCCCGCAGCGCCCTCGAGGCGGCCGAGACCGGCCTCGTCCGGATCTCGGGACTGCGCGAGCGGCTCGACGAGTACCGCACCCGCGTCCCCTCCGCCTACACCGCCGCGTCGTGGGCGCCGTTCGCCGCGGCGACGGTCACCGCGGGCGAGCTCCTCGACGACCCCGCAGCGAGCGCCGCGGCCGTCGTCGCCGCGAAGAACGGCCTGCAGACCACCGCCGCCGCCCTCGTCCCGCTCGCCGACGGCACTCTCGAGACGATCGAGAACAACCGGTTCTGGCTCGACACCGCAGGCGACCCGATCTTCTCCCAGGGCGGCGGGATCTTCCGCTTCGGCGACCGCTACTACTGGTACGGCGTCGAGTACACCGGCTCGCAGCTCTACTACGACTCCCCGACCCGCACCTACACCCGGGCCGGCGAGGGCGACTTCGTCGCGGTGACCGCGTACTCCTCCGAGGACCTCGTGAACTGGACGTTCGAGAACGACGTCGCCACGAGGGACACCGCGCTGCACATCCCCGCCTCGAAGGACGTCACGGGCAGCTACTTCTCGGACATGGAGACGCTCGCCGACGCGGTCTGGATCGGCCGGCTCGGCGTCGCCTACAACGAGCAGACCGGGAAGTACGTCCTGCTCACCCAGTTCGAGAGCCCCGACCCGGCCCGCGTCACGAACGCCGGAGTCCTCTTCCTCAGCGGGGACTCGCCCGTCGCCGACTTCGAGTACGCGAACCTGCAGACCCATATCCCCGGCGTCTACCGGAACCCGAGCAAGCCGGGCTGGGAGCAGGGCACCGGCGACCAGACGGTCTTCACGGACGACGACGGCGCGGACTACCTCGTCTTCTCCTACCGCGACGGCCGCAGCCGGACCTACGTGGGCCGGATCAGCGACACCGACTCGCTCTCGGTCGAGACGGCCGTCGAGGTCTACCGCGGCGCCGGCCGCGAGGGCAACGCGATGTTCAAGCTCGACGGCCAGTACTACGTCGCGAGCTCGGACCTGCACGGCTGGAACACCTCGCAGACCTACCTCGTGCGCTCGCTCGAGGGCCGGATCCAGGGGCCGTACTCGAGCATGTACGTGCTCCCCGGCACCGAGAAGGACTACAGCCACGTCACCCAGAGCGGCTTCTTCCTGACGGTGCAGGGCACCGAGCAGGACACCGTGATCTACGCCGGCGACCGCTGGGCCGACTTCGCCTGGAACGGCCTCGGCTACAACCAGTGGCTGCCGCTCAGCGGGACCGGCGCGGACGTCCGCTTCGAGTCGCTGAGCGAGTGGGACATCGATGCCCGCTCCGGCGAGTGGCAGGTCGGCGCCGGCAACAACTGGATCCTCAACCCCGACTTCGCCGCCGACCGGATCGCGGTGACCACGGTCACCGGCTGGACGCAGACCACCGACCCCGCCTCGACGACCACCGGCTTCGTCTCGAACCCCTCGCCCGGCGCCGACGGCTCGCGCTTCGCGCTCCGGCTCGGCGCGGCGCAGGCCTTCTCGGGCGGCGTGCAGCAGCAGGACGAGGTCCCCGCGGGCGTCTACACGCTGTCCCTCCGCGCGGACCGGCCGGGCGGACTCGACTCCGCGCGGATCGTGGTCACCGGCGCGGACGGCGTCGAGCACCGCACCGAGATCCCCACCACGAGCGGCTGGGCCGACGTGCGCTCGGCGGAGTTCTCGCTGCCGGCCGGCACCGCCACCGTCGCGATCCTGGCGAGCGGCCCCGGCGGCGCGGGCCTGACGGTCGACGCGCTGGCCCTCCGGCGCCAGGCCGCGGCCACCTGGTCGGCGACCTCCGTCTACCAGCAGGGCGACAGCGTGCTCTTCCAGGGCTCGCTCTGGCGGGCCTCGTGGTGGACGAGCAACCAGACCCCCGGCGACCCGAACGGCCCGTGGCAGCAGCTCGCGACCGCACCCGACGGCACCGCGGTCTGGACCGCCTCGCGCATCTTCGACACCGGCGACGTCGTCGTCCACCAGGGCCAGCGCTACCGCGCGAAGTGGTGGACCCACAACCAGGCCCCGGGCGACCCGTACGGGCCCTGGCAGCCGCTCGGCTGAGCCCGAGCGCCCCTCCTCCTTCCCTCCCGCAGCACCACTGTCTTCTCTCCCGCAGCACCACTGCATCCGCAGCAGCACTGCAACCGCAGCAGCACCCCACCCACACAGAAGGAACGAATCCGTGCGAAGAAGCTCCAAGAAGTTCACGACCGTCGTGGCCGTCTCCCTGCCCCTCGTCCTCGCGCTGAGCGCCTGCGCGGCCGGCGGCGGTGGTGGCGGGAACGCCGCCGGCGGAGGCGACGGCGACGAGACGCTCAGTGTCTGGGCCTGGGACCCGGTGTTCAACATCGCGGCCCTCGAGGAGGCCGAGAAGATCTACCAGAAGGACCACCCGGACTTCACGCTCGACATCATCGAGACCCCCTGGGACGACCTGCAGCCCAAGCTGACCACTCTGGCCCAGTCGCAGCAGTACGAGGAGCTGCCCGACGTCTTCCTGATGCAGAACAACGCGTTCCAGAAGAACCTCGTCAACTACCCCGAGATCTTCAGCGAGCTGCCCGCCGACGCCGTCGACTTCGCGGAGTTCCCCGAGGCCGTCGCCGCCTACTCGACCCTCGACGACGTGCACTACGGCGTGCCGTTCGACTCGGGCACCGCCGTCACCGCACTGCGCACCGACGTCCTCGAGGCGGCCGGCTACACGATCGACGACTTCACCGACATCACCTGGGAGGAGTTCCTCACCAAGGGCAAGGACGTCCTGGCGAAGACCGGATCGCCGCTGCTCTCGGGCCAGGCCGGCTCCTCGGACATGATCATGATGATGCTGCAGAGCGCCGGAGCCAGCCTCTTCGACGACGAGGGCAACCCCACCATCACCGACAACGACGCACTGCTCGCGGCGATCGACGTCTACAAGCAGCTCGTCGACTCGGGCGTCTTCGTCGAGGTCAACTCGTGGGACGAGTACCTCGGCACCTTCGTGAACGGCTCCGTCGGCGGCACCATCCAGGGCATCTGGATCGTCGGCTCCATCCAGACCGCCGAGGACCAGGCCGGTGACTGGGCGATCACGAACGTCCCCTCGCTCGACGGCATCTCCGGCGCGACCAACTACACGGCCAGCGGCGGATCGTCCTGGGCGATCAGCGCGAACGCCGACGTCGACCTCGCGGCCGACTTCCTCGCCTCGACCTTCGCCGGCTCGACCGAGCTCTACGACACGATCCTGCCGAAGTCCGGCGCCGTCGCGAACTGGCTGCCCGCCGGCTCCTCGACCGCCTACGAGCAGCCGAACGAGTTCTTCGCCGGCCAGCCGATCTTCGCCGAGGTCGCCGAGTTCGGCGCCGAGGTGCCGAGCAACAACACCGGCGCCTACTACTACGAGGGCCGCGACGCCGTGAGCGCCGCGATCACGCAGATCATCGGCGGTGCGGACCCCGCCTCGGCGCTGGAGGAGGCGCAGAAGAACGTCGAGTTCGCCATGAGCTAGGGCTCGCCGCGAGCCGGCGTCACCGAGACCCGACGTCGCCGAGACCCGACGTCACCGCGAGCCGGCTCGCACCCCGGGCCGGGGAGGACTCCTCCTCCCCGGCCCGTCCCTCCCCGTCCCTCTCCTTCCGAGAATGCGAGCCCGCCCGTGTCGACCTCCGCCCCTCCGCGCCCGCGCCTGCGCGTCCCACCCCGGCCGCAGCGCGATCTCCGCAGCCGCCCGATCCGCATGACCGGTGAGCGCCGCCGCAGCCTCACCGGCTGGGCCTTCCTCCTGCCGGCGGCGGTGCTCATCTTCCTGGTGAGCTTCCTGCCGATGATCCAGGCCTTCCTGCTCTCGCTGCAGACCGGCCGCGGGGCGAACCTCAGCTACGCGCAGCCGTTCTGGCTGAACTACGAGCGCCTGCTGCAGGACGAGATCTTCCGGCTGACGCTGCAGAACACTTTCATCTACCTGATCATCCAGGTGCCGGTCATGCTGATCATGGCGCTGGTGCTGGCCAACCTGCTCAACACCAGGAACCTGAAGTTCAAGACCTTCTGGCGCACCGCGATCTTCCTGCCGTGCGCCGTCTCCCTCGTCGCCTACTCGCTCGTCTTCCGCACGATCTTCGCCAACGACGGCTTCGTCAACGACGTGCTGATGGGCATCGGCCTGATGGACTCGCCGATCAACTGGCTCGGCAATCCGGACACCGGGCGCTTCGTCATCATCCTCGGACTGCTCTGGCGCTGGACCGGCTACAACATGGTCTTCTACCTGGCGGCGCTGCAGAACGTCGACTACTCGAGCATCGAGGCCGCGCGGATGGACGGCGCGAACGCGCTGCAGACCTTCTGGCACGTCACGATCCCGCAGCTGAAGCCGATCATCCTGCTCACCGCGATCATGTCGACCAACGGGACGCTGCAGCTCTTCGACGAGTCGTGGGCGCTGACCAGAGGCGGCCCGGCCTACACGACCATGTCGATGTCGCACTACCTCTACGAGGTCTCGTTCCTGAAGAACCCGAACTTCGGCTACGCCTCCGCACTCTCCTACGTGATCCTCATCCTCGTCGCGGTCCTCGCGTTCGTTCAGCTGAAAGTCGGTGACAAGCGTGATTGAGCGCGTCAGCACCCTGCCCGCGATCGAGGACGTCGAGTCCGTCACTCCGAGCGAGTCCGTCCCCGTCCGCAGCGCGCCACTCTCCTCGCGGCTGCGCGGCCTGCCGAAGTACCTCTTCCTCTCGGTCTTCGCGCTCTTCTCGATCTTCCCGCTCTACTTCATGGCCGTCTCGGCGACGAACACCAGCCAGGACGTCCTCGACTCGCGGATGATCCCGGGCCTGGCGCTCTTCGACAACTTCGCCGGACTGCTCGATCTGCAGGACGTCGGCTCGGCGATGTGGAACTCGGCGACCGTCGCGGTGGGCACCACGGTGCTCGCGCTGATCGTCTGCTCGATCGCCGGCTACGGCTTCGAGGTCTTCCACTCGCGGGCCAAGGACCTCCTGATGGCGGTCCTGCTGATCGCGATCATGATCCCGTTCGCGGCGACGATGATCCCGCTCTTCCAGGTCTTCGCCGAGGTCGGGATGATCAACTCCCTCGGCGCGGTCATCATCCCGGCGATCTCGACCCCGTTCCTGATCCTGCTGTTCCGGCAGGCCTCGCGCTCGTTCCCCTACGAGATCATCGAGGCCGCGCGGATCGACGGGGTCAGCGAGCTCGGGATCTTCGCCCGGATCTACCTGCCGTCGATGCGCTCGACCTATGCCGCGGCCGCCGTCATCACCTTCATGACCGCCTGGAACAACTTCCTCTGGCCCAAGGTCATCCTGGTGAACAACGACTTCCAGACCATGCCGATGCTGATCTCGAACCTCAGCGCGGGCTACGTCGTCGACTACGGCGTGCTGATGCTGGCCGTCTTCCTCGCCTCGGTGCCCACCGTCATCGTCTTCATGGTCCTGCAGCGCTCCTTCGCCGAGGGCATCACCGGGGCGATCAAGTGAGCCTCGCGGAGCTCCCGGGCACCGATGCGCCCGCCGCCGGGTTCGACCTCGCGCGGCTCTCCGACCCCGGCTTCTTCGCCGAGAACCGGCGGCCGGCGCACTCCGACCACCGCTGGTTCCGCTCCTCGGAGGAGGCCGCGACGGGCGTCAGCTCGTTCGAGCAGTCGCTGAACGGGCTGTGGCGGATCCACTGCGCGCCCCGGCCGGCCGACGCACCGGCCGGCTTCGAGCGGCCGGACTTCGACGCGGGCGACTGGGAGCTGATCCCCGTGCCGGCGCACATCCAGCTGCACGGCCACGACCGCCCGCAGTACGTGAACACGCAGTACCCCTGGGACGGGCGCGAGAGCATCCTGCCCGGGCAGGCCCCCGAGCGGTTCAACCCGACGGCCTCCTACCGGACGACCTTCGAGCTGGACGCGCCGCTCGCGCCCGGCGAGCGGATCGCGCTCGACGTGCGCGGCGCCGAGAGCACGATCGCGCTCTGGCTGAACGGCGTCTACCTCGGCTTCTCGGCCGACAGCTTCTCGCCCGGCGAGTTCGACCTCACCGAGGCGCTGCTGCCCGGCGAGAACCTGCTCGCCGCGCAGGTGGTCAAGTGGAGCGCCGGCTCCTGGCTCGAGGACCAGGACTTCTTCCGCTTCTCCGGCATCTTCCGCGACGTCGTGCTGCTGCGCCGCCCGCGCGTGCACGTCGAGGACCTCCGCGTGCGGACGACGGTCGACGACGACGGTGCCGGGGTCTCGGTCGAGCTGCGGCTCGACGGGGCGGGCTCGGCGACGGTCGAGCTCGACGGCGTCGGCCCGCTGCGGCTCGATCCGGACGGCGTGCACCGCCTCCGGCTCGCGGAGCCGCGGCTGTGGAGCCCCGAGGACCCGCACCTGCACCGCCTGACGGTGCGCGTGCGGGACGCGGACGGCGCCGTGACCGAGGTGGTCCCGCAGACCGTGGGGCTCCGCCGCTTCACGATCGAGGACGGCGTGCTCAGCCTCAACGGGCGGCGGGTCGTCTTCCGCGGGGTCAACCGGCACGAGTTCGGCCTGCAGGGGCGGGTCGTCGACCGGGCGCAGACGGAGAAGGACCTCCGGATCCTCAAGCGGGTGGGCGTCAACGCGATCCGCACCAGCCACTACCCGAACAACTCCTACTTCTACGACCTCGCCGACGAGTACGGCTTCCTCGTGATCGACGAGATGAACCTCGAGACGCACGGGCTGTGGGACCGCGTCCGCTACCTCGACGCGCCGCTCGCCGAGTCGGTGCCCGGCGACGACGGCCGCTGGGCGCCCGCGCTGCACGACCGGGCGCGGAGCCTGCTCGAGCGCGACAAGAACCACCCGAGCGTGGTGATGTGGTCGCTCGGCAACGAGTCGTTCGGCGGCACCGTCCTCCGCGATCTCGCCGACTGGTTCCGCGCGGTCGACGACCGTCCGGTGCACTACGAGGGGGTGCACTGGGACTCCCGCTACCCGGAGACGACCGACGTGGTCAGCCAGATGTACACGCCGGCCGCCGAGATCGAGCAGTACCTCGCGGAGCACCGCGACAAGCCGTTCCTGCTCTGCGAGTACGCGCACGCGATGGGCAACTCCTTCGGCGCGGTCGACCGCTACCTCGATCTGGCCGAGCGGGAGCCGCTGTTCCAGGGCGGCTTCATCTGGGACTTCGCGGACCAGGCCGTCGCGATGACCGACCGGCACGGGGTGCCGTTCCTCGGCTACGGCGGCGACAGCGGGGAGTCGCCGCACGACGGCGACTTCAGCGGCAACGGCATCCTCTTCGCCGACCGCACGCCGACGCCGAAGCTGCAGGAGGTCGCGCACCTGTACCAGTCGTTCCGCGTCGACGTCTCGGCGGCGGAGATCGTGATCGGGAACCGGCTGCTGGCCACCTCCTCCTCCGCGTACGCGGCGGTCGTCGTGCTGCGGCGGGAGGGACGCGTGCTGGCGGAGCGGGAGCTCGCGACGGATGTCGCGGCGGGTGCGACGGGGTCGTACCCGCAGCCGGTGCCGCTGCCGGAGCTGCCGGGCGAGTACACGCTCGACGTCGAGCTCCGGCTGCGCGAGGACACGCGGTGGGCGACGGCGGGACACGTCGTCGCGCGCGGGCAGCACGTCTTCGAGGTCGCGGGGTTCTCGCGGCCGGAGCACGCGCCGCGGCCCGAGCTCATCGACGGCACCCACAACGTGGGCGTCGTGGGCGAGCACTTCAGCGTCCTCTTCTCCCGCCTGCACGGCGGGCTGATGTCGTACCGCTGGGGTGGCGGGCCCGAGGGCGGCCGGGAGCTGCTCACCTCGATCCCGACGCCGTCCTTCTGGCACGCGCCCACCTCGAACGAGCGCGGCTGGGGCGGTCCCTTCGAGGACGGGCAGTGGCTGCTGGCGAGCCGCTACGCGCGGGCCGCGGGCGAGGCGCTGCGGACGGCGCGGGTGTCCGTCGAGGAGCACGCGGTGGTCGTCGGCTTCCGCTACGAGCTGCCGACCACTCCGCGGGCGGTCTGCGACGTCGACTACCGGGTCACCGGCGACGGGCGAATCGAGGTGACCGTCGCGATGACGGTGCCCGACGGACTGCCCGATCTGCCCGAGTTCGGGATGCAGCTCACCACCGGCGCCGACGCGCACCGGCTGCGCTGGTACGGCGACGGACCGGACGAGTGCTACTCCGACCGCCGGCTCGGCGCGCGTCTCGACGTCTGGGAGAGCGACGTCGCGCGCGAGCTGACCCCGTACCTGAAGCCGCAGGAGTCGGGAAGCCGCACGGGAGTGCGCTGGGCCGAGGTGACCGACGACGCAGGCTTCGGGCTGCTGCTCGACTGCGCCGGCGGGATGGAGTTCTCGGCCCTGCCGTGGACGCCCTACGAGATCGAGAACGCGCAGCACCCGAACGAGCTGCCGCCGGTGCAGCGCACCGTGCTGCGCCCGGCGCTGCGCCGCCGCGGCGTCGCGGGCGACGACTCCTGGGGCGCCCGCCCGCACCCCGAGTACGAGGTCCGGCCGCTCGACGGCCGCCTCGAGTTCCGCTTCGGCCTGACGGGCATCGGCGGCTGACGCCGGGTCTCGATACGCCGCTGCGCGGCTACTCGACCAGCATGCTGGCGCGCCCTCTGCCGGTCGCGCGCATTGTGCTGGTCGCGCAGCCCGCGCCGAGGCCCTCCATGCTGGTCGAGTAGCCCGGGCCGCGGCCCTCCATGCTGGTCGAGCAGCCCGCGCCGCGGGCGTATCGAGACCCCGCCGCGCACAACATCAGCTGAGAGCACAGGGCCTCCCCTGTCAGCGGAGGGACCCCCGTCTCAGCTGATGTTGTGCGGGGTCGGCGGCAGCCCACGCCTCCCATGCTGGTCGAGTAGCTCGCGCAGCGGGCGTATCGAGACCCACCAGCATCAGAGCAGGAGTCTGCAGACCCGCCCTGCTGAGGACGCCGGGTCTCGATACGCCCCTGCGGGGCTACTCGACCAACATGAGGCGCGCACCTGCTGGCCGAGCGGCCCGCCCGTGGCCCTCCATGCTGGTCGAGTAGCTCGCGCAGCGGGCGTATCGAGACCCACCCACCCACCCCACGCACTCCCCCGCAACAGCCCCGAAACGCGCGCTCGCTAGGGTTCCCGGAGCAGTGCCGGCGGACGCCGGCCGGAACGCGGGAGAGCATGCAGAAGCGGATCGTCCTCGGAGTCTTCGAAGCGGGCACCCCGCACGTCGGCGGCACCATCAGCTGGTCGCACCCGCGCAGCCGCGACGGCGACTTCCGCGACATCGACTACTGGCAGCGGATGGCGCGCCTCCTCGACGACGCCGGCTTCGACTTCCTCTTCTTCGCGGGCGGCTCCTTCGGCTACTCCTCCCGCCGCGGCGAGCTCTCGGACGTCCTCGTCGAGGCCGGCATGACCTTCGCGCTCGACGGCGCGTACCTCATCCCCGCGCTGGCGGTCGGCACCGAGCGCCTGAACTTCGTGGTCACCAGCACCACCGGCGCCGACCACCCGCTGCACGCGGTGCGCAAGTTCTCCACCCTCGACCACGTCACCCGCGGCCGCATCGGCTGGAACATCGTCACCGGCGCCTCGCAGAACACGATGGCCGCGATGCTCGGCCAGTCCGCGATGGTCCCGCACGACGAGCGCTACCGGGCCGCGCAGGAGTACGTCGACGTCGCCTTCTCGTTCTGGGAGGGCGGCAACGACGACGACGTCATCGTGCTCGACCACGAGCGCAACGTCTTCGCCGATCCCGAGAAGATCCGCCCGGTCGCCTACGAGGGCGAGTTCTACCGCTCGCACGGCTACCACACGCTGCCGCCGTCGCCGCAGCGCTCGCCCCTGCTCTTCCAGGCCGGGACGTCGCCGGTGGGCCGCGCCTTCGCCGCGAAGAACGCCGAGTGCGTGTTCGTGCAGGGCTCGACCTACGGCAAGGTCGCGGCCGACATCGTGGACATCCGCCGCCGGGCCGCGGAGAACGGCCGCGACCCGCAGTCGGTGAAGGTCATGGTCGGCGTCACGATCGTCGTCGCTCCGACCTCGGCGGAGGCGGCGCAGCTGCGCGCCGAGTTCGACGCCCTGCAGACCGACGAGCTGGCCGCGCACTACTACGCCGGCAACACGGGCGTCGATCTGCTGGCCTACGACCTCGACCGCACGCTCGCCGAGCAGCTGGTCCTCGACGACCAGGCGGGCCAGATGGGCACCAGCAACATCGACCGCTTCCTCACCCGCCCGGACGGCACGGCGCCGACCGTGCGCGAGATCCTCGACGAGCTGAAGGGCAAGGGCACCCGCGGCTTCGCGATCACCGGCGACCCCGTCGAGGTCGCCGACGAGCTCGAGCGGATGATGGACGAGACCGACCTCGACGGCATCATGCTCGAGGCGGTCTTCGGCCTCGCCTCGATGCGCGACTTCATCGAGCTCGTGCAGCCCGAGCTGCGGCGCCGCGGCCGCCTCGACCCCGAGCCCACCGGCGCCACCTTCCGCGAGCGCATGCTCGGCACCGGCCCGCACCTCGCCCCCGAGCACCACGCGGCCACCTTCCGCCCCTGAGCCGGCGGGTCTCGATACGCCGCTCCGCGCCTCCTCGACCAGCATGCGGCGATCATGCTGATCGAGTAGCGCTCGCAGAGCGCGTATCGAGATCCACCACCGTCCGGAGCCGGGTCTGCACGGCCGCACTGCTGGCAACGGCGGGTCTCGATACGCCGCTTCGCGGCTACTCGACCAGCATGGGGTGGCCGCGCCGTGTCGCGGGTCGGCCCCGATTCATGCTGATCGAGTAGCGCTCGCAGAGCGCGTATCGAGATCCGCCCACCGCAGGCACCTGGGTCGCCCAGACGCCTCGAGGCGTCAGCTGACGCGGACGAGGGTGCGCTGCCAGCCGGAGGAGCCGTTGGGGGCGACGCCCGCGCGGTCCTCGATCTGGAGCATGCCGTTGGCGTCGGTCGCGCGGACGGCGACGTAGTGGGCGCCGCTCGCGGCCTCCCAGTCGATGTACCACTGCACCCAGGTGTCGAGGTTGACCGGGGTCGACAGCGTGGCCTCCTGCCAGTCGCCGTCGTCGACGCTGACCTCGACCTTGGCGATGCCGGTGGTCTGCGCCCAGGCGACGCCGGCGATCTTGGTCGCACCGGCGGGGATCGCGGCGTCGATGCGCGGGGTGTCGATCCGCGAGGACATCTTGATCGGAGCCTCGGCGTCGTAGCCGCGCGGAGTCCAGTAGGCCTCGTCGGCGGCGAAGGTGGTGACCTTCAGCTCGGTCAGCCACTTCGTGGCGGAGACGTAGCCGTAGAGGCCGGGGATCACCATCCGCACCGGGAAGCCGTGCTCGAAGGGCAGCGCCTCGCCGTTCATCCCGACGGCGAGGATCGCGTCGAGGTTCTCGTCGGTGACCGCGGAGAGCGGGGTGCTGGCGGTGTAGCCGTCGACGCTCGTGGAGAGCAGCATGTCCGCGCCGCTCTGGACGCCGGCCTTCTTCAGCACGTCGCGGAGCGGGACGCCGAGCCACTTGGCGTTGCCGACCAGGTCGCCGCCGACCTGGTACGAGACGCAGGTCATGGTGATGCCGTACTCGTCCAGGCCCATGTCGAAGATGTCCTGCAGCGACATCGTGACCTCCTGGTCGACCATCCCGGAGATCTTGAGCGACCAGGTGGAGGGATCGATCGAGGGCACGGTCAGCGCGGTGTCGACGCGGTAGAAGTCGGCGTTGGGCGTGTAGAGCGGAGTGAGTCCGTCGATCCCGAGGTCGGCGCCGGCGGGCACCGAGACGGTGCTGCGCGGGCTGGGCAGGCGCAGGGCGTCGCGCACGCTGGCGAGCGAGGAGGTGGCGGCGTTGACGGCACGGGCACCGGCGCCGATCACGGCGGCGCCGACGGCGGCGATCAGGGTGACGCGGAAGAAGCCGCGGCGCTCGATGCCGACCGGGCGGGCGGCGGGGGCCGCCCCGGTCTTCTCGGCGGCGGACGCGGCGCGCCAGCGGCGCAGGCGCGAAACGGTCAGGTGCATGACGATCATCGCGACGACGAGGCCGACCAGGGTGGGCACCGCGGAGAGCGGGGTCGCGCCGGTGCGGGTGACGATCGCGGCGATCGAGAGGCCGCCGGCGATCACGAGCAGGATCTGGCCGAGCGGCGGGCGGATCAGCTGCAGCACGCCGGCGAGGGCGGCGGCGACCAGCACGGCGACGCCGATGCTCGCCAGCAGGAAGATCTTGTCGTTCGCGCCGAAGGTCTCGATCGCGAACTCCTTGAGCGGGCGCGGCACGATGTCGACCACGAACGCGCCGAGTGCGAGCACCGGGCTGGCGTTCTTCGCGACGACGAGCGCGACGAGCTCGGCGATCGCGAGCAGCACGCCCGCGACGACGATGCCGGCCACGGCCGAGAGCGCGATGAACCGCAGCTTCGGCACGCGCGGGTTCTTCCCTGTCTGTTCCATGGGAGTCATGCTCCGCCCTTGACCTGCCCGTTCGCAGTGTGGTGCCGGTTTGGTCGAGATGTGTAACGAATAGATAACGCCCGGCGCCTCCCCCCGCCCCGATCCCCGCCGCGAGATGCCACTTATGAGCGCGACACGCCGTGAAAACTGCTCATAAGTGGCATCTCGCGGAGGGAAGAAGGACGGAGCGGCCGCCCGGAAGGGTCCCCGGGCGGCCGCTGTCGGTGCGCGGGGTCAGCCGCAGGCGCGGGCGGAGTAGGGGGCCGCCTTCGTCGTCGTCACCGATTTGCCGTCGATCGTGGCCGTCGCGGTGACGGTCGCGGTGCCGGCCGGGATCGAGACGGCGCGGGTCGTGTCGGCCTGCGTCGCGCTCTTGCCCGCCGCGATGCCCGGGTAGGACTTCGTGGCGTAGGGCGTCGCGATCGAGATCGACGCGGCGGCCTTCGAGTCGTTTCGGGCCGTCGTCGTCAGGACGACCTTGCCGGCGACGCAGCGCGTGGTGGCCGAGACCGTCAGGTCGATCACGGCGGCAGGAGCGGCCCGGACGATCGCGAGCCGGTAGGTCGCGAGCGTCGTGTGGTCCTGCGCGGAGGAGGTGATCACGACGTCCGTGGTCCCCGAGGCCGCGAGGGTCACGGTCCGGGCGACGGTGTCGTCGATCAGCACGCCGTCGACCTTCACCAGTCCGCTGGCCACGGCCGGGTCGAGGTCGAGCGCGACGCTCGTCGTCGAGACCGGCACGGTCAGCGTGAGGTCGCGCACTCCGGCGGCGAGCGCCGGCGAGAACGTCCCGACGGACGAGGTCAGCTTCGTCAGCTCCGCGTTCGTCGCGAACCCGGTCGACTCCGTCGTGTAGACGCCGAAGACGCCGCCGACGTTGCTCGCGGTCCCGGTGCCCTGGAAGCGCACCGTCACCTTCGGCACCTTGTTCCCCTGCGCGTCGAGGACGTACGCGCCGGCCTGGTTCCGCTTCCAGCTGTCCTTCGCCGCGATCCCGTCGAGCACCGCCCGAGGGATCTCGTCGTACTGCACGTACCAGTTCAGCGCGCCCGCAGCGCCCGAGACCACCTCGGTCTTGAGCTTCACGTCGTTGACGTAGACGTCGAACGTGCGCCCCGCGTCGCCGCCGTAGTAGCGGACGCCGAGGTAGTTCTTCGGCAGCGCCGGGTCGACGATCATGTCGTACTGGAAGTACGCGTCCGCCGACCGCTCGCCGTCGCGGTAGCCCTCGCCGCGCCAGGTCCCGACCGCCGAGCGGTTGTACCGGTAGTTCTTGTCGGCCTCCGAGTTGTTGTTGTCGAACGAGGTCAGCGAGTCGATCGTCGTCTCCTCCACCCGCAGCTGCTGCTTCTGCTTGAGGATCAGCGCCTGCGCCTCCGCGGAGTCGGGGGCGATGAGCGTCATGTAGGTCGCGTAGCGCGCGTTGTAGAGGCTGTAGTACGGCTGGAAGATCCGGGCTTCGGAGGCGGTGTCCACGTTCGTCATGCCGAAGCGCATCGTCGTCGCCCCGTTGCCGTTCGCGCCGTTCGGCAGGCGGAGCAGGTTCTGCTTCACCGCGGACTTCCACGCGGCCGCGTTCGCGACGACGACGTTCGAGTTCACCGTCTTGTCGGCGACGCTCATCTGCACGAGCACGCCCGCGGGGTACGAGGCGTCGACGTTGTTCCGGTTCAGCTCGGTCGCGAGGAGGACGGGCCCGTAGGTGAAGGCCGTCCAGTTCGCGTTCTCGGTGTTCGCCACCGCGGCGACCGCGGCCGGCAGCTTCCAGGTGAGGGTGTCGCCCGCCGCCACCGGGACGACCGCGAAGCCGCCCTCGGTCAGCGCGGCGACGTCGCGGACGGCGCCGTTCACGGTGAGCGTCGGCGCGCCGTCGACCCAGGCAGGGATGCGCAGGCGCAGCGTGGTGCCCTCGGCGACCGCTCCCGCTCCGAGCGCCGCGATCGTGAAGCGCGCGGTGTCGGTGTTCGGGATGTCGGCCGTCTGCGTCACCTTCAGATTGCTGCCGCCCGAGCTCAGCACCGACGAGCGGAACTGGTTCACGTAGACCGTCTTCGGCCCCTCGAAGTAGATCGAGTCGCCGAGCTTGGTGAAGCTCTCGACGCCGGTGCCGTGATCGCACCAGAACTCGTCGTGCTCCTCACCGAACACCTTCGCGTAGCCCGCGGTCTGCGGCTGGAAGTAGGTGACCATGCCCGTCTCCGGATTCTGCACCGAGAGCACGCCGTTGATGAACGCGTTCTCGTAGAAGTCGGCGTACTTCACGTCCTTCGTCACCTGGAACAGCGCCCGGGTGAGCTTGAGCATGTTGTAGATGTTGCAGCCCTCGGAGGTGGAGTTCTCCCCGTAGCCGGTCGTCTGCCCGTTGGTCGCGTACTGGTAGAGGGTGTCCGCGCCGTGGAAGTGCTCGGACTGGCTGTTGCCGCCGTTCGCGTAGCTGTGGCTCTCGTCCACCATCCGCCAGAAGTTCTCGGCGGCGCGGCGGTACATGTCGAGGTCCGCCTTCTCGGATGCGGTCAGCGTCGCGTACAGCGCGGGGTCGTCGGTGAAGAGGGTGTAGCGCTTGAGCGCGCCGATCAGCTTGGGGATCGTCGTGTTCGCGTGCAGTCCGTTGAGGACGTCCTCGTTGTTCGCGAGCTTCCGGAAGAGCGCGGTCTCGTCGAAGTACTCGGCCGCGCGCTTGTGCGCCGGCTTCTGCGTGGTCTCGTAGAGGCGGTAGAGCGCCTCGTTCATCCCGCCGTACTCGGTGTTGAGCAGCTGACCCGGGTCCGCCTGGCGGCCGGCCCAGGTCGTGATCCAGGAGCCGAAGCCGTCGGCGACGACGAGCGCCTCCGCGGACACGGCGCTCGGCGCGTACTGGTGCGCGTCGAGCAGGCCCGCGAGCACCTTGTGCAGGTTGTAGAACGGCACGAGCAGGCCGTCGGCGCCGGAGGGCAGGTAGCTCACCGGGAACGGCGAGACGTAGCCGGCATTGGCCGGGTCCTTGAGCGCGTAGGCGTCCTGGACCTTCTTCAGGCCGTCGACGGAGGCGGTCAGCTTCGCGAGCAGAGCGGCCTTGGTGGTCGGGTCCTGATCGCTCGCGTAGGCCTGCGAGAGGCCGGAGATGTAGTGGCCGAAGAAGTGGCCCTGGAACCGGGTGCCGCTCTCGCGCTCCCAGCCGCCGTAGCCGCCGGCCGTGGTCGGGGTGAGCCCGGCCTGCGTGTAGAAGGAGTGCAGGAACATCTCGGGGTCGAGGCTGAGCAGGTACTCGACGGTCTGCTGCTCGCCGTTGTCGAGGTACGGGTCCTGGACAGTGACGTCCGAGAGGCCGGCCTCCTGCAGGTAGCTCGAGCTCTTCACGCCCTTCGGCTGCACCTGGATCGCGAAGGTGCGGGTGACGGCCGTGCTGCCGCCGTAGGTCGAGGAGCCGGTGAGGGTGACGGTCGTCGCGGCGCCGGTGGGCGGGGTGACCGTGGCGGTGCCGCCGGAGATCGCGATCGCGGACTCGTCGGAGGAGGTCCAGCTGAGGTCGGAGCCCTTCGCGCCGCGGGTCGGCACGGAGAAGCCGGTGCTCGTGCTCGCGGGCAGGGTGACGGCGTCGAGGTCGGCCTTCGCGACGGCGGCCGGGTCGAAGGACGCGTTGTGCGCCTTGGTCAGCGCGACGACGTCGGTGGTCGTGGCGACCTTGCCGTAGAGGACGTAGTCGTCCAGGAGTCCGCGCAGGTGCGCACCGTTGTACTGCGGGCCGTTGAAGCCGAGGGTCTTGGTCGAGGTGCCCTCGGAGCCGAGCACGCCGGTGGCCGCTCCGGTCGCCTCGGACTTGGTGACGGTGGGCTGCTTGACGCCGTTGCGGTAGAACGCGACCTGCTTGGTCGCCCTGTCGTAGGTGGCGACGACATGGGTCCACTCGTTCGTCGGGAAGAAGCCGGCGCGGGCGGTGTCGATCGCGACCTTGTAGGGCTGTCCGGTCGAGGGTCCGATCGAGAGCGCGAGCGGGGTCGCGTCGCTCTCGGAGGTGAGGTACCAGCCGTCGGAGTTGTAGGCGGTCTTGTTCCAGGTGAAGACCTGCTCGCCGGTCATCGCTGCGGTGGGCTTGTACCAGAACGAGACCGTCAGGTCGGCGGGCTGGAGCCGGGCGTCGGTGCCGAGCGACACCGCGTTGGAACCGGTGAACTCGAAGGCCTGGCCGGCGAGACCGGTGCCGTAGGCGGCGGTGCCCTTCTGCATCCCGACCGTGTTGCCGCGACCGCTGGTGTCAGTGATGCTGCCGTCGAAGGGCAGCTCGAGCACCTTCGCGCTGTCGAGGGAGGTGGCCGGTGCGGCCTGCGCGGTCGGGCCGACCGCGAGCAGTCCCGCCGTCAGCGCCATCACCGCCGCGGTCGCGATCGGGATCCGTCGTCTCGTCGTCATTCGTGGGGCCTCTCGTCGTTGAGATCGGTACTGAGCGCGATGTTACCGTGAACAATTAGCTTTCGGTGAGGTTTCGGTGCGCGGGCTGAGCGGGCTCGAAGGAGCGGCGGAGCGGACCTGCTGTGAGGCCTCCTGGCGCGACGCATAGCAGGGCCGCGCGGATCAGGGCAGGGGGCTGCCGTCTCCCCGCACCCCTGATGGGATGGCGTCATGTCCGACTCCGCTGCTCGCCCGTCCCAGGACGACGACCTCCGCTCCATCGTCTACGCGAGCCACACCGCCGCCGGTCTCGAGGAGGCGGACCTGCCCGCGCTGCTCGAGCAGTGCCGCGCGAACAACGAGCGCCTCGGCCTGACCGGCATCCTGCTGTTCCGCGACGGGCGGTTCCTGCAGCTGCTCGAGGGACCGAGCGCGACGCTGCGCGAGCGGATGGCGATCATCGCCGACGACCCCCGGCACGCCGGGCTGCGCGTGCTGCTCGAGGAGGCGCCGGCGCAGCGGCTGTTCCCCTCTTGGACGATGGCGTACGAGGCGATCACCGACTCGATGACGACCGAGCTGCCCGGCTACCGCAGCACCTTCGAGGACATCGACACCGACGTCGACGCGAGCGCGACGCTGCCGGCGCTGCGCGAGCTGATCCGCTGGTTCCAGGTGCGCCACTGACGCCGAGCCGGGGGGGGCGCTCGCTACAGTGACGGCGTGAACGAGGACGACGGGCGGGACGACGACGGGCGGGACGACGACGGCGAGCGCGAGGTCGCGGCCGAGTACCTGCGGGCCGAGCTGCGGCCCCGGACGCTGACCTGGCTCCGGATGACGATCGACGCCCTGCTCGGCGGCGGCGTGATGACGACGCACGACCTCGTGGTCACCCGCCTCGACACCGGCGCCGAGGTCATCCGCACGCCCGCCGACATCGGCGACCCCTACGTCCTGCTCGGGCAGATCGAGCTGGAGCTCGAGACGAAGACCACCGCCGAGTTCCTCGAGGAGTGGCGGCGGGAGTAGCGCTCTCCTCCACAGATCCGATCTCGCGGAGTTGTCCGAGGGTTCCGCCCGACGGCCGCTCGGGTGTCGGTGGTCCCTGGTTCAATACGCGTATGGATGAGCACAGCGACCCGGGAGCGGCAGGACAGCCGAGCGCGCTCGCCGCCGTCGACGCGCTGACCGACATCGCCGCGGAGATCGGACGCACCTCCGCACAGCTGCTCCTCACCCGCGCGCAGACCCTGCACCTCGCCTACCGCTCCGCGGTCACCGTCCCCGACGCGTTCGCCCGCGGCAAGTCGCTCTCCCGCAGCGAGGCGCACTCCCTGGTCGAGCGATCGATCCGCGCCGAGTTCGCGGTCAAGCTCCGCCTGTCCGAGCGGGCCACGGAGACGGTCCTCGAGCACGCCCGGCTGCTCGTCGAGGACCTCCCCTGCACCCGCACCCTGCTGGCCGACGGCCGGCTGCTGTGGGACTCGAGCGAGATCGTCTGCGCCACCGCCGCCACCCTCCCTCCCGCCTCCCGCGCCCGGTTCGACGAGCGCGCCGCCGAAGTCGCCCCGGACGTGACCCCGACGCAGCTGAGGCGGATCGTCGCCCGACTCCGCGACGAGCTGCACGAGGAGCCCCTCGCCCAGCGGCACGTCCGCGCCCGGCAGGACCGCGCCGTCTGGATCTCGCCGGAGGTCGACGGCATGGCGACGCTCTGCGCGCTGCTGCCCGCGCCGGACGCGATGGGCATCGCCGAGCGCGTCGACCGCATCGCCCGCTCCCTCCGCGACGGCGGCGACGAGCGCACGCTGGCACAGCTGAAGGCCGACGTCTTCACCGATCTGCTGCGTGACGGCGACATCGCCGGCACCACGCCCGCGGGCGACGGGCCTCAGCTGTCCGCGTCGTACGTGCCCGGGATCCGCGCGGAGGTGCGCCTCACCCTCGCCGCATCGACTGCTGCCGGTCTGGACGATGCCCCCGCGAACCTCGACGGTTACGGCCTCATTCCGGCCGATCTCGCCCGAGCGCTGGTCGAGACGGGCGCGTCGTTCACCCGCGTCCTCACCGACCCCGATACCCGCGCGGTCGTCTCCGTCGGCCGCACCTACCGAGTCCCGCCCCCGCAGATGCGCCTGCACCTCCAGCTGCGCGATCAGACCTGCCGCTTCCCCGGCTGCACCCGCACCGCCTCCCGAGCGGAGGCCGACCACACCCTCGAATGGAGGAACGGCGGAGAGACGTCCCTCGAGAACCTCGTCTGCCTCTGCACGTCCCACCACCACATCCGCCACGGCGACCGCTGGACCTACGTCCCCCGCAAGGACGGCAGCATCGTCTGGACCACCCCCACCGGCCGCCTCGTCACCGTCCGCCGACCGGCCCTCGCCGGCGCCCCGCCGGGCCCCCGCTTCGAGGACTCACCACCCCCGTTCTGACGAACGCGGGTCCTGACGCGCTGCGCGCCCCTCGACCAGCATGCGCCGCTCATGCTGATCGAGTAGCCCGCGAAGCGGGCGTATCGAGATCCACCACCACCCGGCGGGTGGGTCTCGATACGCGCTGCGCGCTACTCGACCAGCATGGGGTGCGCATGCTCATGCGGCACTTCATGCTGCGCCGGCCCGCTCACGCACGCTCGGCACCCGCGCCGCCCCATGCTGATCGAGTAGCCCTCGGAGAGGGCGTATCGAGATCCACCGTCGCCTGATGGGTGGGTCTACTTGGAAGAGACGCCCGCAGACATGCTGGTCGAGTAGCCCCGCAGGGGCGTATCGAGACCCACCACCGCAAGGACGTCGGTCTCTTCCCCGCCCTGCGCTGGCGCCGAAGGCGCCCCCTCAGCTCGATACGCGCTTCGCGCTACTCGACCAACAGGGGTCGCACATCCCGGCACAGCACGCCGGCCCTGATCCATGCTGATCGAGTAGCCCTCGGAGAGGGCGTATCGAGATCCACCGTCGCCTGATGGGTGGGTCTCGATACGCGCTTCGCGCTACTCGACCAGCATGGGGTGCGCATGCGCATGCGGCACTTCATGCTGCGCCGGCCCGCTCACGCACGCCCGGCACCCGCGCCGCTTCATGCTGATCGAGTAGCCCTCGCAGAGGGCGTATCGAGATCCACCGTCGCCTGAGGGGTGGGTCTCGATACGCGCTTCGCGCTACTCGACCAGCATGGGCCGCGCTGCGCACTACTCGACCAGCATGGGCCGCGCTGCGCGCTACTCGACCAGCATGGGCCGCGCTGCGCGCTGCTCGACCAGCGTGTTCGGGTCAGTTGCAGGTGCGGGCCGTGTACGGGGCCTGCAGGGTGGCGGCGCCGGCCGTCGCGGTGAGGGTGCCCGCGGCGACGGACGTGGCGCGCGTCGTGAAGGCGTGCGTCGCGTTCGCGCCGGGGGCCGCGGTCAGCGTGGGCGAGGTGCCCCAGGCCGAGCGGATCACGACTGTGAGCGGCGAGGTGCCGGCGTTCTTCACGACTCCGGTCACGACGACCTTGCCGGCCACGCAGCGGGTCGACGCGGTGAGCGTCGCCGTGGACGCCGCCACGACCACCGTCGCGGTCACCCGCACGGCCGTCGAGCTGGAGAGCACGCGGCCGGGCGCGTTGTACTCGGTCGATCCGCCCGCTCCGACCCACTGGTTGTCGTTCGCGCCGATGGTGCGCACGACTCCGGTGACCGGGTAGCGGCCGGGAGCGGCGCCGACGGAGGAGGTGTCCCAGGTCACCGGCTGCGAGGCGGTGCCGCGGTCGTAGGCGAGGACGACGTCGGCACGGGCGGGCAGCGCGGCGACGGAGCCCACCTCACCCAGGTCGGAGCGCACGGCGGTCGCGGCGTCGGCCGCGCGGACCTCGGCGTACTGACCGGCGGTGAGCGACACGATGCCGCCGTGCTTGGTCGACGGCGCCAGCGAGAAGCCGGGGTCGTTCAGCTGGGTCCAGCCGGCGTCGAGGTCGGTGGTCACCATCGGCCGGTAGCCGGTGGAGGGGATGACGTCGACGTAGAGGTACCAGCGATCGGCGTCGTGGTCCTTGAAGACGGCCGGTCCTTCGACTCCCCCGGCGTTTCCGCCGGCCCAGACGGCGCCGATGCGGTCCTGCAGCTGCGTCCACGCGGTGGACGGGAGCCACCACTGCTTCGCGGTCGTGGACTCCATGTAGATGCCGCGGCCGGTGCCGTTGTCCTTCGAGATGCGGTAGGTCGTGCCGCCGTCCTGGATCATCGTGGTGTCGATGACGTCGGCGCCGGTGTCGATGAAGGTGCCGCCGTAGGAGTACGTGGCCTGGGTGAAGTCGGTGGTCGCACCCCAGAGCACCCGCGACGCGCCGGTGCCTGGCGTGTGCGCGGCGTTCGGGTACACGGTCGAGGACCAGTAGACGACGAACGCGCCCTTGCCGGCCCCGTTGTAGTCGGCGACCCAGGTCGCCTCGGGCGCCCACATCATGCCGGCCTCGAGCTGCTTCGTGCCGGCCGCGTCGAGCGCGACGTCGAACTGGCGCAGGTCGCTCCAGGAGACGAGGTCGCTCGACTCCCAGACGTTCATCTTCGTGCTGCCCTGCGTGGTCCAGTAGCACCAGGTGGTGCACGAGCCCGAGCCCTGGTCGCCGCCGAAGACGCGGAGGTCGGTGGCGATGATGTAGTACTTCTTCGTCTCGGGGTTGTAGGTGAGGTACGGGTCGCGGACGCCGGTCGTGCCGAGGTCGGACGCGAGGATCGGCTTCCCGCCGTTCAGCGGGTCCCACTTCTCCGGGTCGTCGCCGCGGGAGACGTCGAGGTAGATCTTCTCGGCGTAGCCCTGCGCGTCCTCGACGAAGTGCACCATCAGATAGCCGTAGGGGGTGTCCACGCCGACCTGCGGCTCGACGGTGACGGCGACGGCACGGGACTGCGCGACGCCGCGGATCGACGCGGTCGCGGTCAGCGACGATGTGCGGGCGGCCTGGCCCGCGGCGGGGCGGTCGGCGGCGAGGTTGCGGCCGTCGGCGGAGACGCGGAGGGTGGGGTCGTTCGAGGCCCAGGTCACGGTGCCACCGTAGTCGGGCAGGTTCGTGGTCGAGTCGTCGATGGTCAGCGGGGTGACGCCGTCGAGCACGGCCGCGGTGAGCGGCGCGAACGACGAGGCGTGCAGCTTCGCGTCGACGGTCGACACCGTCGCGACCTCCTCGCCGGTGAGGGCGCGGTCGTAGACGCGGAACGTCGACACCTCCCCCTTGTAGAAGGGGTCGGGGTAGGGCGCGCGGCCGATGGCGTTCAGCGACTGATCCGTCACCGAGGCGGGCCGCAGCGCGGTGGGCGCGGAGGCGACGCGGGTGCCGTCGACGTAGAACGAGATCGTGCCGGCGGCGCCGTCGATCACCGAGCTGAGGCTGTACCAGCGGTCGGCCGCGATGCCGGACGCGCCGCGGGCGTTGTTCTCACCGCCACCGCCGGTGGTCGTGATCGCGGTGCGCACCTTGTCGCGCACGGACGCGAACCAGTACTGCGAGGTGCTGTCGCTGCCGATGTTCCAGAGGAAGTGGAAGGTCGACAGCATCGAGGCGTCGGCGCGCGTCTCGATCGTGACCGTCCCTGACGTCTTGCCCGTGAGCAGGTCGTCGGGCAGCTCGACCCAGGGGGCCGCGCTGGTCTTCGCGCCGCCGGCGAGACGGAGTGACGTGCCGGTCCAGAGCGCGTCCGTCCCGTTCACGACGCGCGCGGCTCCCACGGCGCCGCCGGCCGAGTTGGGGACGGTCGCGCCGGTCGTCTGGCTGAAGCGGTAGTCGGCGAGGAGGCCGGCGGTGGGGACCGCGGCGTCGGCGGCCGTCGCGGTGGGGGCGACGAGGCCGGCGGCGAGCACCGCCCCGAGGCCGAGGGCGGCGAGGGCCGCGCGGAAGGGCGCGCGGCGGGTGGGGGTGGGCATGGTGCTCCTTTGCACGGGGGGGGTGGCTTGTCGAGACCCGGCGTCAGCAGGTGATGGCGGGGTAGGCGGCCGACTGCGTGGCCGCACGGCCCGCGTCGTCGACTCCGGCGCCCGTCACCGAGGCCGAGCCGGCGGCCAGCGTCGGCTGGCGCACCGTGAAGCTCGCCGTGGCGTTCTTCCCGCCGGCGACCGCCGGGAAGGTCTTGGTGCCGGAGGCGGTGGTGACGGTGATGTCGGCGGGCAGGTCGTCCGTGTTCTTCACCGTCGTGGTGAGCACCGGCTTGCCCGCGACGCAGCGCACCGACGAGGTGGCGGCGAGCTGCAGCGCGACCGGCGCGGCCGGCGCACCGAGCGAGACGCGGAAGCGCTGGCAGTCGTTGTTCAGCACGCTCCACTGGCCGATCCGGGTGCCGTTCTGGTCCGAGCAGTTCGACAGGTCGAGCGCCTTGCCGCTGTGCACGGCGCGGAGCTCGACGGTGCCGTCGTTGCCCGGGCGGAGCCGCCAGCTGCTGCCGGTCACGCCGCACGCGCCCTGCGTGACGGTCGCGCCGTCGGCGGTGGAGCCTCCGGTGACCGCGAGGCACTTGGCCGCGGCCGAGACGGGGTGCATCTCGACGGCGCCGTCCGCGGCGGCCGTGAACGTCACGCGCTGGCACGGCGAGCCGAGCCACTCCCGCTGCTGCAGCACCGCGCCGTCGGCGGTGGAGCAGTTCGGCAGGTCGAAGGACTTGCCGGTGACGAGCGAGGTGACGGCGACCGCGCCGACCGGGCGCAGCGCCCACTCCTGAGAGGCGGCGGCACTCGGCGTCGACTGGCGGATCGCTCCGGAGGCCGCGTCGAGCGCCTTGCCGCTGGTGCGGTTCGTCAGCGTCGAGTAGCCGCCGGAACCCGGAGCCACCGTCCACTGCTGGCAGGAGGTGGTCAGCCACGCGGACTGCTGCAGCGACGCACCCGAGGCGGTCGAGCAGCCGACCGGCCCGAGCGACGTCCCACTGCTCGCGTTCACGACGCGGACGAAGCCGTCGCCGGTGCTGTCGAGCGTCCAGCTCGCGCGGGGCGTGGCGCAGGAGCCCTGCACGACGCCGGCGCCGTCGCCGCTCTGGGCGGAGGACACCGTGGCGCAGAGGCCGGTGCTGCGGCTGACCAGCTGCCAGGCCGCACCCTCGACGCGGGCCGTGATCGGCGCGTTCTCGCCGCTGGGCACGGGGATCCGCGCGGCGGTGCCGAGCGGGACGCCGAAGTCGGGCTCGCCCTCGGCGGTCCAGTCGACGAGGTGCGCGCGGGCCGAGCGCTGGCGGCTGCAGCCGTCGTTCGGGCCGGGGTTCGCGTGGTACAGGTTCCAGGTCTCGGTGCCGTCGGGCGAGTCGAAGAAGTCGTTGTGACCGGTGCCGTACTCGCCGTTCGCCTTCGAGAAGACCGGGCCGTCGCTCTTGGTCCAGGAGGAGGCGAGCACCGGGTCGCCGGTGCCGTCGTACTCGAGCGTGCCGAGCTGGTAGTCCTCGGTGCCGCAGAAGCTCGCCGAGTAGACGATCCAGGTGCGGCCGTCCTTCTGCAGCGGGATCGGACCCTCGTTGACCGGCATGCCGATGGTCTCCCACGGCTCGACCGGCTCGGACAGCACGTTCAGCGGGCCGACCGCGGTCCACGGGTCCGACATCCGGGCGATGTAGTTGCTCTGCAGCCCGTTGCCCGGCTGGAACGCCGACCAGGTCATGAAGAGCTCGCCGTTCAGCTGCAGATAGGCGCCGTCGATGTTCCAGGAGTCGACCGGGACCGGCCGGCCCTTGTAGCTGTACGGGCCCATCGGGTCGTCGCCCGCGCTCTCGATCACCTGGAGGTGCTGGCCGTCGAAGTTCCCCGCGGTGCCCATCGTGTACATCAGGTACCACCGCCAGCCGTTCGGGCCCTCGAGCCGCTGCAGCTCGGGCGCCCACATGTTCGCGTTCCGGCCCGGGTTCGTGTCGGAGTAGACGGTCACCGGAGTCGCGGTGCCGAGCGCCGCGAGCGTCGGCGCCTTGCGCATCACCACGCGGTTGTCCCAGGTCGTGGCGACCAGGTAGTAGTTCCCGTCGTGGAACTCGATCGTCGGGTCGGCCGTGTCCGGCTCGAGCGGATTCGTGAAGGTCGACTCGCCGATCGCGGCCGCGGGGCTCGCGGCGGCCAGCGGCAGCGCCACGATCGTCGCCAGCAGGATCAGGAGACCGGCGATCAGCCGGCGGCGCAGGCCCGGTGCGGGCGCGGTCAGGTGCATGGATGACTCCGTCGTCGATCGTGATGCGGGCGCCCCCGTCGGGCCGCGAGAGCGCGGCCCCGAGAGCCGGGGCGAGAATTTGTTCACGGTAACAGCGGCAGTTGCGCAAGGTCAAACCCCTCCGAGCAACCCTTCTCCCGCCCTTTCCCACCACTGGGGCGAAACGTTTCGCTTCCGCGCTTGATCCCTCCCGCGCACCCCGCCTAGAGTCCGAGGCGAACGTTTCGTGCGATCGGAGATCCCCCATGTCAGCGCAGACCCTCTCCTGGCGCGCCGGGCCGCTCGAGCTCGAGTTCCGCCGCTCCCCCGACGCCCCCGTGAGCCTCGCGCGACTCGTCTCCGGCGAGCTCGAGATCCGCTTCGAGCACGCACTGCCGCTGGTCGGGATCCTCACCGCCGGCCGGGGCCACGTCACCTCGACCGACCGGCTCGTGCAGACCGCGATCGGCGACTCCCTCCGCTACGTCTCGCACGAGGCCGGGGGCGGGGGCGAGGCCGGGGCGACCGTCCTTCGGATCGTCTCGGCGAGCGCCGACGGCCTGCGCGCCACGACCACGATCGACGCGCTCGGCACCGCCCTCCGCGTGAGCACGACCGTCGAGAACGCGGGCACCGGGCCGGTGCTGCTCACCGCCGTCACCAGCTGGGCGATGCCTCTCGGCACCCGGCTGGACGTCGGCGCCGCCGCCGACCCGGCCGCGGACTGGGAGCTGCTCGAGGGCCGCAGCGAGTGGCTGGGCGAGGGCCGCTGGGAGGCGCGCGAGCTGCGCGCACTCCTGCCCGACCTCCATCCGGAGCACACCGAGCAGCCCCCGCGCGAGTCGGTCGTCCGCACCGCGACCGGCACCTGGTCGACCGGCGGCGCCCTCCCGCTCGCCGCGCTCCGCTCACGGCGGCAGGACGTCACCTGGCTCTGCGAGGTCGCGCACAACGGCCCGTGGCGCTGGGAGGCCGGCGAGCAGATCGGCGACGCCTACCTCGCCGCCTCCGGCCCCACGGACCGCGACCACCAGTGGTCCGTGCTCCTCGCGCCCGGCGAGCCCTTCACCTCGGTGCCGGCGCTCGTCGCCGTCGGCACCGGCCTCGAGCACGCCGCCGCGGCCCTCACCCGGGCGAAGCGGTCGGCCCGGCGCGCCCACCCCGACGACCGCCGCCCCGCGCTGGTCTTCAACGACTACCTGAACACCCTCGGCGGCGACCCGACGACCGCGAAGCTCCTGCCGCTGATCGCCGCGGCGGCCGAGGTCGGCGCCGAGGTGTTCTGCGTCGACGCCGGCTGGTACGCCGAGACCGAGTCCTGGTGGGACACCGTCGGCGAGTGGACGCCGTCGACCCGGCGCTTCCCGGGCGGACTCGGCGAGGTCGTCGACGCGATCCGCGGCCACGGCATGGTGCCCGGGCTCTGGCTCGAGCCCGAGGTGATCGGCACCGGAAGCCCGCTCGCCCGATCCCTGCCCGACGGGGCGTTCCTCTCCCGCTCGGGGATCCGGGTGGAGGAGAGCGGCCGCCACCACCTCGATCTGCGCCATCCTGCAGCCCGTGCGCACCTCGACGAGACCGTGGACCGGCTCGTCCGCGAGTTCGGCATCGGCTACGTCAAGCTCGACTACAACATCGATCCGGGCCCCGGCACCGACCGCGACGCGACGAGCGCCGGCGCCGGACTCCTCGAGCACTCCCGCGCGCACCTCGCCTGGATCGACGGCGTGCTCGACCGCCACCCGCAGCTGATCCTCGAGAACTGCGCCTCCGGAGCGATGCGCGCCGACTCCGCGATGCTCTCCCGGCTGCAGCTGCAGTCGACCTCCGACCAGGAGGATCCGCTGCTCGCGCCGCCGATCGCCGCGGCGGCCCCGCTCTCGATGCTCCCCGAGCAGGCCGCGAACTGGGCCTGCCCGCAGCCGGAGATGAGCGACGAGGCGATCGCCTTCACGCTGGTGACGGGCCTCGCGGGCCGGCTCCTCCTCACCGGCCACCTGGATCGGATGACGGCGCAGCAGCGCGCGCTCGTCGCCGAGGCCGTGCGCACCGCCGGCGAACTCCGGGCGCACCTGGTCGCGTCGGTGCCGCTCTGGCCGCTCGGCCTGCCGGGCTGGACCGACCGCTGGGTCGCCTCCGCGCTGCGCGGACCGGACGCGATCTCCCTCTCGCTCTGGGACCGCGGCGACGACGCGGGCGAGACGACCCTCGCGTTCCCCAGCCTCCTCGGCCGCGCGGTCGAGGTGCGGACGGCCTTCCCCGCGAGCCTGCCCGCCTGGGCCACCCGCTGGGACGCGGGGGCCGGCCTGCTCACCGTCCGCTCCATCGCCGGGGAGCCGGGCGCCCGCTCGTTCGTCCTGCACGACGCGGGCCGACTCCCGAGAGAGCGATCCCACGGGTCCGCTTGACTATGCTGAACGGACCCGCGATGTCGAGCCCTCGTCATCCCGCCGCACCGAGGGTGCCCGGCTCTCCCCTCAGGGGAGCGGAGGAGGTCCGCGCCATGGCCGATCGGCCCAACCTCCGGCATGTCGCCGCGGTCGCCGGCGTCTCGCACATGACGGTCTCCCGCGTGCTCAGCGGGCACCCGAACATCAAGGAGTCGACCCGGCAGAAGGTCCTCGAGGCCGTCTCCGAGCTCGACTACCGCCCCAACATCGCGGCGCGCTCGCTCGTCACCCAGCGCACCGACCGCATCGGCGTGATGATCGAGAGCGGCGCCGAGTTCGGCCCGTCCAGCACCCTCCGCGCCATCGAGCGGGCCGCGCGCGAGAAGGGCTACTCCGTCACCTCCGTCGCGCTGCGCGACGACCAGGACATGAGCCCCGTCGACGCGATCCGGCACCTCTCCGGTCTCGGGATCGACGCGCTCTGCGTGATCGCGCCGCGCTCCTCCTCCGTCGCGACGCTGCGCACCGTCGAGATCGGCGTGCCGACGCTCGTCGTGAAGTCCGACAAGGACGCGAACTTCCTCACCGTCTCGGTCGACCAGCAGGCCGGGATGAGCCAGGCGGTCGACCACCTCGCCTCGCTCGGCCACCGCGACGTGCTGCACATGTCCGGCCCGCTCGACTGGCTCGACGCCCGCGCCCGCGAGCGCGCCTTCCACAGCCGGGCGAAGGCGTGGGGGATGCGCGAGCGCCCGATCGTCATCGGCGACTGGACCCCGGACTCCGGCTACGAGTTCGCCCGCAGCCTGCAGTCCGTCCCGGAGTTCACCGCGATGGTCGTCGCGAACGACGAGATGGCGCTCGGCGTCATCCACGGTCTCGTCGAGCGCGGCATCCGCGTGCCGCAGGACGTCAGCATCGTCGGCTTCGACGACCTGCCCACCGCCCGGCACTTCCTGCCGCCGCTGACCACGGTGCGGCAGGACTTCGACAAGCTCGGCACCACCGTCGCCGAGGTGATCCACGCGCGGATCCGCGGCCAGGAGATCCCGCAGCGCACCCGCATCCCCACCGAGCTCGTGGTGCGCGAGTCGACGGCGCCGCCCCGCAGCTGACGCTCGCGACCGGCGCTCGCGTATCATCGGCGGCACCCCTGGCGCGACGCTCCCCCGGCGCCGCCCCGCACACGAACCGAGGACGGCACGTGTCAGTTCAGTCGACGACGACTCCCGCACGCCCCGGTCCCGCACGCCCGGACCCGGTCGTCGAGATGACGGGCATCCACGTCTCCTTCTCCTCCGGGCCCGCGCTGGCCGGTGCGCGGCTGCGCCTCGTGCCGGGCGAGATCCACGGCCTGATGGGCGAGAACGGCGCGGGCAAGTCCACGCTGATCAAGACGCTCACCGGGATCCACCAGCCCGACGCCGGTGAGATCGTCGTCGACGGCGTCGCCCGGCGCTTCAGCGGACCGGCCGACGCGAAGGCCGCCGGCATCACCGCGGTCTTCCAGGACGAGCGGCTGACCGACAACCTCAGCATCGGCGAGAACGTGATGATCGGGCACGAGATCCGCGGGCGCCTCGGCATCTCCTGGTCGCGCACCCACGCGCGGGCGGCCGAGATGCTGGCCGAGCTGGGTCTCGAGGACCTCGATCCGCGCCTGCCGCTGCGCTCGCTGTCGCCCGCGATCCGGCAGCTGGTCGCGATCGGCCGCGCGATGGTCGACCGGCCGCGGGTGCTGATCCTCGACGAGCCGACCTCGAGCCTCGACCTCGGCGACGTCGCCCGGCTCTTCACGGTGCTGCGGAGGCTGCGCGGCCAGGGCGTCGCCATCGTCTTCGTCTCGCACTTCCTCGAGCAGGTGCTCACCCTCAGCGACCGCATCACCGTGCTCCGCGACGGCTGCACCGAGGGCGAGTACCCGGCCGGGCGGATGGACCGGGCCGAGCTGATCGCGAAGATGATCGGCAAGGACATCGACGCGCTCCGGCAGATCGGCTCCGACCGCCGCGAGCACCGCCGCCAGCCCACCGGCCCCGCGATCTACCGCGCGGTCGGCATCGGCCGCCGGGGCGCCGTCTCCCCCACCGACATCGAGCTGCACCGCGGCGAGATCGTCGGCTTCGCGGGCCTCCGCGGCTCCGGACGCACCGAGCTGGCGTCGCTGCTCAGCGGCGTCGAGCGGCCGGACAGCGGCGAGGTGCTGATCGACGGCGAGCACGCGGACATCGTCGACCCGGTGTCGGGGCTGCGGAACCGCATCGCGCACTCCAGCGAGAACCGCCGCGAGGACGGGATCATCGGCGACCTGTCGCTGCGCGAGAACCTCGTGCTCGGGCTGCAGGCGCTGCGCGGTTGGGCGCACCCGCTGTCGGCCGCCGAGACCGACACGCTCGTCGCCACCTACGTCGAGGCGCTGAACATCACGCCGGCCGACCCGGACATGCCGGTGAAGTACCTCTCCGGCGGCAACCAGCAGAAGGTCGTGCTGGCGCGGTGGCTCGCCACCCGGCCGCGCCTGCTGGTGCTCGACGAGCCGGCCCGCGGCATCGACGTCGCCTCGAAGGTCGAGATCCAGGCGCACATCGCCCAGCTCGCCAAGGAGGGGGTCTCCATCGTCTACATCTCCTCCGAGCTGGAGGAGGTGGTGCGCCTCAGCGACCGCATCGTCGTCTTCAAGGACCGCGAGAAGATCGGCGAGGTCAGCAACGGCCCCTGGCTCACCGTCGACACCATCGTCGAGATGATCGCCGCGGACACCACGGACGACGACGCGGCCGACGACGCCTGGTGACGCGCCTCATGCTGATCGAGTAGCCCTCGCAGAGGGCGTATCGAGATCCGGGGGACACGGTTGACCCCTGTGAAACGTCTCACGTAGGGTGGCGCGGGACCGGGGAAAGCGCATTCCTGCATCCCGGACCATCGATGCCGAGGGATTCAATGCCGAATTCACGTCCGTTCCGTCCGACCACCGCCGCCGGGGCGCTCCGCTCCGGCCTCGGCCTCGCGCTCGCCGCGGGGCTCGCGCTGACCGGCGCGTCCACTGCCGCAGCGCAGACCACCGCGCCGCCCGCCGTCCCCGCCAACCCCGTCCTCACCGCGCAGCTCGAGGACCTCGACCGCGGGGTCGTGGCGCTCGCCTCGCCCGACGGCGGCGTCTTCGTCAGCTGGCGGCTGCTCGCGACGGAGGTGACCGGCTCCTCCGACAGTGGGATGGTCGGCGCCGACTTCGCCGTCTACCGCGGGGCGGAGCGGATCGGCGTCGTCACCGACAGCACCAACCTGCACGACCCGGCGGGTGCGCCCGGTGACGAGTACCGCGTCGTCCCGCTCGTCGACGGCGAGCCCGGCGAACCGAGCGCTCCGGCCACCGCCTCTGCGGACGCCTTCGAGACGCTGCCGCTGCAGAAGCCGGCCGACGGCGTCACTCCGGCCGGCGAGGCCTACACCTACAGCGCCAACGACATGAGCGTCGGCGACATGGACGGCGACGGAGACTACGAGTACGTCGTGAAGTGGTACCCCTCGAACGCGAAGGACGTCTCGCAGAAGGGCTACACCGGCAGCACCTATCTCGACACGTACGAGGCCGACGGCACACTGCTGCACCGCATCGATCTGGGCGTGAACATCCGCTCCGGCGCGCACTACACGCAGTTCCTCGTCTCCGACTTCGACGGCGACGGCCGCTCCGAGATCATGACGAAGACCGCGCCGGGCACGACGATCCTGCCCGGCGGCGACACCGCCCGCGCCGAGTCGATCACGCTCCTCCCCGAGGACGTCGCCGCGGGCGTCACCCCGCAGGACGACTACCGCCTCTCCGCCGCCGGCTACCGCGAGCACCTCATCGGGATCTTCGAGGGCTGGGGCACCCGCGAGGAGGTCACCTCCGGTCAGTGGCCCGCCACACTCGAGGAGGCGTTCGGCATCGCGCCGACGCACGCCTACCCGCTCGACCGCGCCGGGGCGACGGAGCTCGCCGACTACTTCATCGACGTCTACGCGCCGAGCCGGAGCGACCGCAACGACCTGACCACCTTCGAGGGCTTCATCCTGACCGGCCCCGAGTACCTCACGGTCTTCGACGGCGAGTCCGGCGAGGAGCTGCAGACCGTCGCCTACGAGCCGGCCCGCGGCGACGACGGCCTGCTCTGGGGCGACTACGCCTACTCCCGGATCGAGCCGGGCAACCGCAACGACCGCTTCCTCGCGGGCGTCGCCTCCTTCGACGGCGAGACGCAGTCCGCCGTCTTCGCCCGCGGCTACTACACCCGCGCGGTCGTCGTCGCCTACGACTGGGACGGCAGCGAGCTGTCGCAGCGCTGGGTCGCCGACAGCGGTCACGTCCCGCTGACCAACCCCTTCAACGACACCCCGCACGGCCGCGAGGGCTCCAGCCCGGAGTGGGCGACGCTCACCACCCAGGGCTTCCACTCGCTCAGCGCGGCGGACGTCGACGGCGACGGCCGGCAGGAGATCGTCTACGGCTCCGCCACCCTCGACGACGACGGCAGCCTGCTCTACAGCTCCTACGACACCCTGCCCGAGGGCAGCAGCGCGCCCGGCACCGAGGCCAAGCTCGGCCACGGCGACGCGATGCACGTCACCGACATCGACCCGGCGAACCCCGGGCTCGAGATCTTCAGCGTGCACGAGGGCGGCGTCGGCGCGCCCTACGGCTACGCGCTGCGCGACGCCGCGACCGGCGAGGTGCTCTTCGGCGCCTACTCCGGCAAGGACACCGGCCGCGGGATGATCGGCGACATCGACCCCGCGATCCCCGGCCAGGAGGTCTGGGCGATCGGAAAGCTCTCGGCGAGCGGCGACCCGCTCGACGGCGGGGATCCCGCCGAGCAGCCCGGCACCAACCAGAGCATCCGCTGGGCCGCGGACATGACCACGCAGATCGTGGCCAGCACGACGATGCAGGACGCGACGCCCGTCACTCCGACGATCGTCACCGGTGACGGCACCGTGCTGCTCTCGGCCGAGGGCACCGTGACGAACAACGGCACGAAGGGCAACCCGTCTCTCGTGGCGGACGTGCTCGGCGACTGGCGCGAGGAGCTGCTGCTGCCGACCGCGGACTCGAGCGCGATCCGGATCTACTCGAGCACCGAGGTCACCGACCGCAAGCTGACGACGCTGATGCACGACCCGCAGTACCGGGTCGAGGTCGCGCGCCAGCAGACCGCGTACAACCAGCCGTCGTACACCTCGTACGGCCTGGCGAGCGACATCGACTGGTCGACGGTCCCGGTGCTGGCGCAGGAGGGGACGGAGCCGGTGCCGACGCCGACGCCCACTCCGGAGCCGACCGCGACCGCCACCGCGACGCCCGTGCCGATGCCGACCGAGACCGCGCCGCCCGTGGTTCCGGCGCCGGGCGATCCCGCACCGCACGAGCCCGCGCCCGTCGCCGGACCCGACGGTGACCTGGCCGCCACCGGCACCGACCTGTCGCTGCTGCCGCTCGGAGCGCTCGCGCTCCTGCTCGGCGGCGGGGCGCTGCTCCTGCGGCGCCGCCTGCAGCACGGCGAGTAGCACCCGCCTGATGCCGGTCGAGTAGCCGCGCAGCGGCCTCCATGCTGGTCGAGTAGCCGCGCAGCGGCGTATCGAGACCCGCCCCTCCCCCGGGAGGCGGCGGGTCTCCGGCGTTAATGCACGATCGTTACCGGAGACGCCGATGCGCTGTTGCGTCACAAGAATTGTTCACGGTAACATTTTGCCCAGGACGCATCCGGACGTGTCACTTCACGACGGGCGTCCACCGCACATCCTGCACTCACTGCACCTCGGGCGCCAGGCCCGCACTGCACTCATCACATCCGGGCCCCTGGGCCCGCACCCACGGGCGCTCCCGCGCGTCCGTGATCTCAAGGAGGAGATCCATGTACAACACGAGGCGTTTCGGCCAGTTCCTCGGTTTCGCAGCAGTCGGCGCACTCGCGCTCGGCCTCGCCGGCTGCTCCGGCGGCTCGGACACGGCCGCGGGCGGCGGAGGAGACGACGTCACCACCATCGGCTTCGTGGCCGTCGGCCCCGAGGGCGCGTGGCGTCAGGCGAACGAGACCAACATCGAGGAGACGTTCACCGCCGACGCGGGCTACGACCTCAAGTACGCCCCCGCCACCAACGGCGACCAGAAGTCGCAGATCGACTCCTTCACGTCCTTCGTGGACGAGGGCGTCGACATCATCCTGCTGTCGGCCACGGAGGGCTCCGGCTGGGAGGACTCGCTCGAGCGCGCTCAGGAGGCCGAGATCCCGGTCATCCTGATCGACCGCGGCATCGAGCCGGACAACAGCGACCTCTACGTCACCCGCATCGCGCCGGACAACATCGCGGTCAGCACCTCGGTCGCCGACTGGGCGAAGAGCGCCTTCCCGGACGGCGCCAAGTACTTCACCCTCGAGGGCCCCGCCGGCGTCTCCGTCGTCAACGAGCGCAACGAGGGCTGGGACGAGGTCATCGGCGCCGACTCCGCCTTCACCAAGGTCGGCGCGCAGACCGCCAACTGGTCCACCGAGGAGGCCAAGAGCGTCTTCGAGACCGTCCTGAAGTCGAACAACAACGACGTCCAGATGGTCTTCGCGCAGAACGACGAGATGGGTCTCGGCGCGGTCCAGGCCGTCCAGGAGGCCGGCCTCACCCCGGGCGTCGACGTCAAGATCGCCACGATCGACGGCACCAAGAACGCCCTGCAGGCCCTCGCCGACGGTGAGCTCAGCTTCGTCGCCGAGTACAACCCGCTCTTCGGCGAGACCGCCCTCGACGCCGTCGAGAAGACCCTCGCCGGCGAGACCGTCGAGTCCTCGATCGTCGTCCCGAGCGAGACCTTCGACTCGCCCGAGGCCGCGGCGACCGCCCTGCCCGACCGCAAGTTCTAGAAAACACCTCTAAGCACCACCCCCCTCCGGAGCGACCGGGACCCCACCGCGGGTCCCGGTCGCTCCCACCTCCGGCGCAGAGCAGCGCCACTCGAGAACGGAACGACGCGACATGGCGGATTCGCCTCCGATCGTCGAGATGAAGAACATCTCGATCAGCTTCCCCGGCGTCAAAGCCCTCGACGGTGTCGACTTCCGCCTGTTCCCGGGCGAGGTCCACACCCTCATGGGCGAGAACGGCGCCGGCAAGTCCACCCTCATCAAGGCGCTGACCGGCGTCTACAAGATCGACAGCGGCGAGATCGTCGTCGGAGGGACGCCCCGGCGCCTCGCCGGCACCGCGGATGCGCAGGCGGCCGGCATCTCGACCGTCTACCAGGAGGTCAACCTCTGCACCAACCTCAGCATCGGCGAGAACGTCATGCTGGGCTACGAGGTGCGCGGTCCCTTCGGCATCAACTGGCGGGCGACCCACGACGCCGCGAAGCGCGCCCTCGAGCGCCTCGGCCTCGGCCACCTCGACCCGCGCCGCCCGCTCTCCTCGCTCTCGATCGCGATGCAGCAGCTGGTCGCGATCAGCCGCTCCACGGTGAGCGACTCTCGCGTGCTCATCCTCGACGAGCCGACCTCGAGCCTGGACGCGAACGAGGTCGAGAACCTCTTCGTCGTCATCCGCCGCCTCCGCGCGGAGGGCGTCGCGATCCTCTTCGTCTCGCACTTCCTCGACCAGGTCTACGCGATCAGCGACCGCCTCACCGTGCTGCGCAACGGCACCTACGTGGGCGAGTACCTCACCCACGAGCTCGACCGCACCTCGCTGATCTCCAAGATGATCGGCAAGGACATCGCCGCCCTGCGCTCCCTCGACTCCGAGCGCGCGGACAGCGACCACCTCTACCGCGAGGCCCCGCTCTACACCGCGAAGGGCCTGGCCAAGAAGGGCTCCATCGAGTCCACCGACCTCACCCTGCACCGCGGCGAGGTCGTCGGCTTCGCCGGCCTCCTCGGCTCCGGCCGCACCGAGCTCGCCCGCCTGATCTACGGCGTGGACAAGCCCGACACCGGCGAGATCACACTGCACGGCAAGAAGGTCGACGTCCCGACGCCGACCGCCGGACTCGCGCACAAGATCGCCTTCTCGAGCGAGAACCGCCGCGACGAGGGCATCATCCGCGACCTCTCGGTCCGGGAGAACCTCATCCTCGCCGTCCAGGCCAAGCGCGGCTGGGCCCGCCCCCTCTCCAAGAAGGAGAAGGACGAGATCGTCGCGAAGTACCTCGTCGAGCTCAACGTGCGCCCCGCCGACCCGGACCGCCCGATCAGCAAGCTCTCCGGCGGCAACCAGCAGAAGGTGCTACTCGGGCGCTGGCTGGCCACCGCCCCGGAGATCCTCATCCTCGACGAGCCGACCCGCGGCATCGACGTCGGAGCCAAGGCCGAGATCCAGGAGAAGGTCGTCGCCCTGGCCGGCGAGGGCGTCGCCGTGGTCTTCATCTCGTCCGAGCTCGACGAGGTCGTCCGCCTCAGCGACCGCATCATCGTCCTCAAGGACCACCGCGTGATCGCGGAGATCCTCAACGGACCCGCTGTCACTGCGGAGTCGATCGTCACTACCATCGCCGCAGAGGGAGTCGTCGACGAGGACGTCGTCGTTCTCGAAGGCGCCACGCAGGAGGCCGCATCATGAGCAGCGACACGCGACCGGACCGGGGCTCGCTCCTCGCGAGCCTGATCCGTCGTCAGTACTTCTGGGGAGCGGTGGCCATCGTGCTGCTGCTGCTCGTCAACGTCGTCAAGGACCCGAGCTACCTCGGCGTCACCGTCAGCCCGACCACGGGCTATCTCGTCGGCAACGTGATCGACATCGCCCGCGCCGCCGCCCCGATCCTGATGATCGCGGTCGGCATGTGCCTGGTGGTCGCGACCGGCGGCATCGACCTCTCGGTCGGCTCGATCATGGTCGTCGCCGGCGCCGTCTCGATGGAGTTCCTCAACGCCCAGGGCGCGCCGGACTCGCTCGGCGCCGCCGCGGCCGCCTTCGGCCTCGCGCTGCTGGTCGCCGGAGTGCTGGGCGCCGTGAACGGCGTCCTGGTCTCGGTGGTGGGACTCCAGCCCTTCATCAGCACGCTCGTCGTGATGCTCGCCGGCCGCGGCCTGGCGAAGGTCATCACGGGCGGCCAGAACACCGCCGCCACGAACGAGCCGTTCCGCTGGCTCGCCAACGGCTACGTCTTCGGACTCCCCGTCGTCTTCCTGCTCGCCATCGCGATCGTCGTGGTCGTCGGAGTCCTGGTGCGCCGCAGCGCGCTCGGCCTGATGATCGAGGCCATCGGCATGGACCCGAAGGCGGCCCGCCTCGCCGGCATCAACCGCCGCGGCCTGCTGATGACCGCCTACATCGGCTCCGGCGTCCTCGCCGGCGTCGCGGGCGTCTTCGCCACCGCGAGCGTGATGACGGTCGACGTCTCGCGCACCGGCTACCAGCTCGAGCTCGACGCGATCCTCGCGGTCGTGGTCGGCGGCACCTCCCTCGCGGGCGGCAAGTTCAACATCACCGGAGCGGCCGTCGGAGCGATCCTGATCGCCACCCTCGACAAGACGGTCGTCTTCCTCGGCGTCTCGTCCTCGGCGACACCCGCCTTCAAGGCGATCGTCATCGTCGCCCTGTGCCTGCTGCAGTCGGAGCGGGTCCGCTCCGCCTTCAAGAACCGTCGCGAGGCGCGCCGCAGCGTCCCGCAGAAAGAGGCGATCCCCGCATGAGCGCCGTGCTGACCCGACCCGCCCCGCCGGCGAAGTCGAACCGCTCCTCCGCCACCTCGTGGCTGAGCCAGCACCTCGACAAGCTGCCGACCCTCGCCGCCCTGGTCATCTTCCTGGGCATGATCGTCTACGGCGAGGTCGCCTACGGGCGCATCCTGCAGGCGAGCACGATCTCGAACCTGCTGATCAACAACGCGCACCTGATCATCCTCGCCGTGGGCCTCACCTTCGTGATCCTCACCGGCGGCATCGACCTCTCGGTCGGCGCGGTGATCGCCTTCAGCAGCGTGAGCGGCGTGCTGCTCATCAACAGCGGCTGGAACCCCTGGCTCGTGATGCTGCTGATGGTGCTGATCGGCTCCGCGTTCGGCCTGATCTCGGGCGTGCTGATCCAGTACTTCAACGTCCAGCCGTTCATCGCGACCCTCGCGATGATGTTCCTGGCCCGCGGCCTCGCCTCGATGCTGAGCACCGTCCCGGAGCGCCTCCCCGAGGACTCGGCCGTGCTGTCGCTCGCGACGCCGATGAAGCTGATCGACGGACCGAAGGTCAACGACTTCGTGATCAGCCCCGGCGTGATCATCGCCGTGCTCGTCGTCGCCGCCGCGTTCTTCGTGCTGCACCGCACCCGCCTCGGCCGGACGGTCTACGCGATGGGCGGCTCGGAGCCGTCGGCCGCGCTGATGGGCCTGCCCGTCGTCCGGACCAAGCTGCTCATCTACGTGATCAGCGGCACCCTCGCGGGCCTCGCCGGCGTGGTCTACACCGCCCGCCTCGGCAGCGCGCAGAACATCACCGGCACCGGCTGGGAGCTCGACGCCATCGCGGCGACCGTCATCGGCGGCACGCTGCTGACGGGCGGCGTCGGCTTCGTCCTCGGCTCGGTGATCGGCGCCCTCGTCCTCGGCCTGATGAACGTCCTGATCACCCGCGACGGCGGCATCCCGCCCGAGGCGACCACCATCATCACCGGCGGCATCCTGCTCGTCTTCGTGCTCCTGCAGCGCGCAGTGATGGCCCGCAACCGGACCTGACGTCCGGGCGCAGCGCCACTCGATCCGTCATGAACGGTCGCCTCGGAACTCTCGGGGCGACCGTTCTCGACGTCTCGGCGCGACCGATCCGAGGCGCGGAAATCCCCTTCGGATTCCCGTCGCGTTGACGTCAACATCGTGTTACCGTGAACATCGCCGGTGCGTGCCGGAGCCTTTCCCTTCAGCAATGGTGCCGAACTAGGAGCAAGTGCGATGAAGCCCTTCCTGCGACCGGTCGTCCTCGTGACGGCTCTCGCGCTCACCGTCCCGCTGCTGACGGCGCAGTCCGCCGCAGCCGCTCCGGCCGACGATCTCGTCCTCCGCTACGCGCTCGACGCGACCAGCGGCACGACCGCCGTCGACAGCTCCGGCAAGGGCCGCGACGGCGTCCTCTCCGGCGGCGCGGTCGCCTCGGGCGCCGCGGGCGTGACGCTCGACGGCGTCGACGACTTCGTGAAGCTGCCCGACAACGTGCTCGCCGGCCTCAGCTCGATCACCGTGAGCACCGAGGTGCTGGTGAAGCCGAGCCAGGGCACCCCGTACTTCATCTGGGGCCTCGGCAACACGACGAACAACGCGGGCAACGGCTACCTGTACACGACGGGCAACAGCTACAAGACCTCCATCGCCACCGGCAACTGGACCACCGAGCAGACCGTGAACTCGGGAGCCGACCTCGCCCGCGGGGTCTGGAAGACGCTCACCTACACGCTCGACGACGCCTCCGACACCGCGCGGCTCTACCTCGACGGCACCCAGGTCGCGCAGCAGACCGGCGTGACCATCACCCCCGGCGCGATCGGCGGCGGCAGCACCACCGCGAACGCGATCGGCCGCTCGGTCTACACCGGCGACAAGTTCCTCGCCGCCTCGGTGCGCGACTTCCGCATCTACAGCAGCGCGCTCAGCGCCGCCGACGTCGCGACCCTCCAGGCGAGCGACGGCACGCGCACCACCCGCGACGCCGCCGCGCTGAGCCTCGGCGACCTCTCCGCCGTCACCGCGAACCTCACCCTGCCGACCACCGGGCCCAACGGCTCGGCGATCGCCTGGTCCTCGAGCAACGCCGCCGTCGTCTCCTCGAGCGGAGTCGTCACCCGGCCCGCCACGGGCACCGCCCAGGCCGTGCTCACCGCGACCGTCACCCGCGGCTCCGCGACGCAGACCCGCACCTTCACCGCCACCGTGCCCGCGCAGGACGCGAACGCCGACGCGCAGAAGGCGCTCGACGCGCTGAGCATCGTCAACGCCGGCGACGTCCGCGGCAACGTCACGCTGCCCGCGAAGGCCGGCTCCTACGACGTCACCTGGACCTCCTCGAACACCGCCGTCGTCAGCACCACCGGCGTCGTGAAGCGCCAGGCCGCCTCGACCCCCGTCACCCTCACCGCGACCGTCCCCGGCACCACCGCCACCCGGCAGCTCCCGGTCACCGTGACCGCCGCGCCCGCGGACCTCGACACCGAGTACGACGCCGGCTACCTCTGGACCCACTTCGCCTCGACCGACTACGAGAAGATCTACTTCGGCTCCAGCACCGACGGCCTGCACTGGTCGAAGCTCAACAACGACAAGGCCGTGCTCGCCAACCTCGCCGGCACGCTCGGCGTCCGCGACCCGCACCTGGTCCGCTCCCCCACCGGCGACGAGTACTGGATCCTCGGCACCGACCTGCACGCCGAGGGCACCGCCGGCGGCGGCTCCTGGGACCAGGTGAACGCCAGCCAGAAGCTCGTCGTCTGGCGCTCCACCGACCTCGTGACCTGGGGCCAGCAGAACCTCGTCTTCGCCGGCGCGCCGAACGCGGGCAACGTCTGGGCGCCCGAGGCGATCTGGGACGAGGCCACCGGCCAGTACTACGTCTACTGGTCCGGCCGCGACAGGACGCAGGTGAGCACCGACGACTGGGCGCTGCGCGTCTACGTCTCCACCACCCGCGACTTCCAGACCTTCTCCACCCCGAAGGTCTGGCTCGACGAGAACTCGTCGACCAACAACGCCGACGGCCCGAACATCATCGACACCACCATCGCCGTCGAGAACGGCGTCTACTACCGCTTCTCCACCTCCGACTGGCGCACCGTCGTCGACAAGGCCTCGAGCCTGGCCGGCCCGTGGACCCGCGTGATCGCCCGCGGCGAGGAGACCTCCCGCGGCCTCGCCGACCACCTCGAGGGCCTCACCGTCTACCAGCTGCCCGACGGCCGCTGGGTCGTGATGGGCGACTCGTTCGGCTACTCCGCCTACGTCACCGACACCCTCGCGGACATGCGGTTCACGGCCCTGCCCGTCGGCACCACCGGAGCGAACACCTACTCGTTCTCGAAGCCCTTCCGCCACGGCTCGGTGCTGCGGCTCTCCAGCGCCGAGGAGGCCCGCATCACTGCGGCCTACGGCGCCACGAGCACCGGCCCGACCCCGAAGCCCGTCAACTCGAAGGGCGAGATCCTCCGCTACACCTTCGACGGCGGCTCCGGCACGACCGTGACCGACAGCTCGGGCAACGGCCTGAACGGCACGATCGTCTCGGGCGGCACCTGGCAGACCGGCTCGGTGAAGCTCGACGGCACCGACGACTACATCGAGCTGCCCGACGACCTGCTCGCCGGCGTCACCGACGTCACCGTGCAGACCGAGGTCTGGATCGACCCCGCGCAGAGCGGCGCGTACTTCCTCTACGGCCTCGGCAACACCACCAACGGCGCGGGTGACGGCTACCTCTTCACCTCCGGCAACAACTACCGCACCAGCCTCACCACCGGGAACTACACCACCGAGCAGACCGTCTCCTCCGGCTCGGCCGTGCCCCGCGGGCAGTGGGCGCAACTGACCTACACACTCTCCGGCACCACCGCGACGCTCTACCTCGACGGCGTCCGCGTCGGCGGCGGCACCGTCACGGCCGACCCGAAGGACATCGGCGGCGGCACGACCACAGCGAACTCCATCGGCCGCTCGAACTACGACGCCGACAACCGCTTCCGCGGCCAGGTCCGCGAGTTCGCTCTCTACAACCGGGCGCTGAGCTCGGCGGAGGTGCTCGCCTCCTCCGGCAACACCACCGTGCTGGCCGACGTGACGCTCACCGGCGACGTGCTGAAGACCGCACCGATCGTCGACCAGGGGACCCGCACCGTCACCCTCCCGGTGAAGCCCGGCACGGACCGCTCGAAGCTCACCGCCACCTACTCGACCGCCGCGGGCGTCACCGCGAGCCCCGCCTCCGGCACCGTCCGCGACCTGCGCACCCCGCAGACCGTCGTGCTGACCCCGGCCGGCGGCGGAGCGACCACCACCTGGACGCTCAAGGCCGTCGAGATGAAGAGCCCCGTCCTCCCGGGCCTCTACGCCGACCCGAACATCGCGGTCTTCGGCGACACCTACTACCTCTACGCGACGTCCGACGGCTTCCCCGGCTGGGGCGGCAAGACCTTCTACGCCTGGTCGTCGAAGAACCTCGTCGACTGGACCCGCTCCGCGCAGCCGATCCTGACCCTCGACGGCGCGAACGGGAACGTCCCGTGGGCGACCGGCAACGCCTGGGCGCCGACGATCATCGAGAAGGGCGGGAAGTACTACTTCTACTTCTCCGGCCACAACGCCGCGCTCGACCGCAAGACGATCGGCGTCGCCGTGGCGTCGAGCCCGATGGGCCCGTTCACCGCGCAGCAGTCCCCGATGATCACCAACGGCGAGTCCGTGAAGTCCGGCCAGGCCATCGACCCGGCCGCGTTCACCGACCCGGCCACCGGCAAGAGCTACCTCTTCTGGGGCAACGGCGCACCCGTGTACGCCGAGCTCTCGGACGACATGCTCTCGGTCAAGGCGGGCACCATCAAGACGATCTCGGGTCTCACGGACTTCCGCGAGGGCGCGTTCATGAACCACCGCAACGGGCTCTACCACCTGACCTACTCGATCGACGACACCGGCTCCGAGAACTACAAGGTCGGCTACGCGACCTCGACGAGCATCGACGGACCGTGGACCTACCGCGGCGTGATCCTGGAGAAGGACCCCTCGCAGGGCATCCTCGCCACCGGCCACAGCTCGATCATCAACGTCCCCGGCACCGACGACTGGTACATCGCCTACCACCGCTTCGCCATCCCCGGCGGAGACGGCCAGCACCGCGAGACCACCATCGACAAGGTGACCTTCGACCCGGCGACCGGCCTGATGCAGAAGGTCGTCCCGACCCTCACCAGCGTCAGCCCGCAGACGGTGCCGACCGCGGCCCCTGCCATCACGGCGACCGCCACGGCGTCGACCCGCTGCGTGCAGGGCAAGGTCGTCCTCTCGGTCGTCGCGACGAACCCGAACGCCTTCCCGGTGAAGATGGTCGTCACCTCGACCTCGGGCTCGAAGACGTTCGAGGAGGTGGCCGCCGGCAAGTCCGTCACCCACTCGTTCACGACCCGCACCGCCGCGCTGCCCGCCGGCTCCGCGACCGCCACAGCCACCGCGTTCGTCGCGGGCAAGCCCGCCACCGCGACGGCCACGGCGCCGTACGCGGCGGCGAGCTGCGGCTGAACCCTGTTCCTTCCAAGACTCCACTGACCACCCGACACCACTGAACCGGACGGCGACGACGCCGTCTCGAGAACGGAGAACACCCTGATGAACACTCGCTCCTTCCTCCTCCGCGGAACCGCCGGCATCGCCGGAGGCCTGCTCCTGCTCGGCGTCGCCGGCACCGCGTTCGCCGACGAGCAGCAGGGCGCCGACGACGTCGACGTCAACGTGCAGATCGCCCCGCTCACCGGCGGCGGCGCCCTCTCGATGACCGTCGCGAGCGACTCCACCGCCCTGACCGAGAACGGCTCGACCAGCGTCGTCCGCCAGTTCACCGGCACCCTGCCCACGGTCACCGTCACCGACACCCGCGACGCCGCCGACATCCCCGCCGGCGCCGGCTGGTACGTCCTCGGCACCGCCAGCGACTTCACCTCGTCGACCGGCGACACCATCGGCGCGGAGAACCTCGGCTGGGCGCCGAACCTGATCGACGGCGGCGACTCCGGACTCGTCGCCGAGGGCGACGTCGTCGACACCGCCATCGACGGCGGCCCGGACGGCGTCGGCCTCGTCGACCAGGAGCTCCTGGCCATCACCAACGACAGCGCTGGAGTGGCCGAGGAGGGCTCCTGGACCGCGAACGCGGCCCTGACCCTCAAGACCCCGACCACCGTCGACGCGGGCGACTACAGCTCGACCCTCACCCTCTCCCTCTTCGAGTAGGCCCCGTCATGCTGGTCGAGTAGCCGCCGCAGGCGGCGTATCGAGACCCACCCTGCAGGACACGGTGGATCTCGATACGCCCGCTCCGCGGCCTACTCGATCAGCATGGAACGGACCCGCTCCGCGGGCTGGTCCCGCGAGCGGTCGGCCCGCGCTGTCCATGTCGGTCGAGTAGCCGCCATGGGCGGCGTATCGAGACCCGGCGTGCTGGACACGGTGGATCTCGATACGCCCGCTCCGCGACCTACTCGATCCGCATGCAGCGGCCCCGCCCGCTCCTTGCATGCTGGTCGAGTAGCCGCCGCAGGCGGCGTATCGAGACCCACCCCGTGAGAACCTGGACTCCCCATGACCTCCGTGCTCCGCGCCCTCCTCGCCGTCCTCGTCGGCGCGCTCGCGCTCACCGCCGCTCCCCCGGCCCTCGCCGCGACCGACCAGATCACCTGGGCGGTCAGCCCCGCGACCGACGGCGCCGTCGACAAGCGCTCCTGGGTCGAGCTCGACCTCGACCCCGGCGCCACCGCCGAGGAGCAGGCCGCGGTCCGCAACCTCAGCGACCAGACCGTCACGTTCCGCATCGACGCGGCCGACGGCTACTTCACCGACAAGGGCCGCTTCAACATGCTCCCCTCGGACCAGGAGTCCGTCGACGCCGGCACCTGGATCACTGCCCCCGAGACCGTCACCGTCGAGCCCGGCGGCACCGGCATCGTCCCCTTCACCGTCACCGTCCCCGACGACGCGGAGCCCGGCGACCACGCCGCCGGCCTCGCCGCCTCCCTCGTCTCCGTCGGCACCGACGTCGGCGGCTCCTCCGTCGGCGTCGAGAGCCGCATCGGCTTCCGCGTGATGACCCGCGTCACCGGCGACGTCGCCCCCGCCGTCGCCGTCGAGAACCTCACCGGCGACTACCGCCTCTCCTGGAACCCCTTCCAGCCCGGCTCCCTCACCGTCACCGCCGACATCGTCAACACCGGCAACGTCCGCCTCCTCCTCGACGGCAGCGCGACCGCCCAGGGCGCCTCCGCCCCGCTCGTCGCCGCCGACGCCGCCCAGCAGGAGCTGCTCCCCGGCGACCGCCGCGCCGTCACCCTCCAGCTCGACGACGTCTGGCCCCTCTTCGCCGTCGGCACCGACCTCACCGTCGCCCCCACCGTCGTCACCCCCGAGGGCCTCGACCCCGTCGACATCGCCCCGCTCACCGAGTCGACCACCACCGCCGCCGTCCCGCTGCCCCAGCTCGCCGTCCTGCTCGGCCTCGCGCTGATCCTCGCCGCGCTGCTCGCCGGCCGCACCCGCTCCCGCCGCCGCGTCGCCACCCTCGTCGAGCAGGCCAAGGAGGAGGGCCGCCGCGAGGCCGCCCACCAGCCCTCCTGACCCCGGCCCCGTCCGTCCCCCTCCGCGAGATGCCACTTGTGCACGCTTTCCACGGCGTGTCGCGCTCATAAGTGGCATCTCGCGAGAACTCAGACGTCAGCGGGTGGACGTGACTCCTCTCGGCGGTCGCGAGCGCACACTCCGGGGACACCCTGGAGCGTGGCCTGCACGAAGCATGACCCGCCTCCTCACCAGGACGACCGTCGACATCGACGAGGTCTCCCTCGACGGCGCTCATGTCGCTGACCCCGACCGCGAGATGCCACTTGTGCACGCTTTTCACGGCGTGTCGCGTGCACAAGTGGCATCTCGCGGAGGGGGGGCTACTGGTAGGTGATCAGGTCGGGGAGGGGGGCGACCTGGGCCATCGTCTGGGCGGGGGTCAGCATCGGGAGGTCCTCGTCGTAGAAGTTCTTCCAGCCCCAGGCGATGCCCTCGGGGGCGCCCTCGTGCAGGGCATTCCAGGTGGCCTGCTTGTCGGGCTGGCCGCCCTGGCCGTCGACGTGGATCAGGAACTCGAGCTCGGGGCGGTCGCGGCGGATGCTGTCGCGGTCCTGCAGCATCGACAGCCGGAACTGGTGCAGCACGAACATCTTCGGCGGCAGGCCCTCGCGCTGCACGAGGTCCGCGAGCCAGCTCGAGACGCTGTCGACCTCGGTGGCCTGGACGCGGCCGATCTGCGCGAGCGGCACCTCGTCGGGCGCGAGCCGCCACTCCGGATCGAGGGCGAGGCCGACGTTCGGGAGGCGCAGCAGCTCCTCGTAGGCCTGCGCCTGAGTGAGGAAGTCGGAGCGGCCCGGCTGCAGGTCGAGCACGACGTACATGCCCGCCGCGGCGGCCGCGTCGATGTAGGGGCGTATGCCCGCGGGGTCGAGCTCGTTGGAGTAGTCGCCGTCGCCGCCGGCGCTGCCCGCCGCGACGGTGGTGATGATCTCGAGGCTCGGCACCACCTGCAGATCGGTGAGCGAGCGGTACGGCTCGGCCACCGCCTCCGCCCGCGCGATGGTCGCGTCGAGGCCCTGCTCGCCGAGCACGCCGAGCACGGGTGCGCCGGGCGTGCCGTAGATCGCGACGTAGAGGTGCCCGCCGAAGAGACGCTGCCCGCCGCCGGGCAGCTGCCAGCCGCTCGCGGCGGCGCGCACGGACCACTCCGGCAGCGACTGCGCAGCGAGCACGGGTCCGAGCAGCAGGGTGCAGGAGGCGCCCGCGTCGGCGATCGCGGTGACGGCCGGCCCCGAGGCGAGGAGGTCGGTCACGGAGTCGCCGACGAGGGTCACCGGGACGCCGACGGCGCGCGCGTTGGCGACGGCCGCGACGTCGGCGGCCTGGGCGAGGGCGGTCACCCCGGCGAGCGGTTCTGCCCGCGTCGGCAGCGCGCCGAAGGGCGGCGCCGCGGGGGCACCGGGCGCGAGGGCGACGAGGGAGGCGACGTCGAGCGCGCCGACCGCGACTCCGGTCGCCTCCTCGATCGCGGCGGCCTCGGCGGCGGCGGTCACGGTGTCGACACCCGCGTGCTCCGCGACGGCGCCGACGGCGACGACTCGGGTGGTGCCGAGCCGGGCGAGCTCGGCGTCGATCGAGGAGTCGGACGGCGAGGCCGAGGCCGTCGCGGTCGACGTGGATCCGGCACTCTCCACCAGCAGCGGCACGCCCCAGGCGATGCTCACCTGCGCGGCGAGCAGCACCGAGGCGGGCACGTCCTCCACCACGACGACGAGCGGCGCCGCGGTGAACAGCAGAGCGCTCGCACTCGCGGCGTCGGCGGCGAGCGCCACCGGACCGGCGGGCGCGGCGGCCTGCGTGCGCGGCGCCTCCTGCGGCTCGGAGTCCGAGGGGGACGCGGAGTCGAAGGTGCAGGCGCTCAGCAGCGGCAGGACGGCGAGGCCGCCGAGCACGACGCCGCGGCGGGTGAGGCCGCGGCGGGTCAGCCGATCGACGGCGGGGACGTCGGGGATCTCGGGGGGCATGCGCGGACCTCTCCTCTCGGAGCCGGCGGGCTCACTGGTGCGCGGTGGGTCTCGCTCCAGTGTCGCAGGCGCTGCCCCCCTCCCGTGGGACGAGGGGTCGGACCGACCGCTCGGTCAGACCGTGCGCGGCGCCTTGGCGAGGTTGGCCTCGAGCTCCTCGCGGTTCTGCCGCACCACGTAGGCGGGGCGGTCGCGCTCGACGCGCCAGGACTCGCTCAGCGGCGTGATCGCGACGGTGTCGAAGCCGAGGCGGTCGTAGAGGTCGGTGACGAAGTGCACGGCCTCGGGGTAGTCGCTCGACGTGGCGAGGGCGCGGCGGTCCTCGCTGCCGGCAGGGGTGCCGTCGGTCGTGATGTCCGCGGCCATGATGTGGTTGAACGCCTTGACGACCTTCGACTCCGGGAGGTGCTTCTGCAGCATCTCGCTCGTGGTCGTCTCGCCCTTGTCGAGCGCCTCGATGCGGCCGTCGCGCTCGAAGTAGTAGTTGTTCGTGTCGAGGACGATCTTCCCGGCGAGCGGCGCGACCGGCACCTCCTCGAGGTTCTTCAGCGGCACGGTCACGACCGCGATCTCCGCGGCCTCGGCCGCCTCCTGCGCCGTGGCGGCGCGCGCCTTCGGGCCGAGCTCCGCGATGAGGTCGGCGAGGGTCTCGGGACCGCGCGAGTTCGCGATCACGACCTCGTCGCCCTGGGCGAGGACCGCGCGCGCGACCTGGCTGCCGATGTTGCCTGCTCCGATGATTCCGTAAGTGGTCATGGGGAAGGGAACGCCCGCGGAGGGGAGGAATTCCGTCCTGGGGCGCACTCCCACGCCGCGTCCAGGCACCGCGGACGCGTGTCGCCGCGATAGGTTCGAGCGTCCGCTGACGAACGACCCCGGAGACCGCGATGCCGCAGTTCGACCTCCCGCTCGAGCTCCTCGAGCAGTACCAGCCCGACCTGCCGGAGCCCGAGGGCTTCGCGGACTTCTGGCGCGAGACCATCGCCGAGGCCCGCGGCCTCGCGACCGAGCCCGTCTTCGAGCCCGTCGACGCCGGCTTCCCGCTCCTGGAGATGTTCGACGTCACCTTCTCCGGTTTCGGCGGCCACCCGATCCGCGGCTGGCTGATCCTCCCCCGCGGCGTCGAGGGCCCGCTCCCCGCCCTGGTCACCTACATCGGCTACGGCGGCGGCCGCGGCCTGGTCGACGAGTGGACCGCGATGAGCGCCGCCGGCTACGCGCACCTGGTGATGGACACCCGCGGCCAGGGCTCCGGCCACCGCGGCGGCGACACCCCCGACCCGGTCGGCAGCGGCCCGCACGTCAGCGGCTTCATGACCCAGGGCATCGAGTCGCCCGCGGACCACTTCTACCGCCGCGTCTTCACCGACGCGGTCCGCGCGCTCGACGTGCTGCGCGCCCACCCCGCCATCGATCCCGCGCGCGTCGCGATCTCGGGCGGCAGCCAGGGCGGCGGCATCTGCCTCGCCGTCGCGGGCATCCTGGGCCTGCTCGGCGAGTCGGAGTCGGCGCGCGCCGCGATCATCGACGTCCCGTTCCTCAGCCACATCGGCCACGCCGTGCGGATCGTGGAGACCATGCCCTACGGCGAGGTCGTGCGCTACCTGCGCACCCACCGCGGCTCGGAGTCGTTCGTCTTCGACACGCTGTCCTACTTCGACGGCACCTCGTTCGCCCCGCACGCCGAGGTCGCGGCGATGTTCTCCGTCGCCCTGCTCGACGAGATCTGCCCGCCCTCCACCGTCTACGCCTCCTACAACCGCTACGCCGGCCCGCGCGAGATCCGCGTCTACCCGTTCAACGGCCACGAGGGCGGCGAGGTGTTCCAGATCCGCGAGCACGTGCGCTTCCTGGCCCGCGAGCTGGCGTAGAGGGCGAGCAGCTCGACCGGCTCAGCCCGACTGCGCGTCGAGCATCGCCGTGCCGATGCGGTCCTCCAGGTCGGCCAGCTCGTCGAGGACGTCGACCGCCACCCAGGCCTGGTCCCGCTTGCGGTCGGTCAGCGCCGTCAGCACGCCTGCGGCGACGAGCTGCCCGATCGCCGCGCCGACGCTCGAGGGCGCCCGTCCGGTCAGCTCGATCGCGCGGGCAGTCGTGACGATCGGGTGATCGAGGAGCCCGTCGAGGAGGAGCGCCGCCGCACTCCCCGCGCGCGGCCGGACGGCGGCCCACCACGCCGCGGGGAGCGCCTCGAGGACGGCGGCCGTCCGGGCCGATTCCGGAGCCGCGACCGCGCAGGCCCGCGCGAGCTCGTCGACGAAGGGCGCGAGCGCCCCATCCCGATAGTCGTTCACCAGCTCGAAGTAGCGCTCGCGATCCGCGACCAGCGCCGACGCCACGGGGACGACCGTGGTCCTCGTCAGCCCGCGACGGCGGAGGATCGCGGTGATCAGCGCGCGGCCGATGCGCCCGTTGCCGTCGGTGAAGGGGTGGATCGACTCGAACTGCGCGTGCGCGATCGCGGCCTGCACGATCGGGTCGAGGTCGCTCCGATTCGAGAACCGGATCAGGTCGGCCATCAGCGCCGGGACCGCCTCGGGCGGCGGCGGGACGTGCACCGCACCGCGCGGGGAGTGGTCGCTGCCGCCGATCCAGTTCTGCATCGGCCGGCAGGCCCCGGCGTAGCGGGCGTCCACCGGGTCGTCGGCCATCAGGATCCGGTGCGCCGTGAGGATCGCGGCCTCGTCGATCAGTCCGGTCCGGCCGGCGGCGTCGACCATGCCCGTCATCGCGTCGGCCGCCGCCACCATCGACGTCGCGCTGGAGTTCGCCCGGATGCCGACGGTGGCGCGGGCGTAGTCCTCCAGGGTCGCGTCCTCGTCTTCGATCTTGGAGGAGGAGACGGCTTCGGTTCGGAGCAGGAGCCGACCGAGCACCCCCAGCCGGTTCCCGTACTCGGCGTCCAGGGCGATGACCGCGTGCCGCGCGTCGTCGAGGGCCGGCCGAGAGGCGGGCGGCGGCTCCCAGGAGGACTCCGCGATCAGCGGCGGCAGGGCGACCACGACCTCGCTGAGCATCCGGTCAGCGCGCGTGCCGGCCCGGACGGTCTGTCGCCAGGGCCGCGTCTCGTACTCGTGCGCCGGCCACTCGGACGTCATCCGGCTCCCCTCGACAACCCGAATCAGCGGGTGCATTGTTTCGGGTTAAGGCTACAACCCGAATCAGCGGTCGCGCTGTTTCGGGTTGCAGGCGCAGTCCGACGGGCATCGCTTTGTGACGTCGTGCGACGACAGCGGTGCCGATTCCCGGCGACTCTGGGCACGATCGAGGGATGACTCGTCAGATCCGCTTCAACGCCTTCGACATGAACTGCGTCGCCCACCAGTCCTCGGGCATGTGGCGCCACCCTCAGGACCAGTCCTGGCGCTACAAGGACCTCTCCTACTGGACCGATCTGGCGAAGCTGCTCGAGCGGGGCACCTTCGACGGCATCTTCATCGCCGACGTCCTCGGCACCTACGACGTCTACGGCGGCTCGAACGAGGCCGCGATCCGGCACGGCGCGCAGGTCCCGGTGAACGACCCGATCCTGCTCGTCTCGGCGATGGCCGCCGCGACCGAGCACCTCGGCTTCGGCATCACGGCCGGCACCGCCTACGAGCACCCGTACCCGTTCGCACGCCGCATGTCGACGCTCGACCACCTGACCAAGGGCCGCGTCGGCTGGAACGTCGTCACCGGCTACCTCCCCAGCGCCGCGCGCAACATGGGCCACGAGGACCAGCTCGAGCACGACGACCGCTACGACGTCGCCGACGAGTACCTCGAGGTCCTCTACAAGCTGTGGGAGGGGTCGTGGGAGGACGACGCCGTCCTCCGCGACCGCGAGTCCGGCGTGTTCACCGACCCGGCGAAGGTGCACGAGATCGGCCACCGCGGCAAGAACTTCACCGTGCCCGGCATCCACCTCTCGGAGCCGTCGCTGCAGCGCACCCCCGTCATCTACCAGGCGGGCGCGTCGCCGCGCGGGATCCGCTTCGCGGCGGGCAACGCGGAGGCGATCTTCGTCGCGTCATCGACCAAGGCCGGCCTGAAGGCCACCGTCTCGCGGATCCGCGACGCGCTCGAGGCGGCCGGCCGCGACCGCCACTCCGCGAGGATCTACACGCTGCTGACGATCATCACCGACGAGACCAGCGAGAAGGCGCACGCGAAGCACCGCGACTACCTCTCCTACGCGAGCGAGGAGGGCGCGCTGGTCTTCATGTCCGGCTGGATGGGCATCGACCTCTCGCAGTACGACCTCGACGAGCCGATCGGCAACGTGAAGAGCAACGCGATCCAGTCGACCGTCGCCAACTTCCAGGAGGCGAACGAGGACGGCAGCGAGTGGAAGGTCCGCGACATCGCGAAGCTCGGCGCGATCGGCGGCCTCGGCCCGTTCATCGTCGGCTCGCCCTCCGAGGTGGCCGACCACCTGCAGGAGTGGGTGGAGGACACCGACGTCGACGGCTTCAACCTCGCCTACGCGATCACCCCGGGCACCTTCGAGGACGTCGTCGAGTTCATCGTGCCGGAGCTGCGCCGCCGCGGCGCCTACCCCGACGAGTACGTCGAGGGCACCCTCCGCCAGAAGCTGCACGGCCGCGGCGACCGCCTGCCGGAGGAGCACCTCGGCGCCGGCTTCCGCTACCGCGCGGACGCCTGACGCCGGGTCCCTCCCTGCTGATCGAGCAGCCCGCGGAGCGGGCGTATCGAGATCCCCCACCGCACGCACAGAAGCACCCCGCCGCGATGCGCGACGGGGTGCTCGTGTGCGTGAGCGAGGAGCGTCAGCCCTCGAAGGTGGCGTCGAGGGTGATCTCGACTCCGGTGAGCGCCTTGCTGACGGGGCAGGTGTTCTTCGCGTCCTCGGCGGCCTTGAGGAAGGCGGCCTCGTCGATGCCGGAGACCTCGCCGCTGACGACGAGGGCGATCTTGGTCAGCTTGAAGCCGCCGGCCGAGTCCGGGCCGAGCGAGACGTCGGCGCGGACGTCGAGCGCCTCGACGGTGCCGCCGGCCTGGCCGAGGACGGCCGAGAACTGCATGGCGTAGCAGGCGGAGTGCGCGGCGCCGAGGAGCTCCTCGGGGCTGGTCGAGCCGTTGGCGTCGTCGGCCGCGCGCTTGGGGAACGAGACGTCGTAGGTGCCGAGCTTCGAGCTCGAGAGCTCGACCTGGCCCTCGCCGGTCTCGAGCGAGCCGTTCCAGGCGGTGCGTGCAGAACGAGTGGGCATGGTTCCTCCTTCGGGGCGGGGAGCACCTGCCGTACCGGTGCTCTCCCTGGGGTTCCGAGCCTAGGGGAACGATCGTTCTCCTGCAATGCGATGGCGCGGAACGTCGCCTGGAAAGGCGCCGACTCAGTGCAGCAGCTTGAGCCCGATCACGCAGCCGACGATCCCGAGGACCAGCAGTGTGCGGACGAGCGAGAAGCCCTCGCCGCCGATGAACATGCCATAGAGCACGGTCAGCGAGGCGCCGATCCCGACCCAGACGGCGTAGGCCGTGCCGGTGGGCAGATCGCGCATCGCGTAGGCCAGGCCGGACAGGCTGGCGACGACGCCGAACCCGAAGATCACGGACGGCCAGAGTCGGGTGAACCCCTCGGACTTGCCGAGGGCGGTGGCCCACACGGCCTCGAGGACACCGGAGACGATCAGGACGATCCAGGACACGACGACTCACTCCTTCGAGTCAGTCTTGTCGTGCTGCCGGGTACTGCTCCCTCGTCCGGTTCGCCGTCATCGGCTGCCGCCAGCCTGTCACCGCGCCCTGGGCAGGCCCTGGGCAGCGGCGGCGGGGGCGGGGCAGCGCCGCTAGGCGAGGACCCGGTGGCCGCCGCCGCGCTGCCGCGCCATCTCGGCGCCGAGGCGCTCGGCCTCCTCGCGGGAGTCGTGGCGGGTGAGCGGGACGGCGGCGCCCGCGATGCGGTTGTGCCAGCCGGCGTCGTCGGCGTAGGTCTCGATCGCGGCGATGCGGTCGCCGCTCCTGCTGGTGTGCGCGCTCAAGGGCGGCCTCCGTCTCTCCCGCGTCTCGGAGTCGAGCGGGCCCACCAGACAACCCCGCGCAGCGGCGTCCGCTCCAGGGGTTGACGCTTCCGAGCAGGGAGGCGAAGGTCTCAGCCGGCGACGGAGGCGGCGGGATCGAGGTGGTCGGCCAGCGCGTCGATCGCCTGGTCCCAGCCGTCGTAGAACGAGTCGTCGCCCTGCTCGCCGTCGACGCCGGCCAGCTCGAAGGTCAGCCGGGTCAGCTCGCCGGCCGAGCGGATCGACACGGTCACGACGGGCGCGTCCGCGTCGCCGGGCTCGCCCCAGGTGAAGACGAGCTTCTCGGGAGCCGTGATCTCGCGGTAGACGCCGCCGGTCGGGTAGGTCTCCCCGCTCGCGGTCGAGACCATCGTGTAGGCATAGCGGCCGCCGACCTTCAGGTCGACCTCGACGGTGTCGCGCGGAGTGGTCAGCCCGCGGGGGTGCCACCACTGGGCGAGCTCGTCGGGGTCGGTCCACGCGCTCCAGATCTCCTGGGGCGTCGCGTCGAACAGCCGGGTGAGGGTGAAGCCCTGAGCGTCGTCGGTCATGGTCGTACTCCTTGCTGAGCGTCGGAAGGGATGCGCGCGAGCGTACTCCGGGGGCCTCCGAGGCTCCTCCACTCGGTCCCCCGCGCGCAACCCGGACCGTGCCGGACGAGGGAGAGGACGCGCCGCGCCCCTTTTCATGCTGGTCGAGTAGCCCCGCAGGGGCGTATCGAGACCCGACGTCATCAGCAGGGCGGGGCTGCAGACTCGCGTTCTGACGGTGGTGGATCTCGATACGCCCGCTCCGCGGGCTACTCGATCAGCATGGACGCTGCTCAGCTGCCGAGGCGGCCTGTCAGGCGGCGGTGGAAGCCGGTGCTGCGCTCGTCGAGGCCCTCGATGGTGACGATGGCGCCGTGGTCGCGGTACTTCGTCTCGATGGAGTCGAGGGCGGCCACGGTGGAGGCGTCCCAGATCTGGGCGCGGCCGAGGTCGATGACGACGGCGGCCGGGTCGTCGGAGTAGGCGAAGCGGTCGACGAGGTCGTTGCTGCTGCCGAAGAAGAGCGGGCCGGTCACGGTGTAGCGGACGGACGCGCCGTCGGCGGCGACCGCGCGCTCGACCGCGATGACGTGGGCGACGCGGCGGGCGAAGAGGATCATCGCCAGGATCACGCCGACCAGCACGCCCAGCGCGAGGTTGTCGGTCGCGACGACGACGACCACGGTGACGACCATCACGAGCGTCTCGGGCACGGGCATCCGGCGCAGGGTCGAGGGGCGGAGGCTGTGCCAGTCGACGGTGCTGATCGCGACGATCATCATCACCGCGGCGAGCGCCACCATCGGGATGCGGCCCATCACCGAGCTGAGGCCGGTGACCAGCGCGAGCAGGAAGACGCCGGCGACGATCGTCGAGATCCGGGTGCGCGCGCCGCCGGTCTTCACGTTGAGCACGGTCTGGCCGATCATCGCGCAGCCGGCGATGCCGCCGTAGAAGCCGGCGAGCAGGTTCGAGACGCCGAGCGCCCAGGACTCGCGGCCCTTGTGCGAGGGGGTGCCGGTCATCTCGTCGACGAGCTTGGCGGTGAGCAGCGTCTCCATCAGGCCGACGAAGGCGACGCTGAGCGCGGTCGGCAGGATCAGCTGCAGGGTCGCGAGGTCCAGCGGCACCAGGAACGGGGTGATGCCGGGCAGCTGCCCGGTCAGCGGTCCCTCGTCCGCGACGTCCGGGACGGCCAGGTTCGCGAGGATGACGACGGCCGTCACGACGACGATCGCGACGAGCGGGGCCGGCACCGCGGTGGTGAAGCGGGGCAGCACGAAGATGATCAGCAGGGTCGCGGCGAAGAGCGCGTAGGCGATCCACGGGACGTCGATGACATGCGGCACCTGCGCCAGGAAGATCAGGATCCCGAGCGCGTTGACGAAGCCGATCATCACGGAGCGCGGGATGAATCGCATCAACCGGGCGAGGCCCGCGAAGCCGAAGACGATCTGGATGACCGCGGCGAGGATCACCGTCGGCAGCACGTACTCGACGCCGTGCTCCGAGACGAGCGGCGCGATGACCAGCGCGACGGAGCCGGCAGCCGCGGTGATCACGCCGGGGCGCCCGCCGAGGATCGACATGGTCAGCGCGAGGACGATCGAGGCGACGAGGCTCACCATCGGGTCCACTCCCGCGACGACCGAGAAGGAGATCACCTCGGGCACCAGCGCGAGCGTCGTCACCATGCCGGCGAGCACCTCGCGGGAGAGCTGGCGCGGCGAGCGGAGGGCGTCGAGGACGGTGATCGCGCGATTCGCGACGGCGGGGCGGGGCCCGGGCAGGCTGGTCGGGCTGGTGGGGACGGACACGACGGTCTCCAGGGGCGGACGGGCTCGGTGGGAGCGGCGGTCGGAAGGGGAGGAGCGCGGCGTCGCGCGAGCCGGACCCGCGCACGGGGAGAATGGTGCGGGACCCTCGACAGCAAACCTACCGCAACGTGAGGGTTGACCGGAACGGAGAGACGATGGCGGACGACCGCACGACCGAGCTGACGGCCGAGGAGGTCGAGGCGACCATGCGCATCGGCGAGCTCGCCGACCGGTCGTCGCTGTCGCTGCGGACGATCCGGCACTACGACGAGGTCGGGCTGCTCCGGCCGAGCGGCCGCACCGAGGGCGGGTTCCGCCTCTACACCGAGCGCGACTTCGACCGCCTGCTGCTCATCCGCCGGATGAAGCCGCTCGGCTACACGCTCGACGCGATGACCGAGCTGCTGCGCGTCGTCGACAGCCTGGAGCAGGCGGAGACCCCGGAGGAGACCGCCGCGATCCGCGCGCGGCTGGCCGCCTTCGAGGAGGAGGCGTCGCTCCGCCGCGCGAAGCTGCAGGACCAGCTGGCGATGGCGGACGAGTTCCTCGCCCTGCTCCGCGCGCGCTGAGGCGGCGAGCAGGGCGAGGCGATCAGGCCTGCCCGGCTACAGGATGAAGAGCATCTCCTGATAGGTCGGCAGTGGCCACAGGTCGTCGGCGATGAGGCTCTCGATGGTGTCGGCCGCCTCGCGGACCGCCGCCATCGCCGGGATCAGCGCGGCGCGGGCGTGCTCCGCCTCGGCGAGGGCCGTGTGGCCCGGCTCCGCGGCGAGCGCGTCCTTCAGCGTGGCGAGCGCCGTGCGCAGGTCGGCGATCGGCGCGCTCACCTCGTGCAGCGGCGCGAGATCCGGCTCCACTCCCGCGGACTTCAGCGCGCCGACGTTCAGCGCGACCTCGGTCTGGTGCCGCACGGCGGCCGGCAGGATCGAGGTCGTGCCCATCTCGAGCGTGAGCCGCGCCTCGACGCCGACCGACAGTGCGTACTGCTCGAGGCCGATCTCGTAGCGGCTGTGCATCTCGCGGTGGTTGAAGACCCTGTACTTCTCGAAGAGCTCGAGGGCGGAGTCGGTGATCAGCTCGGGCAGGGCGTCGAGCGTCGTGCGCAGGTTGGCGAGCCCGCGCTTCTCGGCCTCGATCGGCCAGGCGTCCGCGTAGCCGTCGCCGTTGAAGACGACCGCGCCGTGCTCGGTGATGATCGCGGTCAGGAGGTCCTGAACGGCGGTGTCGAAGTCGGTGCCGGCGGCGACCGCGGTCTCCAGCTCGGTCGCGGCGAAGTCGAGCGACTCCGCCATGATCGTGGCGATCGTCACCATCGGGCCGGCGACGGACTGCATCGAGCCCGGCGCGCGGAACTCGAAGCGGTTGCCGGTGAAGGCGAACGGGCTGGTCCGGTTCCGGTCGCCCGGGTCGGTCGGGAGGATCGGCAGGGTGTCGACGCCGATCTGCATCGCGCCGCGCCCCTTCGACGAGGTCGCCGGGCCCTTCGCGAGCTGCTCGAAGACGTCGGCGAGCTGGTCGCCGAGGAAGATCGAGATGATCGCGGGCGGGGCCTCGTTGGCGCCGAGGCGGTGGTCGTTCGAGGCGGAGGCGACGGAGGCGCGCAGCAGCCCGCCGTAGCGGTGCACCGCGCGGATGACCGCGGCGCAGAACACCAGGAACTGCGCGTTCTCGTGCGGGGTGTCGCCGGGGACGAGGAGCGAGCCGAGCTCGCTGTTGCCGAGCGAGAAGTTGACGTGCTTGCCCGAGCCGTTGACCCCGAGGAAGGGCTTCTCGTGGAAGAGGCACTCCATCCCGTGCTTCTTCGCGACCGACTTGAACGTGGTCATCAGGAGCTGCTGGTGGTCGGCCGCGATGTTGCCGCGCTCGAACATCGGGGCGATCTCGAACTGCCCGGGCGCGACCTCGTTGTGCCGGGTCTTCGCGGGGATGCCGAGCTTGAACAGCTCGCGCTCGGTGTCCATCATGAAGCCGAGCACGCGCTCCGGGATGGCGCCGAAGTAGTGGTCGTCGAACTCCTGGCCCTTGGGCGGCTTGGTGCCGAAGAGGGTGCGGCCGGCGTTCAGCAGGTCGGGGCGGGCGAGGAAGAAGTGCCGGTCGATCAGGAAGTACTCCTGCTCCGGTCCGCAGAACGAGACGACGGGCTTCGGCGCGACGTGCCCGAAGAGCTTCAGGATGCGGACGGCGTGCTCGCCCATCGCCTGCTGCGAGCGCAGCAGCGGCGTCTTGTGGTCGAGGGCCTCGCCGGTCATCGAGACGAAGACGGTCGGGATGCAGAGGGTGTTGCCGTTCGGGTTCTCGAGCACGTAGGCCGGGCTGGTGACGTCCCAGCCGGTGTAGCCGCGGGCCTCGAAGGTGTTGCGGAGCCCGCCGTTGGGGAAGCTCGACGCGTCGGGCTCGCCCTGGACCAGGGTCTTGCCGGCGAACTCGGCCAGAGCGGAGCCGTCGCCGACCGGCTCGAAGAAGCTGTCGTGCTTCTCGGCGGTGAGCCCGGTCAGCGGGTAGAAGACGTGCGCGTAGTGGGTGGCGCCCTTCTCGAGGGCCCAGTCCTTCATCGCCGAGGCGACGGCGTCGGCGACCAGCGGGTCGAGCACGGCGCCGTGCTCGATGGTGGCCATGACCGACTTGAAGACCGACTTCGGCAGGCGCTGCCGCATCACGATCGTGCTGAAGACGTTCGAGCCGAAGATCTCTCCCGGCGCCTCGGTCTGATCGAAGACGACCGCGGGCGGGACGTAGGCTTCGACGTCCTTGATCGCGTCGCGGCGGACCGTGTTCCCACTCATGTGTGCCCCGTTCAGCGGCGTCGTGCTCCGCGCCGACCGCGGAGACCGTGGCCAGGCTAGGGAGCGCAGATGCCGGGGCTGTTTCGGGGCCGTGACGTTCTCCCCCGGCCTGTCGCTCCCGCGCGTCTGCTTGCATGGGGGGATGAGCCTGCAGCGGACCGACGTGCTGGTCGTCGGCGGCGGACCGGTCGGCGTGCTGCTGGGCGCGCTGCTCGCCCGGCGCGGGGTCGATGTGCAGGTCTGGGAGCGGCGGACCGCGGTGCCCGCCGGGTCGCGGGCGATCGGCATCCATCCGCCCTCGCTCGACGCGATGGCCGAGGTCGGTGCCACCGAGCGGATCCTCGCCGAGGGCGTCCGGGTCGCGGAGGGCGTCGCGGTGAGCCGGCGCCGGGTGCTCGGGGCGCTGTCGTTCGCGCGGGCCTCGCGCACGCATCCGTACGTCGTCACCCTCGATCAGCACCGGACCGAGTCGATCCTGCGGGAGCGGCTGGAGGCTGCGGCGCCCGGCGCGCTGCGCTCGGGTGTCTCGCTGACCGGGCTCGCTCGCGGGCGCGACCACGTCGACGCGACCGGGGCGGACGAGCACGGCGCTCCGGTGACGGTGCGCGCCGCCTTCGTCGTCGGCGCGGACGGGGCGCGCAGCGCAGTGCGCGAGCTGCTCGGGATCCGCAGCACGGGCCGCGACTACCCCGACTCCTACGTGATGGGCGACTTCGCCGACCCGGAGCCGGCCGCGCGGGCGTCGTCGGCGCTCGTCGACGTCGGGCCGGACGGCGTGGTGGAGTCGTTCCCGCTGCCGGGCGGGCGGCGGCGCTACGTGGCGCTCGCGGGGGACGACCTGGTGGCGCCCGCGTGGCGGCCGGACGCGGCGCCCGATCCGGCCTCCGCCCTGGCGCTCAGCACCGTGGTGCGGGCGCGGACCGGCGCCGAGCCGGACCCGGCGACCTGCACGATGCTCAGCGGCTTCCAGGTGCGCCGGCGGGCGGCCGAGCGGATCGGCGTCGGGCGGGTGGTGCTGATCGGCGACGCCGCGCATGAGATCAGTCCGATCGGCGGGCAGGGGATGAACCTGGGCTGGCTCGACGCGGCCGAGCTCGCGCCGCTGCTCGCAGACGCCGTGCGCAGCGGCTCGGCGGGGCCGTTCCCCGCGTTCGCCCGGCGGCGAATGCGGGTGGCGCGGCGCGCAGCGCGGCAGGCCGAGCTGAACATGGCGGCGGGGCGGCCGACCGGCGGCGCGGGGCTGCTCGGGCGCGAGGGCCTGCTGCGGGCGCTGCTGGCGCTGCCGACCTCGGACCTGCTGGCGCGGGTGTACTCGATGCGGTGGTCGTAGGGCTGCTGGTGGGGCCGGCTCAGGCGACCAGTCGCGCGCCCGCCAGGCCGAGCTCGACGACGAGGACGAGCGAGGAGGCGATCACCAGGCGGAACAGCGTGCGGGTCGGCGGGCCGGTGAGCACCAGGCGGATGCCGGCGGCCGCGAGGACGAGGACCGCCACGGTCGCGACCACGGCGAGGACGATTCCCGGGCCGCCGACCGGATCGTCGCCGGCGACCTGGCCGAGCAGCACGAGCACCGCGCCGAGCATCAGCGAGCCGAACGCGACGACGCCGGAGAGGCGCAGCCCGAGGCGGTGCGGGAAGCCGCGGACGCCGGTCGCCTCGTCGTCGACGAGGTCGGGGAGCACGTTGGTGCAGTGGATCGCGACGCCGAAGACCGCGCCCGTGACGACCGCCCACCAGGCCGGCAGCTGCCCGCCACCCGCTGCGACGGAGACGACGGGGAGCAGCCCGAAGGCGACGAGGAACGGGACGACGGAGAACGCGGTGCGCTTGAGCCCGGCGTCGTAGGCCCAGCCCGCGGCGACGAGGACGAGGTGCGCGACTGCGGCGACCGGCCCGAGCAGGAGCGAGATCACGACGGCGACCGCGGCGGTGCCGAGTGCGGCGGCGCGGACCTCGCCGACGCCGATCCGGCCGAGCGCGACGGGCTTGTCGGTGCGGCCGACGGCGCGGTCGCGGTCGGCGTCGATCCAGTCGTTCGCCAGCCCGATCGAGAGCTGCCCGGCGAAGACGGCGAGCGCCACGAGGACGACGATCCCTGGTGCGTGCCCGGACGCCGCGGCGAGCACGGTCGCCAGCACGGTGACGGTGACGGTCGGCCCGGGGTGCGACGAGGCCAGCAGGAGGCGCACCCGGGACGTCATCCGGCCAGCCTACGGCGGGCGTGCGCGCGGCAGCGCGGGGCGCCAGGGCGGGCAGAGGAAAACCCCGGGTCAGTAGCCTGATACCGGGGTTCCCGTGTCGTGGCCAGAGGGACATGCCGCCTGAGCGGCATCGGTCATCAAAGGCTCTCGATGGGTCGATTGTACGCCGGGAGGGCGGAGCATGCCGAGCAGTGCTGAATCATGGATCGTCGACTGGCTCACCGTCGAGCGCTTGGCTAAATACGTTCGAGCCGCAGGGGGCGACCACTCTCGCGCTCTCGCCTTCTACGAGTGGAACGCACGCCTGTCGGCGGAGTTGCTCCACGACCTCGGTCACCTCGAGGTCGGTCTGCGGAACGCGTACGACCGGGCACTGCTCGCCCACCCTGGAATTCGCGGCGGCGACTGGATCGAACAGGCGTCGTTCGAGCAACTGCTGCCCGTTCATCGTTCTCTCGACTCTCACGGTGTGCCTCAGGACAAGAACGCGACCCCGCGCGCCGCGATCAAGACCGCCCGCAGGTACGCGAGGTACACGGCCGGCGGGCGGACGCCCCGCGGCAAGGTCATCGCGGAACTGATGTTCGGCTTCTGGACCTACCTCTCGGACGGGCTCCACGAGAAGACGCTGTGGGTGCCGGCACTGAATCGGGCGTACCGGCCCGGCACCGATCGCGTGAAGATCCATGCCGCCCTCACCGACCTGCGAGATGTCAGGAACCGTCTCGCTCACAACGAGTCCGTGTTCGACCGCCGTCCCGAGAACATCCGCCGCTCGCTCGTCTTCGTCGCCCGCTCGCTCTCGCCCGACCTCCGAGACCAGATCCTCAGCACGAGCCGAGCGTCGGACGCGATCTCCGCGCGTCCGTGACTGGGGCCTCCGCTCTGCCGAACCACAAGGCGCACAGGGGAACCCCAGAAAGGTGCCAGGCGGTGCATCGGGTCGGAGCCGTAGGCTCGGAGCGTTCTGAAACCGCTCCCACACCCCGGGGGCGGCGACCCCCACGACGCCAAGGACGACGCCGATGAACCGCATGCCGAGCAACCGCACCACCGTGATCACCGCGCTGGCCTGCGGCCTGCTGCTCTCGACCGGAGTGGCCGCCCAGGGCGCCGCCGCCGACACGGCCGCCGCGTCGCTCGAGGACCACCTCGGCCCCGACAGCGCCACCGGCGACACGCTGCTGGTGAACGGGCGCGCGTACCCGCTGCAGTAGCGGCCGGGGCTCGGCCGAGCAGCGCACCCGGCTGAGTAGTTCTCTCCAGACTGCCCCGAACGGGTGGTATCCACTCCCTGTGAATCTCATCACACTGAGGAGCCTTCTCGACGAACGTGGTTCAGCCGCGCTCGGGTCCCGCAGGCACAGCACTGCCACCCGCTCGCCGCTCGCCCTGGAGTCGTCATGCCCGAACCCCGTCCCGCTCGCGCGCGGGTCCTCGCCCTCGCCACCGCCCTCGCGGTCGGCTTCGGGCTCCTCGTCGCTCCGGCGGCTGTGGCGGCGGAGGCTGCGCCCTCGGCTGCGCCGGTCTCCGAGACCTCTGGTGAGTGGCACACGAAGGAACCGGCCGCCCGGCAGGCCGCACCACAGGCAGTGGAGCCGCGAGCGCTGGTCGCCGCGACTCCGCCCGCGAACGACCTGCGCGAGAACGCGACCGTCGTCACGAGCCTGCCGTATTCGACCTACAGCGCGCAGTACGACGGGGCAACGCTCTCTGACGGGGAGACGGCGTCGTGCCGGACGACCGACCCCGACAACACCGAGTACTTCTCTGAGGGCCGCGGGTCGGTCTGGTTCAAGTACGTCTCGACCAAGCGGCAGACCCTCACCTTCGGCGGCACGGTGCCTGAGTCGACATCGACCGTCAGCGCCTTCGTCGATGGTCCGATCACGGACAGCACCAGGATCAGCTGCACGGAATCGGGCTTCCGGGCAGAGAACTTCGTGCAGGCAGAAGCGGGGAAGACCTACTACTTCCAGGTCAGCGCCGACTACTACTCGACCTCGACCGAACCGGCCGGCACCGCGGAGTTCTTCCTCTCCGCAAGTGCTGCGATCCCCAACACCACGTACTCCTCCGCATCTGTCGTCTCGGCGCTTCCTGCCACGATCAACGGCTCGACTTCCAAAATCGACCGCAACTGGTACCGGCCATACAGCGGCTGCGACTTCAACGCCTTCATGGGGTCGGTCTGGTACAAGTACCGCGCCGCCAGCTCCGGCACCGTGCACGCAGATCTCGGCGAGAGCTACTTCCCCGCGAATGTAGGGGTCTACGACTCTGACGGCGTCACTCCCGGAACTCTGCTCGAGTGCCCGGACCAGTCGACGGAAGCCGGTGAGGACTACTCCTATGACCGGGCGAACACCGACTTCACCACCGTCGCCGGTAAGACGTACTTCATCCAGGTCTCGAACTTCGGTTTCAACCGCGGCGACTTCGTCCTCAAGCTCAGCAACGTCGCCACACTGACCGCGCCGACGCCCTCCATCACCGGCTCGGCAACAGTCGGAAACACGCTGACCGCTGTGCCCGGCACCTGGGGACCGCAGCCCGTGGCCTTGAGCTACCAGTGGCTGAACGACGGCTATCCCATCAACGGCGCCACCGGTCCGCAGTACGTGGTGGCCGATTCGGACTTCAACGAGTCGATCACCGTCCAGGTCACCGGCACGAAGGCCGGCTACGCGACGGCCGCGCGCACCAGTGCCGCCGTCACCGTCACCTCCGGCTCGCTCACGAACTCGGTGCCGACCGTGACCGGGTCAGCTGCGATCGGCGGGACGCTCACGGCGAACCCGGGCAACTGGGGTCCCGCGCCCGTCGAGCTGGCGTACCAGTGGAAGCGCAACGGGACCGCGATCGCGGGGGCCACGGGCAGCAGCTACGTCGTCGCCTCCGCCGACTCGGGGACCGCGCTCACCGTCAGCGTCACCGGCACGAAGTACGGCTACACGACCGCGACCCGCACGAGCTCGGCCACCCAGGTCGGGCTGCCGCTGCAGACGCTGATGCCGACGCCGACGATCTCGGGCAGCACCACCGTCGGGTCGACGCTCACCGCGAATCCGGGCACCTGGGACTCCGGCGTGACGCTGAGCTACCAGTGGAAGAAGAACGGCGGCACGTACATCTCCGGTGCCACCGCGAAGACGTACGTCCTCAAGGCCAGTGATGCCGGAGCGACGCTGACCGTGAGCGTCACCGGCACCAAGACCGGCTACTCGCCCGCGACCAAGACCAGCGCGACGACCGCCGCCGTCACCAACGGCGCGGTCATCACGGGAGCGACGCCGACCATCACCGGCACGGCGACCGTCGGGCAGAAGCTGACCGCGGTCCCCGGGACCTGGACGCCCTCGCCCGTCACCCTCGCCTACCAGTGGCAGCGCAACGGCACCGCGATCAGCGGCGCCACCGCGACGACCTACACGCTCGTCGCTGCCGACGCCGACGCGGCGATCACCGTCGCCGTCACCGGCACCAAGTCCGGCTACACCGCGGTCACGAAGACCAGCGCCGCCGTCACCGCGAAGGCGGCACTGCAGACGCTGATGCCGACGCCGACGATCACCGGCACGACGAAGGTCGGCTCGACCCTCACCGCCAACCCCGGCACCTGGGACGCGGGCACGACGCTGAGCTACCAGTGGAAGAAGAACGGCGGCACCTACATCTCCGGCGCAACCGCGAAGACCTACGTGCTCAAGGCCTCCGACGCCGGCGCCACGATCACCGTGAGCGTCACCTCCACGAAGACCGGCTACTCCCCCGCCACCAAGACCAGCGCCACCACCGCGCTCGTCACCGGCGGCGTGCTGACCGGCGCCACCCCGACGATCACCGGGACCGCGAAGGTCGGCCAGACCCTCACCGCGGTGCCCGGGACCTGGAGCCCCGCCCCCGTCACGCTGAGCTACCAGTGGAAGCGCGGCGGAACGGCGATCTCGGGCGCGACGTCGGCGACCTACAAGACGGTGTCGGCGGACGCGGGCAAGGCGATCACGGTGACGGTCACCGGCACGAAGGCGGGCTACACGACGCTGAGCAAGACCAGCGCGGCCAAGACCGTCGTGAAGTGAGCACCGCCGTGAAGTGAGCACCGTCGTGAAGTAATCCCCCGGACACCTGAGGGAGGCGCGGGCGTGCGAGGCTTGATGGTCGCCGCCCGCCCCTCCTCCCTCAGGACACCGTGAACACCCCTCCGCGCACCAGCTCCAGCACCCGCACGACCTCCCCCGCAGCCTTCCCCTGGATCGGCCTGCTCACCCTCGCCGGCGCCGTCTTCGTGTCGGTGACCAGCGAGTTCCTGCCGACCGGCCTCATCCCGGACATGTCACGGGACCTCGGCGTGAGCATCCCGCTGACCGGTCAGCTGGTGACGATCTTCGCGGCGACCGTCGTCATCGCGACGACGCCGCTGACGCTGGTGACGCAGCGGTTCTCGCGGAAGAGCCTGCTCCTCGTCGCGCTGTGCACGATCGCGGTCGCGAACGTGCTGGCCGCGCTCGCGCCGACGTTCGCGCTGCTGGTCGGCGCGCGCATCCTCGGCGGGCTCGCGCACGGGCTGTTCTGGGCGATCGTCGCGGCCTACTCGGCACACCTCGTCGCTCCGGAGCACCTCGGCCGGGCGACCGCGATCACGGCCGGCGGCGGCTCGGCGGCCTTCGTCCTCGGCGTGCCGGTGGGCACCGCGCTCGGCCACGTGTTCGGCTGGCGGCCGACGTTCGCGATCCTCGGCGCGATCGTGCTGCTGCTGGCGCTGCTCGTGGTGAAGTTCCTGCCGGCGGTCGACCACAGCATCCCGCTGCGCACCGGCGAGATCCGGCTGCCCGCCCGGAAGGACCGCAGCCTGCCGCGCATCATCGGCGTCTGCGTGGTCATCCTGCTGGTGCTGATCGGCCAGAACACGCTCTCGACCTACGTCACGCCGTGGCTCGAGAACGCGTCGTTCTCCCCCGACAGCGTCCCGCTCCTCCTCTTCGCGTTCGGCGGCGCGGGCGCGGTGGGCCTCGTGCTCGCCGGCTTCGCGACCGACCGCTTCCCGCGCTCCGGCTTCGTGGTCGCGGCGATCGCCGTGGTGCTCGCGCTGGTCGCCCTCGGGCTGGCCGCCGGCTCGCAGGCCACGGTCGCGATCGTCGTCGCGGCGATCGTCTGGAACATCGCGTTCGGCGGCATCCCGGCGATGCTGCAGACGCGGATGCTGCGCACCTCCTCGTTCCAGCTGCGCAGCCTCGCCGCGGCGCTGCAGACGACCGCGTTCAACATCGGCATCGGCGGCGGCGCGATCGTCGGCGGGCTGACCATCGACCTGAGCGGACTCGACCTGCTGCCGTGGGTGGCGATCGTGATGATCGCGATCGGGCTCGTGGTGAGCCTGATCGTGGAGGCGCGCTCGTCGGCGGCGGTGCGGCGCGAGCAGGCCGCGGCGGTCCGCTAGGGCGAGGCGCCTCCTCCCCGCGGACGACGACCTGCCCGACGAGTGCGGGATAGCGTGAAGCGCATGAGTCAGAGCACGATCCCCGTCCCCGGGCAGCCGTACTACGGTGCTCCTCCGCTCGCCGCGATCCGGCGCTTCTTCTCGCAGTACGCGCGCTTCCGCGGCAGGGCGAGCCGCGCGGAGTACTGGTGGATCATCCTCGCGGGGACCCTGCTGAACCTCGCGCTGCAGCTGATCGACGGCTCGGAGCCGGGGCTGCAGCTGTCGTTCACGCCGTTCCGCTCGGGCGAGCTGGACTTCGCGACGCCGTGGGTCGCCGTGCTGGCCGGGGCGATCGCGCTCGGCACGCTGGTGCCCTCGCTCGCGCTGATCTGGCGACGGCTGCACGACGTGAACCACAGCGGGATGTGGATCTTCGCGCTGTTCATCCCCATCGCGGGCGCGGTGTTCCTGCTGATCCTGTTCGTGCTGCCGCCGCGGCCGGAGGGGATGCGCTTCGACTGATGCTCGCAGTGTCGCTCGCGCCCTCTACGGTGAGGGCGTGACTGCGCGCGGCAACGACTTCGACGCCCTGCGGCTGGTCGCCGCACTGATGGTCGTCGTCGGGCACGGCGCCGTGCTGCTCGGCGAGCCGGCGCCGCGGCTGCTCGGGCTGCCCGTGCACTCGCTCGGCGTCTCGGTGTTCTTCTGCGTCAGCGGGTTCCTGATCGCGGGGAGCATGGAGCGCGCGCCGAGCGTGGGGCGGTTCCTCTGGCACCGGGTGCTGCGGATCTTCCCGGCGCTGATCGTCGTGGTCGCGCTGAGCATGCTCGTGCTCGGGCCGCTGGTGACGTCACTGCCGGCCGGGGCGTACTTCTCGTCGCCGCAGACCTGGGCCTACGCGCTCAACGTGCCGCTGCTGGCGCAGTACGAGCTGCCGGGCGTCTTCGACTCGGCGGTGCACGCGCGGCCGGCGGTGAACGGCTCGCTCTGGACGCTCGGGGTGGAGTTCTGCTGCTACCTCGGGGTGCTGGCGCTGCGGTGGGTGCCGGGGCGGGCTCGCGGTGTGCTCGCGGTGGTGGCGCTCGTGGGGCTCGCGGTGGTGACGGGGCTGGGCGGAGCGCTCGGGTCCTCCGCGGAGCTGTGCGCGTTCTTCGCGGCGGCCGCGGCGGTGCGGCTGCTGGTGCCGGCCGCATGGCTGCGCTGGCCGGCCGGCGTCGTGGCGCTCACGGTGCTGCTCCTCGCGGCCGGGACTCCGCTGCAGCAGGTCGCGCTCTGGATCGCGCTGCCGGTGCTCGTGATCGTGGTGGGCACCGGGTCGCTGCCGGTGCTGCGGCGGGCGGCGCGGTTCGGCGACTTCTCCTACGGGCTGTACCTGTGGAGCTATCCGGTGCAGCAGATCGTGCTCGAGGTACTGGGGCGGCTGCCGACGGCGGCGGACCTGGCGCTCGTCGTGGCGGTGACGCTCCTGCTCGCGGTGGCCTCGTGGTGGCTGGTCGAGCGGCCGGCGCTGCGCTGGAAGGACCTGCGCTGGAAGGACCTGCGGCGGAAGGACGCGTCGCTACGCTGGGGCACCGTGACCGGAACGGATCCCCGATGAGCGCGCTGCTCGGGCTGCACCACGTCGCGATCATCGTGAGCGACTACGAGCGCGCCAAGCGGTTCTACCTCGACGTGCTCGGCTTCCGCCTCGACTCGGAGGTGCTGCGCGAGGAGCGCGGATCGTGGATGGCGAACCTGAGCCTGAACGGCGAGTACCTGCTCGAGCTGTTCACCTTCCCGTCGTCGCCCGAGCGGGTGTCCGATCCGGAGGCGCTGGGGCTGCGGCACCTCGCCCTCGCCGCGGCGGACCCGGCGGCGGTGCGGTCCGACTTCGTCCGACGCGGGGTCGCGTGCGAGCCCCTGCGCACGGACCCGCACACCGGGCGGGCGATGTTCTTCCTCCGCGACCCGGACGGACTGCCGGTCGAGATCCACGGCGTCTGAGCCGCCAGCCGGAGAACCGGAGAACCGGAGCAGCGACGCTCAGCGCGGCGCGGCGCTGCTCCCCCGCGCGACGAGAGTGGGCGCGATCAGGGGCAGCGGCTCGACCGCCTCGCCGCGCATCAGCGCGAACACCCGGTCGACGGCGAGCTGGCCGACCTCGGCGAAGTCGAGGTGCACCGTCGAGAGGCTGGGCCGGTAGTAGCCCGCCTCGGGGACGTCGTCGAAGCCGACCACGCTGCGGTCCGCGGGAACGCGGATCCCGTGGTCGTCGAACGCCTTGATCACGCCGAGCGCGAAGGGATCGTTGGCGGCGAAGACCGCGGTGACGTCGGGATCGGCGGCGAGCTCGACGCCGGCCCGGTAGCCCTCGGCGACGCTCCAGTCCGTCGTCCGGAGCACGGGGCGCGCCACGCGACGGGCGAGCGCGAGCTCGGTCGACCAGCCGCGCTCCCGGGCCTCGGAGGCCATCCAGCCCTCCGGTCCGCCGACGTGGGCGACGGTCTCGTGCCCGAGCTCGAGCAGGTGCCGGACGGCGAGCTGCGCGCCGTGCACCTCGTCGATCGAGACGCTGGACGCGCCGGGGGCGGAGCCCTGCTCGAACGTGACGATGGGGACGCGGGAGTCGAGCCCCCGGAGCGTCTCGACCGCGCTCCCCAGCGGGACCAGGACGATGATGCCGTCGACCTCGTCGGCGGTCAGCTCGTCGAGGGCGTGGCGGATGCTCGAGCGGCCGACGTCGCCGAGCGTGATCAGCCGCGTGGAGTAGCCGTTCCGCCTCGCCTGCTCCGAGATGCCGTAGAGCGCGACGGACGGGCCGTGCACCGAGAGCGAGTAGCTGACGACGCCGATGTTCATCGTCCGGTTGCTCGCCAGGGCGGCCGCGGCGGTGTTGCGACGGTAGCGCAGCTGCGCGATCGCCTTCTCGGTCCGCTCGCGGATCTCGGGCGACACGTTCGGCGCGCCGTTGATCACCCGCGAGACGGTCTGCTGGGAGACCCCGGCGAGCGCGGCGACGTCGACCATCCGCGGGCCGTGCGCCCGCGAGGAGACCCGGCTCACGCCGCGGCCCGGCCGGCGGGAGGGGGCGGCGATCCGGTCGAGGGCATACCCGATTATGACCTGCGCCGGACCGCCGCCCTGTCTCGCGCCCCGCCCGTCCTAGGGCCGGCGGTAGCGCAGCACCGCGGGGTGGCGCTCGTAGGGCCACTCGGCCTCGGGCACCATGTACTGCGTGGTGGTGTAGCTGCCGTCCATCGTCGACTTCAGGGTCGGCGGGCCGTCGAAGCCGATGACGCCCCAGCCCACCCGGTTCTCGTTCCCTCCGTAGACCGGGTCGCCGTAGAAGCCCTGCCGGGTGTTCAGCACGAGCAGCGGGAAGAACTCGAGGAAGTCCTCGTTGACCGGCTGGTTGCCGGCCGGCGCTCCTCCGCTGCCCTGGCCGTCGGACTCCGCGAAGAGGAAGCGCGCCGGCTTCTCCTCCCGCGAGAGCGCGACGAGCACCGCGTCCTGCTGCTCGTCGTCCAGCTCGACGAACGGCCGCCCGTGCGCCTCGGCGGCCAGGCGGTCGAGCTCGACGACGCCCTCGCGGTAGAAGGTGCGGCGGCTGTCGATCCGCTCCTGCCAGGCCTGCTCCTCGAGCCCCTCCATCCGGAGCCAGCCGACGCCGTCCGCCGCGGGGAAGACGAACCGCGTGCCCGAGAGCATGCGGTCGATGAACCGCACGACCTTCGCCTCTCGCGCGCCCGGATGGTGGTCGGTCGGGATGATCCGGGCCGTCGCGGCCTCGATGGTGTCCCACTCGTGCTGGTCGAAGAACAGCGGCCCGTCGACGTCTCGCGTCGAGACGGGAACGGTCACCCACTCTGCCTGTCCCATGATGATGTCCTCTCTTGCCGGTTCGTGATGATGTGGTGCGCGGTGCCGCGCGCGGGCTCAGTCGTCCGACGACCAGCCGCGGGAGTCGACCGCGATGATGCGGTCGCTGCAGCGCCAGGCGTTCGCCATGATCGTCAGCGCCGGGTTGATGCCGGTCGCCGTCGGGAAGAAGCTCGCGTCGAAGACGTAGAGGTTCGGCACCTCGTGCGAGCGGCACCAGCGGTCGACGACGGAGGTGGCGGGGTCGTTCCCCATCCGCACCGTGCCGAGCTCGTGCGAGGTGTTGCCGGTGATGCGCTCCATGTTCACGGGCACGACCTTCGCGGCACCGGCCGCCTCGAGGATCTCGCCGTTCTTCGCGACCTGCCACTTCTCCTGCGCGAAGTCGTTCGGGTGCGGGGTGTGGGTGATCCGGGCGACCGGGAGGCCCCAGGCGTCCTTCACCGTCGGGTCGAGGTCGACCCGGTTGCTCTCGCGCGGGAGGTCGTGCAGGAGGATCCCGATCTTCATCGAGTGGTTGAACAGCTCCCGGTCCGCGTCCTTGGCGGCCTGCCCCCAGCTCGGGCGGCCGGGGAAGCTCCAGTTGACCGGGTGGCCGATCATCGAGGGGAAGATCAGCGAGCCGAGGATGTGGCCGCGGCTGGCGTCGGTCTCGTAGAAGTCGAACGAGCACAGGCTCATGTAGTGGCCGGCCCAGCCGTAGAGCGGGTCGCTCACCTCGCGGTCGAAGAGCCCGACGGAGAACGAGTACTGGTGGAAGGTGGCGTTCCTCCCCACCTGACCGCTGCCGTTCGCGAGCCCGTCGGGGAACAGCGCGGACTTCGACATCAGCAGCAGACGCGGCGTCTCGATGCCGCCGCCGGCGACGATCACCGCCTTCGCCTTCTGCACGAACTCGTTGCCGTCCTCGTCCTGGTAGCGCACGCCGGTGGCCCGGCCGTCCGGGCCGACCAGGATCTCGCTGACGTAGCAGTCGGGACGCAGATCGTAGAGGCCGGTCGCGACGGCGTCCGGGATGAAGTTGATCAGCGTGGACGACTTGCCGGTGCCCGGGTCCGGGTACTGCTGCCAGAACCCGTTCTCGCTGAACGGCTGCCGGCCGCGGTAGGGCTCGGTGACCATGCCCTGCGGCATCGGGAAGGTCGAGTGGCCGAGCCGGTCCATCGCCGTGGCGAAGGTGCGGCCGATCTGGCTGAGCGGCGAGGGCTTGGTGGGGTAGCCCTTCGAGCGCCGGCCCTCCCAGCGGTTCGCGCCGGCGAGGCCGGAGGTGCCGAACTCCCACTCCACCCGGGTGTAGTACGGCTCGAGCTCGTCGTAGCTGATCGGCCAGTCGACCAGGCTCGCGCCCTCGACGTCGCCGTGCAGCGAGCGGAGCTTGAAGTCGGACTCGGTCATGCGCGGGACCATGCCGCCCCAGTGCGTGGTGCCGCCGCCGACGACCTGCGGGGTGGCGGAGAAGTTGGTGACGACCGCCTCCTCGCTCTCGTTCTGGCGGTACGTGCGGGGCTTGAGCTTCGGGTCCTGCCAGATGAAGTTGCGGTTGAGGTACTTCAGCTCGTCTCCGGAGGCGTGCTCGGGCTTCAGCCAGGGGCCGCGCTCGAGGCCGACGACGCGCAGCCCGGCCTCGGTGAGGACCTTCGCGGCGGTCGCGCCGCCCGCTCCGGCGCCGACGATGACGACGTCCACGGGCTCGGGGTTCTTGATGCTGGTCATGCGGGTGTTCCTTTCGTGTCGAGGACCGCGCGGGCCGGGGACCGCGGGATCACTTCTCGAGGCCGTCGCGGCCGACCGCGGCGAGCGGGAGCAGGGCGTCCCAGAGCTCCTGCGGGATCGGGGTCTCGGCGAGGTCGAGGGTCTGCTGGATCCGGTCGGGCTCGGACATGCCGACGATGGTCGAGGCGACGCGCGGGTCGCGGGTGGAGAACTGCAGCGCGGCGGCCGCGAGCGGCACGCCGAAGTCGGCGCAGAGCCGCTCCATCTCGAGCACGCGCGCGAGGGTGCGATCGCCGACGGGCGCGTAGCAGTAGCGCGGGACGGCGCGCGGGCCCTTCACGAGCATGCCGCCGCCGAAGGGCGCGGCGTTGACGAACGCGACGCCGCGCTCGTGCGCGTCCTCGATCAGCGGCACCGCGGTCTGCTCGACGAGGGTGTAGCGGTTGTGGCTGATCACGGCGTCGAAGGCGCCGGTGGCGAGGTACTGCAGCTCGAGATCGATCGGTCCGCCGGCGACGCCGAGGTAGCGGATGACGCCCTCGTCGCGCAGCCGGAGCAGCGCCTCGAGCGGGCCGCCGGGAGCGGTCCCCTCCTCGAAGGTGATCTTCTCGGGGTCGTGCAGGTAGACGAGCGGCAGGACGTCGAGGCCGAGGCGCTCCCGGCTCTCCTCCACGGAGCGGCGCACGCGGTCGCCCGAGAAGTCGCTCGAGCCCGGCAGCGGGTCGACCTTCGTCGCGACGACGACGCCGTCGGGGACTCCGCCGTTCTCGCGGATCGCGGAGCCGATGCGGCGCTCGCTGTCGCCGCCGCCGTACTCGTTCGAGGTGTCGATGAAGGTGAAGGGCCCCTCGAAGACGCGGCGGATCGTCGCGACGGCGACGTCGGTGCTCACCTCGTAGCCGTACTGGGCGGGGAAGCTGCCGAGCGCGCTGGTGCCGACGCAGACGCTCGAGACGGCGAGGTCGGTGCGGCCGAACGCGCGCACGGCGGCTCCGGTGCTGTCGATGGTCATGGTGGTTCCTTCTCTCGAGAGGCCTGGTCAGGCGGGTGGTCGATGGCTGGAGCGGGGCGCCGCGGTGCTGGCGCGCGGCACGAGGTCGGCGCCCACGGCGGGGATGGTGACGTGCTGGACGTCGTCGGCGCCCATCAGGGCGAGGATGCGGTCGACGGCGAGGCGGCCGACCGCCTCGAAGTCGAAGCGGACGGTGCTGAGGCCGGGGCGGAAGTAGCGCGCCTCGGGGATGTCGTCGAAGCCGACGACGCTGACGTCGGCGGGGACCCGGAGGCCCGCGTCGGCGAACGCGGCGAGCAGGCCGAGCGCCATCTGGTCGTTCGCGGCGTAGACCGCCGTGAGGTCGGGGTCGGCCGCCAGCTCGGCGCCGGCGCGGTAGCCGGAGCAGGTGGACCAGTCGCCGGCGAGGGCGGGACGCAGCACCCGGCCGGCCGTGCCGAGCGCCGAGGTCCAGCCGCGGATCCGCGCCTCGGTGGCCAGCCAGCCGGCGGGTCCGGCGAGGTGGTGCACCGTGCGGTGGCCGAGCCCCAGCAGGTGCTCGGTCGCCAGCCGCGCCCCCGCCTCCTCGTCCGTCACGACGGTCGAGCCGGAGGGGACGCCGCCCGGCTCGAAGGCGACCAGCGGCACCGCCGCGTCGAAGCCCTGGACGGCGTGCACCGCCGAGGTCAGCGGCGCGAGGACCACGATCCCGTCGACGAGATCGGCGACGAGGTGATCGAGTGCGGAGCGCATGCTCGAGCGGTCGACCGCTCCGAGCGTGACCAGGTTGGTGGCGTAGCCGGAGCGGCGGGCCTCGTCCGCGATGCCGGTGAGGGCGACGGACGGACCGTACTGCGCCAGGCCGAAGCTGACGATGCCGATGTTCATCGACCGCCGGTTGGCGAGGGCCCGTGCCGCCGGATTCGGGCGGTAGCGCAGCTGGGCGATCGCCCGCTCCACCCGCTCGCGGACATCGGCGGCCACGTTGTCCGAGCCGTTGACGACGCGGGACACCGTCTGCTGCGAGACCCCGGCCAGGCGCGCGACGTCGACCATCCGCGCCCCGCGGGCGCCTCCCGGCCCCGCCGCGCCCCTGGCCACGCGGGTCAGGCCGTCCGGGCGGCGCGGCGGCGGGGGGCGTGCTTCCCGCCGAACGCGCCGATCCTGGCGACTCCGCCGGCGCTGGAGAGGAAGACCGCGAGGATGATCACCCCGCCCTTGATCACCAGCTGGGGCTCGGACGAGATCCCGACCAGATTCATGATGTTGATGATCGTCGCGAGGACGAACACCCCGATCACGGCGCTGATCGGATCGCCCTTGCCGCCCATCAGAGAGGCGCCGCCCACGACCACCGCCGCGATGGCGTCCAGCTCGTAGCCGACTCCGATCAGCGAGGAGCCCTGCCGGAGCTGCGCGGCGGCGATGAGCCCGGCGAGCCCGGCCAGGAGTCCCGACAGCGTGTAGGTGATGATCAGGTTGCGGGCGACGGGCAGGCCCGACAGTCTCGCCGCCTCCGGGTTGCCGCCGATCGCGTAGAGCGAGCGGCCGAACGTGGTGAAGCGGGCGACGAGTCCGGCGAGGATCGCGACGACCACGAAGATCAGCACGGGGCTGCGGACCCCGAGCACCTCGGCGCGGGAGAACTCGTCGATGAAGCGCTCGTCCAGGATCTGGATCAGGCTCGTCGACTGGATGATGTAGCTGAAGCCCTTGATCGCGCTCATCGTCGCGAGGGTCGCGATGAACGGCGGGATGCGCAGCCAGACGATCAGCAGGCCGTTGATCAGACCCGCTCCGGCGCAGCACAGCAGGGTGACCGCGGCCGAGGCCTCGGCCGACAGCCCGGACTGCAGGGTCAGCGCGACGACGACGGTCGAGAGAGCCAGCGTGGAGCCGACGGACAGGTCGATGCCGCCCGTGAGGACCACGAAGAACTGCCCGACCGCGAGGACGGCGACGATCGAGGCCGCCGCGATGACGTTCTCGGCGTTGCGCAGGGTGAGGAAGTCGGCGGAGACGTAGTAGCCCGCGATGATGATCGCGATCAGCACGAGCACGAGGTAGCTCTTGGGCAGGACGCGGCGGGCGAGGGCGCCCGCCGCGGACGTCGGCCGCTGCGTCACCGCCGCGAAGGAGGAGGTGTCCGGTCGCCGCGAGGCGGGCGGCCGGTCGAGGGTGTTCTTCGGCATGGTGTTCTCGTCCTTGAGGTCGTGGGGGCCGGCGGCGCCGGCGGGAGGGAGAGTCGCGGATCGCCCGTCAGGCGAGGCGCTCGAGGAGCGTGGTGCCGCTCGGATCGATGTCGTCGTGGTCGAACTCCGCGACGACGCGGCCGCCGGCCATGACGAGGACGCGGTCGCACATCATCGCCTCGGAGATCTCCGAGCTCGCGAGGATCACGGTGCCGCCGGAGTCGGCGAAGGCGCGCAGGAGCTCGTACATGTCCTCCTTGGCGCCCACGTCGACACCGCGGGTCGGCTCGTCGCAGACCAGCAGCGTGGAGGATCGGACCAGCCAGCGGGCGAGGATGCCCTTCTGCTGCGTGCCGCCGCTCAGGGTCCTCATCGGCTGGTCGACGCCGGAGACCTTCATCCCGAGCCGCTCGATCATCTCGAGCGCGACCCGGCGCTCGCGCCGGATGTCGAGCACCGAGAAGCGGCTGAACATCGGCATGCTCGCGAGGGTGATGTTCGCGGCGACGCCGAGCTCGGGCACGAAGCCCTGGGCCTTCCGGTCCTGCGGCAGCAGGCCGATCCCGCGGCGGATCGCGTCCCGCGGCGAGGAGAAGGCCACCTTCTCGCCGGCCACGCGCATCCGACCCGAGGTCGAGCGCCGGGCGCCGGCGAGCAGCCCCGCCAGCTCGGACTGCCCACTGCCGATCAGACCGGCGATCCCGAGGACCTCGCCGCGGCGCAGCTCGAACGAGACGTCCTCGACGCGGCCCTCCTCGCTCAGCCCGGAGACGGAGAGGAGGACCTCCTCGCCACCGCCGGAGCCCAGCCGCGGACTGCGCTCGCCGCGCAGCGCGGCGTCGGCGATCGAGCCCTCGAGGCTCTTGCCGATCATCGCGGTGACGACGTCGGCCGGCGTGCTGCCCGCCGTGGTCATGCTCGCCGCGGCGACCCCGTCGCGCAGGACGGTGACGGAGTCGCAGAGCGAGTAGACCTCGTCCATCCGGTGCGAGATGAAGATCAGCGCGACGCCCTCCTCCGCCAGCCGGCGCAGCACGGTGAAGAGCTTGAGCACGTCCGGGCGCGGCAGGGTCGAGGTCGGCTCGTCGAGCAGCAGGACCCGCGCGTTCTTGCGCAGGGCCTTGGCGAGCTCCACCGCCTGCTGCTCGGCGACCGAGAAGCGGGAGACCGGCAGCCGGACGTCCAGGTCGAAGCCGACCCGGGCGAGGGCGGTGCGCGCCTCGGCGTTCATCCGCGCCCAGTCGACGCGACCGGCCTTCAGCGGCAGCTGGCCGAGGAAGATGTTCTCGGCCACGGTCAGCGACGGCACGAGGCTGAGCTCCTGGTAGATGGTGTGGATGCCGGCGGCCTGCGCCTCGGCCGGGTCCCGGAAGCGCTGCACGACCCCGCCGAGGGTGATCGTGCCCGCGTCCGGGGCCTCCGCACCGGAGAGCATCTTCACGAGGGTCGACTTGCCCGCGCCGTTCTGGCCGGCCAGGGCGTGGATGCTGCCGCGGCGGACTGCGAAGCTGACGCCCTTCAGCGCCTGGACGCCGGGGTAGGACTTGGTGACGCCCTCCAGGACCAGCTCGACCGGTCGCTCGTCGACGGCGGCGGCGGTGCTCACTCGTCGTCCTTGGCGCGGACGTAGGTGTCCTCGGGGATGAGGTAGTCCGCGGCGTTCTCCGGCGTGACGACCGTCGTGTCGATGTAGAGCGTCTTGTCGGGGCAGGCCTCGGTGTCGCCGTTGTAGGCGGCCACCGCCATCCGGACGGCCTCGGCGCCCTGGTCCCACGGCTGGTTCGACGCGGTCGCGATCAGCGGCCCGGTGGGGTCGTCGACCATCTGCTGGACCGACACCATCCCGCCGTCGTAGCTCGCGAGCAGGACGTCCGGACCCCAGAGCCCGGCCTGCTGCAGCCCCTGGACGACGCCGCCGTTCATCACGTCGCTCATGCTGTAGACGACGTTGAGGTCGGGGTTGGCCGTCGCCGCGTCGCGGATCGGGTCGAGTGCCTTGTCGGGCTTCCACTCGCCGTACTTCGTGTCGAGGTAGGTCACCTCCGTGTCGGGGTGCTCCGCCATGACGGCGTCGAAGCCCTCCTTGAAGCCGTTGAAGCGGAGGTCGCTGAGCACGTCGCCGGGGAAGCCGCCGATGCCGAGGATCTTGACCGCGCCGCCGTCGAAGCGCGCGAGCGCCTGGTTCGCGGCCTCGGTGCCGGCGAGCGAGCCGGTGTACTCCTGGTCCTCCGCGACGTAGCAGAACATGTCGGGCACGAGGGACGCGTCGAGGCTCGAGTTGACGGTGACCAGCGGGATGCCGGCGTCCGCCAGCGAGGCGACGGACGGCCCGACGCCGATCGGGTCGTTCGGGTTCATGACGACGACGTCGACGTTCTTGGTCTCGAGGGTCTGGACGTCGGAGTTCTGCCGGACGGTGTCGCCGTTCGCGTCGAGGAGCTGGATGGTCGCGCCGAGCTTCTCGGCCTCGGCCTGGCCGCCCTCGACGAGGGTCTTCCACCAGTCGCTGCCGCTGATGCCGCGCTGGCTCCAGCCGATGACGAGGCCCTGGCCGGTCGCCTTGTCCGCCGACGACTCGTCGGTGCCGGCCCGGCAGCCGCTGAGGGCGAAGGCCGCCGTGACGAGGAGGGTGGTGCCGACGAGCAGGCGGCGCCGGATGCGGGTGTTCTCGGACATGATCATGCGTTCCACTTCTTCGTGAGGGTGATCGGGGTCGTGCGGGGGGGTCGTGCAGGGGGGTCGTGGGAGGAGGGAGGGGCGTGCGGGGGAGGTCGTGGGAGGAGGGGGCCGGGCCGCGGGGAGGGCGGCCCGGCCCGGCAGGGGCAGGGGCAGAGGGCCTGCGGCCGGCGCCTAGAGCGCCGAGTCCTGCAGCTGGAGCGTCTCCTCGTCGGCCTGCAGCTCGCTCGCCGCGGGAGTGTCGATCGCGGTGAAGACACCGCGCTCGATCAGCAGATCGATGTTGCGCTGACGCGTGGCGCGCTCGCGGGCGAGCCAGCCGGCCTCCGGCGGCGCCTCGAGGTACTGGTTCTTCGGGTAGATCGGCTTCGCGTAGATCGCCGCGTACTGCTCGGTGCGCAGATCCTTGAAGCCGTTGAAGACGCCGTTGGACTGGCGGGCGCGGCGCAGGGCGTCGATGTCGATGACCGTGCTGACGAAGCTGTCGCCGGGGGTGAGCCCCTCCTGCTTCACGATGACCGTGCCCTTGTGGTCGACGATCATCGACTGGCCGCCGAAGAGGTCGTTGAGCACGCCGTCCGGGCCGAGCTCGGGGCCGAGGTTCGGGGCGACCACGATCGCGTTGTTGAACATCGCGTGAGCGCGGTTCTGGACCTCCCACATCCCGTTCATCGTCTGCGGCTCGATCAGGGTGGCGCGGATGATGACCTCGGCGCCGTTCATCGCCAGACCGCGGGCGATCTCGGGGTAGGCCCCCTCGTGGCAGATGACGTAGCCGATGTTGCCGATGTCCGGCGTCTTCGCGACGGGGTAGATCGCCTCGAGCGCGTCGCCGCCGCCCTTCTTCTCCACCCACTCGTCCCAGAGGTCGTGCGGGTTGGTGGTGCCGAGGGTGCCGCCCTCGAAGCCGTCGCTGGTCGCCTTCGCGCGACGGTAGACGACCTCGCCGGCCGGGTCGATCATGAACGCGACATTGAAGTAGCGGCCGGGGAAGTCGTCGTCGGCGACGAGGTAGAGCTCGCCGGCGATGTAGGTGCCGAGCTCGCGGGCGGCCTTCGCCAGCTCGTCGGTCTCGGGGCCCGGGATGGTCCGGGCGAACTTCTTCTCGGCCTCGCGGTCGCCCGCCTTGAAGGCCATGTGCATGCCCTGGATCGCCATCTCGGGGATCACGACGAGCTTCACGGGGTAGCCCTCGGTCGAGGCGATGCCGACGGCAGTGCGCATGAATCCGATGATCCGCTTGGTGTTGCGGACCGCGTCCTCCGGCTCGACGATCGGGATCTGCAGGGGCGAGAGGGCAACGACGGTGTACGGCTCAGTCACGTCAACTCCTTTGTTGTGGGGTGGGATGAAGCGATGTTAGCGCACTATCAGCGCTGCGCAATAGACTAGCTGCTGTTCGCTTGCGTGATTGTTAGCGCACTACCACGCTCATCGAGGTACCGGCGGCGTGCGGCTGCGGGGCGCAGGTCACCTGGGGCTTGTCGAACCGGGCACGCACTTCGACGAGGTGGGGACGCTCATGCTGATCGAGTCGCCCGCGCAGCGGGCGTATCGACATCCGCCGGCGTCGGGACGTGAGTCTGCAGGTCCGCCCTGCGGGTGACGGTGGGTCTCGATACGCCCCTGCGGGGCTACTCGACCAGCATGAAGTGCAGCCCTGCGGGGGCTACGAGCACCAGTCGCGGGAGACGCCGTTGACGCTGCGGGAGGTGTCGCCGGTGCCGAGGTCGACGAGGACGGTCGAGGTGGCGCTGAAGCCGGGGACGTCGGGGTAGTCGTCGGGGACGCCCTCCGCCGAGACGGCCTCGACGGCGGCGAACTGGCCGTTGGGCGAGAGGCAGACGCCGCGGATCCGGCCGGTCGGCGAGGTGCGGAAGATCTCGGTGGTGCCGCTCGCGTCGACGCGGACCACGGAGTACTGGGCGGTGCCGGTCTCGGGCGAGTAGTCGGCCTCGAGCTCGAGGTAGCTCGACGAGTCCAGGAGCAGCAGCTGCACGGGCGACGTGGTCGGGCCGACGTCGGCGGGCGGCAGCGCGAGGGTCTCGACGGAGCCGTCGGCGAGGTCGATCACGGAGCCGGAGTCGGGGTCGGCGACGACCAGCCGGTTCGCGCCGGGGACGAAGCCGCGCAGCTCGGCGTGCTGGCCGAGAGGGCTGATGGTGCCGGGGGTCAGCAGGTCGACGAGCAGCACGGTGTCGTCGAGCGAGTGGGTGACGACGGAGGTGGTGCCGGGGACGAACATCCAGTCGGTCGCGCGCAGCGGGCCGCCGTCGATGCCGGTGATCGGCACGGCCTCCGCCTTCTGGTCGGTGAGGTCGTAGGCGTAGAGCGCGCGGTCGAGCGGGCCGGCGGGCGCGGAGCCGGTGAAGGTCCAGCCGAGCACGCCCTTCTCGGGCGAGGCGTGCAGCTCGCGGACGACGCCGGGGCCGGGCAGCGGGATGACGCCCTCCGAGCCGGTGTCGAGGGTCAGCGTGCGGAGGAGGGTGGTGTCGTCGGGCTCGAGGGTCACGACGACGAGCACCGGGCCGACGACGGCGTAGTCCTGGATCCGGTCCGCCGTGTAGAGGACGCGGGTGTCGCCGCCGGAGAGCGGGCGCACCCGGATCGCGTCGGGCTGGGCGGGATCGTCGGCGGTGCGGTCGAGGGTGTAGAGGTCGGGGTCCTTGGTGGTGAACGCGGCGGAGAGGTCGGACTCGGCGCCGGTCGCGGTGCCCTGCGCGCCGTCGATGGCGATCTCGTACTCGGTGGCGTAGCGGAGGGTGTCGTCGAAGGTGACGGTGAGCACGCCGCCCTCGAGCTCGGCGGTGTGCGGGGTATCCGGAGTGACGCGCACCCGGTCGAGGGCGTCGGGCTCGATCGCCTGGTCGAGGTGCACGCGGGCGCGGCCGCCGTCGCGCTCGACGACGCCGGAGGTGCTCACCTCGAGCGAGGCGACGCGCGGGCCCTTGGCGATCGTGGCGGCGGTGAGGCCGCCGACGGCGAGGACGAGGACGGCGGTGGCGCTCCAGAAGACGCGGGAGAACGCGCGCTCAGTAGACATACGGCATCGCGGGCTCGTCGATCGGCGTCACGACGTCGGGCTCGAGGACGACCGCCTCGGCGCTGGTGACGCTCGGGTTCGCGCCGAAGCCGCCGGTCACCTCCAGCCACTCGCCCTCGGTGTAGGTGTCGGCCCAGCCCGGCTGGTGGATCGGCACGCCGACCGGCTGGGCGTCGACGGCGCAGCAGGTGACGATGAAGCGGGCGACGTAGAAGACGTTCTCGGGGTCGCTCGCGTCGGGGGTGACGAAGCCGCTGACCGTCGCGGTGCGGCCGGCCAGGAACTGCTCGCTCGCCCCCTGGCGCAGGAGCGTCGCCCAGTCGCGGACGGTGAAGGACGCGGTGTCGCCGGTGGGCGCCTGCGCGGTGACGGAGGCGTCGACGGCGCTGGTGTTGACCTCGCGCTGGGTCGCGGTCGAGGCGGTCAGCGCGGCGGGCGGCACGACGAGCAGCGCGACGGCGGCGCAGGCGATCACCGCGAGGCTCCCGAGCGCGGCGAGCCCGGCCCCCCAGCGCCGGCGCGGGGCGTGCTCGTGCAGGTGGTCCTCCGCGTGCCCGTCGTCCTCCTCCGCGCCCGGCACGATCGCGAACGCACAGATCAGCAGCACCGCCGCGACCGCCGCGAGGATCACCGAGAACTCGAAGTAGCGCGGGTGGATGTAGAGGCCGAGGCGGCCGGTCGCCGCGAGCCAGAGCGTCGAGACGACGCCGATCAGGCTGAGGACGACGCCCTTCCAGCGGGCCAGCAGGCGCTCAGAGCGCATGGTTCACCGCCAGGCCGAGGACCGCGGCGCAGAGGCCGACCAGCGCGGTGATCCGCACGAGCGTGCGCGCGGAGAAGGTGGTGCGCAGCAGCGCGAGCATCTTGATGTCGATCATCGGGCCGAAGACGAGGAAGGCGATGATGCCGCCGGGCAGGAACGTCGAGCCGAAGGAGAGGACGAAGAACGCGTCGACGTTGGAGCAGATCGAGATCACGAAGGCGAGGACCATCAGCGCGAGCACCGACCAGAGCGGGTCGCCGCCGAGGGTGGTCAGCACGTCGCGCGAGACGCCGACCTGGATGAGTCCGGCGATCGCGGCGCCGACGAACAGCGCGGGCAGCATCGCGCCGGTCTCCTCGGCGAAGAGCAGCACGCTGCGGCGGGCCTTGGCGCGGACGGTGCGGGAGGGCCGCTCGCCCGCCTCGCAGGCCGCGCGGAACCGAGGGGTCAGCAGCGCCATCGGGTCGGTGTGCCGGCTGAAGATCCAGCCGACCAGGTTCGCGATCACGAAGCCGCCGACGATGCGCCAGACCAGGATCCCGTCGGCCCAGCCGAAGGCCTGATAGGTCGTGACGATGGTGATCGGATTGACGATCGGCGCCGCGAGCAGGAACGTCATCGACTCCGAGACGGACAGGCCCTTCACGATCAGCCCGCGCGCGAGCGGCACGTTGCCGCACTCGCAGACCGGCAGCAGCACGCCGAGCAGCGAGATCACCAGGCGGCGCGGCAGGGCGCGCTTCGGCAGGATCCTCAGCAGCACCGCCTCCGGCACCCAGAGCTGCACGGCGATCGAGAGCACGATGCCGAGGAAGACGAACGGCAGCGACTCGATGACGACGCTGATCGCCAGGGTGAGGAAGTCGCGGACGGCGTCGGAGAGGACGTCGCCGGCGGCGTCGGGCGAGAGGACGCGGAGGAGCGCGGCAGCCGCGACGAGCGCGAGGCCGAGGCCGACCCGGCGGAGGAGGACAGCGCGGCGGGCGAGGACGGAGCGGTCGCTCCCGGGCGGAGTCGTTCCGCGCTCGGAGGTGGCGGTCGCCCTGTCGATCGTCATCCGGACCATCGTAGGCGCCGGGTCGCCGCACGACATCAGCTGAGAAGAGGGTCCCTCGCCCCTCAGGGGAGGCCCCCTGCTCTCAGCTGATGTTGCGCGCGCCGGGCACCGGACGCCCCGGCAGCCAGCACCGCACGGCGTCGCGGTAGCGCCGGAACTCGGCGCCGAACCGCGCCTCGAGGTCCGCCTCCTCGAGCGGGCGCACCGCGAGATTCCAGACCAGCGCGCCCAGCAGCGCGTAGACGACGACCAGCCAGGAGGAGAGCAGCAGCCCGACCGCGACGCCCTGGCCGATCCCCGCGACCGCCATCGGGTTGCGCACCCAGCGGTAGGGGCCGGCGATCACGAGGCGGTTCGTCATCGCGACAGGCAGCGGGGTGCCGTCGCCGAGCAGCGACATCGTCGCCCCCGACCACAGCCCGAGCGCGCTCGCGAGCACGAGCAGCGCGAGCCCGACCGCGCGCAGCGGCTCCGGGAACGCGACGGCGAGCCCCCAGCGCGACTCCAGCGCCGCGACGACCAGCGGGATCACGACGAGCGCGCCGCCCCAGAACACCGCGATCTGCCCGAGCGTCGCCGCGAGGTGCGCGAGCGGCGTCCGGCCGCGGGCGGCGAGCCGGAAGGCGAACGGCCCGGAGGCGAGCCAGCGCGTCGGGATGCGCCCGAGCGTCAGCAGGCAGAGCGCCGCGACCGAGCCGCCGGACGCGGCGAGCATCAGGACGACGCCCCAGCCGGCCTCGCCGGTGACCGTCGCGACGACGGCGAGCGCGAGGGTGACGAGCAGGGTCCAGACGGTCGCGGTCCACGCCGCCCAGCGGAGTCCGAGCGCCGCGACTGCGGAGGCGCCGACGAAGAGCGGCAGGTCGAGCACGGCGACCGGCACCGGATCGAGCGGCCCGAGCGTCGCCAGCCGCACCGCCGGAACGAGCGCGACCGCCAGCCACCAGGCCGCCCCGCCGAGCGCCTGCACGGCGAAGTAGGCGCGCCCCCACCGCACGGCCGCCCCTCGATGCATGGCAGCAGAGTACGGCAGCGCGGCGGCGGGGCACGCGGGTGCAGGATGAGCGCATGACCCTCCTCCGCGTCCGGATGCGCCCGCGCGCCGTCGACGAGCCGCACCGGGTGTCGTCGCCGCTCGAGCTGCTCGTGGACCTGACCTTCGTCGTCGCGATCGCGCAGATCGCCGCGCAGCTCGCACACGCGACGGAGGAGGGGCACCTCGGCGAGACGGTGCTCCCCTTCGCGATGGTGTTCTTCGCGATCTGGTGGGCCTGGATGAACTTCACCTGGTTCGCCTCCGGCTACGACACCGACGACGTGCCCTACCGCCTGCTCACGCTCGCGCAGATGGGCGGGGTGCTCGTGCTCGCGGCGGGCGTGCCGACGGCGTTCGAGGAGGGCGACTTCACGGCGATCACCGTCGGCTACGCGATCATGCGGTTCGCGCTGGTGAGCCAGTGGCTGCGGGTCGCGGTGTCGACGCCGGAGCAGCGGGTGTCGGCGCTGCGCAGTGCGGGCGGATTCTCGCTCGTGCAGGTCGGCTGGCTGCTGCGGCTCCTGCTGCCGGACGAGCTGCTCCTGCCCGAGAGAGGGGGAGTGGTGAGCTTCGTCGTCTTGGCGGCGCTCGAGCTGGCGGTGCCGCTCTGGGCGCTGCGGGCGGGCGAGTCGAGCTGGCATCCGCACCACATCGCCGAGCGCTACGGGCTGTTCACGATCATCCTGCTCGGCGAGGGCGTGCTCGCGGCCGTGACCGGGGTGCAGCAGGCGGTGACGGAGTCGGGCGTGAGCCTCTCGCTCGTGATCGTCGCGGCCTGCGCACTGGTGATCGTCTTCGCGCTGTGGTGGCTGTCGTTCCTGCACCCCTCGGGCGAGCTGCTCGCGCGGCGGCGCGACCTCTCCTTCCGCTGGGGGTACGCGCACTTCGTGATCTTCGCGGCGCTCGGCGGCCTGGGCGCCGGCCTCGAGTCGGCGGTCGCGGCGACGGCCGGGCACCTGGAGGCGAGCGACACCGTGATCGGCGCCGCGGTCGCCGTGCCGGTCGCCGCCTTCCTGGTGATGCTGTGGGCCGTGCACCTGCCCCTCGCCGAGGGCCGCCCGCTCCGCGCCTCCCTCGTCCTGCCCGCCGCCCTCGCGGTGCTGGCGACCCCCCTCCTGGCCGCGCCCCTGGGCGTCGCCGCGGTTCTGACGGCGATCGCCCTCCTCTGCGCCGCCCTGGTGGCCACCGCCCTGACGCCCGCGAGGGTCTGACCCCCGCCGCGAGATGCCACTTGTGCACGCGACACGCCGTGAAAGGCGTGCACAAGTGGCATCTCGATGGCCGGAGAACGACGTCGACCCCGGATGTTCATCCACCCCCTCTAGGGTGACGTCACTCAGGACCGGTCCGCCGGCGATGGACCGGATCCGGTTGCCGCGATCCCGCGAGGGGTGCCGGTCGGCAGTCGCCTCGCCCGTTCGCGGTCGCTCCCCCGAGGCCGCACGACCGCGGCTGGAGTCAGCATGGCGCACCCCCTCACCCCCACGCAGCACCTCCCCTTCGTCCACGGCGGCGGCGCCGTCGTCGGGATGCTCTCGACCTTCCCGCCGACCCGCTGCGGCCTCGCCACCTTCGCCCAGTCGCTCGGCGACGCCCTGGCCGCGGAGCACGGCGCGACGATCCGCACCGTCCGCGTGATGGACGAGCTCGCCGTCCCCGGCTCGGCCGTCGGCCGGAGTGTCGTCGCCGAGCTCGTCGCGGGCGACCCGGCGAGCATCGCGCACGCCGCGGCGGAGCTCAGCCGCAGCGACGTCGCCGTGATCCAGCACGAGTACGGCATCTACGGCGGCCCGGACGGCGACGAGGTCCTCGCGCTGATGGAGCAGCTCACGGTCCCGGCGATCGTCGTGCTGCACACCGTCCTCGAGACCCCCAGCGACTCGCAGCGCTCGGTGCTGGAGCGCGTCGCCGCTCTCGCCGACGCGGTCGTGGTGATGACGGCCGTCGCCGCCGAGATCCTCGAGCGCCACTACTCCGTCGACACCCGCAAGGTCGGCGTCATCGCCCACGGCGTGCCGGTCTGGACGGGCGGCGCCGAGCGCACCGCGCCGCGCGCCGACTCCGGCGACACGCCGCAGATCATCACGTGGGGCCTGATCGGCCCCGGCAAGGGCATCGAGTGGGGGATCCGCGCCACGGCGCTCCTCCGCGACACCGGCGTCGACGCCCGCTACACGGTGTTCGGGCAGACGCACCCGAAGGTCGTCGCCTCGCACGGGGAGGCGTACCGCGAGTCGCTCGCCGCGCTCGTCGCCGAGCTCGGTCTCGGGGACCGGGTCGACCTCGACGGCCGCTACCTCGACCCGGCCCAGCTCGCCGCCGCGGTCGCGGAGGCCGACGCGGTGCTGCTCCCCTACGACTCCCGCAACCAGGTCACCTCCGGCGTGCTGGTGGAGGCGCTCGCCGCGGGGCGCCCCGTCGTCGCGACCGCGTTCCCGCACGCACTCGAGCTGCTGACCGCGCCGCGCGGCCGCACCGTCGCGCTCGAGGACCCGGCGGCGATGGCCGACGCGCTGCGGGAGGTGCTCGCCGGGGCCGCGGGGGCCGCGTCCGACACCACGGGGCCGTCCACCACGGGGCTGCCCTCGTCGGCGCTGCCCTCGGAGGCGCTGTCCTGGCCCGCCGCGGCCGGCCGCTACCTGGACCTGGTCGAGCGCCTCCGGGTGGAGCGCGCGGCGTGACCTCCCGAGTGGACGGCACGGCGCCGGTCCTCTCGACCGCGCTCCCCTACTCCCACCTCGACGCGCTCACCGATGCGGGCGGGCTCTTCGAGCACGCGCTGCTCGACGTGCCGCGGCGGGAGCACGGCTACTGCGTCGACGACGTGGCGCGCGCGCTGATCGTGGTGGCGCAGGAGCCGGAGCAGTCCGAGGTGACGCGGCGGCTGACCGAGCAGTACCTGCGCTTCCTCGAGCGCGCGAGCGCCGCGGACGGCACGGTGCGGAACCGCGTGTCGGCCGACGGCGACTCCCCGGAGGAGCCGTCGCTCGGCGACTGGTGGGGCCGCGCCGTCTGGGCCGCCGGCGTCGTCGCGGCGCGGGCGGAGCTGCCGCTCAGCCGGCACCGCGGGATGCGGCTGTTCCTGCGCCTCGCGGCACGGCGCTCGCCGCACCTGCGCGCGATGACCTCGGCCGTGCTCGGCGCCGTCGAGGTGCTCGCGGCGCATCCCGAGAACGCCGCCGCCGCGCAGCTCGTCGCGGACGGCTCGGCGCTGCTGCACCAGGCGCCGCTGCTCCCGATCACGCCGCTGCTCCCGATCACGCCGCTGCTCCCGATCACCGAGGCCGACTGGCCCTGGCCCGAGCCGCGGCTGCGCTACGCGAACGGCTGCCTCCCGGAGGCGCTGCTCGCGGCCGGCGCGGCGCTCGGCGACCCCGTCCTGCTCACCCGCGGCTTCCGGCAGCTGGCGTTCCTGCTCGCGCTCGAGTCCGGCGAGAACGGCCTGTCGGTCTGCGGAGTCGCCGGCCGCGGCCCCGGCGAGACGGGCGCGCTGTTCGACCAGCAGCCGATCGAGGTCGCGGCGCTCGCGGCCGCCTGCGCCCGCGCGCTGACGATCGAGGAGGACCCGCTCTGGCGCGACGGCCTGGCCGCGTGCTGGGCCTGGTTCCACGGGGTGAACGACTCCGGGACCGTGATGATCGACCCGGTCACCGGCGCCGGCTACGACGGCCTGACGCCGACCGGCCGCAACGAGAACCGGGGCGCGGAGTCGACCATCGCCGCCCTGCACACCTCGCTCGTCGTCCGCCGCGCGGAGCCCGCGCAGGCGGCCGCGGCGTGACGGGCGTCCCGGGAATCGCGGGCCTGCGCGTCGGGATGCTCGCGCCCGTCGCCTGGCGCACCCCACCGCGGCACTACGGGCCGTGGGAGCGGGTGGCGAGCCTGCTCACCGAGGGCCTGGTTCGCCGCGGGGTGGACGTGACGCTGTTCGCGACCGGCGACTCCGAGACCGCGGGCCGGCTCTCGAGCGTCGTGCCGGAGGGCTACGCCGAGTCCGGTGCCGACGGGCGGGTCCAGGAGTCGCTGCACATCGCGCACGCGCTCGCCCGCTCGCGGGAGTTCGACCTCGTGCACAACCACCTCGACTGGCTGCCGCTCGCGCTCGCCGCGCAGTGGCCGGTGCCGCTGGTGACGACGGTGCACGGCTTCTCCGGCCCGGGCATCCTGCCCGCGTACCGCGAGGCGCTGCGGCACCCGCTGACCGCGAACCTGGTCTCGATCTCGGAGAGCGACCGCTCGCCCGAGCTCGACTACGTCGCCGCGGTGCACCACGGGATCGATCTGTCGGAGCTGCCGTTCTCAGCGCAGCCCGGCTCCGACGACCTGGTGGTCCTCGGCCGCATCCACCCCGACAAGGGCACGGCGGAGGCGGTGCGCATCGCCGCCGGCGCGGGCCTGCGCCTCGTGATCGCGGGCATCGTGCAGGACGAGCGCTACTGGCGCGAGGAGGTCGAGCCGCACGTCGACGGCGACCGCGTGGTCTACGCCGGCTCCGTCGGGCCGGCCGAGCGCGCGGCGCTGCTCGGCTCGGCGGTCGCGCTGCTGCACCCGATCGGCTTCGACGAGCCGTTCGGCCTGTCGGTGGTCGAGGCGATGGCCTGCGGCACCCCCGTGATCGCGTACCGGCGCGGATCGATGCCCGAGATCGTCGACGAGGGCGTGAGCGGCTTCGTCGTGGCATCCGCGGCGGAGGCGGTCGCCGCCGTGCCGCGCGCCCGCCGGCTCGACCGCGCGCTGGTCCGCGAGACGGCCGTCCGCCGCTTCGCCGTCGAGCGGATGGTCGACGACTACCTCCGCGTGTACGCGCGGGTGCTGGGGCGCTGACCCCCGCGCCACCCCGCGAGATGCCACTTATGACGCGATTCCACGGCGTGTCGAGCTCATAAGTGGCATCTCGCGCGGAGGGTGTCGAGGTGCCTCCGATCGCGATCCGCCCCTACGCCGAGTCCGACGCCGCCGGAACCCTGGCCGTCTTCCTCGCCGCCGTCACCGAGACGGCCGCCGCCGACTACTCCCCCGAGCAGATCCGCGCCTGGGCCGGCGAGCGCGACGTGCCGACCTGGCACGCCGCGATGCTGACGCGGAACGCCTTCGTCGCGATCATCGACGGCGAGCTCGCCGGCTTCTCGGACGTCAGCGCCGACGGGTACATCGACATGATGTTCGTCGCCCCGCGCTTCCTCCGCCGCGGCGTCGCGACCCGCCTGCTCGCCGAGGCGGAGTCGCAGGCACGGGACGCGCCGGAGCTGTCGGCGGACGTGAGCATCACCGCGCGCCCCTTCTTCGAGCACCACGGCTTCGTCGCGGTCGCCGAGCAGTACCCGGTGCGCGCGGGCGTGGAGCTGGTGAACTGGCGGATGGTGAAGCGGCGCGGGTGAGGCGCGGCGCGGATCAGGCGCCACCGGCCTCCGGTCGGACATCGACGCGTCTATCGTCCGTCCATGCGAGTGGGCGTCTACATCGATGGGTTCAACCTCTACTACGGAGCGCGCCGGATCTGCGGCCGCGGCACACCGGGGTGGCGCTGGCTCGACCTGCGCGCACTCGCCGCGGGCCTCCTCACCGGTCCCGGCGCAGGATGGGGTGCGGTATCGAGCACGCGCATCGTCTTCTGCACCGCACGCGTCAGCGGGGCCTCTCATCCGCAGGGGCAACGCGATCAGGACACCTACCTCCGTGCACTGCAGCGGCATGGATCCATCGACGTCCTCGCTCTCGGGAGCTACGTCTCGCGGGTAGCGACCGCTCCACTCGCGACGCCGGACCGACGCGGGCGACCGGTCCTCAGCACCCCCTCCTGGCCGCTGATGATCAGGGACCGGGACGGAGCCGACGCCCCGGGAGCCACCTTCATGGCCTCGATCGCCCGACGGGAGGAGAAGGGATCCGACGTGAACGTCGCCTCGCACCTCCTGATCGATGTGCTGGAACGCTCGGTCGACGCGCCGTCGTCATCAGCAACGACAGCGATCTCGAGTTCCCCATCCGCGAAGCGCGTCGTCGAGTGCCGGTCGGGGTGGTCAACCCCACTCCCGCCTACCGCGCCGGCGCGCTCGCGGGAGAACCCGGCGAGGGTGCGGGCGGTCACTGGTGGTACGAGCTGACCGACCACGACCTTCGGAGTTCGCAGCTTCCCGAGCGGATCGACAGGCTCTCCCGACCAGACGGTTGGTGACAATCCGGCGCCACGTCGCCGCCCGCAGGCGGCGTTCGGCTATGCTTTTCGAATACCACCCGGCCCCTCTGGGGCCGGGTTTTCTCTTTGTCCCGAGCGGAGGACGCCGGGTCAGGCCGTCTCGGGCGCCCGCAGCGTCTGCGGCGCCAGGCCCTCGGCCGCCAGCAGCCGGGCCGCGCCGAGGGTCGCGAGGTCGTCGCCGTGCGCGCCGATAAGCTGCGCGGCCAGCGGCAGGCCGGACGTCGCGCCGAGACCGATCGGGAGCACCGTCGACGGGCCCATCGCGAGGTTCGCCAGGCAGCTCCAGCGGCCGATCGCCCGGCGGTCGGCCTCGGCGAGCGGGAACGCGGGCGCCGCGAACGGCACCACCGGCGCGAGCACGACGTCCACGCCGGCGATGGCCCGCTCCCACTCCGCGCGCAGCCGCAGCTGCTCGTCCCAGTCGGCCCACACCTGCGCCACAGGGGCGCCCGGGCCGCCGGGGTAGCTGATCTCGTGCAGGACCAGCCGGTCGAAGAGCGCCTCGGCCGCCGCGGTGCCGAGCACGGACGGCCCGAGATCGACCACCGTCACCCCGGCATCGCGCAGCCGGTCGGCGAGGCCGGCGAGCGCCGCCGCCGTCTCGTCGTCGACCGGTGCGCTCTCCTCCGCGAGCCACAGCCCCACGGTCAGCTCGCTCAGCCGGGAGAACCGCGGCTCGGGCAGCGCGAGCCGCCACGGTCCGGAGGAGACCGACCCGGCGAGCACCGCGAAGAGCGCCGCGGTATCGTCGGCGCTCCGGGCGATCGGCCCGGCGGCGGACGCGGAGGGCTCGAGCCGGGTGCCGACCGGCCAGGGCAGGTGCCCGCGCTTGGAGATCACTCCGCTGCTCGGCCGGTGCCCGCAGACGCCGTTCCAGGCGGCCGGCACGCGGATCGACCCGGTCAGGTCGCTGCCGAGGTCGCCCCAGGACAGGCCGGACGCGACCGCGGCGGCGGACCCGCCGGAGGAGCCGCCCGCCGTCAGCTGCGCGCCCCACGGATTGACCGCCCGGCCGTGCAGCGCGCTCGCGGTGTCGAACGAGTCGAGGAACGGCGGCACCGCCGTCTTGCCGAGGATCACGGCGTCGGCGGCCCGCAGCGCGGCGACCGCCGGGGCGTCCGCGACGGAGCGGTGCACGCTCTCGGCGGTGCCGACGCTGCCGTCGAGCCCGGCGACGTCGAACGAGTCCTTGACCGTGAGCGGGACGCCCGCGAGCGCCCCGAGCGGCTCGCCCCGCCTGCGGCGCTCGTCGACCGAGGCGGCGGCGCGAAGGACCGCCGCCTCGTCCCACGCCACGACCGTGCCCGACTGCGCGGCGACCGCGGCGAGCCGATCGGCGGCGACCTCGACGGCCGACACGGCCCCGACGGCGAGCGCGGCGCGCAGCTCGGCGATGCTCCCGACGCTCACGACCCGGTGCTCACGACCGCTGCCCGCTTCAGCAGGCGCCCCGCCGCCGCGTCCGCCGCGAGCCGCGCGACGCACGCCTCGAAGTCACCGAGGACGACGGTGCTCGACGAGGACAGCATCAGATTGAACGGCGCGCCGAAGTTCTCGACCGTGAAGCCGTCCGCGTCGGTGAAGCCGCCCGCGCCGTCGGGGGTGACCGGGCCGAAGAAGTCGCGGGTGCGCTCGACCGCGGTGGCGCCGTCGGAGGCGTAGACGTAGCTGGCCTTGCCGCGCGCCACGGCGTAGCCGACCTCGAAGCAGGTGCCCGCGTCGGGATCCGGGCCGCGGAAGTGGTTGAGGTTGGCGAGGATCGCGTCGGCGCGCTCGATCATCGCGATGTTGTTCGCGTAGATCAGATCCGCGAGCGCCTCGCCCTCGAGCGCGGGCCCCTGGTCGGCGTCGGCCTGATCGGCGTCGGCGCCCTTGTCCAGCGGCGAGATCGGCTCGAGCCCGTAGCGGCGGCAGGTGGCGCGCATCCGCTCGGCGAGGGCCGGCCCGTCGGGCGCGAAGACCTCGAATCCGGCGAGGTAGACGCCGACAGTGGGCGTGGCGGGGGTGGTCATGGCGGGGGTGGTCATGGCGGTGCCTCTTCCGTGATCGCGACAGCAGGATCGGGAATGTCGCGATGACGAGGTGCCCCGCCTGTCGTTTTTCCCGTGCCCGTCGACACTATGCGGCGACGGATCACCGACTCGTTTCGCCAGGTTTCGGGCGCGTAAACCTTCCGTCGTCGGTTCGTCGGGGCGCGCAGGGGCCGCATAGGGTCCTTCGGAGACGGTCCCCCTGATCCGTCGCCCGCGGCCGTCCCGCCGCCGTCCCGCCCCGCCCGAGGAGTCCCGCCGTGCCCGAGTCCACGCCCCTGCACCGCCTCAGCGGTGCCTGGCGTCTGGGCACCTGGCGGCTCTCGAACTCGCGCGCGCCCGCCGCGGGCTGAGCCGGCACCACCCCTCCTCCGCGCACCGACGGCTCCGTCGTGCGCGCTCCCGACCGCGCCCTGCCGCGGTCCGTCGCGGACGCCTCCAGCGCGCCCGCACCTCCTCTCGAGCGCTCCGCGCTCCCCTCCCCGTGAAGGTCGTCATGCCCGCACCCCTGCTCCGCCGCGCTCCCCGCGCCGCCCTCGCCCTCCTCGCCGGCGCCTGCACCGTCGGCCTCCTCGCCGGCTGCGCCGGCTCCGACAGCTCCGCGTCCGAGGGCGGCGGCACCCAGGCCGCCACCCTCCAGCTGGGCTGGATCGCCAACGTCGAGAACATGGGCCCGTTCATCGGCGAGCGCGACGGCGACTACGCCGACGCCGGCGTCGCCATCACGATCACGCCCGGCGGCCCGAGCACGACCGTCGAGCCGCTGGTCGCCAGCGGCAAGGCGCTCGTCGGCCTCTCCTCGGCCGACGTCGTCGCCCGCGCCCGCAACGAGGGCGCGCCGCTGGTCATCGTCGGCGCGACCCTCCAGGTCAACCCGATGAGCATCATGTCGCTCGCCTCGTCGCCCGTGAACACGCTCGACGACCTGGTCGGCTCGCGCCTGTGCATCCAGACCTCGGGCGTCTCGATCATGGACGGCATCCTCACCGCCAACGACATCGAGCCCTCGGACGTCGAGTACGTGACGGCCGACTTCGACCCGTCGCCGCTCGTCGCGGGCGACTGCGACGCGTTCGTCTCCTTCCTCAACAACCAGCCGGTCACCCTCGAGCTGCAGGGCATCGACACCGTCGCCTTCCCTCTCAGCGACTACGGCTACGAGGCCTGGGGCAACGTGCTCTTCACCACGGAGGAGGCGCTCGCCGACGAGACGCAGCGCGCCGCCGTGAAGGCCGTCGTCGAGGGCACCATCGCCGGCTGGACCACCGCGCTCGCCGACCCCGACGACGCGGCCGCCTACGTCGTCGACGGACCCGGCAAGAGCCAGAACCTCGACCTCGAGCAGCAGAAGCTCGCCGCGGAGGCGTTCGTCCCGCTCGTGCAGACCGCCGAGACCGAGCAGAACGGCCTCCTCACGATGAGCCCCGAGGGCATCGCCGCGAACATCGCGACCCTCGAGGGCCAGGGCGTCGAGGGCGACCTCGACTCGCTCTTCGACACCTCGATCCTCGACGAGATCCACGCCGGCTGACGCCGCGCCCACCCTTCTCCACCGACACGCTCCTCCTGAAAGCGAGACCTCCCATGCCCGTGCACTTCTCCGAAGACCCCTGGACCCGCGTCACCTCCGTCCGCGGCTACCCCGCCGACGAGCTCATCTCGACCCTGCAGAAGTCGATCCGCCGCGGCGACACCCAGCTCGCGCTGCTCGTCGGCCGCGAGATGTTCGAGTCCAGCGCCGACCTCGAGGAGATGATGTGGGCCCGCCTCAACGTCGTCTCCTGCGAGGACGTCGGCGACGGCAGCTACTCCGAGCCCGTCGTCGTCAACAGCCTCTACCTGATGCACCAGCGCCTCGACCGCTCGTTCGGCGACCGCTGGCTGTTCGCGACCCACGCGATCCGCTTCCTCTCCGAGCGCACCAAGGACCGCACCTCGGACGAGCTCGCGAACCTGACCATGCACCTCATCAACGCGTCCGAGAAGCCGTTCGAGATCCCGGAGTACGCGCTCGACGTGCACACCCGGCGCGGCCAGCTCGCCGGCCGCTCGGTCGACGACTTCTGGGGCGACGGCGGCGGCTCCGAGCTGGTCAACGAGGTCGCGGGCCGCGACAGCGCGCTGAAGGACGAGATCCTCCGCCTCCGCGCCGCCGGGGAGTGGAAGGCGTGACCCTCGGCCTCTCCGCCGCGGGCGTCGTCAAGGAGTTCGACGTCGGCCGCGGCACGGTGCGCGCGCTCGACGGCGTCGACCTGGAGACCCGGGAGGGCGAGTTCACCGCCCTCCTGGGGCCCTCGGGCTGCGGCAAGTCGACGCTCCTGCGGATCTTCGCCGGTCTCGAGGGCGTGAGCGGGGGCGTCGCGCAGCTGCACGGCGCCGACCCGGAGCGCGCCCGGATCGACCACCGCGTCGGAGTGGCGTTCCAGGACTCGGCGCTGCTGCCCTGGCGCAGCGCCGCGTCCAACATCGCGCTCGCCTACGAGGTGTCGGGGCGGCGCACCGACCGCGCCGCGATCGCCGCGCTGATCGAGCTGGTCGGCCTGACCGGCTTCGAGAAGGCCAAGCCCGCGCAGCTCTCGGGCGGCATGCGCCAGCGGGTGTCCCTCGCCCGCGCGCTGGCCATGGAGCCGGACGCGCTGCTGCTCGACGAGCCGTTCGGCGCCCTCGACGAGGTCACCCGGCACCGGCTGAACCTGGAGCTGCAGCGGATCTGGACCGAGCGCGCGACCACGACGCTGCTCGTCACCCACAGCATCAGCGAGGCCGTGTTCCTGGCCGACCGTGTCGTGCTGATGGCGGCGCGACCGGGCCGGATCGTCGAGATCGTCGACATCGACCTGCCGCGCCCGCGCACCGCGGAGCTGCAGCAGACGCCGGAGTTCCACGCCTACTGCGACCGGCTCTCCCGCGGACTGTTCGGCGAGACGATCGCGGCGGGAGTGCCGCGGTGACGGCGCTCGCCCCGCCGGAGCAGCCGAGCACCCGCACCAGCGCCGTGCTGATCCGCCGTCGGCCGCGCGGTGTCGTCGGCCGCGTGGTCCCGATCCTCGGGCTGATCGCGCTGTGGTGGCTCGTCGCGCTCGTCGCCGCTCCCCTGCGCGTCGTCCCGACGCCGTGGGCCGTGGTGGGCGCGTTCGTCGACGACCTGTCCGTGCTGCCGATGAACGTCGGCGCGACCCTCGCGAACGCGGGCATCGGCTACGTCGTCGGCAACGCGGTCGCCGTGCTCGCCGCGATCCTGTTCGTCCAGGTCCCGTGGACCGAGCGGGTGCTGCTCCGGATCGCCGTGATGAGCTTCTGCGTGCCGCTGGTGGCGATCACGCCGATCCTGGTCGTGGTCTTCCCGGGCGACATGCCCAAGTAGATCCTGGCCGGGCTGTCGGTGCTGTTCACCACCCTCGTGTCCTGCCTGCTGGGCCTGCGCTCGGTGAACGGCGCGACGGTCGACCTCGTCCGCTCGATGGGCGGCTCGGACCGCGTGGTCCTGCGGAAGGCGCGGCTGACGGCGATGCTCCCCGGCCTCTTCGCCGGCCTGCAGATCGCCGCGCCCGCCGCGATCCTCGGCACCATCCTCGGCGAGTACCTCGGCGCCTCCCGCGGCCTCGGCGTGATGCTCGTGCAGGCGCAGTCGTCGTTCCAGGTGCCGCGGACCTGGGCGGTCGCACTGACGATGTCGGCGCTGGCCGGGCTCGTCTACTTCGCGGCGGGACTGATCGGACGCGCCGCCACTCCGTGGGTCTCGCGCGACGTCTCGACCGCGGTCGGCCAGAGCATCGCGACCGCGTCGGGACTGCGCGGCGGCCGGAGCGCCGTCACGGCGCTCCTCGGGCTGCTCGGCTCGATCGCCGTGGTCGTCGCGGTCTGGTGGGGCGCGATCCTGGCGTTCGACCTCTCGCCGTACTTCGCGAAGACGCCGCTGGACGTGCTGACCCACCTCTTCGCGGCTCCCGACGCCGCCGAGAATCGCGGGCTCATCCTCGACGGCCTGGCGATCACGCTCCGCGACGCCGGGGTCGGCTACGCCATCGGCACCGCGCTCGCCTGCCTCGTCGCGGTGGGGATCGTGCTGTCGCGCTGGGTCGAGCGCACGGTGCTGCCGGCCGCCGTGGTGATGCGGTCGATCCCGCTGGTCGCGATGACCCCGCTGCTCGCCCTCGTCTTCGGGCGCGGGCTGCTCGGCGTGACGGTGATCGTCTCGCTGGTGACCTTCTTCCCGACGCTGGTGAGCGTCGCGGCCGCCCTGCGCGCCGCGCCGGTCCTCGCCTGCGACCTCGTCGTCTCGATGGGCGGCTCGACCGCGATGGTGACCCGCAAGGTCCGCCTGCTCTACGCCCTGCCCGCGATCTTCGCCTCGGCTCGGATCGCGGTGCCGGGCGCGTTCGCCGGTGCGACGCTGGCGGAGTGGCTCGCGACCGGTGAGGGCCTCGGCAGCATGCTCGTCCGCGACTACGCGGCCTCGCGCTTCAGCGCGCTGTGGTCGGAGACGGTGGTCGTCGTCGCGGTCGCCGTCGCGCTGTACGCGCTGGTGAGCGTGGTGGAGCGGCCCGTGGTGCGGCGCTTCGCGGCAGGGCAGGGGTGAGGGGCGGGGGGTGGATCGAGTGAGGGCCTGACGCCCCCCGACAGGGGGACCCTCTGCCGGTGCCCATTGCCGAGGCGGTGGCCGTCTCGCTAGCTTTCGAGCACCGATCCGTTCCCCTGTCGACCCCGACACCCCGCCCGCGACGCCGCGGCCGCGAGGGAGGAGGGACCGCGACGAGGGACCGGAGCGGCCCGATCCGCCCTCTCGAGAAAGGCGACACGATGTCGTCATCGCTCCACCTCTCCTGCACGCCGACCGCCGCGGTGGTGGCACTGTGAGGGCCCCGCGCCGCTCACGGGTCGCCCTGATCGCCGCCGCGGTGATCGCCGGCACCGTCGGCCTCACGCCCGCCCTCAGCGCGGCCGCCGCCCCCACCGCCTCGACGGACGTCACCTGCACCGACGGCGCCCCGGTCAGCGCCGTCGTCGCCGGCGACACCGGCGGCCCGGTCGCCGGCACGGGGGCCACGAACCTCGGACTGGCCGTCAACGGCACGACCGCCACCCAGACGACCGTCCCGGCGACCGGCGGCCCGTTCGCCTTCGCCCCGGTGCCCGTCAAGACGGGCGACCGCCTCGTGGTCTGGGCCGGCAGCTCGGCCAACGTGCAGTACACCTACGACGTCACCGCCGCGTCCTGCGACGACGGGTCGACGCCCGCGCCGACCCCGACCGCCACCGGCACGCCGACGGCCACGCCGACCGCCACGCCGACGGCCACGCCGACGGCGACTCCGACCGCGACCCCCACCGCCACGCCCACGGCGACCCCGACCGCCACGCCGACCGCCACTCCCACGCCCGGTGGCCCCGTGGTCGTCACCCGCATCGCCGGCGTCGACCGTCAGGACACTGCCGCGAAGGTCTCGGCCGCGACGTTCAAGGCGAACGTGCCGGTCGTCTTCATCGCCACCGGCGGCAACTTCCCCGATGCTCTCGCCGCGGCACCCGCCGCCGCGAAGCAGAATGGCCCGCTGCTGCTGGTCGACCAGGACTCGATGTCGCAGCCGGTCCGCGACGAGCTGCGCCGCCTCAAGCCGAGCAAGATCGTCGTCGTCGGCTCGAACCTGAGCGTCAGCGACCGCCTCGTGACCGAGCTCGCCGCCTACGCGAAGACCGGCGAGGTCCAGCGCATCGGCGGCGTCGACCGCTACGACACCGCGGCGAAGCTCGTCGAAGCCGCGTTCCCGAAGGGCTCCTCGCAGGCCTGGCTCGCCACCGGTGAGAAGTTCCCCGACGCCCTCGCCGCGGCTGCCGCGGCCGGCTCGGTCCGGGCGCCCGTCCTCCTGGTGAACGGCGGACTCAGCGCCGTCGACGACACCACCCGCTCCCTGGTGCAGGGCCTCGGCGTCAAGAAGCTGACCATCGCGGGCGACCCGCTCTCGGTCAGCACCGGCATCGAGAACTCGTTCCGCATCACGCCGATCCGCATCGGCGGCGTCGACCGCTACGACACCTCGGTCCAGCTGAACCGCGCCGCCTTCACCGCCGCGTCGACGGTCTACCTCGCCACCGGCGAGAAGTTCCCCGACGCCCTCTCCGGAGCGGCCGCCGCCGGCTTCACCCGCAACCCGCTCTACACGGTGAAGCCCGACTGCGTCCCCCAGCCCGTCCTCGACGACATCAAGAGCCTCGGCGCCACCAGCGTCGTGCTGCTCGGCGGGACCGGCACCCTCTCCGACGGAGTGGCGAGCCTGACGGCCTGCCGCTAGCCGCCAGCCGCTCACCCGGCCGCTCACTCGCCCGAGAAGGCTCGTTCCCCACCCGGAGAACGAGCCTTCTTGGGCGAGTCGATCACTTGTCGGCGCGGAGGCGGACCTCGTCCTGGTAGTCGAAGTGCGTCTTGACGGCGTCGGAGACGTCGATGTTCTGCAGCTTGCTCGACACCGGGCTGAAGCCGACGAGCCCTGCGGCCGTCTCGCCGCCCTGTGCGGTCCGGTAGACGTACTTCAGTACGGCATCGTTGAGCGAGTGGTAGCAGTAGACCGCCTCGTCCACGGCGGCGGTCAAGGAGTCCCAGTTGCTCTTCGCGCCGATGGCGGCGCCGAGCAGGTGCGCGGCTTCGATCCGCGGCCCGCCGGGCTTGGTGCCGAGAGCCTCGGCGGCGACGACCATCATCCGCGCTCCGAGGCTGTGCCCGATGAGCACGTAGGACTCGGCGTCGGTCCGGGCCAGGAGATCCCCGACGATGACACCGGTCTTGTCCGCCCGGCTCTTCGCGACATGCCAAGGGTTCTTGAGGAGATCAGCGGCGATGAACGCCGGACCGACGACGTTCCCCAGGAACTTCGCGCCGGCTTTGGTGCCGATCGCTGCGGCAGCCTTGACGAGCCCGAGCCCGCTGACTTTGCCGACCACGCCCGCAAGGAGGTCGCTGAGGTCGTCGAGCTCCTTAGAGCCCCAATGAATCCGGTAGACGGGCGAGTCCGGGTAGCGCGCATCGACGATCGACTTCCAGCCACCCCACTTCTCGCTCTTGCCGTCGGTGAGGAACCCGTTCGCGACGATCACCGGCACTCCGCCCCTGCCGGGCCGGAGCAGCTCGATCCGGAACGACTTGTCCTCACGGAGGTAGGCGTTCGAGACGGACGCGCCCAGCGCGCCGCCGACCGCCGCACCGACCGCGGTGACGACCGCGGTGCCACCGGCCATCCCCAGCCCGCCGGCGGCGAGTGTGCCCCCGCCCAGCAGAGCCAGGCCGTGCGAGCTCGCCGCGGCGCCGGACAGGCCGCCGAACACTCCGAGTGAGCCCAGCGCTCCGCCGATGGCGGGCGCGGCGACGAGAGCGAGCGGAGCGGCGACGCCGAGAGCGACGACACTGCCGACAGCGATCTTCGAGATCGCATCGAGGTCCGGCTTCTCGTACTTGAGGAAGTCCTCGTAGTCGTGAAGCTCCCCGAAGGAGCCCTGGGCCTTCTCGAAGCCCGGGATCTCGCGCTTGTGCTCCGCGCAGAACTGCGGGACGCGGAGGGCACCGCGATCCCGGACCGCCATGTTGTCGCAGCCCGGAGCCATGCACGGGAGGGTCGGAGAGCCGCAGCCCTGGCAGACGTAGACCGGGAGCTGGCCAGCGGGTCGATTCGACTTCCGGTGCTCCGTGCGGAAGAAGCAGGACGAGCACCAGCCGCGCTCCACCGTGAGGAGCGAGACGTCGTCCGCGACGTCGGCGATCCACTGGGCCGTCTTCGCGTACTCGTCCGCGCGCTTCTCCGCGGTCTTCCGCTCGATCTCGAGCATCTTCAGGGCGGCCTTCTGCTCCGCAGGATCGGCGATGCCGAGTGCGTCCAGATTCGACGCCGTCCGGGCCGCGTGCCAAGTCTTCGCAAAGGCCCACATGTTGCTGCGGAGCGCGGTATTGCTCTCGAGAACACCGCCGCTCTCGACACTCGGCTCGAGATCGGTGTAGTCGCCGACCAAGAAGAGCGTCGCTCCCTGATCCGAGATCACATCCACTCGGAGTCGCGATCCTTCGACGATGTGGGAATGGAGTGATCCGGGCATGACCAGATAGTCGCGCAGGCATCGGACATACCATTCCATCCCTTTACGCTCAGACCTATGACCGCCGCCGCCAGCTGGTATCCCGACCCCGCCGACCCGTCACTTCTCCGCTATTGGGACGGCACCGCCTGGACGGAGCACACCCATCCCGTCGCACCTGCCGAAGCGACGGCGGCTCAGCCGTCCACCTCTCGGCGCGAGAACCGGCAGGCCGAGCAGAACGCGGTGCAGAGCCGGAGCGAGTCGACCGCCGGGGCAGCGGCGGAGAGCACTCCCGACATCCCGTTCTTCGGAGCGCGGAAGGCGGCGAAGGAGCTCGCGGCGCGCGTCGCCGAACTGGAGCGCGCCCAGGAGCGGTACGGGTTGCTCGAGCTGACGGAGCTCGACGCGGAGAAGATCCGTCGGCGTGCCGAGATCGCCGAGGAGCAGGCGCGCTGGCAGAGCGATGTCGCGATGCGCGCAGCTCAGGAGGAGACGCGCGCAGCCGCGTCTCGCACGGTCCTCGAGGAGATCGAGACGCACGTCGCCCGTCGGCGCCGGGAGTTCGAGGAATTGGCGGACCAGATCATCGGCGTCCGGCAGACGATCGACATCCAGGAGCTCGGACTCTACGACTACGAGCACCCTGCGGAGGCTTCGGCAGATCTTGCGACGCGACTCGAAGTGGTCCGCTCCCGGATCAAGACGGCGATCCGCGACAAGAACGCCGCGCGGGCGGCGAGCGGCTTCACCTTCAACAACTCCCAGGCCCAGGGGAAGCGCTTCGTCAGCGACATGACGAAGATCCTCCTGCGGGCCTACAACGCGGAGGCGGAGAACTGCGTGAAGACGGTCCGCGCGGGCAACCTCGCGGTGGCCCAGGCGAGACTGAGCAAGGCCGCGGAGATGATCGAGCGTCAAGGATCGATGATCGCTCTCACCATCGATCCCGAGTACCACCACTTGAGGCTCACGGAGATCCAGCTGGCCAATCAGCATCTCCAGGCGCTGCAGCGGGAGAAGGAGATGGAACGCGCTCGGCGGGAGGAACTCCGCGAGCAGCGGAAGGCGGAGCAGGAATTGGCACGCGAGCACGAGCGGCTCGACAAGGAGAAGGCGCACTACACGGCTACTCTCCTCGCACTGGAGGCGAACGGGGATCTGGAGGGTGCTGAGAGGCTCCGCGCCCGGATCGCCGATGTCGATCGAGCACTGCACGACGTGGATTACCGCGCTGCGAACATCCGCGCGGGATACGTCTACGTCATCTCGAACAGGGGCGCGTTCGGTGACCGCATGGTGAAGATCGGGATGACCAGACGCCTCGAGCCCATGGACCGGGTGAACGAGCTCGGCGATGCCTCCGTGCCTTTCCGATTCGATGTCCACGCGCTGTTCTTCGCCGACGACGCGGTCGGGATCGAGACGATGCTCCACCAGACCTTCTCGGAGAAGCGCGTCAATCGCGTGAATCTCCGGCGGGAGTTCTTCTACGTCACCCCCGACGAAGTACTCGGCGTTCTCAAGGCGCACGCCGTCGAGATCCTCGAGTTCCGGACCGAGGTCGCCTCGGAGGAGTACCTCGCCAGCGTTCCGGCCGTGACCAGCGCCTGAGCCGGAGTCGACCCCCTGTCCGGTTCCGGACACGTCCGCAAGCGGCTCTTCCGCCGGCGGCCGGGCGGCGTCAGACTCGACCGATCCCCTCTGCGTCCGCGGCAGCGCCACTCCCGCATCCACTTCAGGAGCCCGCCCGTGAGCACGAGCGCACCCCAGGCCTCCGCCGCGACCGAGGCCGAGACCGGGACCGACGGAGCCGAGGCCGAGGTCGAGGCAGCAGCCCGCCGCCCGCTCCGCGCCTGGCTGAGCCAGGGCTCCTACGGCCCCACCGACCTCACGCGGCGCGGCGTCCTGCTGGTCGTCGTGTCGGTCCTCGCCGTGCTCGTGCCGGTGGTGACCCTCACCCTGCTCGACGTCGACTCGCACGTCTCGCTGAAGGTCTGGATACTGGCCGTCACCGTGATCGCGCTGCTCGGGGCGCTGCTGCGCGTCGTCGCGGACATGCGGCCCGGCCCCCGCAGCGACCTCGACCGGGCCGGCAAGGCGGTCGGGGCGGTCGCGGCGCTGTTCACCGCGCTCGCCGTCATCATCGACTGGAGCCTGCTGCACCTGTAGCGGGGCAGCGCGGAGGGATCCGCGCTCAGGACTCGGGCAGGAATCGCACCGGCAGGTCCGCGATGGACAGCCCCGACTCGCGCAGCGCCGCCTCGATGGCGGCCTGCTCGCTCTCCGGGGCGGTGACCTGCACCATGTCGACGCCGTCCGACTGCGTGCCGTCGCTGCTCACGCCGACCGCGAGACCGGTCGCGGCGACCGCCGCCAGGGGGAGCCACCACCGCCTCGTCATGCGACCAGGGTGCCTCGCCGGCGCCCGTCCCGCCGGTGCGGAGGGCCGCGCTCGGGCGAACGCGGGGTGAACGGACGTCGCCGGGCACAATGGGACGGTGCCGCCCACCTCCGCCGACCCGCGCCCGGATCCGCAGCCGGACCCCGCCGCCGATCCGCGCGACGACCTGCCCGGCGACGGCCGCGACGAGACCGAGAACGAGCGGCTCGACCGCAACTGGAGCGAGATCCTGCAGGAGCTGCGGGTCATCCAGACCGGGACGCAGATCCTCACCGGGTTCCTGCTGGCGATCGCCTTCCAGCAGCGCTTCGAGGACCTCGACCTCTTCCAGACCGACGTCTACCTGGTGCTGATCAGCGGCTCGGTGCTCGCGACCCTGCTCGGGCTGGCGCCGGTCAGCCTGCACCGCGAGCTGTTCCGCCGCCGGGCGAAGCGGACGCTGGTGCGCGCGGCCGACGTCCTGCTGCGGCTGACGCTGATGGCGGTGGCGCTGGTCCTCGTGGGGACCGTGCTGCTGATCTTCGACGTCGTCACGACGCGGCCGCTCGCGATCACGATGGCGTCGATCACGGCGGTCCTCATCGCCGGCATCTGGCTGGCGCTGCCGTGGCGCATCCGGCGGCGCGGGTAGGCACACGGCGGTTGCAGGGGGTGGATCTCGATACGCCCGCTGCGCGGGCTACTCGATCAGCATGAAGTGCGCGCAGACATGCTGGTCGAGTAGCGCGCAGCGCGTATCGAGACCCTGTATCGGCGCAGGATGACGGACGCGCGGCGCGCGCCCCGCCCGGGCCGACCGCGCCGTCGCGCCAGTCGTCCGCCCATCGCCGCCAGTGCCGGGGCTTGCGATCACCGCTCCACCCCGGCACACCACCGCCTCGTCCGCCGCCCGCGGTGGCGGCTCGCCCGCCGCCGCTCCCCCGCGCTGACCGCGACGACTCGCTGATCCCGCGGTCCGACGCCACCACTCGCGCCCGCCCGCAGCGCGCCCGCCGCCCAGCCCGCGCGCCGCCGCCGCCGCGCGTCGCCATCGGTGACCACTCGCCGCTGAGCGCACCCTGCACGCCGCCTGAGAGCACGTCACTGGATTGGACCTGCGAGTGCCCAGTCCGGGGGTCAAGACGCGTCGACCCGAAACGTATCTTGATGCCTGCTCCACCCGGACCGCCCGCTGGAGCAGCCCGGAGGGATCGGATCATGACGGAAGTGCGCGCGCTCGCCCGCCACCGTCACCCCACTCCGCAGACCCCGACCTCGGCAGCACCGCGCCCACTCGCCCTGACGCTGATCCTCGTCCTGCTCGCCGCCGTCCTCGTCGTCCTGCCCGCCCCGCGCGCGGAGGCCGCCACCGTCCTGCTCCAGGAGGGCTTCGGCGGCGCGAGCGTCGTCGACCCCGCCTGGCAGGCCCTCGACAGCGCCTGCATCACCCGCGCCACGACGGCGCCGCCCGCCGGCACCTCGACCCTCGGCGTCTGCGCCAACCGCACGCAGGCTCCCGCCGCCGCGACCACCCCCGGCTTCCTGCAGCTCACCGACACCCGCACCAACGCCAAAGGCGGCGCGGTCTTCAACCGCCCGATCCCCGCGACCGGCGGCCTCGACGTCCAGTTCGACCAGTACCAGTACCAGGCGGCGCTCGGCCTGCAGGGCGCCGACGGCATCGGCTTCTTCCTCACCGACGGCTCGCGCAGCCTCACCGCTGCGGGCGCTCCCGGCGGCTCGCTCGGCTACGGCCAGTCCACGACCGTCGACGGCGTGAACGGCGGCTACCTCGGCATCGGCCTCGACGTCTTCGGCAACTTCTCCAGCACCGGCGGCGGTCTCGGCGCGGGCTGCGCCACCCCGCCCACTCCTCCGGGCACGACCGCCAACCGCATCGTCGCCCGCGGACCCGGGCAGGGCAAGACCGGCTACTGCTACATCGCGGGCACCGCCCCGCCCGGAACGCTCGCCTCCCTCCGCCCGACCGTCAACCTCAGCGACACGAGCGCTCCCGGCACCGGCGCCGGACGCACCATCCGCGTCACCGTCTCGTCGGCCGCGTTCCCGGTGGTCACCGTCTACTACGGCGCCACCGCCGGCATGGCCGCCGCCTCGCTCACCCAGGCGCTGCAGTTCACGATGACCACCGCCGCCCCCTCCACTTACAAGCTCGGCTTCACCGCGTCGACCGGCGGATCGAGCGACACCCACCTGATCCGCAACGTCTCGGTCTCCTCCATCAACGACCTCGACGACATCTCGCTCGTGAAGCAGATCGACCGCACCACGACCCAGCCCGCCGCCTACAACGAGGGCTCGGTCATCCCCTACCAGTTCGTCGTCACGAACGGCTCGGTCACCGGCACGCTCAGCGGTGTCGCCGTCTCCGACCCGAAGGTGCCGACCGTCACCTGCCCGACGACCACCCTCGCCCCACTCGCGTCGGTGATCTGCACCGGCAGCCATACCGTCACCGCGGCGGAGGCGGTCGCCGGGAACCTCGTCAACACGGCGACGGCCTCGGCCACCAAGACGACTCCGGGCCAGACGACCGTCACCGTCACGAGCCGCACTGCGACCGTCACCGCCCCGATCAGCACGCCCGCCCCCGTCATCACCCTGGTCAAGTCCGGCGCCCTCACCGACACCAACGGCAATCTGCAGGCCGACGTCGGCGAGCAGATCGTCTACACCTTCCGCGCCACCAACACCGGCAACGTCACGCTGCAGAACGTCGCCGTCACCGACACGAAGGTCGCCTCGATCACCCCGGCGACCGCGACGATCGCCCCCACCGCGCAGGCCGTCTTCACCTCCGCCGCGTACACCGTGACCCAGGCCGACATCAACAGCGGCACCGCGATCCCCAACACGGCCACGGTCACCGGCCGCACCCTCGCGGCGAGCCCCACGACGGTCACGGCGAGCTCGAGCACCACCACGCCCATCCGCTACGCGCCGGCCCTGACGCTCACCAAGAACGGCGCGCTCAACGGCGCCGCCGCGGTCGGCTCGACGATCACCTACTCCTTCACCCTCGTGAACACCGGCAACGTGCCGCTGACGTCCGTCGCGATCGCCGACCCCAAGGTCACCGTGGTCTACGGAGCCTGGCCCGGCACCGCCGGCCAGCTCGGCATCGGCCAGCAGGTCACCGCGACCGCCAGCTACCCGCTGACCCAGGCCGACGTCGACGCCGGCTCGGTCGTCAACACCGCCACCGCGACGGGCACCCCGCCCACCGGCGCCGCCGTCACCAGCACCGCCACCCGGACGATCACGCTCACCCGGGCCGCCGACCTCGCCTTCACCAAGACCGCCAACCCCGCCTTCATCAGCACCGCGGGCACCGTCGTCACGTACACCTTCCGCGCCACCAACACCGGCAACACGACCCTCACCAGCGTCGGGATCACCGACCCGAAGTCCGGCCTCTCGGCGCTGACCTTCAGCTGGCCCGGCACCGCCGGCCGGCTCACGCCCGGCCAGGTCGTCAGCGCGACCGCCACCTATACGACCACCGCGGCGGACGTGACGGCCGGCACGATCTCGAACACCGCGACCGCCACCGCGACACCGCCGACCGGCTCCGCGATCACCCGCACCGCCTCCGTCACGATCTCGGTGATCCCCGACCCGCTGCCTGACGCGGCGACGGTCGTCCAGGGCGGCTCGGTCGTCGTCGACGTGCTCGCCAACGACGGCGCCGCGGCGACCGGCGCGACCTTCTCCCGGGCTCAGCTCTCGGCGACCCCCAAGGTCGTCGGAGGCGCCGCCACCCCCGCCCCCGCGACCCCGGTCTCCGGCTCGGTCAGCTGCGTCGACAGCGGCGCCACCCGCGGGCAGTGCACCTACCGCCCGATCGCCGCCTTCGTCGGCACCGACGTCTTCGACTACGCGCTCTCGGGCACCTACGGCACCTGGAACGTCCGCGTCACGATCACCGTGACCGCGCTCAACCACGCGCCGATCGCCCGCCCGGACCGCGCCGTCGCGACCGCGGGCGGCCCCGCCGTCACCGTCTCGCCGCTCGCGAACGACACCGACGAGGACGCGGGCACGACGCTGACCCTGAGCGCCGTCGGCACCGCGAGCAGCGGCACATTCTCCTGCACGGGCGCGACCTGCACGTACACGCCGGCGGCGGCCTTCACCGGCACCGTGCCGATCGCCTACACCGCGAGCGACGGCGCACTCACCGCGAGCAGCACGATCACGGTCTTCGTCGATCCGGCACCGCTGGTCCCCCGCGGCTTCACCGACACCGACACGACCAGCGGAGCGATCGGCCTCGGCGCCTGGACCCGCTCCTCCGTCGTCGCCACCCCCGTCGCGAGCTGCACCGCGAACCGCCCGAGCACGCTCGTGAGCTGGTCCGCCGCACCCGGCGCCACCGGCTGGACCCTCGAGCGCCGCCTGGCCGGAGCGACGCCCGGCGCCTGGACCGTCGTCGCGACGCCCGCGGCGAGCGCCACCTCCTTCACCGACGACCGACTCGGCGAGGGCCGCAGCTACCAGTGGCGGGTCCGACCCGACCTGCAGCGCTGGCTCGGCGTCGCGTCGGCCCCCTCGACCGCCGTCGCGCAGCCGGCCGTCACCACCGCGAGGGGCTGCTGATGCCGCGGCCGCCTCGCCCCACGAACCCTCCCACCCGTCCTGCACACGCCCGCGTGAGGGAGACCAGGCCCGCACCGGGCACCCATCTGAAAGGAACCGTCATGACCGCCACAGCCCACACCGAGAACGACTCCCGCAAGCGCGCCCCCTGGAAGAGGATCGCCCTCACCGGCGGTGTCCTCCTCGCCGCGGGCGCCCTCGCCGGCGCCGGCGCCTTCGCCGTCTTCACCGACTCCGGCACCGCGGTCGGCAACGTCGACGCCGGCCAGACCGACATCAACGTCACCGGCGGCTTCACCGTCACCGACATCGCGCCCGGCGACACGATCCAGCGCCCGCTGACCCTCGTGCTCCCGAACGCGACCAACGACGGCGACCTCGTCTCCACCGTGCGCTTCTACCAGGACGTCACCTCGGAGACCACGGGCACCGACGACCCGCTGCTCGCCGGCCCCGGCGAGTCGCTCGTCACCGGCACCGACGGCCTCGACTACCGCCTGCTGACCTGCACCGTGGCGTGGACGACCGCCGCGACCGCCCCCGCGGTGAACGGCCCGTACACCTGCGCCGGGACCACGACGACGACCGGCAGCGGCAAGCTGTCGACCATCGGCGGAGTCGCCAACGCCGCGAACTTCACGCCGGCGAACTTCGGCCTCACCCCCACGGCGACCGGCACCTTCCCGTCGGACGCCGGCGACGTCTCGCTGAACACGCTGATCGAGCTCGTGCTGCCCACCGCGGCCGACAACGACTACGAGAACGCCGCCGCGCAGATCACCTTCACCGCCGCCGCCATCCAGCGCGCCGGCATCCAGAAGTAGCCGACCGCTCCCGCCCCGGCGCCGTGCCCGCCCGCACGCGCGGCCGGGGCGGGAGCTCCCCCTCCTCTTCCTGCCCTTCTCCCCTCTCCCTCTTCTTCCCGCCTTCTTCCCCTCGGAGCCCCATGCCAGCCCTGCGCGCGATCGGCGCCGTCCTCGCGGCGGTCCTCCTCGCGCCCGCGGTGTCCGCGGCGTCGGTCGCTCCGCCCGCCGCCCTGCTCGACGTGCGCGAGCTGACGGCTCCCGCCGCCCTCACCGGCCTCGCCCCCGGCGACACCACCGAGTGGGCCGCCGAGGTCACCAACGTCGGCTCGTCGGCGCACCAGGTGTCGGTCGCCTTCGCGGTCGACGGCGGCGACGCGCTCGCCACGGACCCGCGCGCCGGGCTCCAGCTGGTCGTCGATCTCTGCCCCGCCGCCTTCACGATCGACGACGTCCTCGTCGCCGACGGCCGCTCCGTCGAGCGCTACCGCTGCCCCGAGGGCGTCGAGCCGATGGGCACCGGACCGGCCGCGTCGCTCGGCCGGCTCGACGGGTCCCGGGCGCTCGACCTCGGCGAGACCGTCGGCGTGCGGGTCCGGGTGAGCTTCCCGGCCGGCTCCGGCAACGCGCTCGAGAGCACGTCGGCCGCCCTGCGCGTGCTCGTGCGCGAGACCGGGGCGATCGACGACTCCGGCGCTCCCGGGGACGGCCCTTCCGGGAACGGCGCGGTCGGCGAGGGCGCCTCGGGGACCGGCGCCCTCGGGAACGGCGGACCGGGGAACGGCCTCGCCGTCACCGGCCGCGACGTCGGCGCCGCGCTGCTCGGCGGCCTGCTCGCCCTCGGCGCCGGACTGCTGCTCGCCGCCACCGGCCGCCGGCGGAAGGAGGCTCGATCGTGAGCAGCACGGACAGGAGCGACGCAGTCGTGAGCGGACCCGTCGCGAGCAGATCGGTCGTCACGGGCCTCCGCCGCCTCCTCGGCCTGGTCGTCGCGCTCGTCGCGATCGCCGGCGTCGCCGTCTTCGTCGCGTCCGCCCTCGGCGTCGTGCGCCTCGTGCCCGTGCTCTCGAACTCGATGGCGCCGGACATGCCCGTCGGCTCGCTCGCCGTCACCCTCCCCGTCGACCAGGCCGCGGTGCGCGCCGGCGACGTGATCGTCTTCACCGACCCCGACGTGCCCGAGCGCCGAGTGATCCACCGCGTCACGCTCGTCTACTCCGAGGCCGAGGCCGCCGAGCTGCGCGGCTGGTCGCCGGGACTCCTCGCGCTGACCACCAAGGGCGACAACAACCCGCAGGCGGACCCGTGGATCGTCACCATCGCGGATCAGCGGATCTGGCGCGAGGAGTCGGTCGTGCCGCTGCTGGGCTGGCCGAGCATCGCGCTTGCGCAGCCCCAGGCGCGCTTCGCGTTCTTCGCGATCGGCGGGGCGCTCCTCGTCGGCGCGGTGCTCGTCGTCATCTGGCGCCGGCCGGCGGAGGTGCGGTCGTGAGCGGCACGCCCGCGACCCGCGCGCACGGCCGTCGGCGCGCGGTCCCGGCCCGCCGCCGCTCCCGCGCACCGCTCGCCCTCGCCGCGGCGATCGCGCTGGTGCTCGGCGCCGGCGCCTCCGCATCCGCTCTCTTCCTCGACCGCGCGACCGCCGGCGCCCAGGTCGGCGCCGGCACCGTCGTCGCGGAGTTCGACGCCACGGGAGTCACCACCGTGCAGGTCCCCGTCACCGATCTGCTGCCCGGCGGCACGGCCCGGCGCCTCGTCGACCTCACCAACGCCGGCACCGTCTCGATGGGCGCCCTGCAGCTCGCGTCCGCCGCCACGACCGTCGGCGCGAGCGCCTCCGACGGCCTGCAGCTCGCCCTCGAGCGCTGCTCGGTGGCCTGGTCGTCCGACGCCGCCACCTGCCCCGGCACCACGACCACCGTCGCGGCCGACCGCCCCGCCACGGCCCGCATCGACCTGCCCGCCTCCCCCGCCTTCGCCATCGGAGCGACCGATCACCTCCGCCTCACCCTCCGGCTCCCGGAGTCGTCCCCGTCCGCCGCGCAGAGCACCTCCGGCACCCTGACCCTCGCCGTCCTCGGCGTCCAGGCCCCGGGCAAGCACCGCTGACGCCGCCGCCCCGGCCGGCGCCGGGTCTCCTCGGAGGAGCCGCCGCCGCCGCCCATGCTGGTCGAGTAGCCCCGACAGGGGCGTATCGAGACCCGCCCTCCCCAGCACGGCGGGCCCGGCGACCCCACTCCAGGCGTCGCCGGATCTCGATACGCCCGCTCCGCGGGCTACTCGATCAGCATGGAGGGACGCGAGCTCCGCACAACATCAGCTGAGAAGGGGTGCCCTCCGCTGACAGAGGAGGCCCACCCGTCTCAGCTGATGTTCTGCGGCACCCACCACCGCCTGCACGCCCCCTGCCGGTCGAGTAGCCCCGACAGGGGCGTATCGAGACCCACCGTGTCCCGGTAGGCAAGCCGGCAGACCCCACCTCCCGGCGTCGCCGGATCTCGATACGCCCGCTCCGCGGGCTACTCGATCAGCATGGCGGCTGCAGGGTCGCGAGCGCCTCGTCGAAGCTCTCCGCGGAGGCGAGCACGCCCTCCGGGCCGATCGCGATCCAGCGGCCGCGGTCGCGCAGCAGCAGGCCGAGCTCCTCGGACGGCCGGCGGCGGGTGCGGCGCAACTCGAGCACGAACGCGCCGGGGCCGGTCTCACGGATCTCCGGCGTCCGGCGATCGGGCAGTCTCAGCGGTACACGCTCCACTCCTTCTTCATCACGCGGGTCTCCTGGCCGTCGACCGCGACGATCCAGGCGCCGTCGGTCTTCGCCAGCACGCGGCCGCGCAGGTACTGCGGCTCCCAGCCGTCGGCACGGTGCACCCACTTCACGAAGCGGGCGAACCGGCCCGGCATCACGTCGTCTCTGGACATCTGGTCCTCCCCGTCGTCGGGGCCGCGCCCGCAGCCGTCGCGGGACGACGGCGTCTCCGGATGCGGCCGGATGACAGGACTGTAGGACGCGCTCAGCGGCCAGGAGGAGACCCTTGACGGAATCGCCGGCGTGGGCAACAGCTGTCGGGGAGCGCCCGGATCAGCGCCCGAGCAGCCCCAGGACGCGCCGCTTGAGCGGGTGCAGCCGGTACGCCGCGTACCGCACCGCCGGGTGGGCCAGCGCGCGCAGCCGCCGCGGCAGCGTGCTCCGCGCGGCCACCGCCTCCGCGTAGATCGCCCCCTGGGTGCGCGCCGCGGCCGCGAGGCTGAAGCGCTCGACGACCACCTCGCGCCCGAGCGCGCCGAGCCGCTCCCGCAGCTCCGCGTCGGCCGCGAGCGGCGCGAGGATCCCGGCGAGGCGCCCCGGCCCGTCGACGCCGTCGCCGAGCGAGTACCAGCCGCCGTCGAGGAAGAACGGCAGGGACTCCGGCGTCAGCAGTCGCCAGAACGCCTTCTCGCCCTGCACGACCAGCGGCTTCGCGAACGCCATCCCCCGCAGCGCGCTGCTGCCCATCCCGAGCACGATGTCGGCGACCGCGTAGGCGTCGCGCGGGTCGAGCATCTGCCCGGTCAGCGTCACCAGCTCGCGCGAGCGCCCCGCGTTCACCCGGTCCGCCGCAGCCTGCAGCTCGCCGCGGACCGGGCCGTCGCCGACGACGATCAGCCGCAGGCGGTGCTCGTCGCCGATCGCGCCGACCGCCTCGATCGCCGCGAGGATCCCCTCGCGCTTGAGGTCGACGACCAGCCGCGCCACCGTGACGACCGCGATCTCGCCGTCCTGCACGTCGAAGCGCGCCCGCAGCTCCGCCGTCCGCGCGGCGTCCTCGACCGGCGCGTTCAGCTCGGTGTCCACCGGCGGCTCGATCAGGTGCAGCGTCGGCCGGCGCCGCGACTCCTCCTCGAGCAGCTCGACCACGCCGACGATCATCGGGAACGCGGCCGGCACGAAGTCGGGCACCTCCGGCGAGAGCACCGTGGTCACCACGGGCACGCCGTCGATCAGGTGCGGCCCGAAGGCGGCGTCCATCGTCGGCGCCCACTCGTAGGCGTGGATCAGGTCGATCCGCCGCTCGCGGACGATCCTCCGCAGCCGCGCCATGCTCCGGAAGGACAGGCGGGGCCCCTTCTCGGGCGCCTCCTCCCAGTCCAGCCCGAGCTCGGCGACCAGCGGGCGCAGATCGCCGTCCGGCCCGTAGACCACCGCCTCGTGGCCGAGCGCGGCCATCCGCCCGGCGAGCTCGATCCCGTTGATCTGGCTGCCGCCGACCTCCATCGTGTGCAGGCAGGTGAGGATGCGCATCAGACGGCCGGAGCGGGAGACGCGGCCGGGGTGGACGGGGCCGCCTGAGCCTGCGCCTGCGCCTGCGCCTGCGCCGCGACCTGCCGCCGGGCCTCGTCGATCGTCGCCAGCACCGAGACGACCTCGTGGTGCGGGTGCACCGGCGACTCCACGAGCCCCGCGGCGACGTAGGAGGCGAACGCCGTCGCCTGGAAGGACAGCGCGCCGTAGGGCCACGGCCCCTCGTCGGTCCAGACCTCCGAGTCCTGCCCCGAGCTCATGCTGCCGAGCGTCAGCGTCACGCCGCTCGGGCCGAAGAACGGGCTGTGCACCGCGAGCCGCCCCTCCGAGCCGAGGACCATCGCCTCGACCGGCAGGGACGTCTGGAGCGAGGTCGACAGCAGCGCGCGGGCGCCGGAGCCGGTGGTCAGCAGCAGATCGGCGCTCGCGTCGACGCCCGTGCCCGGGTCGACGGTCCCGGAGGCGACGACCGAGACGGGCGCGCCGAGCACCGAGGACGCGAACGAGATCGGGTACACGCCGGCGTCCAGCAGCGCGCCGCCGCCGAGCTCCTTCGCCCAGAGCCGACCGGTCGGATCGACGGGGACGGAGAAGCCGAAGTCCGCGGTGACCAGGCGGAGCTCGCCGAGCACCCCGCTCTCGACGACCTGGCGGATGACGTCGGCCTGGGGCAGGTAGCGCGCCCACATCGCCTCCATCACCAGCAGGCCGGCGGCGCGGCCCGCGTCGGTGATCTCGCGCGCCTCGTCCGCAGACATCGCGATCGGCTTCTCGATCAGCACGTGCTTGCCGGCCGCGAGCGCGGCGAGCGCCTGCGCGCGGTGCAGCGGGTGCGGGGTCGCGATGTAGACGGCGTCGATCCCGGAGTCGGCGACCAGCTCCTCGACCGTCGCGTGCACCGTCGCGATGCCGTGCTTGTCCGCGAAGGCCCGGGTCTTCTCGGCGTCCCGCGCGGTGACGGCGACGGCGCGCTGCACCGAGCGGGAGTGGATCGCCGCGACGAAGGCGTCGGCGATGCCCGTGCCGATCACTCCCCAGCGCAGGGCGGGGACGGAGGCGGGGTCGATCGTTCGCGGAGCGGGGAGGGTGACGGGCACCGCTGAATCCTACGGGCGCGGCCCCGCGGGATCGAGGGACGGGGAGGCCCCCGAGGGCTCCGGCCACGGGATCCGCTCGAAGACCGCCCTCAGCTTCGCTCCGCGGCCAGGATGCACCGCGCTCACCCAGGCGATCCGGCCGAGGAGGTGCGCCCGGAGGTCGGGCACCCCCGCCCGGTTCTGCCCGCCCGGCCCGTGCACGGCGCAGTTGTGCAGGATCGCGTGCAGCCGGTCGACGTCGGCCCGCCGGACGGCCGGGTGCGCGTTGACCACGATCCCGGTCACGCTCTGCCGCGTCGAGGCGGGCCGCAGCCGCGTCTTCCGCGGGTTCACGGCGTAGCCCGCGTCCTCCACGATCCGCGCGGCCCCGCGGGCGAAGGCCTCCGCCCGCCGGGCGAAGCGCGCGTCGCCGCTGAACGCGAGGTCGTCGGCGTAGCGGGTGTAGCGGGCGCCGGCCGCCTCGGCGTAGCCGGTCAGCCGGGCGTCGAGGCGGCGCAGCGCCAGGTTCGCCAGCGCGGGCGAGGTCGGCGCGCCCTGCGGCAGGTGCGCGAGGGCGAGGGAGCGGCGCAGCGCGGCCCGCTCCTCCGGCTCGCCGCCGGCGGGCATCCGGTGGATCGCGGCGACCGGCACCGCGTGGGTGCACAGCCCGGTCAGCGCGAAGGCGACCGCCTCCGGAAGCCCCTCGCCGCGCAGCAGCCGGAAGACCCGCGCCGCGGTGACCTGCGCGAAGAAGCGCTGCAGATCGAGGGTGACCAGCATCGCCGAGCCTGCGTGCACGGCCGCCCCGGTGATCGCGCTGCGGCCCGGGACGAAGCCGTGCGCGGCCGGATGCACGGGAGCCAGTCCGACGATCTCGTCGAGGACGCTCCGCTGCACCGCCCGCAGCCGCGTGCGCGGCACCTCGAGCAGCCGCGGTGCGCGGCCCGGCCGCGAGCGCCAGACGTGGTCGTAGTTCTGGAGAGCGCCGGGGTGCGGAGCACCGTGCGGCGTCCGGCGGTTCCACTGCCCGAGATCGGCGAACCCGTCCAGCTGCGCCGCCGCGAGCCCGAGCAGCCGCGCGAGGTCGTCCCGGCCGTCGATCGCGGGCACCGGCGAGGAGGAGGGCACGGCCTGAGCGGGAACCGGCGCGAGGTGCGCGACCACCGGCTGCGCGCGCTCCGGGAGCAGCCCCGCGACCACCTGCGCGAGCTCGCGCGGCGCGTCGAGCGGCGGATGCGGGAAGGCGACGAGCACGGCGGTGACCAGCGGGCCGATCCAGCGGCGGCGGGCGCCGAGGGAGTCGGCGGCCGCGGCGCGCAGCCCGGCGGGGGTCCACTCCGCGCCGAGGAACGCGTGCGCGAGCGCCTCGACCACCGCGTCCCGTCCGTGCACGACGACCCCCCCCGCCTCGTGCGCTCCAGCCTAGGCTGGGCGGCACCGCCCCTCCGGGCGAGGCGGACGGGGCACGCGCTGCTCCGTCCTCTCCGGGGTCACCCCGGGGCACGTGGATCGACCAGGCATCACGCCGCAGGCACCCACCCGCGCTCCGCGCGGCACAGCGCCCGCACAGCTCGACAGGTCGCCCGGAGGGACGGCCTCGCCGCCCCCGACCGGAGTGGTCCCGAAAACGCACTCCCTCGATCCGGGGGTCGACGCGCGCGGGGGCCCGCTCTAGCCTTCAGGCACGTGCACGTCGTGACGACGCCGTGAACGATCACGGAAGGAGCCCGGATGGACACCTGGAGGCACCGTCTCCCGATCGAGGACTGGACCCCGCTGTTCTCCGGCCCCGTCGACTCCGTGCCCGCCGAGGCGCTCGACGCCGCGGCGCGGATCCTCCGCCTCCTCCCCGACATCGAGCGGCTCACCATCGGCACCCCCGACGGCCCGATCATCGCCGAGCGCGGCTCGTCGGCCTCGGCCTGGCAGGCGGCCGACCGGGTCGCGATGGCCCTGCTCGCCTCCTCCCCCGCGGTGACGGGCATCACCGCCTCCGCGTTCGACGCCCGCGACGGCGTCCGGCACGCCACCCCCGCCGACCCGTTCCTCACCCGCGAGGGCGGCCGGGCCGCGGCCCTGCGCGCCTCGATCGACCTCGGCGAGATCTCCGCCGAGGAGGCGGAGCGCCGGCACGCCGAGCTCCTCGCCGGCGAGGACGCCGACGACCCGCTCGAGGCCCTCTGGGACGCGGACGCCGCCTCGCGCCCCTGACGCGCACCGGCGGGGCCGGTCGCCCCGCCGCTCAGGACACCCCGCCGCTCGGGACCCCCGGCGGTCGAGCCGGTCCAGCCGCGCGTTGTACGCCGCGAGCTCGGCCTCGCCGTCCCGGTCGGCCCGGCGGTCGTAGCGCTTGGCCGTCCGCTCCTCCGAGCGCACCCACTGCGCGACGACGACCAGCGCGATCAGCACCATCGGGATCTCGCCCGCCGACCAGGCGATCCCGCCGCCGACACCCTGATCGGCGAGCAGCGCGTCCGTGTCGGTGTACCCGAGCGCCGTCCACCAGGGCGCGGCGAGGACGGTGGTCTGCGACATGATCGCCAGGCCGAAGAAGGCGTGGAAGGCCAGCGTCGCGAGCATCACCAGCAGCCGCAGCACGTGCCCCGGGCGATCCGGCCCCGGGTCGACGCCGATCAGGACCCAGAAGAAGAGGTAGCCGGTCGCGAGGAAGTGCAGGGTCATCAGCACGTGGCCCTGGTGGCTGAACATCGCCCACTCGAACCAGCCGGTGTAGTAGAACGCCACCAGGCTCCCCGCGAAGAGCACCGCGGCGACCGGCGCCTGCGACAGCACGGCGAGGTAGCGCGAGTGCACGACCGCGAGGATCCACTCGCGCAGCCCCCGACCGCCGTCGCGGCGCACCGGCAGCACCCGCAGCGCGAGCAGCACCGGCCCGCCGAGCACCAGCAGCGGCGGCACGACCATCATCAGCAGCATGTGCTGGATCATGTGCGTGCTGAAGTGCACCTGCCCGTACACGCCCGGCCCGCCGCTGGTCGTGTAGGCGAGGGCGGCGCAGCCGGCCACCCAGGCGAGCGTGCGGCCGAGCGGCCAGGCGTCGCCGCGACGCCGGAGCTTCAGCACCGCGTGCACGTAGAGGGCGGCGCCGACGACGGCGATCCCGAGCCAGACGGCGTCGAGGTGCCACTGGTCGAGCATCCGCTCCGGCGTCACCTCGGGCGGGTAGCGGAAGCCGAGCAGGCTGCGCCGCGCGTCGCCGCTCACCGGGTCCTGCGAGACCGGCGGCGCGCTGTTCGAGAGCGCCACCGAGACGCCGATGGTCAGCGCCATCACCAGCACCTCGCCGACGGCGACCGCGACGAACGCACGGCGGTCGGCCGGGTCCGCGCGCAGCCGCGGGATCAGCCTCAGCCGGTGCCAGGCCCCCGCGCCGCCGAGCGCGAGCAGCGCGACGGCCTTCACGATCAGCAGCTGCCCGTAGGGCGTGCCGAGGTCCTCGAGCCCCTCGATCCGGAGCGACGCGTTGACCAGCCCGGAGAAGGCGACCGCTCCGAACGCCCAGCCGGCCAGCACCGAGTAGCGCGCGACGACGGTGCCGATCTCGCCGCCGACGGTCCGCCGCAGCAGGATCACCGCGGCGAGCCCGCCCGCCCAGGCCGTCACTCCGATCAGGTGCACCGCGAGGCTGTTCACCGCGTTCGCGTGCTCGTCCGCGCCGGCCGCGTGCCCGGAGAGCGAGAGCGGCAGGAGCGCCAGCACCGCGATCGCGGTCGCCGCCGCCACCCAGCCCAGCCGCCGCGAGAAGAGGGTGAGCAGCAGCACCGCCGTCGCGCACGCGGTCGAGGCGACGAGCGTCTGCCCCAGCTCGAGCTGCGTGGCGTAGAAGACCAGCTGGGTCCGGAAGCCCGGCGCGTCCAGCGGCTGCCCGATCGCGTTCGCCGCCGTGAAGACGAGCACGGCGAGCGCCGACGCCACCCAGACGGCCGCCGACCAGGTCGCCCAGCGCAGCGCCCGGTTCTGCGAGTACGAGACGATCCCGGGCGCGATCCGCTGCCCGGGCAGGAGGAAGGTCGCGGCCGCGAGCAGGCCGATCGTCAGCGACGCGGCGGTGTCGTGCACGACCCGCGCGATCGGCAGGCCACGGGTGACCAGCTCGCCGGGGTCGATCAGGCGCGTCTCGGTCGAGAACGCGCCGGTCCAGGTGAGCCCGGCGAGCGCGACCGCGACCGCCGCGGGGACGGCGAGCAGCAGGGTCGCCTCCGCCGCGCGGAGCGGAGCGGCGGCCGGCCGCCCGGGTGGGAGGAGGTCGTCGTCGGGGCCTTGACCGCCGGGGCCGCCGGGACCGTGGTCGTCGTGGCCGAGGGGTGTGGAGGACGGTGCGTGCGCCACAGCAGTGGCTCCCTTCGCGCGGCCGGTCCGGAGGGACGGGGCATCGCGCACAGACCCCGCCCGCGGGCAGGGGTCGATGAGGACGCGCAGCGCGCGTCGAGGATCAGGAGGCGGGGGCGGCGGGCGGCCCGCGGCGGGGCACGGCGTCGGCGAGCACGTCCGCCACGACCGGGAGGATCGCGCGCGGCGCGGACGACCAGCGGCGCCCGGTCGCCGCCGCGAGGACGGGGACGGCCGGCACCCGCACGAGTCGCGCCGCCGCGTGGACCGTCGTCGCGGCGACCGCGATCAGCAGCGCCTCGCCCCGGTGCAGGACCGCGATCGTGACGACCGCCGCGAGCAGGTGCGCGATCCCCATCGAGGAGTCGTGCCCGCCCGCGTGGGCCGTCGCGGCGCTGACGTCGATCGGGCCGCCGTGGGCGTGCGCCGCACCGGCCGGCCCGGCCGCGGCGCCGATCTCGAAGAGCGCGTGGAAGAGCAGCTGGCTCACTCCGACCGAGGCGGCCAGGCGCGCGAGCGAGAGCCCGCGGCCGGCGAGTGCGACGCAGACCGGCACCGAGAGCACGAGCGGCACCGCGAGTCCGAGCAGGCCCGGCACCTCGCCGCCGCCCGCGACGTGCAAGAACAGGGCCGTGAGGGTCGCCACCGTCGCCGCCACGACACCGCGGAGGGTGCGGAGCGAGCGGGAGGACGACACCTCTCCAGTGCCGCAGGCGGATCGGCGCGGGCACCCTTCGCATCCGAGCCGATATGTGCAAGAGTGTGCATACGACAATACGTCCGCGGTCGTCGCGGCGAGTGGGGCACAGGGAGTCGCATGGGACACGACCACGGGCACGCCGGCTCCGCCGCCGCCCGCCACCGGCGCCCCCTCGTCATCGCCTTCGTGCTCACCGCCGCCTTCGCGGTCGTCGAGTTCGTCGTCGGCCTCACCACCGGCTCGCTCGCGCTGATCTCCGACGCCGCGCACATGGGCACCGACGTGATCGCGCTCGGGATGTCGATCGCCGCGATCTCGCTCGCCGCCCGCCCCGCCGCGAAGGCGCGCACCTACGGCTCCTACCGGCTCGAGGTGCTCGCCGCACTCGCCAACGGCGTGCTGCTCTTCGGCGTCGCCGGCTTCGTGATCGTGGAGGCGGTCCGCCGCTTCGCCGAGCCGCCCGCGGTGCCCGGCGCGCCGCTCCTGATCACCGCGATCATCGGCCTGGCGGTCAACCTGGTCAGCCTGCGCCTGCTCTCGGCCGGCGCGAAGGAGAGCATCACCCTGCGCGGGGCCTCGCTCGAGGTGCTCGGCGACGCCCTCGGCTCGATCGGCGTGATCCTCGCCGCGATCGTGCTGCTGACCACCGGCTGGGCCTGGGCCGACCCGATCGTCGGCGTGCTGATCGGCCTGCTGATCCTGCCGCGCACCTGGTCGCTGACCCGCCAGGCCCTCGGGATCCTGATGGAGTCGGCGCCCGCGCACGTCGACCTCGCCGCGGTCGAGCGCGACGTCCGCGCGGTCCCCGGCGTGCTCGCGCTGCACGATCTGCACGTGTGGACCATCACCTCCGGCATGGAGAGCGCCACCGGCCACATCGTCGTCGCCCCCGACGCCGACTACCGCGAGGCCCTCGCCGGAGTGCTCGCCGTCCTGCGCGAGGGCCACGGCATCGACCACGCCACCATCCAGTGCGAGCCCGAGGCGTTCCCGGAGCGCCCGCACGCGATCTGAGCGCCGCCCCGCCGCTACTCCTCCCCACTCCTCCGCAAGAGTTGTCGTACTCGACGCCCCACTACGACAACTTCTGCGCAGGGCCGCGACGGAAGCGGGCACGCCTCCGCGAAAGTTGTCGTACTCGGCGCTTCAGCACGACAACTTCTGCGGAGTCGCGAGCACGCCCGTCGCCCTTCCGCCTGTTGACGTCAACATGTACAGTCGGAGGCCACGGGTGTGTTCACGTGAACAGCTCCCCTTTCAGAGTTGAAAGAGAGACGCATCGATGTCGATGTCCACTGCCAGACGCACTCGCCGGAAGGCGGGCCGCATCGCCGCGCTCGCCACGAGCGCCGCCCTCGCCGCCGGAGCGCTGCTCGCGCTCCCCGCGGCGGCCGCCCCCGCGCAGGCCGCCGACGCCTTCCGCATCACCCCCAACCCCGCCGCGGCGGGCGAGTCCTTCGAGGGCTGGGGCACCAGCCTCGTCTGGTTCGCGAACGCCACCGGGAACTACCCCGAGGCCCTCCGCGAGGAGCTCTACCAGAAGGTCTTCGGCGACGACGGCCTCGACCTCAACATCGCCCGCTACAACATCGGCGGCGGCAACGCCTCCGACGTGAAGGACTACCTCCGCCCCGGCGGCGCGGTCGAGGGCTGGTGGAAGCAGAACCCGGCCGGCGACGCCGCGACCTACGGCGGCACGAGCACGAACTACGCCGACCGCGACGCGCTCCTGGCGAAGTGGAACGCCGGCGACGCCTCCTCCTACGACTGGACGAGCGACGAGACGCAGCGCTGGTGGGTCGAGAAGCTCGCCGAGGAGAAGCAGATCTCGCACTGGGAGGCGTTCGCCAACTCCGCCCCCTACTTCATGACCGAGAGCGGCTACGTCTCCGGCGGCTTCAACGCCTCGAGCGAGCAGCTGAAGCCCGCCGCGGAGGCGAAGTTCGCCCAGTACCTCGCGACCGTCACCGCGCACATGGAGGACGAGTACGGCATCGAGTTCGACACCCTCGACCCATTCAACGAGCCCAACACCAATTACTGGGGCACGCAGCTCACCAACGGCGTCCCCACCGGCGGACGGCAGGAGGGCATGCACATGGGCCCGACCCGCCAGGCCGACCTGATCCCCGACGTCGCCGCAGCCCTCGACGCCTCGTCGAGCGACGCCGGCATCGCCGCCATGGACGAGACCAACCCCAGCATCTTCAAGACGAACTGGGCCGCCTACTCCGCCGCCGTCCGCGCCGAGGTGGACCGGATGAACGTGCACACCTACGGCACCTCCGACCGCCTCGCGGTCCGCGACCTCGCCAAGCAGGCCGACAAGGACCTCTGGATGAGCGAGATCGAGGGCAACTGGGTCGCCGGCTACGACCCGGTCAACATCGAGAACGGCCTCGGCATCGCCGGCCGCATCAACGACGACCTCCGCGAGCTCGAGCCGAAGGCCTGGGTGCTCTGGCAGCCGGTCGAGGACCTCTACAACATGAGCCCCAAGGGCGAGAACCTCAACTGGGGCTCGATCTTCATCGACCTCGACTGCAAGCCCTACCAGGAGGCGGGAGCCGAGGTCTGGAAGTCGGCGCGCCGCGTCGCGGACGCCGGCGGCGACTCCACGAAGGCCCCGGCCTGCGGCGTCGAGACGAACTCGAAGTTCAACACGATCCGCAACTTCACCAAGTTCATCCACGAGGGCGACCACCTGATGCCCACGAACGACACCTCCTCCACCGCCGCCGTCCGCGGCGACGGCAGCGGCGCGACCGTGGTGCACACCAACACCGCCGCGACGGCGAAGACCGTCGTGCTCGACCTCTCCCGCTTCGGCAGCATCGCCGCCGGCGCAACGGTCACCCCGTACGTGACGACCCAGGCCGCCTCGGCCGCCGCGCCCACCGGCAACGCACTCGTCGCGAAGCCCGCGGTCGCCATCGACCGGGAGTCGCGCACCGCGACCGTCACGGTGCCCGCCAAATCGGTCACCTCCTTCTCGATCGACGGCGTCTCCGGCGTCGCCGACTCCGCCCCCGCCCTGCGCGACGGCCACCGCTACCAGCTGGTCGGCACGCAGAGCGGCAAGGCGCTGACCGGCAACCCCACCGGCGCCGCGACCACGATCACCACCCTCGCCACCGACTCCGCCGCCGCCGCGAAGCAGAGCTGGACCGTCCGCGAGGTCGCCCCCGGCGAGCGCGAAGCCACCCGCCGCGTCGTGCTGCAGAACGCCGACGGCCGCGTGCTCGGCGCCACGAGCGCCGGCACCGACCTGCGCACGCTCTCGGTCGACGCCGCCAAGGCCGACGCCGCCACCCGCTGGATCGTCAGCACCACCGACGGCACCGCCTACACGCTGGTCAACGAGTCGATCGGGCTCTCGCTCGACGTCAACGGCCAGTCCAGCACCGAGAACACCACGGTCGGCGTCTACGGCTCGAACGGTGGAGCGAACCAGTCCTGGACACTGCGCGACCTCGCCCCGTCCTCCGCGCAGACGGTCGCCGTGCGCACCACCGTCGGCGTCGCGCCCACCCTGCCCGCCTCGATCGCCCCGCAGTACGCCTGGGGCACCGGCGCACCGGTCGCCGTCACCTGGCAGCGCCCGGCCGACTCGGCCTACGCCGCGGCCGGCCGCGTCGAGGTGACCGGCACCGCGACCGACCTCTTCGGCCAGTCGATCCCCGTCACCGCGCTCGTCGACGTCGGCGGCCTCACCGCCACCGACCCGGCGTCGCTCACCGTCGCCGCCGGAGCCTCCGTCGCCGCGGTGCAGGCCGCGGCCCCCGCCACCGTGCCGGCCCGCGTCGGCGCCTCGACCAGCACCTTCGCGGTGCCGGTCACCTGGGACTGGACGCCGCTGACCACCGCCTCGCTCGCGGCGCCCGGATCGGTGACGATCTCCGGCACCGCGACGGCCGACGGCCAGACCCTCCCCGCCACGCTGACGGTGCTGGTCACCGCGGGCACACTCCGCAACTTCAACCCCGATGCGGGCATCGTCGCGACCGCGACCTCGTCCGAGTCGGGCTACGGACCGGAGCGCACCCGCAACGGCGTCGACGGCGACAAGGGCTGGTCCAACTGGACGAGCGGCACCAAGGCCGCGCAGAGCAGCCTGACCTACACCTTCCCCGCCACCCGCCAGGTGCAGCAGGCGTCGGTGCAGTTCCAGCGCGACGGCGGCACCAGCTGGGCGCAGAGCTACCAGCTGCAGTACCAGGGCGCCTCGAGCAGCACGTGGACCGCGGTCCCCGGCTACGAGTCCGCGGTCGCCCTGGCCGCGCCCGCCGACGGCACCGCGCCGACGCTGAACGCGACCTTCGCGCCGGTCACGGCCAAGGCCTTCCGCGTCGTGATGAACGCCTACGCCAACACGCACCTCATCGTGTCGGAGACGAAGCTGTACGAGTCGGTGGCGTCGCCCGCCGCGGTCGCCACCCTCGGCGCCCTGCGCGTGAACGGAGTCGGCGTCGCCGGCTTCGAGCCGGCCCGCGGCTCCTACGCCGTGACCGTCGACGGCACGTCGATGCCGGTGCTCACCGCGGTGGCCACCGACTCGGCGGCCCGGGTGCGCGTGACGCAGCCGACCACCGCGAACGGCGGAGTGGGCACCGTGGTGATCACGTCGGCCGACGGCACGGTCTCGCAGACGACGACCGTGACCGTGACGCTGAAGGCGCCCGCCGCCCTCGCCGTCGCGGCGACGGCCACGACCCGCTGCATCGCCGGCAAGGTCACCCTGACGGTCACGGCGCAGAACAACGCGACCGTCCCCGTCTCGATGACCGTCGCCTCCGCCTACGGCTCGAAGGAGTTCACCGGCATCCTGCCCGGCAAGAACGCCTCCGCCGCCTTCTCGACGCGCGCCGCCTCGGTGCCCGCCGGCCAGGCCACCGTCACCGCGACCGCCACCGTCGACGGCGCCCCCGTCACCACGGTGATCCCGGCCGCGTACTCCGCGCGCAGCTGCTGACCCTCATGCTGGCCACCTAGCCGCGCACTGCATGCTGGTCGAGTAGCCGCGCAGCGGCGCGCTCATGCTGGTCGAGTAGCCGCGCAGCGGCGTATCGAGACCCACCCTCCGAACACGTGGATCTCGATACGCCCGCTCCGCGGCCTACTCGATCAGCATGAAGACGCCGACTCACACGGAACGCGGCGCGCCCCTTCCCTGCTGGTCGAGCAGCCGCGCAGCGGCGTATCGAGACCCACCACGGCCAGGACGCCGGCGCGTCAGTCCGTCACCGCGTCGTAGACCGCGAGCAGGCGGTCGAGGAAGGCCTGCACCGTCGCACGCTCGGCCTCGTCGAGGTCGGCGACGACCGCCTCGACGCCCGCGATCAGCGGGGCGACCCGCTCCTGCGCACGCCGCGCCGACTCCTCCGAGGCCGTGACGATCAGCTTGCGCCCGTCCGTCGGGTGCCGCTCGCGGCGGACGTGGCCGGCCGCCTCGAGGCGGTTCAGCACGAGGGTCATCGCCGCCGTCGAGACGCCGAGGCGCCCCGCGAGCTCGGTCGGCGTCAGCGGACCCGCGGACATCAGGTGCGTCATCGCGTCGAGCCCGACGGCGTCGACCGCGAGCGCGCGGGTCAGCGACTGCTCGAAGAGCCGCTGCCGCTCCGTCACCTGGCGCACGCGGGTCCGGATGCCGAGATCGGGCGCGCTGTCACTCATGCCTCCACGATAACGGTGTAGATTGCCAATCTCATTGATTATCAACGAAGGCGGCAAACGTGACCCGTGTCCTGATCTCCGGCGCCAGCATCGCCGGACCCGCCCTCGCGTTCTGGCTGCACCGCTACGGCGTCGAGGCGACGATCGTCGAGCGCGCACCCGCCCTGCGGCTCGGCGGGCAGAACGTCGACGTCCGGGGCGCCGGACGCGAGGTCGCCCGCCGGATGGGCCTCGAGGACGACATCCGGGCCGCGACCACCGGCGAGGTCGGCACCCGCTTCGTCGGCCGCGGCGGACGCACCCTCGCCGAGTTCCCGGCCGGCACCACCGACAGCGGCGGCGCGACCGCCGAGCTCGAGATCCTCCGCGGCGACCTCGCGCGGCTCCTCGTCGACCGCACCGTCGAGCACACCGAGTACCGCTACGGCGACCGCATCAGCGGCCTCGACGACGACGGCACCGGCGTCACCGTCTCCTTCGAGAACGCCCCCGACGAGCGCTTCGACCTCGTCGTCGCCGCCGACGGCATCGGCTCGAGCACCCGCCGCCTCGTCTTCGGCACCGAGCCGGAGATCCGCTCGCTCGGCCTCGAGACCTCCTACGCCACCATCCCCCGCACCGCCGCGGACGACGACTGGTGGCGCTGGTACAGCGCGGCCGGCGGGCGCAGCATCACCCTCCGCCCAGACCCGCACGGCACGCTCCGCGTCGCGCTCTCGCAGGTGATCGACCGCCGCCTCGACCGCGCGAGCACCGAGCGCCGCTCGCTCGACGAGCAGCGCGCGCACCTCCGCGCGGTCTTCGGCGACGCCGGCTGGGAGGCGCAGCGCGTCCTCCGCGGACTCGACGAGGCCGACGACCTCTACTACGAGCAGATCGGCCAGGTGCACGCCCCGCGCTGGTCGAGCGGGCGGGTCGCGCTGATCGGCGACGCCGCCTACTGCGCCTCCCCGGTGAGCGGGATGGGGACGAGCCTGTCGCTCGCGGGCGCGTACGTGCTGGCCGGCGAGCTCGCGGCGCACGTGGATCCGCGCGACGGCTTCGCGGGGTACGAGCGGATCATGCGGCCCTACGTCAAGCAGGCGCAGGCGCTGCCGCCGGGGGTGCCGCGGGTCGCGAACCCGGTGTCGCGGCTCGGAGTGGCGGCGTTCGGGCTCGCGGTGAAGGTCGCCGCGACGCCGGTGATCGGGCGGACGATGGGGCGGTTCTTCACGCCGCCCGCCGACGCGATCGCGCTGCCGGAGTACTCGCACCTGGAGAGCTGAGGACGCGGGATCTCGATACGCCCCTGCGGGGCTGCTCGATCAACAGAGGGAGGCCGGCCCACGGGCCACGCGATCAACAGGCAAGGCCCGCGGGCCACCTGCATGCTGGTCGAGTAGCCGCGGAGCGGCGTATCGAGACCTGACCCGTCAGTGGGCCTCGGCCGGCTCGCCGCGCTTCAGGACGCGGCGGACGCCCGTGACGGCGGCGACGACGATCAGCCCGAGCACGAGGCCGAAGATCATCGAGACGAAGGTGTCGGCGATCCAGACGACGACCGGGCCGGCGCCCTCGACCGCGTGGGTGACGACGTGCACGAGGTCGTACGGACCGTGCCAGAAGGTCTCGGCCAGGTTCGCCGTGACGAGGTGCCCGCCGACCCAGAGCATCGCGAGCGTGCCGATGATGCTGATGGTGCGGAAGACGGCCGGCATCGAGGCGACGATGCGGACGCCGAAGCGCCGGACGCCGCGCGCCGCGTTCTTCATCAGCCGCAGCCCGACGTCGTCGATCTTCACCAGCAGCGCGACCGCGCCGTAGACGAGCAGCGTCATGCCGAGGCCGACCACGGCGAGCGCCCCGAGCGTCCCGCCGAAGCCGAGGTCGGTGTCGAGCCCGTCGAGCGCGATCAGCATGATCTCGGTGCTGAGGATCAGGTCGGTGCGGACGGCGCCGAAGACGAGCTTCTTCTCGTCGCGCGCCTCCGTCTCGCCTGCCGCGTGGTGCACGCCGAACCACTCGAGCACCTTCTCCGCGCCCTCGAAGCAGAGGAAGGCGCCGCCGACGATCAGCAGGTAGGGCAGCACCCAGGGCGCGAACGAGGAGAGCAGCAGCGCGATCGGGATGATGATCACGAACTTGTTGACGAGGCTGCCGAGCGCGATCCGCCCGACCACGGGCAGCTCGCGCGCCGGCGTCAGCCCCTGGACGTACTGCGGAGTGACGGCCGCGTCGTCGATGACGACACCGGCCGTCTTCGCGCTCGCCTTCAGGGCGGCGGTGAGGATGTCATCGACGACGGCGAGCAGGCCGACCGACATGGGTGCTCCTTAGCGAGGACGGGTGAGAAGCCTCACAGTATCGCCCGCAGTCGACACCTCGGGGCGGCTCGGGGCGGCCCGGGCGCCTCAGCGCGGCGCCGGCCCCGTGCTCTCCCGCACGACGAGCTCCGTCGGCGTCAGCGTCACGCCCGAGCGCTCGCCCGACTCCAGCTCGCGCAGCAGGATGTCGACCGAGCGGCGCCCCGTGTCGCCGAACGACTGGTGCACGGTGGTCAGCGGCGGCCAGAAGCTCGCCGACTCCTCCATGTCGTCGAAGCCGACGACGCTGACCTCACCCGGCACCGCCTTGCCCGCGTCGTGCAGGGCGCGCAGCACGCCGAGCGCCATCTGGTCGTTCGCGGCGAAGACCGCCGTCACGGCCGGGTCCGCGGCCAGCTCCCGGCCGATCCGGTACCCCGACGCGCTCGACCAGTCGCCGACGAGCGCCTCGGGCACGGGAGCGCCCTGCGCGCGCAGCGTCGACTCCCACGCCTCCCGGCGCCGCTCGGCCGAGTAGGAGCGCTCCGGCCCGGCGATGTGGTGGACCGTGCGGTGGCCGAGCCCGAGCAGGTGCTCGACGGCCTGGCGCGCGCCCGAGACCTGGTCGGTGTCGACGACCGGGTAGCGGTCGCCGCCGGCCGAGTCGACGACCACGACGGGCAGATCCGGCGGCAGCACGATGTCGGCCTCGTCGAGCAGGTGCGCCTCCATGACGATGATGACGCCGTCGACCGCCTCCTCGCTCAGGCGGTGGAAGGCGACGGACACCTCGCCCTGGGTCGGGTGCGGCACGGGGATGAGGGTGATCGAGTACCCGGCGTCGGCCGCGGCGACCGCGATGGCGTCCAGGGTGCGCATGTTGCCGAAGGAGGACAGCGTGAACATGATCACGCCGATGCTGTGGAAGCGGCCGGTGCGGAGGGCCCGCGCGGCGCTGTTGGGCCGGTAGCCGAGGGCGCGCATCGCCTCGAGCACGCGCTCGCGCGTCTCGGTGTCGACGTTCTGCTTCCCGTTGGACACCCGCGAGACGGTCTGCCCGGACACGTTCGCGCGTCGCGCGACGTCGGCCATCGACACGCTCCGTCGGCGTGGGACGGCGGTCGCCGCGTTCGTCTCGATGGCCATGCCGTCCCTCCACGAGTCCCGCGCCGGTGGCGGAACATCGTTTCCCCATCGAAACCTAACGGATCGTGCGCGTGTTGACGTGGCCATGCTACGGTGGCGTCCTGCCATGTTGACGTGAACATGTCGGAACCGACCCCGAACGGAATCTCCTCGATGACGACGACGTCTCCCCCTGTCCCGCTGCGCGAGGTCACCCCTCCGGCCGCACCCCTCGCCGTTCCGCGCAGTCGTGCGAAGAGCGAGTGGAAGGGCCTGGCCTTCGTGGCCCCCTTCCTCGTGGTGTTCCTGCTGGTCTTCATCGCGCCGGTGATCTACTCGATCTACCTCAGCCTGTTCCGCGAGCAGCTCATCGGCGGCAACGCCTTCGTGGGCTTCGAGAACTACCTGGCGATCTTCCGCGACCCGAACTTCTGGGAGGGCTTCGGCCGCGTCCTGCTGTTCCTGGTCGTCCAGGTCCCGGTGATGCTGGTCCTCGCTCTCGTCGCGGCCCTCGCGATCGACAGCGGCCGGCTGCACGGCACCGGCTTCTTCCGCATCGTCGTCTTCCTCCCCTACGCGGTCCCCGCGGTCGTCGCGGTCCTGATGTGGGGCTTCATCTACGGCGACAACTTCGGCCTCACCGCCAACGTCAACGACCTGCTCGGCTCCGACCTGATCGCGCCGTTCTCGCGCGACTGGATCCTGGTCTCGATCGGCAACATCGTCACGTGGGAGTTCGTCGGCTACAACATGCTGATCTTCTACTCCGCGCTGAAGACCATCCCCGGCGAGCTCTACGAGGCCGCCGAGATCGACGGCGCCGGCCCGCTGCGGGTCATCCGCTCGATCAAGCTGCCCGCCCTGCGCGGCGCGATCGTCATCGCCTCGATCTTCTCGATCATCGGCAGCTTCCAGCTGTTCAACGAGCCGAACATCCTCCGGACGCTCGCGCCGAACATCATCACCACCTACTTCACGCCGAACATGTACGCCTACAACCTGTCCTTCGCGGGTCAGCAGTACAACGCGTCGGCCACGGTCGCCATCGTCATGGGCGTGATCACCGCGGTGATCGCCTACGTCGTGCAGCTCCGCGGCGCGCGCAAGGAGAACTGATGGCCATCGCAACCGCACCCCGCCCCACGAAGGCCGCCCCGGCGAAGCGCCCCGCCCGCCGCGGCTCCTCGGTCGCCCCGAAGAAGTCGATCGCCTTCACCCTGCTGATGTCGGCGTTCATCCTCTACAGCCTCGTGCCGCTCGCCTGGCTCGTGATCAACGCGACCAAGACCCAGGCCGGCCTGTTCTCGAGCTTCGGCCTCTGGTTCGACGGCGACTTCGTCCTCTTCCAGAACATCGCCGAGACGCTCACCTACCGCGACGGCATCTTCCTCCGCTGGCTCGGCAACACGCTGCTCTACGTGGTGGTCGGCGCGGGCGGAGCGACCCTGCTCGCCACGCTCGCCGGCTACGGCCTCGCGAAGTTCCGCTTCGCCGGGCGCAAGGCGGTCTTCGCGGTCGTCCTCGGTGCGATCGCCGTCCCCGGCACCGCGCTCGCGGTCCCGACCTTCCTGATGTTCAGCCAGCTCGGCCTCACCAACACCCCGTGGGCGATCATCATCCCCTCGCTGATCAGCCCCTTCGGCCTCTACCTGGTCTGGGTCTACGCGGTCGAGTCGGTGCCCACGGAGCTGCTCGAGGCGGCTCGGATGGACGGCGCGGGCGAGTTCCGCACCTTCTTCACCATCTCGATCCGCCTGCTCGCCCCCGGCATCGTCACCGTGCTGCTGTTCTCGGTCGTCGCGACCTGGAACAACTACTTCCTCCCGCTGATCATGCTGAGCGACCCGCAGTGGTACCCGCTCACCGTCGGCCTCAACCAGTGGAACGCGCAGGCCACCGGCGTCAGCGCGCAGCCGATCTACAACCTGGTGATCACCGGCTCGCTGCTGACGATCATCCCGATCGTCGTCGCCTTCCTCGGCCTCCAGCGCTTCTGGCAGTCCGGCCTGAGCGCCGGCAGCGTCAAGGGCTAGGCCCTCCCCCCGTACCCACTCCCCGGTCGGAGCGTCCTGCCCCGCACCACTCCACCCGCACCACCCCACAGCACGAAGAAGTGAAGGGAATCACCATGAAGATCGCCCACTCCGCCCTCCGGCGGACCCTGACGGTCGTCGCGGCCGCAGCACTCGCCGCGGGCTCGCTCGCCGCCTGCTCGTCCGGCGGCACCACCGGCGGCGGCACGACCGCCTCCGGCACCGCGGCCGACCTCGACGCCGCGCTCGAGACCGGCGGCAAGATCACCTACTGGAGCTGGACCCCCAGCGCTGAGGCCCAGGTCGCCGCGTTCGAGAAGGCCTACCCGAAGGTCGACGTCGAGCTGGTCAACGCCGGCACGAACAAGGACGAGTACACCAAGCTCGAGAACGCGATCAAGGCCGGCTCGGGCGCCCCCGACGTCGTCCAGATCGAGTACTACGCCATGCCGCAGTTCGCGCTGTCGGACTCGCTGCTCGACCTCTCCCAGTACGGGATGAGCGACCTCGAGGACAAGTTCTCGGCGTCCACCTGGGGCAGCGTCAACATCGACGGCAAGCTCGTCGGCCTCCCGCAGGACTCGGGCCCCATGGCGATGTTCTACAACAAGACGGTCTTCGACCAGTACGGCATCGCCGTCCCCACCACGTGGGACGAGTACATCGCCGCGGCCAAGGCGCTGCAGGCGGCCGACCCGTCGAAGTTCATCACCGCCGACACCGGCGACGCCGGCTTCGCGACCAGCATGATCTGGCAGGCGGGCGGCGAGCCCTTCACGACCGACGGAACGAACGTCACCGTGAACCTCGAGGACGAGGGCACCGAGAAGTGGACCGGCGTCTGGAACCAGCTCGTCGAGGGCGGCCTCCTCTCCGACACCCCCGCGTGGGGCGACGAGTGGTACAAGGGCCTCGGCGACGGCTCGATCGCCTCGCTGATCACCGGCGCCTGGATGCCCGGCGTGCTCGAGTCCAGCGTCCCCGACGCCTCCGGTGACTGGGCCGTCGCGCCCATCCCGACCTACGACGGCACCGCCGTCAGCGCCGAGAACGGCGGCGGCGGCCAGTCCGTCACCAAGCAGAGCGAGAACCCGGCGCTGGCCGCCGCGTTCCTGCGCTGGCTGAACAGCGACGAGGCCTCGGTCGACGTCTTCCTCGAGAGCGGCGGATTCCCGTCGACCTCGGCCGACCTCAGCAGCCCGGACTTCACCGGCGCCGAGTCCGAGTACTTCGGCGGCCAGAAGATCAACGAGGTGCTGACCCAGGCCTCGACGGACGTCCGTCCCGGCTGGTCGTACCTGCCCTTCCAGGTCTACGCGAACAGCGTCTTCGGCGACACCGTCGGCCAGGCCTACGCCAACAAGTCGAGCCTCGACGACGGCATCGCCGCCTGGCAGAGCAAGCTCGTCGAGTACGGCAACGCTCAGGGCTTCACCGTCTCCGAGTAGCACTGTTCTCAAGTAGCACTGGCGGCGTTCGAGGCCGGTCGGATCGCTCCGGCCGGCCTCGACCCGTCCCACGATCCTGAGGGGGATCCCGCATGACCACCGCTCCCGACTCCGCCGCGCCGGCCGCCGCGCCGACCGGCGCGCCCCAGAGCCGCTTCGCCATCGGCGCGACCGACTTCGAGCTCGACGGCAGGCCGCACCGCATCCTGTCGGGAGCGCTGCACTACTTCCGGATCCACCCGGACCTCTGGGCCGACCGGATCCGCAAGGCCCGCCTGATGGGCCTGAACACCATCGAGACCTACGTCGCCTGGAACGCGCACGAGCCGCAGCGCGGCGCCTGGCGCGAGGACGCCGGGCTCGACCTCGGAAGCTTCCTCGACCTGATCGCCGCCGAGGGCCTGCACGCGATCGTGCGCCCCGGCCCCTACATCTGCGCGGAGTGGGACAACGGCGGCCTGCCCGCCTGGCTGCTCCACGACCCCGAGGTGGGCGTGCGCCGCTCCGAGCCGCACTACCTCGCCGCGGTCAGCGACTACCTCCGCCGGATCTCCGCGATCGTGGCGCCGCGGCAGATCGACAGCGGCGGGCCCGTCGTCCTCGTGCAGATCGAGAACGAGTACGGCGCGTACGGCTCCGACAAGGAGTACCTCGCCGAGCTGGTCCGGGTCACCCGCGACAGCGGCATCACGGTGCCGCTCACCACGATCGACCAGCCGACCCCGCAGATGCTCGCCGACGGCAGCCTGCCCGGCCTGCACCTGACCGGCTCGTTCGGCTCGCGGACGGCCGAGCGCCTCGCGACGCTGCGCGAGTTCCAGCCGACCGGCCCGCTGATGTGCATGGAGTTCTGGTGCGGCTGGTTCGACGACTGGGGCACCCAGCACCACACCACGGATGCGGCGGCGTCGGCGAGCGAGCTCGACGCGCTGCTCGCGGTCGGCGGCTCGGTCAACATCTACATGTTCCACGGCGGCACCAACTTCGGCCTGACCAGCGGCGCGAACGACAAGGGCCGCTACGCCGCGATCACCACGAGCTACGACTACGACGCCCCGCTGAACGAGAGCGGCGACCCGACGGCGAAGTACTGGGCCTTCCGCGAGGTCATCGCGCGCTACGCGCCGGTGCCGGAGGAGGTGCCCGCGGTCTCCCCCCCGGCACCGGTGCTCACCGCGCCGCTCGTGCCCGGCCCCGCACTGCTCGGGCTCGACGCGGTCTTCGGGCCGGCGACGCGCCTGGAGTCGATGGCGAGCTTCGACGACCTCGGGCTGGCCGGCGGGTTCGCGCTGTTCACGACGACGCTGGCGGCAGGCGACGCTCCCGCCCGGCTCGTCGTCGGCGAGGAGGTGCGCGATCGCGCCTGGGTGCTGCTCGACGGCGTCCCGGTCGGCGTGCTCGCGCGCGACGACCACGAGCGGGCGATCACGCTCCCCCGCGGCACCGGCGAGCTGGCGGTCCTGGTCGAGGACCAGGGCCGGGTGAACTACGGCGAGCGGATCGGCGAGCACAAGGGGCTGATCGGCGGCGTGCGGCTGGACGGCGCGGAGCTGGGCGGCTGGGTCGCCCGGCCGCTCGCGCTGGAGTGCCTGCCCGAGTGCGGCCGGGTGCCCGGGAGCGGGTCGTTCGCGGCCGGACCGGGGCTCGCCTCCGGCGCCTTCGAGCTCGACGCGCAGGCCGACCTGCACCTCGACACGCTGCACTGGGGCAAGGGCCTGGTCTGGGTGAACGGCTTCCTGCTCGGCCGCTACTGGCGGCGCGGGCCGCAGCGCACGCTGATCGTGCCGTCGCCGGTCACCCGGGTCGGGCGCAACGAGGTGGTCGTGCTGGAGTTCGAGTCGATCGCGGAGCCGGAGATCCGGCTGCTCGCGCATGCGGACCTGGGGCACACGGAGATCTAGCGGGCGGGCCTGCGGGACGGGGCGGGCCGGGCTGCGGCGGGAGTGTCCGAGGCCTCTGCTAGCCTCGGGCCGCCTCCGCCCCGACGCACGGCGGAGCAGAGGGGGAACCACCATGACGCACACCACCGCCGCCCGAGCCGGAGTCGCCCGAGCCGGACTCGCCCTCACGGGCGCTCTGCTGCTCGCGCTGACCGGCTGCACCGCCGCCGCCGAGCCCGAGCCGACCGCCGAGGCGCTGCCGCAGCACACCGACGCCGAGCTCGCGACGATCTTCGACGACATCCAGTTCGTGCCCGCGGAGTTCACCAGCACCGAGGAGATGCTCGGCTCGGTCTACCCGGGGCTCACCGCGACGGACGCCTCCTGCCTCGCGCCGTTCGGCGTCGGCTGGGACGCGGACGACACGCTCACCGACGCCGGCCTCGCCTACGGGACGAGCGCCGATCGTTCGATGACCTCGGTCGTCGCGAGCACCGGCAACGCGGACACCGCCTCCGCCCTCGTCGCCTCCGCCGAGGACGCGCTCGAACGCTGCGCCGACGGCTCCGAGCTGTTCGCCCTGCAGGGCACCCCCGTGCAGACCACCGTCGAGCAGACCGAGCCCACGATCACCGGCACCGACGAGGCCGTCGGCTGGACCGTCACCGGCGACGTCGGCGGCGCCCCCTTCACCCTCGTCGGCATCACCACCCGCGTCGGCGGCGACGTCGTCGCCCTCGTCGGCTGGGACCCGTCGACGAACACCTCCTACGTCCCCCAGGCCACCCAGCTCTTCGTCGACGCCCTCTAGCAGGATGCCGGTCGAGTAGCCCCGCAGCGGGGGCGGCCCATGCTGGTCGAGTAGCCCCGCAGGGGCGTATCGAGACCCACCGTCGTCAGCACGGTGGTCGGCAGCCTCCGTCTCGACGCCGGCGGATCTCGATACGCCCGCTGCGCGGGCTACTCGATCAGCAGAGGTGCCGCCGGATCGGTCTGGAGCGCTCGAGCGCTGCAGAACATCAGCTGAGAAGGGGTGGCCTCCGCTGTCAGGCGAGGGACCCTGCTCTCAGCTGATGTTGTGCGGACCCCCTTCCGGTCGAGCAGCGCGCAGCGCGTATCGAGACCCGCCGCCTCAGCTCAGCCAGGAGAGCCGGCCCCCGTGCGGCGCCGCGAAGGCGAGCGGCACCCCGTCCGCCGCGAGCAGGAACGGCGTGCGCTCGGGCGCTGTCAGCGAGGCGGTCCGCTCCCGGAGCGACGGCAGCAGCGCCTCCGCCTCGAGCGTCACCAGGCTCGCGCCCGACTCGGCGACCGTCGCCAGCACCCGCTCCCGCGCGGCCCACGGCAGGTACACCAGCGTCCCGAGCGACACCACGACCGTCCGCAGCCCCCGCGGCACCGCGGCGAGCACCTCCGGCAGCGCCTCCGCCGCGTCGCCCGCGACGATCGCGGGCGGGTCCTCCCGCAGCGTCGCCACGGCGGCCCGGAGCCGCTCGGTGCGCTCCGGCCGGTCCGGCGGCAGCAGCGCCTCCAGCCAGGCGCGGTCCTCGGCGGAGCCGACGTCGAGCGGACGCAGGTCCAGCCCGCGCCGCCAGGCCACGACGGGGAGCCGCGAGGGCGCCGCTCCCCCGGTCACCGCGCACTCAAGCACCGGCTCGCCCCGCCCCAGCCGAGTCGTCCCCTGCGCCCCCGTGAACACGTACGAGTACCGCTCCGGCGCCAGGCACAGCCCGGCCGACGCGCCGATCTCGATCAGCGCGACCGGCTCTCCCGGCTCCGTGATGCGCTCCAGCGCCGCGACCAGCGGGGCGCAGCGCAGCGCCTCGTTCGTCTGGGTGAGCCGCTCCGCTGCCACCGGCGCGACCCGCGGCCACTCCCGCCGCAGCCACTCCGCGAAGGCCGCGCCGTCCACCGCCGGCGCCCCGAGCAGCCGCGCCACCGAGAACAGCAGCGACGGCTGCCGGTGGGCGGGCGGCAGCTCGTCGATCAGCGCCAGCAGCGCCCCGTCGCCGGCGACGGCGAGCGCCCACTCGACCTGCAGCTCGGAGGTCTGCGCCAGCTCGACGGCGGCGCGGCGGTAGCGGTCGGCGGTCGGCTCCATGCCTCCATCCTCCGCGATGCCCCGCGAACGGGATCCCCTCAGCACGCCCCCGCGCCGCTACGGTGAGCGGACATCCACCCCTCCGAGAGGACCCCGCCGTGCTCGACGCCGTCATCACCCTCGCCCAGACGTCCCTGCTCAGCCAGAACGACGTCCCCACCGGCCTCAACGCCGCGACCTCGGTCGGCAGCTTCTTCGGCGGCCTGATCGGCTACGTCATCGCCGTCGTCGCACTCTGGCCCGTCTTCACCAAGGCGGGCCGTCCGGGCTGGGGTGCGCTCATCCCCATCTACAACACCTACCTGCTGACCAAGATCGCCGGCTACCACGGCGCGACGGTGCTGCTCTTCCTCATCCCGTTCGTCAACGTGATCTGGGCGATCTTCATCGCCCTCGGCGTCGGCCGGGCGTTCGGCAAGGGCGCGCTGTTCAGCATCGTGCTGCTCTGGCTGCTGGCGATCATCGGCTACCTGGTCGTGGGCTACGGCTCCTCGCGCTACATCGGCGACGGCGGGAACCCCGCCCGCCGCCCGCGCTGACCTCAGCGCTCCAGGTGCGGCGGGTGGTCGCCGTGCCGGTGCACGATCCGCCAGCCCTGCCCGTCGATGCGGCGGTAGACGTGGGTGACCCGGATGATCAGCGGACCCCTCTCGCGCCCGTCGATCCGCGTCGCGCCGATCTCGCGGCCGACCGTGTAGGCCAGGTCGCCGGCGACGTGGATCAGGTCGTAGTGCGGCGTCAGCCCGCCGCCGGCGAAGCGGCCCGCGACCCAGCCGAGCGTCTCGTCGATCGCCGCGCGGCCCCGCTCGATCGTGCCGAACGCGCCGTAGAGCGTCGAGTCCGCGGTGTCGGCCCAGCAGCGGCGGTACGGCTCCGCGTCGCCCGCGGCCATCGCGGCGAGCGCCTCGCCGACGGCCGCGAGGGCGAGCACGAAGTCGGGCGGCAGCTCGGTGACGGCGGCGGCGCCGAGGGCGGAGGAGACGGCGGCGTCCATGCGCGGGACTCTACTCCCGAGGTCACCCGCACCGTCGGCGGGTCGGCACTGCCGATCCCGATCCCTGTCGGTGGTCGCCGGTAGAACGGACGCATGTCCGGCACCCGTCAGCGCACCCTCCTCGACGTCCGGCGCATCTACGCCGAGCCGGCCGCGCTCGAGCTGCCCCGCGGGCAGGAGATCGTCGAGCGCTGGCCCGCGGCCGAGATCGTGCCGGTCGACTCGCACTGGAACATCCCGGAGGTGCACGGCGACGAGGCGAACGTCGCGCGCTGGGTGCGGATCAAGACGGAGGCGCTCGTCGTGGGCGTGAAGAAGTCGCTGGTCACCCGCCCCAACGGCCGCTCCGCCGACTTCATCGCCCCCTCCTCCGCCAACGGCTGCGCGATGGCCTGCGTCTACTGCTACGTGCCGCGGCGGAAGGGCTACAGCAACCCGATCACCGTCTTCGCGAACATCGAGCAGATCCAGCGCCACCTCGCCCGCCACATCGCGAAGCAGGGCGTGAAGGCCGAGGCGAACCAGTGCGACCCCGAGGCCTGGGTCTACGACATCGGCGAGAACAGCGACTGCTCGGTGGACGCGCTGCTGAGCGACAACGTCCGCGACCTCTGCGACCTGTTCCGGATGTCGCCGACCGCCAAGGCCTCGTTCGCCACCAAGTACGTCAACCGCGAGCTGCTCGAGTGGGACCCGCTCGGCCGCACCCGCCTCCGCTTCTCGCTGATGCCCGCCGAGACGGCGAAGGTCACCGACGTGCGCACGTCGCCGATGGCCGAGCGGATCGCCGCGATCAACGACTTCGTCGACGCCGGCTACGAGGTGCACGTCAACTTCTCGCCGGTGATCCTCACCGAGACCTGGCAGCGCGACTGGACCGAGCTCTTCGAGCAGCTCGACGCCGCCCTGCACCCGCGGGCGAAGGCGCAGCTGGCCGCCGAGGTGATCCTGCTCACCCACAACGCGGGCCTGCACGAGGTCAACCTCGGCTGGCACCCCAAGGCCGAGGACCTGCTCTGGGCGCCCCGGATGCAGGAGTCGAAGGTCTCCGAGAACGGCGCCGTCAACATCCGCTACCGCCGCGACCTCAAGCGCGCCGCCCTCGACCGCTTCCTCGCCCTGCTCGCCGAGCGGCTGCCCTACTGCCGCGTCCGCTACGCGTTCTGAGCACGCGGCATCGCGTTCCTGGGAGTCCGCCCGCGGCACCCGGGCGCTGCTTCGCAAAGCGGATAGCGGCCCCCGTTCCAGGGCCGCTCCCCGTACCTTCGGAGAACGGTCGTTCCTGCGACCACTCGCTCGACTCCCCCCTCCGCCCGGCACCCGGCAGAGGGAGTCGCCGCCAGGGCCCCTCGCGCCCGGCGGTGGGTCGGCCTCCTCCGACTCGCACGACGTCCCGGCGCTCCGCCGGTTCCCCCACGTCCCGTCGCGGCCGACACCGCGACTCCCACACAGAACGGCGGCTCCGCACATGGGCGCTCTCCTCTACGGCACTCCGGCCACCTCCCACGAGATCGACGACCGCGCACTCGCGCACCTGCAGATCGTGATGATCAACAAGTTCCGCCGCAACGAGGCCTTCGCCTTCCAGCTGGACGCCTCGAGCGCGCACGGCACCGGCCGCCAGACGCTCTGGCTGCACCCGACCATCCCGCTGCAGTTCTCCTTCCACGGCAGCCGCGTCCCCGCCATCAACGCCGCCTGGGTGCGCGCGCTGATGGAGGAGGCCAACAGCGGCCGCGGGCTGCGCATCGTCCCCGAGCCGGCGCAGCAGCCGGACTCCGCCGTCGCCACCGCCGCGGCCTGATCCCGCCACGCAGCCGGGGGGCGGGGAGACGATGATGCACGGCACCGAGCACTGGGCCCCCGACTTCCTCCGGCTCGCCGGGCCGGCGCACCGCGACGCGGACTTCGCCTGCTCCACGACGCTCGGCGGTGTGACCGGCTCGCTCTGCGTCACCGAGGGACTGCTGGTCCTGGGCGGCACGCAGCCGACCGTCCGGCTGCGGGCGCTCGACATCCGCTCCTGGTGGGACACCCCGACCGGCGGCACCTTCTCGCTCGCCGTCGAGTCCGGAGCCCGGCACTCGGTGGTGCTGCTCTCACAGTTCCGCGGCGCCACGGTGGTCGCCATGACGCAGGCCTTCGGGCCGCGGAAGCGCCGCGCCGCCGCCTAGGCCGTCGCCGCAGGCTGTATCCGCCCAGCGAACTTCCGCGCCGCTGCTCTCGACCTCGATGCGCACGCATGCGACGCTGGTCGCGATGGACGACTCGAACGGCGAGGTCATCCGCTCCGACATCGGCGGGCGGGACTTCGAGCAGGCACGCGCACTGCTCGAGTCGGTGTACAACGGGCACCGCTTCTCGGTGGAGCCGGGCGAGGACTTCTCCTACCGCTACACCTCGGTCGGCGACAGCGACGTCACGCTCCGCGGCAGCCAGTTCGCCGGCTCGATCGAGGGCCGCATCCAGACCGACGGCGAGTACGTCGTCTCCTGGCTCACCGCGGGCGAGGGCGTCACCGACCTCGACCACGCGCCGATGCGCCAGATCTACGGCCGCCCCGCGATCTTCGTCACCGGCCGGCCGAACGCCTTCGAGTTCCACGACTACCGGCAGAACCTCATCCACTTCGACGGCGGCTACCTCGAGGGCGTCGCCCAGGAGGTGGAGGGCACTGCGGGCGGACCGCTGCTGTTCGACACCACCGCGCGCCCCGAGGGCGAGGCGCTGCGCCGCTGGTCGGCCACCGTCGCCGCGGTCGCCCGGGTGATCTACGACGTCGACAGCTCCGCGCTCCTGCGCCAGGAGGCCGACCGCGCCGTCGCCGTGGCGCTGCTCGAGACGTTCCCGCACGAGTCGCTCGCGGCGCCGACCGACCTCGCCGTGCCGCGCAGCGGGCGCCTGCGCACCGCGATCGAGTTCATGTACGCGCACGCGCACGAGCCGATCCGCACCGAGACGATCGCCGAGGCCTGCGGCGTGGGCCTGCGCACCCTGCAGTCGGAGTTCCGCCGCGAGTTCGGCTTCACCGCCGTCGACTACCTGCGCCGCATCCGGCTCGACGCCGTGCGCAAGGAGCTGCGCGCCAAGGCCTCGGGCGAGGTCAGCGTGACCGAGGTGGCGCACCGCTGGGGCTTCGCGCACCTCGGCCGCTTCTCGGCGTCGTACGCGCACCGCTTCGGCGAGCGGCCGAGCACGACGCTCGAGAAGTGACGCGCGCCCGAGTGACCGGCGCCCGAGTGACCGGCGCCTAGAAGAAGTCCCCGCCGCTGTCGTGGTCCTCGCTCGCGCGGGCCTCCGTGGTGGGCCGGGCCGGCAGCAGCCGCCGCGTCTTGTCGCGCATGGACTCGACCGCCTCGTCGTCGTCGAGGTCGATCCCGCGGTCGAGTGCCGGGCTGGTGAAGAGCTGGCTGGCGGGCCCGAGCAGCAGGCGGGTCTCGCCGCGCAGCCCCTCGTCGGAGAGCCCCGGGACGACGACGAGGTCGGACTTCCCGACGTTCGCCAGGGCCTGGGCGTACTCGACGACCGCGGTGCACACCGCGTCCCCCAGCAGCACGAATCCGCTCGCGTAGTACAGCTTCTGCATCGTCTTCCCCTCTCGCGCGCACGACCGCGCCGAGATCCGACGCTAGAACGCGGCGCTGAGAGCTCCCACCCCCTTGACGGAGGGCCCGAGAGCTCCTCTCCCCCTACTCCTCCGCGCCGCCGACGGGCGTGCGGTTGAGCGTGTAGGCCTGCTCACTGCCGGCCACGCCCGCGACGATCACCGTGATCGGCGCCGTGTAGGTGCCGAGCGGCCAGGTCAGCAGCAGATCGGCGGTCTGCTCCTGGGTGCGGCCGTCGACCGGGACCCAGGCGATGGTCTTGCGGTACGAGCCGTCGGCGAGGTCCCGGTTGGTGCGCAGCAGGAGCGTCTGCGACCCGTCGGAGCCGACGCTCGAGGAGACGACCGAGAAGTTGGGGCCGTCGGCGGCGGTGATGCGCAGCGGAGTGGCGCGCGAGTCGCCGGAGCCGGAGCGGGTCATCCGTGGCGCGACGGTCAGGGTGACGAGCTCGCCGGCGGTGAGCTGCCCGGTGATCGCGATGGCGAGCGGGCGGTTCACGTTGATCTGCTCCTCGCGGAAGCTCTCGGCGGTGAAGGAGGTGTACTCGACCGAGCGGACCGACGGCGCGGGCGGCGGGGTGGTCGAGGCCGCGGCGAGCGGGGCGGCGGCGGCGACCGCGACGATCGGGACGCTCCAGGCGGCGGCGGTCGTGATCGTGCGGCGGCCGAGGGTGTGGGATGCGGTGGTGCGGGATGCAGTGGTGCGGCGGGAGGGGGCGGTGGTCATGTCGTCTCCAGACGTCGGCGCGGGGGGTCCCCCTTCCGGGGACACGCGCCCACGCTAACCGACACCTGACGGCCAGCCGAGTCCCTGCGAGCCCTCTCAGCCCGGATGCCACCCCTACGGGGGAGGTGGCGCCCGGGAGCCCCGCCGGGAGCGCTACTGCTCCGCCGCGCGCGCCACCGTCTCCAGCCGGGCGACGTGCTCCGGCCACCACTCGGCGGGGACCGGCGGCAGGTTGTCGCCCGGCGTGCGCAGCCCGACCCGGCCGTCGATCAGCTCGCGCACGATGTCGGCGTGCCCCGCGTGCCGGTGGGTCTCGGCGGTGAGGTGCACGAGGATCCGGTGCAGCGTCACGTCGCGATTCGTCCACCACGGCACGACGCCCGGCGCGTCGAGGTCCAGCGCGGCCACCGTCGCGTCGGAGTGCGCCCAGACCCGGCGGTACTGCTCCACCACCTGCTCGCGGGACTCCTCCGCCGTCGCCCACATGTCGGAGTTCGGCTCGGACTCGTCCTCCATCCAGGGCATCGGCTCGGGGAACGGCCGGCCGAAGACGGCGCCGAGGTAGCCGGCCTCCGTCCCCGAGACGTGCTTCACCAGGCCGAGCAGGTTGGTGCCGGTGGGCACCAGCGGCCGGCGGAGGTCGTACTCGCCCAGGCCGTCGAGCTTCTGCAGGAGGGCGTTGCGGCCCTCCTGCAGATAGCGGAGGAGAGTCTGCTTCTGATGGGCGCTGCTCGGATCGATGGCGCTCTGATCACTGCTCATCCCCCCAGCCTGGCCCCGCCGTCAGAGCACCGCCACCCGAGCGTCCTCGCGCACGACCTCGGTCAGCACGGTGCGCCGGGTCTCGGCGCCGACGGGCGACACCTCGCCGGTCAGCACGACCTCGGCGGTCGCCTCCTTCGTGGCGCAGTCCGGCCCGACCCAGAGCTCGACGAGCCCCGGCTCGACCGAGCGGACGCCGCGCCGGTCGGTGAAGGCGAGCCGCGCGGAGGGGACGTCGAAGCGCACGAGCGCCTCCTCCCCCGCCGCGAGCTCGACCCTCGCGTAGCCGAGCAGCTGCGCGACAGGCCGGGTCACCGAGGCGACCACGTCGCGCGCGTAGAGCTGGACGACGTCGACGCCGTCGCGGTCGCCGGTGTTGCGCAGCCGCACGGTCGCGGTGAAGGCGCCGTCGGTCGGTGCCTCCGCGGCTCCGGGACCCGCCGACTCCAGCGCCAGCTCCGACCGGGTGAACGCCGTGTACGTCAGCCCGTGCCCGAACGGCAGCACGGGCGTGCTGTCGGCGCTGGTCACGTCGGAGGGCCCGCCGAGGATCGGGTGCAGGTAGGAGAACGGCTGCGCGCCGGCCGAGCGCGGCAGCGAGACCGGCAGCCGGCCGGACGGCGAGACGCGGCCCGAGAGGACGCCCGCGATCGCGCCGGCCCCCTCCTCCCCCGGGAAGAACGCCTGCAGCACCGCCGCGGGGGCGGAGGCGCCGCGGATCGCCCAGTCGATCGCGTAGGGGCGGCCGGTGAGCAGCACCAGGGCGACCGGCGTGCCGGTGGCGACGACCGCCTCGACCAGCTCGCGCTGACGGCCGGGGAGCTCGAGGCTCTCGACGTCGTTGCCCTCGCCGACGGTGCCGCGGCCGAAGAGCCCGGCCCGGTCGCCGACGACGACCACGGCGATCTCCGCGCCGCGGGCGGCCTCGACGGCCTCCGCGATCCCTGCGGTGTCGTCGGAGGCGCTGTCGGCGAAGGAGTCCTCGCCCTCCACCGAGCAGCCCTCGGCGAGGAGCAGCTCGCTCCCCGGGAACTCGGCGGCGAGCGCCTCCCGCACCGTGCGGATCTCGAAGCCGAGCGGCACGCCCTCGTGGTGCGCCAGCACGTGGTTGGCGAAGGAGTAGCAGCCCATCAGGGCGGGCGCGCTGTCGGCGTTCGGGCCGATGAGGGCGATCCGGCGCGGCTGGGCGAGCGGAAGTCGCCCGTCGTTCGTCAGCAGTACGAGCGACTCCTCGGCCAGGCGGCGGGCGAGGTCGCGGTGCGCGGGCGAGTCGAGGTCGACCGACTCGGGCGGGTCGTCGAAGCGGGCGTCGAGCAGGCCGAGCCGCTCCTTCTGGGCGAGCACCCGCAGCAGCGCGCGGTCGACGATCGCCTCGTCGGCGCCGCCGGAGCGGATCCGCTCGGCGAGCGGCGCGAGGAAGGCGTCGCCGGTCGGCAGCTCCACGTCGATGCCGGCCTCGAGCGCCAGCTGCGCGGCCTCGCCGAGATCGGCGGCGACGGCGTGCATCAGGTGCAGGAAGGCGACCGAGAAGTAGTCGGCCACCACCACGCCGTCGAACCCCCAGCGCTCGCGGAGCACGCCGGTGAGGTAGGCCGGCGTCGCGCCGACCGGGTCGCCGTCGATCTCCGCGTAGGAGTTCATCACCGAGCGCGCCCCGCCGTCGCGGATCGCCATCTCGAACGGCGGCAGCAGCACGTCCGCGATCTCGCGCGGTCCGGCGTGCACCGGCGCGTGGTTGCGGCCGCCGCGCGAGGCGGAGTAGCCGATGAAGTGCTTGAGCGTCGCGTCGACGCCCGCCGACTGCAGCCCGCGCACGTAGGCGGTGCCGATCGTGCCGACCACGTACGGGTCCTCGGCGATGCACTCGTCCACCCGGCCCCAGCGGGGGTCGCGGATCACGTCGAGCACGGGGGCGAGGCCCTGGTGGATGCCGAGCTCGCGCATCGAGCCGCCGATGGCCGCGGCCATCTCCTCGACCAGCTCCGGGTCGAACGAGGCGCCCCAGGCCAGCGGAGTCGGGAAGGTCGCCGCCTTCCACGCCGCCAGGCCGGTCAGGCACTCCTCGTGCACGATCGCCGGGATGCCCAGCCGGGTCTCCTCGACCAGCCGGCGCTGCTCGGCCCACAGCCACTGCGCGCGCTCGACCGGGTCGACCGGGCGGGTGCCGTAGACGCGGGTGAGCTGGCCGATGCCCTCGCGGGTCGCGTCGGCGTAGCCGGTGGAGGTGGCCATCTCGCCGGCCAGCGGCGCGACGACCTCGCCGCCCTGATCGACCCAGTAGCCGACCAGCTGAGTCAGCTTCTCCTCCAGCGTCATCCGGCCGATCAGGTCGGCGACGCGCGCGGACGGGGCGGGAGTCTCGGTGGTCGGGCTCTCGTTCATGGGGGTCATCCCTTCACCGCTCCGGTGAGTCCGCCGACGATGCGGCGCTCGAAGACGCTGAAGAAGATCAGCGCCGGGATCATCGACAGCGACACGAAGGCGAGCACCTTCGCGGTGTCGACGGAGTACTGCGACGAGAAGGCCTGCACGCCCAGCGGCAGGGTGAAGCTCGACTCGTCGCTGAGGATGAACAGCGGCAGCAGGTAGCTGTTCCAGCTCGCGATGAAGGCGAGGATGCCCGTCGTGATGACGCCCGGCATCGCCAGGCGGACGACCATCCGCCAGAAGAAGCCGATCCGGCTGCAACCGTCGATGAAGGCCGCCTCCTGGATCTCGTCGGGGATCGCCCGCAGGAACGGCACCAGGATGATGATCGTCGTCGGCAGGCCGAACGCGATCTGCGGGAGCACGACGCCGGCGAGCGAGTTCATCAGGCCGAGGCTCTTGATCACCAGGTAGAGCGGGGTGATCGCGACGGTCATCGGGAACATCAGTCCGGCCGCGAAGAGCGCGTAGAACACGCCGCGTCCGCTGAAGCTGTAGCGGGCGAGCACGTAGCTCGCCATCAGCCCCAGCACGACGACGCCGAGGGTGGTCGCTCCGGCCGCGATGGCGGAGTTGCCGACCTCGCGCCAGAAGATGCCGCCGGTGATCACGTCGAGGTAGTTCTGCACGTTCCACGGCGCGGGGAAGCCCGAGGGGTCGGTGGTGATCTGCGCGTTCGTGCGGAATCCGCCGATGATGATGTACGCCACCGGCGCGAGCATCAGGGCGATCACGACGATCGCGACGACGTAGGCGATGATCGTGCCGCGCCCCAGCGGGCGGCGGCGGGGCTTGGGCGGACGCGGCGAGAGCGGCGTGGTCGCGGTGGGCGGCTCGATGCCCGGGGGCACCGCTGTCAGGGTCGTCATCTCTTGGCTCCGGCCTTCCTCGTGTCTCCCGTGAGGGCGCCTTCGGTGTCCCGCCGCAGCACGAAGCGCTGGTAGAGCAGCGCGACGATCAGCGAGACGAGGAACAGGACCACGGCGACCGCGTTGCCGTAGCCGTAGTTGCCGGCGTTGCGGCCGTTGGTGACGAGGTACGTCGCCATGGTCGAGGTGCCGGCGGTCGAGGACACGTACTGCCCCCAGATGATGTAGACGAGGTCGAACAGCTGCAGCGCGCCGATGATCGACAGGAACGCCCAGATCCGCAGCGTCGGCGCGAGCAGCGGCAGGGTGATCCGCCGCTGCACCTGCCAGTAGGACGCGCCGTCGATCGACGCGGCCTCGGACAGCTCCTCCGGGATGCCCTGGAGGCCGGCGAGGAAGAGGATCACGGCGAAGCCGATGTACTTCCACGTGATGATCAGCATCAGGGTCCAGAGGGCGATCGAGGGGTCCGAGAGCCAGTCCTGCTTGAGAGCGCCGAGCCCGGCCTTCTCGAGGAAGCCGTTGACGGCGCCGCTGGTCTGGAGCATGAGGCTCCAGCCGGTGCCGACGACGACCTCGGAGATGACGTAGGGCACGAAGATCAGCACGCGGATGATCGACTGCCCGCGCAGCTTGCGGTTGAGCAGCAGCGCGATCAGGATCGCGGCCGGCCCCTGCAGGACGAGCGAGAGCACCACGATCGTGCCGTTGTGGCTGAGCGCCTCGTGGAAGGTCGGGTCCTGCAGGATCGTCAGGTAGTTCTTGAAGCCGACGAAGTCGGTGGGGACGCCGTAGCCCTGCCAGCTGAAGAAGCCGTAGTAGGCCGCCATCACGACCGGGAAGATCACGAAGGCGAGGAAGACGATCAGCGCCGGGCCGACGAGGATCGCGACCTCGAGGCGGCCCGACCAGCCCAATCCTCGAGGGCGCAGGCCCCGGCGGCGTCGCTTCGCCGCCGGGGCCTCGGGGCGCGCGTCCTCGCGGAGCGCTGTGGTCGTCACGGTCAGGCCTTGGCCGCGGCGGCGTCGACGGCCTCGACGAGCTGCTCCGGGTCGCTCTTGCCGGCGAGCAGGTCGACGACGGCGACGTTCAGCGCGTTGCCGACGTTCTGGCCGTAGACGGTGTCGAGCCACTGCGAGACGTAGGGCGCCGAGTTGTACGCGGCGAGGATGTCCTTCAGGTACGGCTCGGTGACGGCCTCCTGCGCGACGGTGTTCACCGGCGGCGCGTTGAAGGCGGCGTAGTACTCCTTCTGCACGTCGGAGGTGGCGAGGTAGTTCAGGAAGTCGACGCACTCGTCGGGCGCCGCGGTGGAGCAGGAGTAGCCGTCGACGCCGCCCATGATCGAGCCGGGCGCGCCGGCGCCGCCGTCCACCTCGGGGAAGGGGAACCAGCCGAGGTCGGGCAGGGGCTTCTCGTCGGGGGTGAGCGAGGCGATGACGCCGGGGTTCCAGGCGCCCATCAGCTCCATGCCGGCCTGGTGGTTGGCCAGGAGTCCGGCCGAGGATCCGGCGCCCTGCTGGGCGGCGGTGGTGAGGAAGCCCTCGTTGAACGGCTCGGTGCCGGCGAAGGACTGCAGGTCCTCGCCCGCCTTCAGCCAGCAGTCGTCCGAGAAGTCCTTGGAGTCGGCCGCCTCGGCCATGGTGTCCGCGCTGCACTCGCGCAGGGCGAAGAAGTAGAACCAGTGCGCGGCGGGCCAGGCGTCCTTCGCGCCGAGCGCGATCGGCTGCGCTCCAGCGCTCTTGAGCGCGGTGACCGCGGAGTCGAGCTCGTCGAGGGTCTTCGGCGTCTCGGTGATGCCGGCCTCGGTGAAGAGGTCCTGGCTGTAGAAGAGGCCGCCGGGGAGCACGGCCACGGGCATCGCCCAGACCTTGTCGTCGAGCGTGTTCGCCAGGAACGAGCCCTCGGGGATCTCGCTGCGCGCCTGGTCCGAGATGCCGCCGGTGAGGTCCTTGACCAGGCCGCCGGCGACCATCGCGGCGAGCTTGCCGCCGCCGCGCTGGAGGAAGATGTCCGGGGCGTCGCCCGAGTTGAGCGCCGTCTGCAGCTTGCCGTCCAGGTCCTCGTTCTGGATGGCCTGCGACTCGATCGTGACGCCCGGGTTGGCGGCCTCGAAGTCGGCGATCGTCTTCTCCCAGAACTCCTGGCCGGGGCCGGTGGTGGAGTTCTGCCACAGGGTCATCGCGACGGTGCCGTCGGAGGATCCCGCGTCCTGGGCGGAGCAGCCGCTGAGGGCCGCCGCCGCGCCGAGCAGGGCCACGGTGGCCACCGCCGTCTTCCTGAATGCTGATCTCGTGAACTTCATCGTTCGAACCGTTCTCTTCGCTGAGAGGCGCCGCCAGGGAGAGCGGCGCCGGGGTGCGCCCGTCCAGGACGGGCCCGATCAGTCTCAGAGCGGCCGAAAGGATCGGCAAACGTTTTCGAAACCATTTTCGAAGCGCCGGGTCAAGGATTCGGATCGCGCTCTCATCGGCGCGCTTCCGGGGTCTAGGGTCGACCGCATGTCCCTCCGCCCGACCATCCACGACGTCGCCGCCGCCGCCGGCGTCTCGGTCGCGACCGTGTCGAAGGCGATGAACGGCCGCTACGGCATCGCGCCCGCGACGGCGAACCGCGTGCTCGAGATCGTGCGCGAGCTCGGCTACGAGTCGAGCCTGGTCGCCAGCAGCATGCGCTCGCGGCGCACCGGGGTGATCGGCGTGCTGGTCGCCGGCTTCGAGCCGTTCAGCGCGGAGATCCTCAAGGGCGTCGGCTCGGTGCTGCGCCGGTCGCGCTTCGACCTGCTCGCCTACAGCGGCTCGCACGAGGGCGAGCAGGAGGGCTGGGAGCGGCGCTCGCTCAGCCGGCTCAGCGGCACCCTGATCGACGGCGCGATCGTGGTGACGCCCTCGGTGGTGAGCACGCCGTCGGACATCCCGCTGGTCGCCGTCGACCCGCACACGGGCCGCGCCGACGTGCCGACCGTCGAGTCCGACAGCTTCGGCGGCGCCCTCCAGGCCGTGCGCCACCTCGTCGCCCTCGGCCATCGGCGCATCGGCTTCGTCGCCGGCCGCGTCGACCTCCGCTCCGCCCGGCTGCGCGAGGCCGGCTACCGCGCCGGGCTCTCGGAGGCGGGGATCGCCTTCGACGAGCGGCTGCTCCGGGTGGGCAGCTACCACCACGACACGGCGCGGCTGCCGGCCTCGACGATGCTCTCGCTGGCCGACCGGCCGACCGCCGTCTTCGCCGCGAACGACGTCTCGGCCCTCGCGATCATCGAGACGGCCGCGCACCTCGGGCTCGACGTGCCGCGGGACCTCTCGGTGGTCGGCTTCGACGACGTGCCCGAGGCGGCCCGCTTCGACCCGCCGCTGACCACGATCCGGCAGCCGATGCAGACGCTCGGCGCGACGGCCGCCGAGATGCTGATCACACTGATGGCGGGCGGCACCCCCGCCTCGCTGCACGTGCAGCTGCCGACCCAGCTGGTGCGCCGCGCGACGACCGCGCCGCCCTCGATGCGGAGGACACCCTGATGCCGGACGCGCTGACACCGGACGGCCTGACACCGGACGACCTGACACCGGGCGAGGGCGATCCCGAGCCCCGCGACGCGCACGACGAGCTCTTCGACGCGCTGGTGTTCGTCGACCTGCCCGTGCTCGACGCGCTGCTCGACACCCGCTTCGTGATCGAGCACCCGACCGGGCTCGTGCAGTCGAAGCTCGACTGGATGGACGACATCGCCGAGGGCCTGAAGGAGTACCACGCCATCGACCACGTCGAGAGCGCGGTCTCCGGCACGGCCGCGCACCCGGTGCTCGTCTCGCGCACCCTGACCGAGGCGACGATCGGCTCGCTGCACGCCACCTGGCGGCTGCAGCTCACCAGCCGGCTGGTGCCGGTCGGCGACGAGTGGGTGATCACCCGCACGACCGTCAGCACGTGGTGAGCGCTCGATCCGGCGGGCCTCAGGCCTGCAGGATCACCGCGCCGTAGTGCGTGCCCGCGCCGGTGCCGACCAGCAGCACCGACTCGCCCTCCTGCACGCGGGCGCGGTGCAGCGCGAGCGGGATCGCCGCGCCGATCGTGTTGCCGACCTCGGGGAGGGTGATCACCATCCGCTCGCGGCCCCAGAGTCGGGCCATGCCGTCGAGGCCGGCCTTGCTGGTCTGGTGCGGCACGACGCGGTCGATGCCCGGCAGGCCGGTGCCGAGGCCGGGCCGCACCCGCTCGAGGAAGGCCGGGAAGTGCCGGAGCGCGTCCACGAGCAGCGCGCCGCCGTGCATGTCGAAGCGGAAGTCGTCGAGCCGGCCCGGGGCGTCCTCGATCCGGATGCGCGAGCCGAAGCCGCGGATCTCGGCGTGCCGGACGCCGCTCGGCCGGGTCTCGAAGCGCGAGGTGACGATGCCCTGGTCCGGGCGCTCGGCACGGCCGAGGACGACGGCGGCCGCCGCGTCGCCGAAGAGCAGCGCGCTCTCGGGCTGCCGGACGTCGATGCCGCGGCTGCCGCCCTCGGTCGAGACGACGAGCACCCGCTCGGCGCGGCCGGTCGCGAGCAGGAAGCCGGCCTCCTGCAGCGCGAAGAGGAACGAGAGGCAGGTCGCGTTCAGGCTGTAGGCGGAGACGTCCTCGAGGCCGAGGCCTGCGGCGATCAGCGCGCCGCCGTCGGGGATCGCCTGCAGCTGGGTCCCGGAGGCGTTCAGCACGACGTCGACGTCGCGCGCGTCGATCCCCGCCGCGTCCAGCGCCCGCCGGGCGGCGAGCAGGCCGAGCTCCAGCGGATCCTCGTCGTCGGCGAGCCAGTGCCGGGTCAGCACTCCGGAGCGGCGCGCCGCCTCCTCCGCGTCGATGCCGCAGAGCGCGGCGACCTCGGCGGTCGGCACGACGCGCGACGGCAGGGCCTCGCCGGTGCCGAGGACACGGACGGGCAGCAGGAGCGGGAGCGCGTCGGCCACGGTCCTGTATAGCGCCGATGAGCCCGCGCCCGCTCGCGCTAGGCTCCGGCGGGACGGAAGGGGGGTCCGGCGTGACCGAGTCGACGAGTGGCGCGTTCTGGGTGGTCGTGCCCTTCTACGACGAGGAGAAGCTGCTCGGCGGCGCCCTCGACGCCCTCGCCGGGCAGACCGACCCCGGCTTCACCCTGCTGCTCGTCGACAACGGCAGCACCGACCGCTCCCGCGCGGTGATCGACGCGTTCCGGGCCCGGCGGCCCGACCGCCCGGTCCTCGTGATCGACGAGCCGCAGAAGGGCACCGGAGCCGCCTCGGACACCGGCTTCCGCCACGCCGTCGCGCACGGCGCCGCGACGGTCGCGCGCACCGACGCGGACTGCCTGCCCGCCCCGGACTGGGTGGCGCGCCTGAAGGCCGACGTCGCCGACGGGGTCCGCTTCATCGGCGGGAGGCTCGTGCCCCGCACCGACGAGCCGGTCTACCGCTGGTACGACGGCGTGATCGGCACCGCGATGATCCGCCTGATGGAGCACGCCCCCGGGATCTTCTACCGCCGGCCCGGCCAGCGCTACCGGATGTTCATGGCGGCCGGCTCGAACCTGGCGATCGACGCCGCGCTCTACCTCGAGGTCGGCGGCTTCCCGCGCTCGAGCATCGACGACACCGACGAGGACCTGGAGCTGCACCTGAAGGTCTGCCGGGTGATCCCGCGGGCGCAGGCGCGGCTCGACCGGAAGGCCGTGGTGCGGATGTCGATCCGCAAGGGCAAGGCGCTCGGCTACCTCGGGATCCTGCTCTGGTACTGGGGCCGCAAGCGCTGGGGCCGCGCGGGCGCCGCGGAGGTCGTCGATGTCCGCTGACGCCCGGGAGTCCGCTGACGCGCGGGAGTCCGCTGACGCGCGGGAGTCCGCTGAGCAGCCCGGGCCCCGCCGCGTCCTGATCACCGGGGCGACCGGCTTCCTCGGCGGCCACGCGGTCGCCGAGTTCCTGGCCGCGGGCGACGAGGTCATCGCGACCGGCCGGAACGCCGACGCGCTCGCCCGCCTGCGCGCGACGGGCGCCGAGACGATCGCGGCCGACCTCGCCGAGCTCGCGACGCAGGACGTCCGCGCCGACGTGCTCGTGCACGCCGCCGCCCTCTCCAGCCCGTGGGGCCGCTGGCGCGAGTTCCACGCGGCGAACGTCGCCGGCACCGCGGCGATGATCGACCTCGCGGAGCGCTGCGGGATCCGCCGCCTCGTCTTCGTCTCCTCGCCGAGCATCTACTCGGCCCGGCGCCACCGGCTCGGCATCCGCGAGGAGGACGTCGACCACCGCAGCCGGATGAGCCTCTACATCCGCAGCAAGATCGCCGCCGAGCGGCTGCTGCAGGAGGCGCACGCCGCCGGGCGGATCCCGGAGCTGGTGATCCTGCGACCGCGCGGGCTGATTGGCGTCGGCGACCCGAGCCTCATCCCGCGCTTCGTCGCCGCGAGCCGGCGCCGCGGCGTCCCGCTCTTCGACGGCGGCCGGAACCCGGTCGACATCACCTGCGTCGAGAACGCGGCCCTCGCGCTCCGCCTCGCCGCGGACGCCCCGGTGGCGAACGGTGGTGTCTACAACATCACCAACGGCGAGCCGGCCCCGCTCGGCGAGCTGCTCGACCGCTTCTTCGCCGCGATGGGCGAGGAGCCGCGCTACCTCACGGTGGACCTGCGGGTGCTCAGCGCGCTCGCGGCCGTCCTCGAGCGGGTGTACGCGGTGCTCCCCGGCGGTGCCGAGCCGCCGTTCACCCGCTACACGGTCGCCACCCTCGCCTACGCGCAGACCCTCGACATCTCCCGGGCGCGCGCCGAGCTCGGCTACGCACCGCGGGTGCCGCTCGCGGAGGGCCTGCGGAGGGTCGGCGAGCACTACCGGAGGACTGCATGAGTGAGCACGGGCCGGCCCTCCAGGTCTTCGCCTGCGGCGAGACGAGCTTCCCGCTCTCCCGCGTCTTCCGCGGCGGGAGCCCCGCGCGCCGCACCTTCCCCTCCGCCGCCTTCCTCTACACGCACCCGAGCGGCCGGCGCGTGCTCTTCGACACCGGCTACCCGCCGACCCTGCGCGGAACGGGCGCCGTCGGCGCGCTCTACCGGCGGATCCTGCCGGCCCGCGTCGGCGCCGAGGAGACGATCGACCGGCGGCTCGCGGCCGTCGGCCTCGCGCCGTCCGACATCGACACGGTCGTGCTCTCGCACCTGCACCCCGACCACGTCGGGGGCCTGCGCTGGTTCCCGGACGCGACGCTCGTGCTCTCGCGCGGCCAGCTCGAGACGATCGAGCGGAGCCGGATCACCGACGGCGTCTTCGCGGCGCTGATCCCGACCCGGGTGGACACGGCGACCCTCGTCGACGACCAGCCGGTGGCGACCACTCCCAGCGGCGTCTCCGGCTACGACCTCTTCGGCGACGGCCGCTTCGTGATCCCCCCGCTGCCCGGGCACGCGAGCGGCCACCTCGGCGCGCTGGTCGAGGGCCGCGTGCTGCTGGCCGGCGACGCGGCCTGGGGCCGCGAGTTCCTGACCTGGTCGGACCGGCTGCGCTTCCTCCCCCGGCTGATCAGCCACGACGCGGAGGCGCACCACCGCACGTCGCTCGAGCTGGAGCGCCTCGAGGAGGCGGGGATCACGCTGTGCTTCAGCCACGACCCCTACCCGGAGCGCGTGCTGCTGGCCTGAGCCGGCTGCACCGGCGCGCTCAGCTCGCGAACTCCTCCGGCCGGTCGTGCTCGGCCAGCGAGAGCCGGACCCGCTCGATGTCGGCGTCCGACGGCAGCTCCGAGGTGACCGCGGCGATCGCCGTGCCGACGTCGACGCGGCTGGCCGGCAGCCCGCCCTCGGCGGCCAGGCGGGTCGCGACCTCGGCGACCTCCTCGTCGGAGAGCCGGCGGCGCAGCAGCGCGATCAGCGGCACGAAGTCCTGCTCGGGCAGCCCCGCGGGGTAGCCCGCGCGCAGCCAGCGGACGACGCGCGTGACGAGTCCGGCGCGCTCCGAGGCCGGGCGCTCCGGCTCGGCGAGCTCCTCCGGGCGGGCCAGCGGCCAGCCCGCGCTCGCGAGCCGCGCCGAGACCCGGACGAGGTCCTCGGGCAGCGCGGGTCCGAGGAGCGTCTCCTCGATGCGCGCGCGCATCCGGGCCGCCGAGAGCTCCTCGCCGGCCGCATCGGCGCGGACGGCGTCGGAGAGCAGCTCGCGGACGACCTGCTCCAGCTCGTCACGGGTGAGGCTGCGCTGGAGGATGCCCAGCAACGGCAGGTAGTCGGTCTCGGGCACCCCGGTCGGGTAGCCCGCACGGAGCCAGCTGACCACCCGCGCGACGACGCCGTCCGCCTGAGCGGGAGCCGCCGCATCGGACGCCGCCGGGTCGGTCGCCGCCGGGTCGGTCGCCGCCATGCTCAGCCCTTGGGGACGAACGTCGGGAAGACGTGCTCGAAGCTCACGGCCTGGCCGAGGCCGGTCGCGATGATGATGCTCAGGCCCACCGCCACGGCGGCGACCACGATCACGAAGCAGAGCACGCCGAGTGCGCGCAGCAGCGGCGCGGGGAGGCCGGGAGCCTGCGAGGTCGAGGCCGCGGTTCCGGTGGCTCCGTCACCGCCGGCGAGGGCGAACGAGCGGACGCCGACGGCGAAGAGCACGGGCAGGCCCGCGCCGAGGAGCACGGCGATGAGCGCCACCTGGCCGGCGGCAGTGAAGAAGAGGGAGAGCACGGGTCGGTCCTTTCGAGTCGGTACGGAGGGATCCGGGCTAGACGCCGGCGGTCTGCTTCGCCGCGGTGCCCGCGTCCGACCACTCGTCGTTGACGTTGTGCGCGCCGATGCTGTCGCGGCGCGAGCGGACGTAGATGAAGACGGCGACGGCGACGAGGATCGCGGTCATCAGGATGCCGCCGGCGGCCCCGCCGACCAGGTGGCCGATCCACCACATCACGGCGCCCATCAGCGCTGCGGCCGGGAGCGTGATCACCCAGGCGATCACCATCCGGAGCGCGACGCGCCAGCGGACCTGCGCGCCGGGGCGGCCGACGCCGGAGCCGAGGATCGAGCCGGTCGCGACGTGCGTGGTCGAGAGGGCGAAGCCGAGGTGGCTGGAGGCGAGGATGACCGCGGCGGAGGCGCTCTCGGCGGCCATGCCCTGCGGGGTGTCGATCTCGACGAGGCCCTTGCCGACGGTGCGGATGATGCGCCAGCCGCCGATGTAGGTGCCGAGCGAGATGGCGAGCGCGCAGCTGAGCTTGACCCAGAACGGGACGGACTCGGTGTCGCTCCAGCCGCCCGCGGCGATCAGCGCGAGGGTGATGACGCCCATGGTCTTCTGCGCGTCGTTGGTGCCGTGCGCGAGCGAGACGAGCGAGGCGCTGCCGATCTGGCCGATCCGGAAGCCGCGGTGGATGCGGCGGTCGGCGAGGTTGCCGATCACACGGAAGACGAGCCAGGTGCCGATCGCGGCGACCGCGCCGGCGAGCACCGGGGACATCAGCGCGGGCAGGATCACCTTGCCGACGACGCCGTCGAGCTTCGAGCCGTCGCCGGCCCAGTTGACGCCGTTGAGGCCGAGGCCTGCGAGCGCCGAGCCGATCAGGCCGCCGAAGAGGGCGTGCGACGAGCTGGAGGGCAGACCGAGCAGCCAGGTGAGGAGGTTCCAGACGATGCCGCCGATGAGGCCGGCGAGCACGATCAGCAGGAGCGCCGAGCCGCCGCCCTCGAGCAGCGCCGGGTCGGGCGCGCCGGTGGAGTCCTGGATCTTGACGACCGCGTTGGTGACGGTCAGCGCCACCTCGATGCTGAGGAACGCGCCGACCAGATTGAGGACGGCGGAGAGCGTGACGGCCACCTTCGGCTTCAACGCGCCGGTCGCGATGGACGTGGCCATCGCGTTCGCCGTGTCGTGGAAGCCGTTGGTGAAATCGAACGCCAGAGCGGTGACGATGACGAGCGCGAGAAGGATGAAGGGATCCACGGAGGAGATCCTCTCGCCCGCGCAAGCCGCTCGGAAGGGTTCGCCGGGGCGTTCACCGGCTGTTCACCTCTCCGAGCGGCGCGCCGGGCTACCCTGTGCAGTTTCTCAGGGTAGGGGCGTCCCGCGGGGCCCGCTCAGTTCGAGGAGTGCGGCAGCGGCAGCGTGAGGTCCGGCACGTGCTCCGGGTCGGCGTCGGGCTGCTGCTCGGGCTGCTGCTCGGCCTGCTCCTCGGGAGCCTTGTCCTGCTCCTGGTCCTGCTCGTCGTGCGCCGCGCTCGGCAGCGGCGGCGTGAAGTCGGGCGTGACCGACGGGTCGGCCGCGCCGACGGCGATGTGCTCGCGCTCGACCACGTGCTTGGGCGCGGAGGGCGCGCTGCGCTTCTCGGCCTGGGCGGCCTTCTTCGCCGCCTTCTCCTGCCGGCGCTTGAGCGTGTCGGTCTGCTCGGCGAGCTTGCGGGCCTTCTTGCGCAGCTTCTTGCTGGAGTCGCGCACGGCGTCGTGGGCCGCGCGGACCGACTTCTCCGCCTTCGCCAGGGCCTTCTTCGCGCGCTTCTGCGCGGCCTTGTCGTCGGTCTTCTGCGACGACTTCTTCGAATCGGACTTCTTCTTCTGCGCCATGCCGGCTCCTCACACTCGTCGACCCGATCGGTCGTGGGTCCACCGTAGCGAGCGGGCACCGCACGGGGCCTGGGCAGCCGGGCCTGGGCAGAACGGCCGGCCGGGGAGTACAACTGCCGCATGACCGATGCGATCTCCCCGCGCGACTTCCGCGCCGCCCCCGGCACCGCCGACTGGCGGGTCGTCGGCGACGGCGCCCGCGCCTACTTCCGCACCGGCGATCGCGGGGCCGACTCCTTCGCCGCGGGCGCCGCCCTGGTCGCCGCGATCGCCGCCCTCGCCGAGCAGGCCGGCCACCACCCCGACGTCGATCTGCGCTACGGCGGCGTCGGCGTGCGCCTGATCAGCCACGACGTCGGCGACATCAGCGAGCGCGACCTGGCCCTCGCCCGCGAGATCTCGGCCGCCGCCCGCGCGCTCGGCCTCCCCGCCGAGCCGGCCGCGGTGCAGAGCCTGCAGATCGCGATCGACGCCGTCGACGTCGCCGCGGTCCGCGCCTTCTGGCGGGCCGTGCTCGGCTACGCCCCCGTCGAGGACGCCGACCTCGCCGATCCGCGCGCCCTCGGCCCGAACCTCTGGATCCAGCGGATCGAGGGCCCGCGCCCCGAGCGCAACACGATCCACCTCGACCTCTACCTGCCGCGCGACGTCGTCGACGCCCGCCTCGCCGCGGCCCTCGCCGCCGGCGGCCGCGTCGTCGACGACTCGAACGCGCCGGAGTGGTGGACCCTCGCCGACCCGGAGGGCAACGAGGTCGACCTCGCGCCCTGGCGGGACGACAGCGAGTGGAGTGCCTGAGGCCGTGACCCGGCGAGCCTGGTGAGGCAGGCTGGAGTCATGGTCTTCACTCCGAACCCCGGCGGCTATCACGGCCGGAACGCCCTGCGCCGCCCGATGCGCGGCCCCAAGCGCGACCGCTGGATGTGGTGGCGCCTCGGCTCCGGCGTCGCCGCGACCGTCGCCGGCCTGATCGCCCTGCTGGTCTTCACGAGCGGCCGGTACTGATCGTGTCGCGCGAGCGGGTCACGGGCATCGGCGGCTTCTTCTTCGCCGCGCGCGACCCGGCGGCGCTGGCGCGCTGGTACGCCGAGCACCTCGGCATCGACGAGGTGCCGATGGAGTACGGCGCCCCCTCCTGGCGCCAGGACGCCGGCACCACCGTCCTCGCCCCGATGCCGGCCGGCTCCGAGCCGCTCGGCCCCGCCGGCTGGACCCTGAACCTCCGCGTCCGCTCGCTCGACGCGCTCGTCGCCCAGCTCCGCGCCGCGGGCATCCCCGTCGAGATCGACCCCGAGACCTACCCCAACGGCCGCTTCGCCGACCTGCACGACCCCGAGGGCAACCGCCTCCAGCTCTGGCAGCCGGCGGGCGCGGACGCCTAGCGTCTCGCAGTCGCAGCCGCGTCAGGCGCGGTCGTGGAGGGTGATCAGGTAGCCGTCCGGGTCGGCGAAGGTGAAGGTCAGGCCGAAGGGGCCCTCGGCGGGAGCCGACGTGATCGGGACGCCGGCGGCGGCGAGGTCGTCGTGCAGGGCGGCGACCTCGGTCGCGTGCAGCCAGAGCGCGACGCCGCGGCCGGGCTCGGCGGGGAGCTCGGTGCCGGGGATCACGTCACGGATGGCGAACGGGATCGGCGCGGTGTCGAAGACGACGGCGTGCGGCGGGCCGGGGCGGCGGGAGAGGCCGAGGCGGGTCTCGTAGAACTCGGCGGAGCGCTCGAGGTCGCGGACCTGGAGGGAGAGGAAGTCGGGGCCGGTGATCGCCATGGGAGCGCCTTACGTCGGGGGTGGGTGTCAGTTTTCTTACATGGAGCGTATGTCAGACTACTGACATGAGTCAACAGGGCGAGAGCACGGCACGGATCGAGCTGGACACCTCCGTCGGCTACGTGCTGAAGGAGGCGTCGAGCGCCCTGCGCGTCGTGATGGAGGCGGCGCTGCGGCCGCTCGGGATCACGGTCACCGCCTACTCCTGCCTGGAGCTGCTGGCGCACCGGCCGGGGCTGTCCAGCTCCGAGCTGGCGCGGGGCGCGTTCGTCACGCGGCAGTCGATGCACGTGCTGCTGCAGTCGCTCGAGCGCGACGGCCACCTCATCCGGGCCGAGACGGCGCCGAGCGGCCGAGCACTGCCGATCCGGCTCACGGCCTCCGGCGAGGAGCTCCTGGGCGAGGCGAGCGCGGCCGTCCGGGCGGTCGAGGAGCGCATGCTGACGGGGCTGGACGGGGCGCGGATCCGCGAGCTGCACGCCCTGCTCCGCCACTGCGCGGAGGCGCTCGCCTGAGCCTGCGGCATCGATACCGTGCACCACTCGGCATTCTCCCAGTGGCGTTCCGGAGCTGCGCAGGTACTCTGGAGGGTCGCCGCGCGGTCCCCTGAGCCCCGGCTGACACCCCCCTGAGCACCACCTGCTGAGCCCTGCTGAGCGCTCCGCCGCCCCGACCCGCCCTGCCGCGCCCCCGTTCCCCCGCGGCGAACGACCCGGAAACCACGACTGCATGCACCACTCCGACCACGCGCCGGCCCCCGTCTCCGCCGCGACCGCGCAGGCCCTCCCGACCCGCCGGCAGCTGCGCGAGCAGCGCGAGGCCGAGCAGGTCGCCGCGCGCAGCGTCGCCCGCACCGCCGCCGCCCGCACCGCCGCCGCGCGCAGCACGGCCCGGAGCACCGCCGTCCGCCGCCCCTCGACGCGCCGCGTGTCCGCCTTCGCCGCGATGACCTTCGTGGTCGGCCTGGCCGTCACCTCGACGATGCCCGCCTTCGCCGTCGGCGACACCCCGGAGTCCGCCGTCGCGACCGACACCGCGAACGCCGTCGCCGCGGCCCGCCCGCAGAGCTTCGTCGCCGCGGGCGTCGTGCAGCAGAGTGTCACCCGCGACGCCTTCGCCGCCGAGGCCAAGCCCGAGGTCCTCGTGCCCACCGCCTCGCTCGACGCGATCACCGCCGGCGCGGGCGAGTCGACCGCCGCGGCCGCCGGGGTCTCCGGCACCTGGGTGCTCCCGATCGCCGGCCACATCAGCAGCAGCTACGGCCCCCGCCCGGACCAGCCGGTCGCCGGCGTGAACCTCTTCCACAAGGGCACCGACCTCGCCGGCGCCTGCGGGACCCCGGTCCTCGCGGCCGCGAGCGGCACCGTCGAGGAGGCGGCCTACTCCGGCAGCTACGGCAACTGGATCCTGCTCGACAACGGCGGCGGCATCGAGACCGGCTACGCGCACAACACCGACCTGCTCGTCGACGTCGGCGACACCGTCGTCGCGGGCGAGGTCATCGCGACCCGCGGCTCGACCGGCGCCTCCACCGGCTGCCACCTGCACTTCGAGACCCGCGTCGACGGCGAGGCGGTCGACGCCGTGCCGTTCATGGCCGCCCTGGGCGTGCCGCTGGGCTAGCGCCGAGCCGGCGCCTCTGGATCAGCCCAGCGGCACGGTCTGCGGGCCGGTCGAGACCGCGCCGGACCAGTGGGCGTCGGCGGGGTCGGTCGTCACGGTGATGCGCGCGTCCTGGTCGACGGCGATCTCCATCGAGCCGGTGTTGCCGCCGCCGTTGCTCGTCGTCCGGGTGGTGCCCGGGTCGTAGACGCAGGACGAGCCGGTGGTCATCAGGCCCTCGACCTCGACGGTCACCTCGGCGTCGGCGGTGTCGCAGGCGACCGAGACGGTCACGTGCAGCGGCTCGCCGGTCAGGCGCACGGTCCGCGGCTCGACGGCGCCGGTCTCGTCGACCCACTCGACGGCGGCGGTCGCCCCCTCGGGCAGCCGGACGGGTCCGATCGGGCGGTCGCCCGGCGAGGCGGAGGCCGAGGCGGTCGAGGAGGCCGCGGGCGCCTCCGAGACGGTCGGCGTCGCCTCCGCTCCGCTCTCCGCCGGGGCGGTGCAGGCGGCCAGCGCCAGCCCGGTGAGGGCCAGGGCGGCCCCCGTGGTCATCGTTCTTCTCCTGCTCTTCACGGCTCCCCCTGCTCGTGTCGGCGGTCGTGTCGGTCCCTCCGGTCTACCCGAGGCGGCCGCCGAGCGGGACGGTCTCTGCGGCGGTTAACAGGGACGCGGAGCACCGGACGCGGCGGTTCCGGGCATCGGATCCGCGGAGCCCGCGCCCAGATTCCCGAGTACTACTAGGTATATAGTGCACCTATGGATATCAGCAGCACCCGCTTCACCGATCGCGTCGTCCTCATCACCGGCGGCGGCTCCGGCCTCGGCCGCGCCACCGCCGTCCGCCTCGCCGCGGAGGGCGCGAAGCTCGCCCTCGTCGACGTCTCCGAGCAGGGTCTCGCCGCGACCGTCGAGGCGCTCCCCGAGGGCACCGAGTCGCTCACCGTGATCGCGGACGTGTCGAAGGCGTCCGACGTCGACGACTACGTCGCGCAGACCCTCGCGCGCTTCGGCCGCATCGACGGCTTCTTCAACAACGCCGGCATCGAGGGCCGCCAGAACCGCACCGAGGACTTCACCGCCGACGAGTTCGACAAGGTCGTCGCGATCAACCTCCGCGGCGTGTTCCTCGGTCTCGAGAAGGTACTCAAGGTGATGCGCGAGCAGGGCTCCGGCATGGTCGTCAACACCGCGAGCGTCGGCGGCATCACCGGCATCGGCAACCAGTCCGGCTACGCGGCGGCGAAGCACGGCGTCGTCGGCCTCACCCGCAACTCCGGCATCGAGTACGGGCAGTACGGCATCCGCATCAACGCGATCGCCCCGGGCGCCATCTGGACGCCGATGGTCGAGAACTCGATGAAGCAGCTCGACGCCGAGAACCCGCGGAAGGCCGCCGAGGAGTTCATCCAGGTGAACCCGACCAAGCGCTACGGCGAGGCCGCCGAGATCGCCTCGGTCGTCGCCTTCCTGCTCTCGGACGACGCCTCCTACATCAACGCGGTCGTGCTGCCGATCGACGGCGGGCAGTCGATCAAGTACTAGTCGCCCACACCCTTGGGCGCCGCGGCGCGAGAGGATGGTCGGATGAACCCCACCGGGCGCCTCCGCGCCGCGCGCGACACCCTGCTCGAGCACCGCACCGACGCGGCGGCCGCCACGGACGCCTTCCGCTGGCCGGACATCGGCCCGCACTTCAACTGGGCCGTCGACTGGTTCGACGAGATCGCCATCGGCAACGAGAGGACCGCCCTCTGGATCGTCGAGGAGGACGGCTCGGAGACGAAGGTCTCCTTCGACGAGATGCGCTGGCGCTCCGACGAGGTCGCCGCCTGGCTGCACTCCGTCGGCGTCGAGCAGGGCGACCACGTGATGCTCATGCTCGGCAACCGGCTCGAGCTGTGGGAGTCGATGCTCGCGATCATGAAGCTCGGCGCGGTCATCCTGCCCACCACGACGCTCCTCTCCCCCGCCGACCTGGCCGACCGCCTCGAGCGCGGCGAGGTCGCGCACGTGATCGCGGACGCGACCGAGACCGCGAAGTTCGAGGGCCTCACGGAGGACGTCGGGCTGATCGCGGTGGGCGGCGCGGCGGACGTGCCCGAGGGCTGGCTCGACTACGCCGACTCGATCGAGGCCCCCGGCATCGCGCCGAGGGTCGTCGTCGACAGCACCGACGCCTGCCTGATCTACTTCACCTCGGGGACCACCTCGAAGCCGAAGATGGTCGTGCACACCCACGAGTCGTACCCGGTCGGGCACCTCAGCACGATGTACTGGCTCGGCGTGCAGCCGGGCGACGTGCACTCGGCGATCAGCTCGCCGGGCTGGGGCAAGCACGCCTGGAGCTGCTTCTTCGCGCCGTGGAACGCCGAGGCGACGGTCTTCGTCTACAACTACTCCCGGTTCTCGCCGGTCGCGCTGCGCGAGCAGCTGGACCGCGCGGGCGTCACCACCTTCTGCGCGCCGCCGACGGTCTGGCGGATGCTGATCCAGTCCGACCTCGGCGCCCGCCCGCGCGCGCTCAGCGAGATCCTCTCGGCCGGCGAGCCGCTGAACCCCGAGGTGATCGCGACCGTCGAGCGCGACTGGGGCCTCACCATCCGCGACGGCTACGGCCAGACCGAGACCACGGCGATCATCGCCAACCCGCCCGGTGCCGAGGTCGTCTCCGGAGCGATGGGCCGGCCGCTGCCGGGCGTCGCGATCGCGCTGATCGACCCGGTCACCGGCGAGTCCTCCTCCACCGGCGAGATCTGCCTCGACCTGTCCACCGAGCCGGTCAACCTGATGTCCGGCTACCACGGCGACGACGAGCGCACCTCGCGCGCGCGGGCCGATGGCTACTTCCACACCGGCGACGTCGCCGTCCGCGCCGTCGACGGCACCATCACCTTCCTCGGCCGCACCGACGACATCTTCAAGTCGTCCGACTTCAAGATCTCGCCCTTCGAGGTCGAGAGCGTGCTGCTGCAGCACCCGGCCGTCGCCGAGTCCGCGGTCGTCCCGGCGCCCGACCCGACCCGGCACAGCGTGGTCAAGGCCTACGTCGCGCTCGCGGACGGCTGGGAGCCGACCGCCGAGACCGCCGCGGCGATCTTCCGGCACACCGACGAGCTGCTCTCCTCCTTCGAGCGGGTGCGCCGGATCGAGTTCCACGAGCTGCCCAAGACCATCTCGGGCAAGATCCGCCGCGTCGAGCTGCGCGAGCGCGAGGAGCAGGCCTTCGCCCGCGGCGAGGAGCTCGCGGCGGAGTGGCGGAGCGACCGGCTCTAGCGCCGGTCCTGCGTGCTCAGTCCTCCGTCGGGCGGCGGCGCTGCTGCTTGGTGGCGGAGCGCTGCTGCTTGCTCGCGAGGTGGCGGCGGCCGGAGCCGCGGGTGGGGCGGGTCGGCCGGCGCGGGGCGGCGGGCGGGGCGAGGGCGGTGGCGACGAGGTCGCGGAGGGTCGTGAGGGCGACCTCGCGGTTGCGCAGCTGCGAGCGCTCCTGCGAGACCGTGACGGTGATCGCTCCGGAGACCAGGCGCTGGGCGAGCCGCTGGAGGAGGCGCTCCCGCTGGTCGTCCGTGAGCGCGGCCGACTCCGCGACGCTCCAGGTGAGCTGCACGCGGCTGTCGGAGGTGTTGACGTGCTGCCCGCCCGGGCCGGAGGAGCGGGAGAACCGCCACTGCAGCTCGGACGCGGGGATCGTCAGGCGCGCGGACACCTCGAGATCCGCACCCACCTCGACAGCCATGCGGCAAGCCTGGCACGCCCAGTGCCGTCAGGCCGAGGGCGGACGTCCCCCGCCCGCGCCGCCGCCGCCCGAGGGCACCGATCCGCCGGTCGGCTCGGTCGTCGTGTCGACGCGGACCGTGAGGGCGAAGCGGTAGCCGGAGGTGGCGTCGCCGGTCGCGGTCGGCAGCTGCAGCTCGCCGCCGTCGTCGCCGAAGACGTTGTCGTCGTCGAGGCTCACCTGGGCGAGGTTCTCGCTCGAGCCCTCGTAGCCGCTGAGCGCGTAGACCGCGGTGCAGGCGTCCTCGGGGACGGCCAGCTGCGAGGTCGCGATCGCGTTGCCGGAGTCGCTGATCGAGTCGACGTCGGGGTAGACCTCGAAGTGGATGTGCGGCCAGCGGCCGGAGTAGCAGGCCGGGAAGATCGAGGTGTAGCCGACCTCGCCGTTCGCGTCGGCGATCTGCACGCCGCGGAGGTAGGTCTCCTCGGTGATGCCGTCGGAGTACATCGAGTAGCCGCCGGACGCGTCGCAGTGCCAGACGTAGACGGCGGCGTTCTCGAACGGGACGCCGCCGTTCGCGGTGTCGAGGATCGTCAGGGTGAAGGCGAGCGGCACGCCGACCGCGGTGGCGCCGCCGTCGATGCTCGAGCGGATGTCGCTGCGGACGATGCCGGAGTCGCTCAGCACGTCGGGGCCGTTCGAGCCGTCGCCGGGGTAGGGGCCGGCGGTCTCGTCGGGGATCTCGCCGGTGGTCGCGGCGGCGCCGCTGCTCGCGCTGCTCGTCGCGGTTCCGGAGGCGCTGCCCGCGACGGCCGAGCACGCGGCCAGCGCCGTGGTGGCGGCGCCGACCCCGATCAGGCCGAGCACGCGGCGGCGATCGAACATCCGGCGGCTCAGCAGGGTGCCGACGTCGAAGGAGAGGCCCTGGTCGACGACCTCGTCGTCGGGGCGGACGAGGGCACGGCCCTCGTAGCGGAGGCCGTCGGGGGTGCGGTCGGGCTCGGGGATGCGGGACATCGGGGGATCCTTGTCACTCGGGGGCTCGGGGAACCCCAGAGTGACCGGCGCGGCAGGCGGGACCCTTTGCGTCGCCTATGAGCCTCCGATGTCAGGAGCCGCTGGTGTCCCGGCGCGAACGCCGCCAGAAGGCCTTGAGCCGGTCGACCTGCCGGTCGGTCCACGCGTTCGACAGCGCGAAGGCCGCGGCGGCGGGATCGCCTCCGCTGCTGATCCGCTGGATCGCCTCGAGCGCCTGCTGGGCGGGGTCGCGGTCGTCCGGGACTTCGGGATCGTGGGCGTCTCGATCGTGACGCGACCCGGTCACGATGCGCTCTCCGGATACGGCGTGCTCGCCGCCGGCCAGTCCGAGGCCAGCAGCTCGCCGCGCAGCCGGTGGTACTGCTGCACGGCGCTGAGCGAGTCGGTGCGGAACGCGATCGCGACGGCGGCGTCGCGCCAGTAGCCGTCCCAGCCGCTGTACTGCGCGAAGACGCGGGAGCCGATGCTCTCCAGCAGCTCCCAGGCGCGGTCGGCGGTCAGGTAGCCGGCGACGTAGGCGTAGCGGATCGCTCCGATCGTACGCTCGGCGTCGCCGGCGAGCAGCAGCACCGGCGGGCGGCCGCCGACCGGCTGCGCGCGCTCGAGCAGGTGGAACTCGCTCTCGCCGGTGAGGGCGGCGATGCGGGAGCGCATCCGCTCGGCGTCCTCCGAGGCGGAGACCTCGGCGAAGCGCGTCGACAGCGGACCGCGGGCGAGGACGTCGGCGACGAACAGCTCGACGTCCTCTGCCGAGGCGATGCGGAAGTCGCGGTCGAGCGCGCCGCGCTGCTCGGTGAGCGCGGGCATCGGCAGCTCCGGCCAGGGCGAGCCCTTGGCGCCGTCGGCGAAGCGGGCGCGGAGCGCGGCGGGCAGCTCGGCCCAGGTGGGCTGGAAGGCGAGCGAGGAGTTCCAGCCGCCGAAGGAGAAGTCGCTGACGGCGTCGAGGGCGAGCAGCTGCTGCTGGCGCAGGGTCGGCGCGGGCGTCCGCGCCTCGGCGCGGTAGGCGAGCTGCTGCCGGCGGGGCGCTCCGGCGTCGCGGATCTGGAAGGCGATCGACGCGAGGGCCAGCCCGAGGACGAGGCCGATGCCGAAGGTGAAGATCGGCAGCCCGGTGCTGCCGTCCGCGCTCGCGAGGCCGAGCACGAAGCCGACGATCCCGAGCGGAGAGGCGACGGCCGTGACCAGCAGGGCGCGGCGGCCGATCCCGCCGCCGGGGGCGCGCCGGTGCGCGTCCGCGGCACGCGCGTAGCGCAGGCGGGAGCGCACGGGGAACTCGACGTCTCCCGGGTGATTCTGCAGCGGCACGATCGGCAGCCTAGACGGGCAGCGAGGACGCCGCGCGTGTGGTTGCCTGGGGGCATGAAGCTTGCCGAAGCACTCCTCGAGCGGGCCGATCTGCAGAAGCGGATCGAGACCCTCCAGTCGCGGATCGTCGCGAACGCCTCCTACCAGGAGGGCGAGGAGCCGACGGAGGACCCGTCGGAGCTGCTGGCCGAGTGCCTGCGCGCGCTGGACGCGCTGGAGCGCCTGGTCACGGCGGTCAATCTGACGAACACGGCGGCGACCACGCCCGACGGCGTGCGGCTGACCGCGGCGCTCGCCCGGCGCGAGTCGCTCCGGTCGCAGCACAGCATCGTCGTGCGCGCGGCCGACGCGGCGGCGGGCGACCGCGGCTACCGGCAGCTGCGCAGCGAGCTGCGGCGGCTGCCGGCGCTGCCGGTGCGCGAGCTGCGCGCGCGGGCCGACGTGCTCGCGCGTGAGCTGCGCGACCTCGACGCGGCGATCCAGCGCACCAACTGGGAGGTCGATCTGCTGCAGGAGTGAGCCGGAGCGCCCTGCGGGGCGCAGTCGGGCGGTGAGTCGGTAGGCGCACCGGAGCGAGCACACACCGTCGGGCCGGCGGTCAATCCGGCCCACTGTCACGCGGTGGGCAGCGTACGGCTCCGGCCATCACTCACAGCCCAGCACCGACGACCGGTGACCGCGCAGACAGGACATCTCATCACCATGTGCTGGCCGGGGCGCCGAGGGCGGGTTCGGGGACCTCACCGCCTGTCCTGCGTCAGCGCGCGCAGCTGAGCGGCGAAGAAGGCCAGCGAGCGGTCGACCTCGGGCAGCGCGGGCGTCCGGTTGAGGTGGCCGTGCGGCATGCCCTGCGCGAGGTAGCCGGTCGCGGCGACGCCCGCCTCCGCGAGCTGGCGGAGCAGGAGCTCGGCCGAGCTGCGCAGCTCGTCGAACTCGTTGACGAGGACCGAGGTCGGCGGCAGTCCGTGCAGCGGCGCCGCGCCGGGGAGCGCGTGCGGGGGCAGGTCGGAGAGTCGGCCGACGTAGATGCGGACCATGTCCTCGATGCCCGCGGTCGGGAAGCGCAGCAGCGGCGGGAGCGGCAACAGCTCGCGGATCACGGCGTCGTCGAGCGCCGGGTTCGGGAAGTGCGCGAACGGGTAGGCGAGCAGCACGTGGTCCGGGAGGCGGGTGCCGGCGTCGCGCTCGCGGAGCGTCGCGGCGAGGGCCAGGGCGGCGCCGGCACTGGCGCCGCCGATCGCGACGGGCAGCGCCTCGGGGGTCTGGGCGCGGAGGTGGCGCCAGGCGGCCTGCACGTCGTCGAGCGGGACGGGGAAGCGGACCTCGGCGCTCGCGAGGCGATAGCCGACCGAGACGACGCGACTGCCGGCGCGGGCGGCGAGCTCGGCGGAGACGACGTGCGACTCGCGCATCTCGAGGTCGCCGGCCTGGAAGCCGCCGCCGTGCACCCAGAGCAGGGCGGAGGCAGCGGGCTCTGCGGGCGCGTAGATCCGGAGCGGGATCGGGCCGTGCGGGCCGTCGATCGCCGCGTCGGAGACGGTGACGCCCGTGGGGAGCGACCACGGGCCGGGGTCCTCCTCGAACTCGGCGACCTTCGCCGCCTGCGCCGCGTCGAGCGGGTAGGCGACGCCGTCGAGCAGCGGCAGGCGGGCGGCGAGGTAGGGATCGAGCGGCAACGGTGCCTCCTGGAGGGTGCGGGGTACGGAGACCACGGTAGCCAGCGTTCTGCAGGACGGTGGGTCTCGATACGCCCTCTCCGAGGGCTACTCGATCAGCATGAATCACCCATGCTGGTCGAGTAGCGCGAAGCGCGTATCGAGACCCGCCCTCTGCAGAACGGTGGATCTCGATACGCCCTCTGCGAGGGCTACTCGATCAGCATGGATCGCTCCAGCCCGGTGTCCGCGGAGCGGAGCATGCTGGTCGAGTAGCGCGCAGCGCGTATCGAGACCCGCGCGTCAGAACGGGGGCGGGACGTCCTCGAAGCGGGGGCCCGGCGGCGCCCCGGCCAGGGCGGGCGGGCGGATCGTAACGGTGCGGCCGGTCGGGGTGGTCCAGACGATGCCGCCGTCGGGGAGGGGGACGTAGGTCCAGCGGTCGCCGTGGCGCACGTGGTGGTGCGATGTGCAGAGGGAGACGAGGTTCTCCAGGGCGGTCTCGCCGCCGTTGCGCCACTCGATCGTGTGGTCCGCCTCCGACCTCGAGGCGCTGCGGGTGCAGCCCGGGAAGCGGCAGGTCTGGTCTCGGAGCTGCAGATGCAGGCGCATCTGCGGGGGCGGGACCCGGCAGGTGCGGCCGACGGAGACGACCGCGCGGGTGTCCGGATCCGTGAGGACGCGGGTGAAGGAGGCGCCGGTCTCGACCAGCGCGCGGGCGAGGTCGGCCGGGATGAGGCCGTAGCCGTCGAGATCGGCTGGTGCGTCGTCGAGTCCCGCGGCGGTCGACGCGGCGAGGGTGAGCCGCACCTCGGCTCGGATCCCGGGGACGTACGACTCGGACACCTGAGGACCGTCGCTCGCGGGTGTCGTCCCGGCGATGTCGCCGTCGCGCAGCAGATCGGTGAGGGCATCGGCCTTCAGCTGAGCCAGCGTGCGCTCGTCGCCGCCCTCCCGGAGGGAGCGGGCGATGCGGTCGAGACGATCCCCGACGCCCATCGCGTCCGGTGCGGGGAGGAGCGCGCAGAGAGTCGCCATCCCGTCGATCTCGGGCGAGATCCACACGGCGCGGTCCTGGCGGGCGCGGGCGTGGCGCTGAGCGAACGGCTCCTCGTGCAGCTCGTCGCGGAGCCGGGCGACGATCCGCCTCAGTTGCGTCGGCGTCACGTCCGGCGCGACGCCTGCGGCGCGCTCGTCGAAGGCGGCGCGAGAGGCGGCGGGCAGGGTCGCGGCGATCGCGCAGATCACCTCGCTCGACTCCCAGAGGAGGCGTCCCTCCGCCACCGCGGCGCGGGTGCACGGCAGCTCCTCGACCAGCAGGATCGCGTGATCGATCACCTTCGACGCCGCCCGCTCCGACAGGCGCAGCGCGACCGCGAACTGCGCCCGGATCGACCGCTCGACGAGGCTGCTCGCCTCGCTCCGGGAGAGGCCGCCGCCCCGCGCGAACTCCTCGGGAGCGGTGAGCGCCGTGCGGTACGCCAGATGCACGGCCTCGGCCCGCGTGAGCAGGAACCGCGCCGACGTGACACCGAGATCGGCGGCGACGCCGAGCACCGCGCCGACCGCGGCGACCGGCCCGTTCGGTTCCTCCGCGCTGCTCGCGTCGCTGATCTCATCCATACGAGTATCGAAGCAGGGACCGCCGACACCCGCTTTGCCGTCTTGAGCATCCCTAAGACAACTCCGCGAAAGAGCTCCTGTGGAGGAGCGACGGCGGCGGCGCGGGCGCCTCAGCGTGCAGGCGCAGCGCGCTCGAGGAGGAGGACCCCGTCCAGGAGGACCGTGTCCTCGCCGTCGGGTCCGGTCGCCGTCCGCTCGCGGGTCTCGACGAGCCGGGGCGTCCACTCCGCCGGATCGAGGGCGAGGGCGGCGAGCTCCTCCTCCGGCGAGGCGAGGACGGGCCCGCCCTCGTGCCGGTGCGAGTGCGCGGACCAGGGCGGCGCAGCGGCATGCGAGACGACCGCGAGGACGCCGCCGGGCGCCACGAGATCGGCGGCACGGCGCAGGATGGGAATCCGCGGCAGCTCCACCATCGAGTGCAGGAAGCTCGACGCGACCAGGTCGAAGACGCCCTCGACCGGCCAGTCGGCGCTGAGATCCGCCTGGCGGACGTCGATCACGAGACCCCGGGCGAGCGCCTCGGCCCGGGCGCGCTCGAGCGCGGTCTCGGAGAGGTCGAGGCCGGTGACGGTCCAGCCCTGCGCCGCCAGCCAGAGGACGTCGCCGCCCTCGCCGCAGCCCAGGTCGAGGGCGCGGCCGGGGGTGACGTCGCCGACGAGCTCGACGAGTGTCGCGTTCGGCCGGCCCGACCAGACGCGGTCGGAGTCGGAGTAGCGCGCCTCCCAGTGCTCGCGGGCGCTGCCGGGCTCGGTGTCGTGCTCGTGCTCGTGCTCGCTGCTCATGTCGTTCCCTCCGGCGAGCGCGGCGCGTGCGTCCGGCTCCGCTCGAGGATGCCGGACCGCGCGCTCCGGAGCCAGCCGTCGTGCCGCTTCGGCACGGGCTCCTCCCCAGGTGCCGAGTGCGGGGCTCTCTCCACCGATCTCCGCGACCCCTTCCGCGACACCGCGGACGCCGATTAGCGTCGGCGGCATGAGCCTGAGCTTCGAAGAGATCATCGTCGACTGCACCGACTTCCGCGCCCTGGGGCACTGGTGGCAGGAGGCGCTCGGCTGGGACATCGTCGACGAGGACGACGAGGGGATCGAGCTGCTGCCCGCATCCGGCCGCGGCCCGAGCCTCCTCTTCCTCGACGTCCCGGAGCGGAAGACCGTGAAGAACCGCCTGCACCTCGATTTCGTGCCCGACGATCAGGCCGCGGAGGTCGACCGGCTGATCGCGCTGGGCGCCACCCGGATCGACGTCGGCCAGGGCGAGCAGTCGTGGGTGGTGCTCGCGGATCCGGAGGGGAACGAGTTCTGCATCCTCTCCGCACGCGAGTGACGGAGGGCAAGGATGCGTATGTATCGATAATCGTCTGAGAATGTCAAGGGTAGAACGATCGTTCTCGACACCTCTAGCATCGGCTTCGACGCGAGCCCGCCCCGGCCGCGCAGAGACGAGGAGAGACCCGTGAGCGCGAACGCCCTGCCCGCGACGGCCCTGCCCGCGACGGCCCTGCCCGCGATAGCCCAGCCCACGAGAGCGGAGAAGGCGCAGTCCCCCGCGCTGAACCGCACCGCCGGCCTCTACGCCTACGCCTACCGGCTCACGCTCTCGGAGTCGATGGCCACCGCCGCCCTGCACCAGGCCGCGGTCACCCTCCGCTCGGGATCACCGCGGGTCGTCGACGAGCAGTCGGCCCTCGAGATCGCACGGACGGAGATCGGCCGTCACAGCGTCGGCCGCCGCGCCGCGCTCGTTCCGGCGTCCGCTCCGGTCGGGCTCCGCGAGGACGACCTGCTCCGCTCCGCGTTCCACCGCCGCCTGCACGGCCTGCCCGCCCTCGAGCGCCACTGCTGGCTGCTGCGCCACACCGGCGGGCACGAGATCGCGGTGATCGCCGACCTCCTCGAGATCAGCGCCGAGCAGGTGCGCTCGGCCCTCGGCAGTGCAGCGGCGATCCTCGTCGCGGGCGAGCTCGCCGACGCCGGCGCGGAGGACGCCGAGAACACCGCCCTCTGACACGCGGATCGCAGCGGCGGGTGCGGGAGGGAAGGAGCAGAAGGGAAGGAGCCCGAGGGACGCCGGGTCCAGCCGGCGGCGCCCCTCAGGCGTCTGAGACCGCGCGGGCGGCGCTCCCTCGGGAGGCGTCCGGGCGGAGGTTCGGGGTCAGTCGAGGTAGTCGATGTCGTCCCACGGCTCCTGCAGGTCGCCGGTGTCGCGGTCGTCGTCGGGGACCTGGACCTCTTCGAAGATCACCGGCACGCCGGAGGAGATCAGCACGCTGACCTGCCGGTTGCCGACCACGACGAAGTCGATGAGTCCGCCGCCGGCCTGGGTCGCGCGGGTCGCGGACTCCTTGAGATCGTCGACGTCCGTCCCCTGGGAGAGTCCGTAGGTCTTGCCCTCGATGGTGACGGTGGTTCGGATCATCTGGCGCGCCTGCTCCTCGACTCGGGAGCCCTCACCCTACGAATCGCGCCGAAGTGCAGCCAGGCCTTGCGGAGGAGGCGGCGGACTGCCACGCGCGCTCGCGGACTCTGCGCAGGACACGCGCGGAACGGCCCCGTTCACGCTCCCCCCGCTCGCGTCAACGGGGGTCACGGCGGGCCGGGCGGACCGTAGCGTGGCCGACGCACGATCCGAACACCCGCTGGAGCAGGACCGACCGCGGAACGAGCAACGAGGAGGATCCCATGACGGACAAGAGCACCCCCGACACCCAGCCGGTCGAGCCCGACGAGGTCGACCCCGAGACGGCGACCGACCCCGAGGGCGACCCGGTCGAGAACCCGTCCGGCTGAACCGGGCGCGCGCCGCACGGCGCAGAGAAGGCTGAGAGCGCCGGACCCCCTGTCAGTCAGGGATCCGGCGCTCTCAGCCTGTGTTCTGCGGGTGCCGCAGTGCTGTCACCACGGCACCCGCCGGCCGGAAGGGGGAGGCCCGGCTCCCCCTCTCAGCGGCAGCGCCGCGTCGCGGTGATCAGCTGCGGTTGCGGCGTCGTGCTCGTCGCTGCTGGAGCAGCAGCAGTGCGCCGCCGCCCAGGGCGAGGAACGCGAGCGACAGACCGGCACCGGTCTCGACTCCGGTCGAGGCGAGTCCGCTGGTCGGCGGCGTCCCGGACTTCGCCGGGATCACCGGCGGGGTGGAGGCCCGGGGCGTGGGCTGGACCGTGGGCGTGGGCGTGGGCGTGGGCGTCGGGGTGGGTGTGGGTGTCGGGGTCGGCGTCACCACGGGCGGCGTCGTCGGCGGCGTCGTCGGAGGCGTCGTGGGCGGCGGAGTCGTCGGCGGCGTCGTGGGCGGCGTCGTTGGAGGCGTCGTGGGCGGCGTCGTGGGAGGCGTCGTGGGCGGCGTCGTCGGAGGCGTCGTCGGCGGGGTCGTCGGCGGAGTCGTCGGAGGCGTCGTCGGAGGCGTCGTCGGAGGCGTCGTCGGAGGCGTCGTCGGAGGCGTCGTCGGAGGCGTCGTCGGAGGCGTCGTCGGAGGCGTCGTCGGAGGCGTCGTCGGAGGCGTCGTCGGAGGCGTCGTCGGAGGCGTCGTCGGAGGCGTCGTCGGAGGCGTCGTCGGAGGCGTCGTCGGAGGCGTCGTCGGAGGCGTCGTCGGCGGGGTCGTCGGCGGGGTGGTCGGCGGAGTCGTGGGCGGCGTGGTCGGCGGAGTCGTGGGCGGCGTGGTCGGAGGCGTTGTCGGCGGCGTCGTGGGCGGCGTCGTCGGCGGAGTCGTCGGCGGCGTCGTGGGCGGCGTCGTCGGCGGAGTCGTCGGCGGAATCGTCGGCGGGGTGGTCGGCGGCGTCGTGGGAGGCGTCGTGGGCGGCGTCGTCGGCGGAGTCGTGGGCGGCGTCGTCGGCGGAGTCGTCGGCGGAATCGTCGGCGGAGTCGTCGGCGGAATCGTCGGAGGAGTCGTCGGAGGAGTCGTGGGCGGCGTCGTCGGAGGCGTCGTCGGAGGCGTCGTCGGAGGCGTCGTCGGCGGAGTCGTCGGCGGAATCGTCGGAGGAGTCGTCGGAGGAGTCGTCGGCGGAGTCGTCGGAGGCGTCGTCGGAGGCGTCGTCGGAGGCGTCGTCGGCGGAATCGTCGGAGGAGTCGTCGGAGGAGTCGTCGGAGGAGTCGTCGGCGGGGTCGTCGGCGGGGTCGTCGGCGGCGTCGTCGGCGGGGTCGTCGGCGGCGTGGTCGGCGGGGTCGTCGGCGGCGTGGTCGGCGGGGTCGTCGGCGGCGTGGTCGGCGGCGTGGTCGGCGGCGTGGTCGGCGGAGTCGTGGGCGGCGTCGTCGGCGGGGTCGTGGGCGGGGTCGTCGGCGGCGTCGTGGGCGGGGTCGTCGGCGGCGTCGTCGGCGGTGCCGTGGTCGGCGCGGTGGTCGGCGGGGCGGTGGTCGCCGGGGTGCAGGAGGACGAGACGAAGGTGTCGTCGTCGAGGGTCACGGCGCCGTTGCGGGCGAGGGCGCGGCCGTCGACGGTGACCGCGTTGGTCACGGTGATCGAGGTCAGCGCGAGGATCGAGCCCGCGAAGTCGGAGGAGGTGCCGAGGGTCGCGGAGCTGCCGACCTGCCAGAAGACGTTGCAGGCCTGCGCGCCGTTGATCAGCTCGATCCGGCTCCCGGAGCCCGTGATGAGCGTCGAGGCGGCCTTGAAGACGAAGACGGCGCCGTTCGCGCCCTCGGCGTCGAGGGTCACGGTGCCCGTGACGTCGATCGGGCCGGAGGCGGTGTAGACGCCGGGAGTGAAGGTGCGGCCGACGAGGTCGCCGGCGACGGACTCGGTGGTGGCCTGCGAGGTCAGCTGGTCGTAGGCCTTGACCAGGTCGGACTGCGCGCCGATCGCGTCGGCGTCCGCGGCGTGGGTCGCGCCGAGCACCTCGCCGGGCGGGAAGCCGGTGATCGCGGTGCCGGGACTCACGCCGAGGTCGAGCGGCAGGAGCGTGTCGCCGGTGTTGGTGACGGTCGAGCCGCCGAGGACCGAGAAGTTCCCCGCCCTCCCGAGCGTCGGCGCCGTCGCCGCCTGGGCGGCGGTCGCGGAGAGGAGCCCCGCGGACAGGAGCAGGATCCCGGTCGACGCTGCGATCCCCACCTTCCAACGGGCCCGGTCTCGTCGAACGTGGGAAGGAGTTCCGTGCGGCATCGTTGCGCAGCGATCCGCCCACGACAGCGTGGGCTCGTGACACCCGAGGTGAGTGGAGTCGAACCGTAGCCCCGGGCCTGAGCAGGAGTACAGGGCGCGATCGCCGGCCCGGCGCGGATCTGCCGGGGATCCGGGCGCGGATCGACGGAGTGTCACCCTAACGGGGGACTCCTTGCCGTTGCGCCGGTGTCCCCGGACACGTGACGCGGCCGAGGCCGCGATGACGCGGCGGCCTCTTGCCCCGCCCCCGCTCGAGTGGGACCGTGGGCCACAGCCGCCGACGCAGAGGAGCGCACCGTGGGAACCCTCGACATCGATCTGTTCAGCACCGTCGACGGGGTCGCGCAGGCGCCCGGCGGACCGGAGGAGGACCCTGGCGGCGGCTTCGCGTTCGGCGGCTGGCAGGCGCCGCTGGTCGACGAGGCGGTCGGCGAGCAGGTCCTGGACGGGATGGCCGGCATGGACGCCCTGCTGCTCGGACGGCGCACCTACGAGATCTTCGCGGGCTACTGGCCGCAGCAGCAGGGGCCGATCGCGGAGCTGTTCAACCGGATCCCGAAGTACGTCGCCTCCCGCGGCACCCCGCCACTCCCCTGGTCCGGCTCGGTGCAGCTCGGCGCCGACCTGCCCGCCGCCGTCCGCGAGGTGCGCGAGCGCCACTCCGCCGTGCACGTGATCGGCAGCCTCGACCTGGTGCAGACGCTGCTCGCCGAGCAGCTCTTCGACCGGCTCACCCTGTGGCTGCACCCGATCCTGCTCGGCTCCGGCAAGCCGGTCTTCGGCGGCGGTGCCGTGCCCACGAACCTGCGGCTCGACGGGCCGGCCGTCACCTCGCCGCGCGGAGTCGTGCGCCTGCAGTACCTGCGGGTGGACGGGACGCCCGGCACCGGGACGATGGGGCCCTGAGCCGCCGATCGACCCGCCGGCCTCGCGACCCTCCGGCATACTGACGGCGTGCAGGACGAGGACGACGAGCGCCAGGATCTCGAGCGCGCGCTCTACGCCCGCCCGACCGGGGACGACCGCGACGAGGCGCTGCGGGCCGAAGCGCTGCGGGCCGAAGCGCTGCGGGTCGAGGCGCAGCGGATAGAGGCGCAGCGCGCCGAAGCACTGCAAGCCGAAGCGCAGCGTCGGCTCCCGACCGCCGCTGCCCCGGAGGCGCAGCCCGGCCCGCGAGGCGCCGGACCCGCGCGGACGGCCGGCGAACCCTCGCCCGCCGCGCCCCCCGCCCGGTCGCGCCTCGTCCTCCTCGGCGCCGGGCTGCTCGTCGGCGGGCTCGTGGTCGGCGCGGCCACCGCCTCCGTCATCGGCGCGGCGACGCCCGATCCGGTCTCGACCATCGCCTCCCCCACGCCGACTCCGGACGCCGCCGACCGCTTCGCCGCGCTCGTCGAGGGCTGGGCGGCGACAACCGATGTCCCCCCGGGCCTATCGCTGATCTCCGGCGGAGCCGAGGTCTACAGCCCCACCTTCGAGACCGCCCAGGACGACCGGCTGCTGCTCACGGCGCCCGACGCCACCCGGATCTGCCTCGCCCTCGAGCGCCCCGACGGCTCGCTCTCGGCGGGCTGCACCGGCCTCGAGGCCTTCTTCGCCGGCGACGCCCTCGACGTCGTCGGCACGGCGACCGGCAACGACACCCCGGTCTACACGCGCGTCACCCTCCGCCCCGACGGCTCCGTCGAGGGCGGCTTCCAACTCGTCGCCACGCCGGGCCCGGAGGCGTGAGCGGCGCCACTTCTGCGCCGAAGATCGCAGTAGCGCCGCACGCGTATTATTATTGGTGATCACCAACCTTTCTGAGTGAGGAGCACCGCATGCGGACGCAGAGCCCACTCGCCGTCGTGACGCCGACCGTCGACGGCGACGTGCTGACCGTTCTGGCGCGCGCCGACGACTGGTTCACCGTCGGCGAGCTGCGCGCACGGATCGGCGGCCGCTCCCTCGAGGGCATCCGCCGCACGCTCACCCGCCTCGTCGAGGAGGGCATCGTCACGAGCCAGGCGGTCGGCAGGACGACCATCTACCGGCTCAATCGCTCCCATCTGGCCGCCGGCGCGATCATGGAGCTCGCGCGCCTCGACGAGACGCTGCACGAGCGTCTCGTCTCGACCCTCGAGGGCTGGGCGCCCCAGCCGGGCTACGCGGCGATGTTCGGCTCCGCCGCCCGTGGGGAGATGCGGGCGGGCAGCGACCTCGATCTCTTCCTCCAGCAGCCCGCGGCACCGACGGACGCCTGGCACGAGCAGGTGTCCGCCCTCGTGCGCGACGCGAAGGCCTGGACCGGGAACGACCCGCGCGTCCTCGAGATGTCCGAGGGCGAGCTGCGCGACGCCGCCGCGGACGAGCCGGTGCTCCGGTCCATCGTCGACGAGGGCATCCCCCTGATCGGCTCGCCCCTCGCCTTCCGCCGGCTCGTGGGCGCGCGATGACCGCGGACCGCGACGCCGACCTGGCCGTCGCCGCGGGTCGGCTCTCCAAGGCGGAGGAGTTCGCCGACGCCGCAGCGGTCTTCGTCGGCTCGGACGGCACCATCGAGAGCACCGACGCCTTCACGACGATGGCCGTGCACGCGGGGATCGCCGCGAGCGACGTGATCTGCATCCGCCGCCTCGGGCGCTACTCGCCCACCGGCTCGCACGCCGAGGCCGTCGCGCTGCTCCGGCGCGCCGATCCGGAGGCGGCCAAGCACCTGGAGCGGCTCCTCTCGCTGAAGACCAAGGCGGGCTACTCGGCGCGGCCGATCTCGGCGACGGAGGCCCAGGGCGCCCTTCGCGCTCACCGGGAGCTGCTCCTCCGCGCCCGGCGGTCCTGACGGCGCGAGCACCGAGCGCTGAACGCGCCTGTCAAGCCTGCGCGGGCGCTCAGAGAAACCGAGGGCGCGGGCGCCAGGATGCGGGGACATCCGCCCGCTCCGCCGAGCACCGACCTGAGAGGCCCCGCCGTGCCCGCCAGCACCCAGAACGCCACCGCCGCCACCGACTCCGGCACCACCGCGCCGCAGGAGTACGACGTCGCCGTGATCGGCGCGGGCCCGGCCGGCACCGCCGCCGCCCTCCGCGCGGCCGAGCTCGGCGCGAAGGTGGTCGTGCTCGAGGCCGGCCGCGTCGGCGGCACCTGCGTCAACACCGGCTGCGTGCCCACCCGCGTGCTCGCGAAGACCGCGCGCATCGTCCGCGAGGCCCGCACCGCCGGCGACTACGGCGTCGACGTCGGCACGCCCGTCGTCGACTGGGCCGCGACCGTCCGCCACGTGCACGCGCGGGTCGACAAGGTCCGCTCGATCAAGCGCGAGGCGCAGCGCTTCGAGGAGGCGGGAGTCGAGCTGATCCACGAGGGCCGCGCTCGCTTCGTCGACGAGAGCACCCTCGTCCTGGACAGCGGCCGCCGGATCCGCGCGCGCTCGATCCTGATCTGCGTCGGCGGCCACTCGCGCCGCCTGCCGATCCCGGGCGCCGAGCTCGCCACCGTCCCCGAGGACGTGCTGGCGCTGCCGGCCCTCCCCCGCCGGGTCGCGGTGATCGGCGGCGGCAACACCGGCGCGCAGCTCGTCACGGTGTTCAACGCCTTCGGGTCGGAGGTGACGCTGCTCGACCTCGCGCCACGCATCCTCACGACCTCGGACGCGAGCATCTCGGAGCACGTCGCCGGCGCCTTCGAGCGCCAGGGCGTGCGCGTGCACCTGGGCATCGAGACGGTCGAGCGCCTCGAGCGCGCGGAGGACGGCTCGATCGACATCACCTGGCGCGAGGACGGCTCCGCCCGCACCGAGGGCGTCGACGCCGTGATCATGGCGACCGGCTGGCCCGCCGACGTCGAGGACCTGGGGCTGGAGAACGCGGGCATCGAGGTCGTCCGCTCGGCGATCCCGGCCGATCAGTACTTCCGCACGATCGTGCCGCACGTGTTCGCGGTCGGCGACGCCAACGGGCGCGACATGCTCGTGCAGGCGGCGCAGTTCGAGGCGGAGGCGGCGGCCGAGAACGCGGTACTCGGCGCGAACCGGCGCACCCCGCAGTTCCTGCTGCCGGCCGGCGGCTTCACGGACCCGGACTACGCGGGTGTCGGCTTCACGCAGGAGCAGGCGCGCGAGCGCGACCCGCAGTGCATCGTCGCGTCCGTGCCGTTCTCGAGCGTCGACCGCGCCGTGATCGACGACCGCGAGAGCGGATTCCTGACGCTGATCGCCGACCGCCGCCGCGAGCTGCTGCTCGGCGCGCACGCGGTCGGCGAGAACGCGATCGAGGTCGTGCAGTCCGTGACGACCGCGATGGCGGCCGGCGTCGACGTCGCGACCCTGGCGAACGTGCGGTTCGCCTACCCGACCTACAGCGCGGTGATCGGCATGGCGGCGCGGGCGCTGCTGGCCGAGCCGGCGCGGCCCGCCGAGCTGGAGTGAGCGGCGCTACCCGATCCCGGAGCGCGGCGCCAGCCCTCTCCGGGTGTGGCGCCCGCTCCGAATGATGGGAGGAGGGCGACTCCTGCCCTTCCGCTCCCGAGAGGAACCACCGTGCCGATCCCCGCTGTCGACTACGCCCACATCCGCCTGACCGTCCGCGACATCGCCGTCTCGCGCGCCTTCTACGACTCCGTCTTCGGCTTCGCCGTCGCCTTCGAGGCGCCGCCCGCGGACGCCCCCGAGGAGCAGAAGGAGCAGCTCGCGTTCCTCTTCGGCGGAGTGATCTACCAGTTCCCGGGCGGACTGCTGGGCCTGCGCCCGGTCGCCGACGCGGGCGACCGCTTCGACGAGGACCGCATCGGCCTCGACCACCTCAGCTTCGCCGTCGCCGACCTCGACGCCCTGAAGGCCGCCGCCGCCGCGCTCGACGAGCTCGGCATCGCGCACGAGCCGATCAAGGACGCCGGCGGCCAGAGCATCCTCGAGTTCCGCGACCCCGACAACATCGCGCTGGAGATCAGCTCGCCGAGCTGAGCGCCTATGCCGCCCATGCTGGTCGAGTGGCCTCGCAGGGGCGTATCGAGACCCGGCGTCTTCAGGACGGTGGATCTCGATACGCCCGCGCCGCGGGCTACTCGATCAGCATGAAACGGGCCGCGTCCATGCTGGTCGAGTAGCCCCGCAGGGGCGTATCGAGACCCGGCCCCTGCAGAACGGCGGATCTCGAGACGCCCGCTCCGCGGGCTACTCGATCAGCAGGTGCCTCTCACGGGCGGCGCCAGAGGTACGGGGTCGTCGTCGAGACCTTCACGAGGCCCGAGCGCTCGAGGATCGGGCGGGAGTACTCCGTCGAGTCGCTGTGCACGAGGGTGCGGCCCGCCTCGAGCGCGGCGGCGGCGCGCGCGGCCGTCAGCGCCCGGTAGATGCCGCGGCCGCGGTACTCCTCGAGCACGGCGCCACCCCAGACGCCGACGACGTCGGAGTCCGCGACCGGCTCGAGCCGGCCGCCGCCGACCATGCGGCCGTCGACCTCGGCGACCCACAGCTCCATGCCGTCGCCGCGAGCGAGCCGTGCGACCAGCGCGTCGGCGATGTCCGTGTCGACGTCCTCGCCGAACGCGGCGTCGATCATCGCGCTGAACGCGCGGACGTCCGGCTCGTCGACGACGCGGCGCAGGGTCGCGCCGTCGGGCACCGGAGCGTCGCGGGTGAGCGCCTCGAGCGGGCCGATCATGATCGACTCCGTCTCCTCGGCGACGAAGCCGTGCCGCAGCAGCGCCTCGTGCAGACCGGGCGCCCGGTCGTGGCCGCGGGTCTTCCACTCGACCTTCCGGATCTCCGGGTCGGCGTCGAAGTGCGCGCGGGCGGCGGCGACGAGGGCGTCGATCGCCGACTCGTCCGCCCCGCCGAGGTCGCGGTAGGTGACGAAGCCGCGCCCGCCGGCGAAGGTCACCAGCCGGAGCGGCCCGGCGAGAGTCACCGCCACGGCGCTCGGTGTCTCGGCGTCGGTGCGGAGCTGCTCGTCGTAGACGCGCAGGTACTGCGCGCGGAGGTCGTCGGGGTGGGTGCTGGTGGTCATCCCGCCACGCTACGGGCGGGGGGGTGCAGATCGCCTCGGGGTGCCCATGCTGATCGAGTAGCCCGCGGAGCGGGCGTATCGAGATCCAGCGACGTCAGAACGTGAGTCTGCAGACCCGCCGCGCTGAGGACGGCGGGTCTCGATACGCCCCTGCGGGGCTACTCGACCAGCATGTTCGCCGCCGCCTCTTCCCGGTGGATCCACCGAAGTCAGAACACGAGTCTGCAGATCCGCCCTGCTGGTGACGGCGGGTCTCGAAACCCCCCTACTGGCTCCTCGACCGGCAGGGGTGCGCACAACATCAGCTGAGAGCAGGGGGCCTCCCCTGACAGCGGAGGCCCCCCCTTCTCAGCTGATGTTCTGCAGCGCTCGAGCGCTCCACACCGTTCGAGCGGGCCCTCCGGTGGTCGCACAGCACGCGCAGCGGGCGTGTGGAGGTCCGCTCGCGTCGGAAGGCGAGTCTGCAGACCGCCCTGCGGATGACGGTGGGTCTCGATACGCCCCTTCGGGGCTACTCGACCAGCATGAAAAAGGGCGGCCGCCGCGTCCACTCCCCATCGCGGAGGCTCGAAGCGGCTTCGCCTGCTCGACCGGCGGGATGCGGAGCGGGGTCAGCCGGTGACGCGGGCGATCAGGTCCTGGATGAAGGGGATGACGTCGCCGGCCTGGTCGACGCTCGCGAAGGCGGTGGCGAGCAGCGGCCAGACGGAGCCGACGAGGGTGGCGATCACGGCGGCGACCGCGGCGACCCAGGCGAGGGCGGCGTTCCGGGAGACCAGGGCCAGGGCGAGGAACGCCAGGGCGACCAGGTAGCTCAGGACGATCGAGAGGGTGATCGCGCCGACCGGGACGTCGAGGACGCCCGCGGTCGTCGCGTCGGCCGCGCCGATCAGGCCGAGCACCGGGAGCAGCACGCCGACGACGATCAGGAAGCTGACGACGACGCCGGTCGCGAGGGCGGCCCAGGCCGCGCGCGGCTTCCGGCGCGAGCCGTAGGAGCGGGTGCGCACGGTCTACTCCGACCCGCGGCGCTCGGCGACGATCACATCGGCGTCGTCGGCCGAGATGTCGTCGGCAGAGACGTCGTCGGCAGAGGTGTCGTCGGCCGAAGCATCGGTGGCCGAGGTGTCGGCGTCCACCGGCTCGACCTCGACGCGGACGACGAACTCGGCGGCGGGAGCATCGGCGGTGACGACCACGGTCTCGACGGCGTCGGAGTCGGAGTCGTCGGCGCGCTCGGCGTCAGGAGCGTCGGTGACGGGCGCAGCCGGCCGGGTCGCGACCTCGTCGGACAGCGAGTCCGCGGTGGCGTCCGACTCGGCGGCGCGGTCGGCGGCCTCGTCGAGGCGGTCCGAGGCGTCGTCGAGCGCGTCGGCGGTCCGCTCGCGGGCGGTGTCGAGCGCCGCGGCGCCCTTCTCGCGGGCGGAGTCGAGGGCGGCGCCGCCCTTCTCGCGGGCCGAGTCCATCGCGTCGCCGGCCTTCTCGACCAGCGAGGGGCCGTCCTCGCGCTCGGAGTCCGGCACCTCGATCGGGTCGAAGGGGCCGTGCACGTCGGTGACGTTGACGTTGACGACGACGCGCTCGCGGGTCAGCTGCGCGGCGGCCTTGCCGACCTGCTCGCGGACGGCGTCGATGACCTCTTGGACGGGGCGCGGGTACTCCGACACCAGGTCGAGGTCGAGGACGAGCGCGCCGTCGACGCGGGCGATGCTCACGCCGGGGCTCGTGCTGGTGCCCAGGACGGCGCGGGTCGCGCGGTCGAGGGTGCGGGCGGCGGTGCCGCCGAGGTGGTGGACGCCGGTGACACCGGCGGTGGTCTCCGCGGCGGCGGTCGCGAGCAGTCGCTCGATCGACTCGTCCTCCGGGTGCGCGCCGTCGATGGCGCGGAGGTCGTTCGTTCCGACGGTGTCGGTCATGGGGTACTCCTCAGTGGTCTTCCGGCCCTCCCGAGCGGGAGGGCCGGATCGTCCGGTGCGGCGGGTGCGCGGCACGGGGCGGCGCGGACGCCGCTACTGCACGCGGGCGCTGCTGCTCATCCTGGTGCGGAGGCCGCTGACGATCTGGATGACCACGGGGGTCTCCTCGCCCAGCACAGCGTCCCAGCTCTTCACCGCGTCGTCGATCGCGCGGCGGGTCCGCATCGGCGAGACGCCGCGGCGGGTGTGCGCGGTGACGCGGAGGACGGTGCGGTGCTTGACCTCGAAGGCGGTGACGTCGAGCGCGACGATCGAGGGATCGTGCGACAGCGCCTCCTCGAGGACGTGCTCGGCGACCTTCGCGTCGATGGTGACGGAGCCGCCGGTCGGCGTGCCCGCGCCGGAGCCGGAGCCCACGCGCAGCAGGGTCGACGTGCGTCCCCGGCCCTGGCGCACGATGAAGCGCACCAGCAGCAGGATCAGCACGAGGGCGACCACGGCCGAGACCCAGAGGATCCACGGCTGCCCGCCGGAGAGGGCGTCGCTGGTGGGCTGCGTCGCGTCCTCCGCGCCGGTGGACACCGTCTGCTGGACGTCGGGGAACAGCGCGCCCGCAGCGACGGCACCGCCGGCGAGCAGGAGCACGAGGCCCACGACGAACAGGAGGAGGCGGTTGAGGAACCGGTTGGTGGTGGTCATCGGACCGTCCCCTTCTCGGACAGGCGCACACGCGCGGTGAGCTTCGGGCTGATGTCGTAGCCCGCGAGCTCGGCGTCGACCGCCTCGCGGATGCTGCCGACGTCGAGGCTGCGCCCGGAGGTGCGGCCCACGGTGACGCCGGCCGTGCGTCCGCCGATCGACACCGACACCTGGTCGGGGTCGACGTCGCCGGCGTAGGCGGCGGTGCGGGCGAGGCTCTGCGCGATCACGCGGTCGTCGATGACGGCCGCGGTGCGGTCGGCGGCGGCGCGGCGGCGGCCGCGACGACCCGGGGAGAAGGACACGACGATCAGGACGAGCCCGATCAGCGCGGCGACCACTCCGCCGGCCACGATCAGCGGGACGGGAGCGCTCGCGGCGCCGAGCACCGCGGCCGCTCCGTCCTGCGGGGCGACGAGCAGCGCGGGCTGCCCGAGGGCGGCGAGCACCGCCTCCGTGCCGATCCACGCGAAGACGAGGATGAGCAGGACCGCGAGGACGATCGCCGAGGTGGAGCGGGACGAGGTGATCTCGCGCCGGACGAGCCGGGGATAGAGGGCTCCGGTGGAGCGGGTCCCTGAGGCTGCGGGGGTCGTCACGAGACTCTCCTTCGCTCGCGCAGGTCGGCCCCGGTGATCCGGAGGTCGACGCGCCCGATGGTGGACCCGGTCAGCTCGAGGCAGCGGGTGCGGATGGTGGACTGGGCCGTGCTGAGACGGCTGAGGACCGTGCCGGAGCGGCGGTCCCCCTCGCCGAGCGGACGGATGCGCAGGGGGGCCTGCGCGGTGACGTGCAGCTTCCCCCCGTCGTCGTCCAGCTCGACCGAGACGTCCGACGCGTCGACGTCGAGCGCCTCCGCGGTGACGGCCGACACGACCCTGCGCACGGCGCGCGAGGTGATCGTCGTGCGGCCGTGGCGGGCCTGGTCGGCCATCACCGCCGCGGTCACGAGGACCGCCGCCCGCGGAGGGTGTCGGCGAGCGAGCTCAGGTCGAGCTTGCCCTCGACGACGCGGCCGACGCCGTAGCCGATGGCCATGGCGAGGGCGACCCAGAGGAGTGCCCAGAAGCCGAAGACCAGGCCGGTGACGGCGAGGACGGCGCCCAGGATCAGGCCGAGGTGGGACGGAGTCACTTGACGCGGCTCTCGGTGTCCTCGTCCTTGTCGTCCGAGGGGATGTAGACGTCGGCGATGGTCACGTTGACCTCGGTGACCTCCATGCCGACGACCGAGGAGATGGCCTCGGAGACGGCGGAGCGGATGCTGTCGGCGAGCTTCTGCAGCGCGACGGGGTACTCGGCGACGACGGTGATGTCGGCGGCGACCTGCTTCTCGCCGACCTCGACGGAGATGCCCTGGCCGCGGTCCTGCGCGTTGATCGCGTTGCGGATGGCGCCGATGGCGCGGGCGGCTCCGCCACCGAGGTCGTGGACGCCGGCGACCTGGCGGGCGGCGATGCCGGCGACCTTCTCGACGACGCCGTCGGCGATCGTGTTCTTGCCCGTGGAGGTCTCGGTGCCGTGCTTCGCGGTCGTGGTGGCGACGGTGCTGGGGGTGACGTTGGTCATGATGCTCTCCCTGGTAGAAGGTGATGCGCGACTCGGTCGCGGTGACGACGATCCGTCGCACATGAATCAGACGTGCGGGGCTCCGGGATCGTCCCGCCGGATCAGCCAGTGCGCAGGAAACATCGAGCGACGACGCGCTCTGCGGCCAGCGCCGTCCACAGGCCGGGGAGATGCGCGGCAGCTGTCGGTGAAGCGGGCGTCCGGGTGGGCTCCGGGTGGACCCTGCGCGGTCTCGGGGCGGGCTCCCCACTGCGCCCAGGCCCGTTTTGTATACAGCGGACGCAGAAACACCGCACGGTCGGCGCCCTCTCGCGCGATTCGACGCCCGTGTGCGCAGGTTGTAGCATCGTGGAAACCTGCCCGAAACGGTGTTTGGGATACAAAAGAGGAGTCCTCGCGGTGACCATCACTCTGGAGCCGCCTCACCCCTCGCCCTGCTGGGAGCTACACATGTCAGCTGTATCCCGCACCACCGCTCCGCCCGCCTCCGGACACACGGTCGCCTCCGTCCTCGACTCCATCGGCTTCACCCGCGCGCAGTTCTGGATCTTCCTGCTGATCCTCGCCGGGGAGTTCTTCAACACGCTCGAGCAGAACTCGGTGGGTGCCATGGGCAGCCACATCAAGGAGACGCTGCAGATCGGCGACATCCAGCTCACGACGATCAACACCGCCACGGTCATCGGCGGACTGATCGGCCGCCTGCTGGCCGGCTACCTCGCCGACCGCTACGGCCGCCGCTTCTCGCTCAGCCTGAACCTGCTGATCTACACGCTCGGCGGACTGCTCAGCGCCGTCGCGATGAACTACGAGATGCTGCTCGTCAGCCGCCTGATCGTCGGCATCGGCATCGGCGGCGAGTTCATGATCGGCCTGGTCATGCTCTCCGAGATGGTCTCCACCCGCTTCCGCGGCACCGCGATCGGCGCCGTCAACGTCGGCGCCGGGGGCCTGGGCAACTTCCTCTCCTACGGCCTGTTCCTGCTGCTGCTCGGCCCGCTGGAGACTCCGCTCGGCGGCCCCGACTCGGTGTGGCGCTGGTCGTTCGTGATCCTCGCGGTCCCCGCGCTGCTGGTCGTCTTCTACCGCCGCAAGCTGCCGGAGACGCCGCGCTGGCTGCTCTCGCAGGGCCGCACGGAGGAGGCGAACCGCTCGCTCGCGATCCTCGCCTCGAACTCGCTCACCCCCACCACCGCCCGCCCGCCCGTCGAGCTCTCGCCGGACGACCTGCCGCCCGTGCGGATGTCCGCCTCCCCCGCCGCGGTGTTCAGCCGCCCGGTGATCCGCCGCACCGCCGCCCTCGGCATCGCGTCCTGGATGGCCTTCGGCTCGCAGGTCACGCTGAACTTCCTGATGCCGACCCTGCTGGTCGAGCGCGGCTACTCCGTCTCGGAGAGCCTGCTCTACACGATGATCATGAACATCGGCTCGCTCCTCGGAGCGACGACCGCGGCCCTGATCGCCGGTCGCGTCGGCCGCCGCACCGCCGTCGGCGCCGCCGGAGTCCTCGGCTGCCTCACCGCGCTCGCCTTCGCCGGGTTCGGCAACGGCACCGGGGCGATCCTCGTGCTCGGCGCTCTCTTCCAGTTCTTCACGATGGTCACCAACACGACCCTCGCCACCTGGACCGCCGAGATCTTCCCGACCGCGATCCGCGCCTCCGGAGCCTCGATCGTCAACGGCATCGGCAACATCGCCGGAGCGGTCATGCCGTTCCTCGCCGTCGCGCTCTACGGCTCGTTCGCCTTCGCCGGCGTCTTCGGCCTCGCCGCCGTGATGTACGCGGTGCTCGTCGTCGCCTCCCGCTTCGCCCCGGAGACCCGGGGACGCTCGCTCGAGGACGTCAACGAGAACGCGATCGCCGCCGCCGCCCACTGACCCGCCCCCGCCCCCGGCGCTCCGGCGCCGGGGGCGCGACCCACCACCGGACAGCACCTCAAGGAGCACCATGGACACCCTCACCGTCTCGGCCACCGCCAACGGACTCAACTACCTCCCCGAGTACGTCGCCGATGTCGGCGGCCTGTTCGCCGAGCGCGGCCTCGCCGTCACCGCCACCGCCTGCGACCCCTGGACCGGCGTCCTCGACGACCTCGACTCCGGCGCCGCCGACCTCGCCCTCGGCGGGCTCTGGGTCCCCGGCATGTACGCCGGCACCAGCCGCGAGCTGACCGTCGTCGGCCAGCTCAACCACCGCTTCCCGATGACGATCGTGGCCCGCCACGGCTCCGGACCGGTCGGCCTGGACTGGCTGGCCGGCAAGGTCGTGCTCGCCCCGGGCGCCGGCGGCAGCGCGCCGTTCGAGTTCACCGCGGGCCTGATCCGCGAGGCCGGCCTCGACGTCTCCGCCACCCGCTGGGCGCGCGACCTGTCCACGGCGATGATGCTCGAGCTCTACCGCGACGGCCTCGGCGACGCGATCGTGCTCGACCTGCTCTCGGCGAAGGAGCTCGTCGCGGCCGGCGGCGGGCAGATCGTCTTCCGCCACCTCGACGCGGGCGTGATGCCCAACAGCGTCTACTACACCCGCACCGAGCGGGTCGAGGAGCTCGCCGACCGCACCGAGCGCTTCGTCGACGCGATCGAGACCGCGATGCAGCGGATCACGGCGGGCCAGGCCGGCGCCGAGATCGACGCGGTGCTCGCCGCGCGCTGGCCCGACCGCGACTCGGTGCTGCTGCACGAGGCCGCCGACGAGATGGCCGCCGGCGGGGTCTGGGACACGACCGTGATCGACGAGGCCGCCTCCGACCGCTGGATGCGGATCCTCGCGGAGGCCGGGCTCGTCACCCGCGCCCCCTCGCTCGCCGAGCTGACCGGCCGCACGACGGTCGGCGCGCGCTGATGACGCTCGTCCTCGCCTCCGAGCAGATCGCCGGGCTGCTCCCCGACGTCGACGTGCTCGGCGCCGTCGAGCAGGTGTTCGCGGACCTCGGCTCCGGGGCGCTGCACCAGGGCGCGCCGACGGCCCTCGCGGGCGAGGACGACGGGCTGATCCTGCCGATGGCGGTCCGCTCCGACGCCCTGGGCCTGGCCGCCGTGAAGCTGATGGCCGACCTGCCCGGCAACGCGGCGCGCGGGCTGCCGACGCAGCGCTCGACCATCCTGGTCACCTCGCTGCTCACCGGGGAGTGCGTGGCCGTCCTGGACGGAGCGCTGATCACCCGGGCCCGGACCGCCGCCGCCTCCGCGGTCGCCACCCGGCACCTCGCCCGGGCGGACAGCCGGGTGCTCGGGCTGATCGGCGCCGGCAACCTCGCCGTCGCGCACGTCCGCGCACTGCAGGCGGTGCGCGACCTGGACGAGATCGTGGTCTGGTCGCGGTCGGACGCGACGCTCGACCGGTTCGAGGAGGCGGTGGGGCGCCCCGTGACCCGCGCCGCGGATCCGCGGGCCGTCGCCGAGCGCTCCGACGTGCTCTGCACGCTGACGCCGTCGGTCGAGCCGATCGTGCGCGGGGCCTGGCTGCACGCCGGCCAGCACGTGAACGCCGTGGGCGCCCGCCCGCGGCCGGAGCACCGCGAGCTCGACTCGGCGGCGATGGCGCTCGGCACCCTCGTCGTCGACAGCGCCGCCACCGCGCGGGCGAAGTCCGGCGACCTCGTCCTCGCGATCGCGGAGGGCGCCCTCGACGCCGCGGCCGGGCTGCTCGAGCTCGGCGACGTCGTGGCCGGGACCGCTCCCGGCCGCACGCGCGACGACGAGATCACCGTCTTCGACTCCGTCGGCCTCGCCGCGCAGGACCTCGCCGTCGCCGCCGCGCTGATCGACCTCGCGCGGCTGCGGGACGCGGGCAGCACTGTCCGGCTGTCCGGGGTCCCCGCGGCGGCGGGCCGCTGATGCGCATCGCCGTCGTCAACTGCAACACGACCGAGTCGATGACCGAGACGGCCGCCGCCCGCGCCCGGCTCGCCGTCGGGCCGGGCACCGAGATCGTCGCGATCACGCCGAGCTGGGGCGTCGCCTCGGCCGAGGGCTGGTACGACAGCTTCCTCAGCGCCGCGGCCGTCCTGCACACCCTGGAGCGGCTGCCGGCCGGCATCGACGGCGTCGTGATGGCCGGCTTCGGCGAGCACGGCCGCGAGGGCGCGCGCGAGCTGCTCGACGTGCCCGTCGTGGACATCACGGAGGCGTCGGCGCATCTCGCGATGCTGCTCGGCCGCCGCTACGGGGTGGTCACCACGGTCCGCCGCGCGGTCGGCCAGATCGAGGACAGCCTCACCACCGCCGGCCTGATCGCGCACTGCGCCGCGATCGAGGACACGGGGCTCGGCGTCCTCGAGCTGGAGGAGGATCCGCAGGCCACCCTCGATGCCTTCGTCGCCGCCGGCGAGCGCGCGATCGCCCGCGGCGCCGAGGTGATCTGCCTCGGCTGCGCGGGCATGGCGGGGCTCGAGGAGCACGTCGGCGCGCGGCTGCCGGTGCCGGTCGTCGACGGGGTCGCCGCGGCGGCCGCGCTCGTCGAGACCCTCGTCCGCCAGCGGCTCGGCACCAGCCGGATCGACAGCTACGCCCGGCCGCTGCCGAAGGAGCGCAGCTGGCCCGGCGGCTGAGCACGCGGACGGGCGCGGCGGCCGGCCGACCGCGCAGGCCGGGCCGAGCGTGTTGAATGGTCGCACCGGCGTCGCGAGGAGGACCGTCATGACACTCGCCAGCACCGAGGAGTCGCTCGCCAGCCAGACCTACCGGACGCTGCGCCGGCAGATCATCCTCGGCCAGCACCCCCAGGGGTCGCGGCTCGTCGAGGCCTCGCTGGCCGCCGAGCTGCACGTCTCTCGGCTGCCGGTGCGCGAGGCCGTGCCGCAGCTCGCCAACGAGGGCTTCGTGCGGATGCTGCCCCGTCGCTCCACCCGCGTCGCGCAGTGGAGCGTCGAGGACGTGGTCGAGCTCTTCGACGTCCGCCTGAGCCTCGAGACGCTCGCCGCGCGCCTCGCCGCGCAGGCCGTCGCCCGCGGCGCCTCCCTCGCTCCGCTGCTCGACGCGATCGACGCCGAGCACCGCGCCCTCGACAGCGAGGACTGGCTGGAGGTCGCCGAGACCTCGACCGTCGTGCACGAGGCGATCGTCGAGGTGGCCGGCAGCGCGCTGCTCTCCTCGCTGATGCGCGCCGTCACCGGCCGGATGACCTGGCTGTTCTACCTGACCAGCGCCCGCGACCAGCGCCAGCAGTCCGACGAGCACCACGGCCTGCTCGACGCGATCCGCGCGGGCAACGACCGCCTCGCCGAGTCGATCGCCTTCACCCACATCGAGAAGGGCCGCGCGCCGTCGCTCGCGATGATCGGCGGGCAGTGACGTCCGCGGCGCGGCGGCCGCGCGCTCAGCGGCGCAGCGTGTGGCTCGGCAGCTCCTCGAAGCGGGCCTGGTAGGCGCTGGCGAAGCGGCCGAGGTTGCCGAAGCCCCAGTCGCGGGCCACGGCGGCGACGGTCGTCGAGCAGGGGTCGCCCTCGACGAGGTCGTGGTGGGCGCGGTCGAGGCGGACGTCGCGGAGGTAGACCGACGGCGAGACGCCGAGGTGGCGCTGGGTGGCCTGCTGCAGGGTGCGGGTGTGCAGGCCGGCGGCGCGGGCGGCGTCGGCCGGGGTGATCGGCTCGTGCGCGTGGTGCTGCAGGAAGTCCAGGGCGACGCGGGTGCGCGAGGCGGAGGGGCGGCGGAGCACGGCCGGGACGTCCCAGGCGCGCCACGGGAAGAGCAGCAGCAGCGCGCGGGCCAGGTTGAGCTCGGCGGTGAAGCGCACCAGCGGGGCGATCGCGGCGCTCGCGAGCGCGGCCGTCGCGTCGGTCACGGCGGTGCGCCAGCGGGCGAGGACGCCGGGGTCGGCGTCGGCCTCGTGGTCGAAGGAGACGGGCTGGCGGGGGCCGGAGTGCGACTCGGTCGCGACGTCCTCGAGGAAGCCGGGCGCGAAGTGCACGAGGTTCTGGCGGTGCGGCTGGTAGGCCAGGCCGAACTGGCGCTCGGCGGGCAGCAGGAACGGCGCGGACGCGGCTCCGGTGCGGGTGAAGGGCCGCAGGTTGAGCTGGCCGCCGCCGGCGCGGAACCAGCCGACGACGTACTCGCGCAGGTGCGCGATCTCGCCGGTCAGCGCGCCCGCACAGTCGGAGGTGCGGAGGGTGACCCGCTCGCTCCCGCGGTAGGCGTAGCGGAAGGAGAAGCCGCGTGAGCCCGGCTCCACGCGGAACGAGCCGCCGCCGTAGGCCTCGGCGTAGACCGCGGACGCCTCGGCCGGGTCGGCTCCGGCGGCCTCGAACCGGCGCTCGGTGCCGCCGGAGAGGTCGCCGGCGGAGGCGAAGGGGCTGCCCATCGTGAAGGTCGAGCCGGGGGTCGCGGTCGAGCCGGGGACGGCCGGGCGTGCCGTCGGTGGCGGGGAGGTGTGCATGGTCGGGCTTCTCTCGGGGTCTGGGAGATCAGAGGCGGACGGGGGTGGGCCTCGGGGCTCTACAGATACAGACGGGTCGACGGCCGGAAACGTCACGGATCCGGGGCGTGCTCGCAATCCGGCCAGCGGATTCGCCGGGGAGGGTGGAGGCTGATAGGCATTCGGAGCGGCGCCTGCGGAGAACGCCCGCAGGCGCGGAACGACGGCGGAACGGCGGGAGGTGGCGATCGTGGCGGAGGCACTGCCCGCGGCGCAGCCCGACGACGCGCGGCCCGACGACGCCCGGCCCGACGACGCTCAGCCGGACGACCCGCTGCTCCGCGCCTCCGACGCCACGCTCGCCTCGCGGGCCGTGGACGGCGACGTCGCCGCGTTCGAGCAGCTCGCCCGGCGCCACGGCGCGCTGATGCGGGTCTACGCCGCCAAGCTGCTCGGCTCCGAGGCGGAGTCCGACGACATCGTGCAGGAGGCGTTCCTCACCGGTTGGCGCCGCCTCGGCGACCTCGACAGCCCCGCGCACATCCGCAACTGGCTGATGCGGATCGTCTCGCACAAGGCGATCGACCGGATCCGCGTCCGGCGCCGTCACGACGACATCGACGACTGGGACCCGCCGGCGCCCGCCGAGAACTCGCCCGAGCGGATCGTCGAGGCGCGGCTCCAGCTGGACGCCGTCTGGGAAGCACTGGACCGATTGCCCTCCGATCAGCGACGCTGTTGGCTGCTCCGCGAGACCGCCGGCTACAGCTACCAGGAGATCGCCGACGCTCTCGAACTCCCCGTCTCGACGGTCCGCGGCCTGCTCGCCCGAGCCCGCCGCTTCCTGCTTCACGAACTGGAGGCATGGCGATGACCACCGACGACATGCCCACCGCCGAGCCGGACGAGAACGCCGTGCCCGAGAGCGCCGTGCCCGAGAACGACGTGCCCGAGAACGACGTGCCCGACGACGACCTCGACGGCCACACGCTCGAGGAGCTGGGCGAGTACCTCGACCGCGGGCGCACCCCCGTCGATCCCTCGATCGAGGGTTCCGCGGCCTGCCGGCTCGCGCTCGCGAACCTCACCCGCTTGAACGAGCTGTCGGCCACCGCGCTGCGCCGCCGCGCCGACGCGGAGCCGGACCGCGACGAGGTCTGGATCGCCGGACTCCTCGACGCCATCCGCTCCGAGGTGCGCTCCGGGCGCGACGTGCCGATCCGCCACCCCGACCCGACGCTGCGGCTCGCCCTGACCGAGGCGGCGGTGCGCGGGATGATCCGGCGCGCCGGCGACACCATGGGCGGCGTCATCATGGGCCGCTGCACCCTCGACGGCGACGTCGGGACGCCGGGCGCGGTGATCCGGGTCGACGTCACCTTCGCGCTCGAGTTCGGGATCCCCGTCGCGACGGTCGCGGACCGCCTGCGCGAGCGGATCCGCTACGCCCTCGAGCGGCACACCGAGCTCGTCGTCGGCGCGATCGACGTGACCGTGGACGACGTGTACCCGAGCAGGGAGGACCAGCCGTGACCGACAGCACTGCGACCGACAGCACTGGGATCGACAGCACCGGGACCGACGACAGCACCCTCGACGACAGCGCCCTCGTCGACTCGGCCCGCGAGGACACCGCCCGCGACGACACCGCGCTCTCGCAGCGCCTCACCGCGGCGATCCGCGACTCCGAGGGGGTCACCGGCGTCTATCCGGCCCAGCCGATCCTCGAGGCGGCCGCCGATGCGCTGGCCGTGACGCTCGCCCTGCGGCAGCCCGACGTGCTCGTCGACATCGACCGCTCGGACGGCTTCACCACGGTGAGCGCGCACATCGCGGCGACCGCGGCGCTGCCCGCGCCCGAGACCCTGCGCGCGGTCGGCGAGGAGCTGCGGCGCCTGCTCGACGCGGAGCCGACGGTGACCGGCCCGCTCGCCGTGAACGTGAAGGTCCGGCTGATCGAGGACTCGGGCCGCGCCGCGGAGTGACGGACGCCTCGTCTCGCGCGGAAGGCGTGCACAACTAAGGCTGAACGGCCCGAAATCGCGAGAGATCGCGTCGATCGGGGCATCCAGCCTTAGTTGTGTACCGGTTCCGCCGGAGACGCGCGATTCAGCGCTGCCAGGCGGGCCACTCCGGGTCGTGACCGGGCCAGACCTCGACGCCGGGCTCCGCCGCGAGGTCGGCGAGGCGCTCGATCGAGCGCTGGGCCGCCTCGGCGTCACCGGGACGCGCCGTCCAGCCGCAGGCGGTGCGCTCGTCGAGGTTGCGGCGGAGGTCCGCCGCGTCGCAGGCGAGCACGATCGAGCGGTCGGCGAGGTCGATCCGGAACGACTGGTGGCCCGGGGTGTGCCCTCGGGTGTCGAGGGCGGTGACGCCGGGGGCGAGCTCGGTGTCGCCGTCGAGGAGCAGCACCCGGACGTCGGCGTCGAGGAGGTCCTGCGGGACGACGGTCTCACGGCGGCCGAGGCCCTCGCCGAGCCACTCCCACTCGCGCCGCTGGAGGGCGACCGGAGTGCCGGCCGGAGCGAGGCGCAGCCCGCCGGTGTGGTCGAGGTGCAGGTGCGAGAGGGCGACGAGGGCGAGGTCGCTCCAGCCCAGGCCAGCCGCCGCGACCTGCTCGGCGAGCGCGTCGCCGGGCGGGACGACGGCGGTGTAGCTCTCGTAGTCGTAGTGCGCGGCGCGCTGGGCGGGGTCGCGGACCCGGTCGAGGTGGAATCCGCCGTCGATCAGGATCCAGGAGTCGCCGAGGTCGATCGCGGCGCCGGTGACCGGCTCGAGCAGGAAGCGCGCCGGGTCGCCGCCGCGGAGCGAGATCGACTCCGCGATCGGCTCGTGGCCGAGCACGAGCGGGACGAGGCGGCGGGGGCGGCCGAGCGGAAGGGCGCCCGGCCAGTCGTCGGCGATCACGGGAACCTCCTGCAGCTCTTCGGATTGGATCCAATATAGTCGTGAATGAATCCACGACCATCCTTCCGCACGAGACGAGGGCTCGCATGACCGGCGCCATCCCGATCAACATCCCGATCACTACCGAGATGCTCCACTGGGGCCGTCGGCCGACCTACGAGATGGTCGAGCAGATCGTGGACGGCTACCCCTCCGACGTCTCGCGCTGGCTGATCGGTGCGCACACCGGCACGCACGTCGACGCGCCCTCGCACTTCGTGCCGGGCGGTGCGACCGTCGACGAGATCGCGCTCGAGAGCGTGGTCGGGCCGGTCCGGGTGCTCGACCTGCGGCACGTCGCGGAGGAGATCACGGACGAGGACCTCGTCGCGGCCGGTGCCGAGGGGGCGGTGCGCGTGCTGTTCCGCACGCGCAACTCGACCGACGCGCTGACCCGCGCGGTGAAGTCGGAGACCTGGGTCGGCCTCGCGCCGAGCGGGGCGCGCTGGCTGGTCGAGCACGGCGTGCTCTTCGCGGGGCTGGACTACATGACGATGGAGGCGCCCGCGCACACCGAGGAGTGGCCGACCCACGTGATCCTCTGCGGCGCCGGCGTCGTGATCCTCGAGAACGCGGACCTCGCGCAGGTCGAGCCCGGCGACTACCTGATGGTCTGCCAGCCGGTCGCCTTCGAGGGCCGCGAGGCCGCGCCCGCCCCGACGGTCCTGCTCCCCCTGCCGTGAGCCGCTCCCCGCGAGATGCCACTTATGAGCGCGACACGCCGTGGAAAGCGCTCACAAGTGGCATCTCGCGGAGAGAGGCAGGCTCGCGGAGGGGATCAGACTCCCGCGGGCTCCAGGGCTCCCTGCTGCTCGCGGTCGAGCTCGGTGCGGACCGAGCGCTCGCCGGCGAGCTCGCGCGGGGTGCGCGGGGCGAGGAGGCCGACCACGATGAAGGTGCCGAAGCCGATCGCCGCGGCGACGAGGGTGGCGTAGCCGTCGAAGCCGGCGCCGATCAGGTCGTTCGGGACGTAGAGGATGTCGTTCGGCACGCCGTAGAGCGTCGGGGTGAGCGCCAGGAAGACCAGGCGGACGACCAGGCCGACGCCGGCCGCCGTGAGCGCGGCGACGACTCCGGGGCGCTTCCAGAAGACGCCGAGCAGGAAGGGCGCGGCGAGGCAGGCGAGCATGATGTCGAACGCGAGCGTCAGCAGGATGCCGGTCTGGCTGACCCGGATCGCGAGGAACGAGCCGAGGATCACGATCGGCACCATGGCGACGCGGGTCCAGCGCAGCAGCGGGTCCGGGCCGCTGCCGGAGTGGCGGCGGACCGAGAGCACGTTGCGGACGACGATCGCCGAGGTGGCGAGGATGGCGCCGGACGCCGTCGAGAACGACGCGGCGACGACTCCGGAGAGCACCAGGATCGCGATGACCGGCGGCGCGTAGTCGTCGAGCAGCGTGAACAGCACCGGGCCGTCGGCGGCCGAGAGGCCCAGGACGGCGGTGGCGCTGAGGGCGACGATGGCGAAGATCGAGCCGATCGCCGCGGTGCCGACGGCGGCGGCGTAGCAAGCGCGGCGGGCGACCTCGGGCGACTTGGCGCCGAAGATCCGCTGCATGAAGTCGATCGCGACGAGGTCGCCGATGCCGAGGGCGACGAGGGTGGCCCAGTTGACGGGGGCGCCCATCGCCGGGTCGGTGAGCTGCTCGAAGTCGAACGGCCCCATGCCCTCGGGGATGACGATGCCGTAGGCGAGCGCGACCCAGACCAGCAGCGAGATCGCCGCGACGACCGTGATCACGGTCTGGATGGCGGCGGTGTACGCGTCGGAGAAGAGGCCGCCGGCGATCGTGTAGCTGAGCACGAGGGCGACCGAGAGGATCACGCCCCAGGCGTACGGGATGCCGGCGAAGCGCTCGAGCAGGAAGCCGCAGGCCACCAGGTTGCCGGCCAGCAGGATCGTGAAGGAGAAGACCATGATCACCGAGGCGACGACCTCGGTGGTGCGGTCGTAGCGCATCCGGAAGAAGTCGGCGAGGGTGAAGAGCTTCATCGCGTTCATCGGCTTGGCGAGGAAGAGGCCCGTGATCAGGAGGCAGATCGCCAGGCCGATCGCGAGCGAGGCGCCCGCCCAGAAGCCGAACTGCGAGGTGAGGTCGGTGTTGCCGACGGTGGCGTTCGAGTCGACCGCGGCGGCCGTCAGGCTGACGGCGACGAGCGGGATGCCGAGGCGGCGTCCGGCGACGAGGTAGTTGGCGCTGTCGCCGTCGATCTTGCGGGCGACCGCGATGCCGACGGCGAGGATCACCACGACGGTGATCCCCACTCCGAGGATGATCATGCGTGCTCCGAGCTGCTGGGTGGTGCGGCGGGGTGTTTCTATCGGTTGATAGACACGGATCCTGCCGCGCGCTCGGTCGCGGTTCTTTTCGGGCGTGGGTCGATCCTGTTAACTCCGGCGCGCGGGCCCCTCGGCCACACCTCAAAAGTTGTCGTATCGGGCGCTCGAGTACGACAACTTTTGGAGAGTGGACGGGCGCTCGGGAGTGGGCGGGCGCTCGGGAGTGGGTGGGCACTCAGGAGTGGCGGCGGGGCGTCAGCGCAGGTGGGCGAGCAGGGCCGGGCCCTCGGCGAGCGCCTCGGCGACGGCGGGGCGCGGGAGGTCGAGGACGCGGAGGGCGGCGAGGGCGACCGCCTCCGCGGAGGGGCCGGGCTCGGCGGGCTGCCGGCGGCGCTGGAGGATGACGTTCTCGACGAGGGCGAGCACGAGGGAGGCGCCGGTCGCGGGGTCGGCGGCGCCGCAGGCCGCGACGAGGGTGCGGTAGGCGGTCTCCAGCTCGGAGCGGCGGTCGCGGAACACGGCGAAGCGCTCGTCGCCGAGCTCGGGCAGCAGGTAGAGCGCGCCGACGTTGTGCTCGCCGGCCGCGAGCAGGCGGGCGTCGGAGACGCAGAGCGCCCAGAGGCGCGCGGCCGGCGGCTCGTCGCGGGTGAGCAGCACGGCGGCGGTGTCGAGCGAGGGCTGCACCGTGCCGAGCAGCAGCTCGAGCAGCACCGCGTGCTTGCCGCCGAAGTGGTGGTAGAGCGACGCCTGGCGGATGCCGGCCGCCGCGGCGATGGCGTGCGTGCTGGTGCCGCCGAACCCCTCCGTGCAGAAGAGCGCCGCGCTCGCCGCGAGGATGTCCGCCCGCGTGCCCAGCCCGGTGAGCGACGCCCCGGAGGCGCGCGGCCGTCCGGGGGGTGCGCTGGCCATGCGCTCGACCGTAGCAGCGCCCGGAGCCCCCTCCGCTCCTCGAAAGTTGTCGTACTCGGCGGTCGAGTACGACAACTTCTGGAGAGTGGGGTGGGGTGGGACGCGCGCGAAACACGATCGCAACGTCGGGGTCACAGCAGCGACACGGGGGCGCGGTTGACTTCCTGTCGAGCGATAGAAACCCCGGCAGCGACCGGACCAGCAGACGGAGCAGGCGCAGCATGACGACATCAGGCACCTCGACCACGGCGGGCGCGCGCGAGCACGCCCGCGCCCAGGAGGCGGCGGCGGCGAGCACGCGCCCCGACGCGCCGGAGGGCGTCGCCCCGGCGGACCTGCGCTGGTCCGAGCGGATCGAGGGCGGCGGCTACGGTCACCGCGTCCTCGCCCGCGGGACGCACCTCCGCCTGACCGACGTCACGGGAGACGCCTGCGTCTCGCTCCTGGTGTACAACGCGCTGGAGCCGCACGAGCGGCTGAACGTCGCGGACACCGTCAAGGTGCAGTGGCAGGTCTACGCCGGCGCCGGCCAGCTGCTGCTCAGCGACCAGGGCCGCGTGCTCGCGAGCGTCGTCGCCGACGACTCCGGCCGCCACGACACGATCTACGGCACGACCGCGCTGGCGCGGAACGTCGAGCGCTACGGCGACGGCTCGCCGCAGGGCCCGTCGCCGGCCGGGCGCGAGCTGCTGCTGCTCGGCGCGGCCAAGCACGGGCTCGGGCGGCGCGATCTGCCGCCGAGCGTCTCGTACTTCCAGGGGGTGCGGATCCGCGAGGACGGCAGCCCGGAGTGGCTCGGCGGCGCCGGGCCCGGCCGCTCGGTGACGCTGCGGCTGGAGATGCCGGCGATCGTCCTGCTGGCGAACACCGCGCATCCGCTCGACCCGCGGCCGGAGTTCACGGTCGGCGCGGTCGACGTGCACGCCTGGGCGGGCGGGCCGGCGAGCGCCGACGAGCGCGCCGCCACTCCGGAGGGCCGCCGCGCCTTCCTGCAGACCGACGAGTACCTGAGCGCGAGGGGCATCGCATGAGCACCACCGGCACCGACACGAGCACGAGCAGCAGCGACACCACCACCGCCTACGGCACCGAGACCCACCGCGAGACGGTCGCCGCCCGCGCCCCCTGGTCGCGCCTCCTGAAGCGCGGCGAGTTCCTGACCATCGTCGACGTCGACGGCAACCAGGCCGTCGACTTCCTCGCCTACGACGCGGAGGACCGCACCGCCTACTCCGCCGCCGCGACGCTGCAGGCGCAGGAGACGGTGTACCTCGTCACCGGCTCGGTGCTCCGCGACGCCGAGCACCGCCCGCTGCTGACCGTCGTGGCGACCGACGTCGAGCGCCACGACACCCTCGGCGGCGCCTGCTCGAAGGAGAGCAACGCCCTCCGCTACGGCTTCCACACCACGGCGCAGCACGCCTGCGCCGAGAACTTCGTCGCCGAGCTCTCCCGGCACGGGATGGGCAAGCGCGACCAGGTCTCGAACGTGAACTGGTTCATGAACGTGCCGGTCGACCCGGACGGCGCGCTCGGCATCGTCGACGGCATCTCCTCCCCCGGCCTCAGCGTCACGCTGCGGGCCGAGCGGGACACCCTCGTCGTGGTCTCGAACTGCCCGCAGATCAACAACCCGTGCAACGGCTTCGACCCGTCGCGCGCGGAGATGATCGTGCACAGCGGCGAGAACGCGGGAACGGGCACCGCATGACCTTCGACACCCTCCTCGTCGCCAACCGCGGCGAGATCGCGGTCCGCATCCTCCGCACCGCGAAGGCCATGGGCCTGCGCACGGTCGCGGTCTACTCCGACGCCGACCTCGGCGCCGCGCACGTCGCGCTCGCCGACGAGGCGGTGCGGCTCGGCCCGGCGCCCGCGGCCGACAGCTACCTACGGATCGACCGGATCCTCGCGGCGGCCGCGCAGACCGGCGCCGGCGCGATCCACCCGGGCTACGGCTTCCTCAGCGAGAACGCCGAGTTCGCGCGCGCCTGCGCGGCGGCCGACATCGTCTTCGTCGGCCCCACTCCCGAGCAGCTCGAGGTGTTCGGCGCCAAGCACACCGCGCGCGACGCAGCCGAGCGCGCGGGCGTGCCGCTGCTGGCCGGCACCGGGCTGCTCGACGACGCCGACCACGCGGCCCGCGAGGCCGACCGGATCGGCTACCCGGTGATGCTCAAGGCGACGGCGGGCGGCGGCGGCATCGGCATGCGCGCCTGCCGCGACGAGGCCGAGCTGCGCGCCGCCTGGCGCGAGGTGCGGCGCCTGGCCGAGGCCGGCTTCTCCTCCGCCGGCGTGTTCCTGGAGCGGCTGGTCGAGCGCGCCCGGCACGTCGAGGTGCAGGTCTTCGGCGACGGCGCCGGCCGCGTGGTCTCGCTCGGCGACCGCGACTGCTCGCTGCAGCGCCGCAACCAGAAGGTCGTCGAGGAGAGCCCCGCGCCGGATCTGCCGGACGCCGTGCGCGAGCGCATCGCGGAGGCGTCGCGCCGGCTCTGCGCCGAGGCCGGCTACCGCAGTGCGGGCACGGTCGAGTACATCTACGACCCGGTCCGGCAGGAGGCGGCGTTCCTCGAGGTGAACACCCGCCTGCAGGTCGAGCACCCGGTGACGGAGTCGCGCTACGGCATCGACCTGGTCGAGTGGATGCTGCGGCTCGCGCAGGGCGAGACGGCGTTCCTCGACGCGGTCCCGGAGCCGAGCGGGGCGGCCGTCGAGGCGCGGGTCTACGCGGAGAACCCGGACCTCGGCAACGCGCCGAGCTCCGGCACCATCACCGGGCTGCAGTTCCCGGACGACGTCCGCGTGGACGGCTGGATCCGCCCCGGCAGCGACGTCTCCACCTCCTACGACCCGCTGCTCGCGAAGGTGGTCGTCAGCGGCGCGACTCGCGAGGGGGCCTGGGCCGCGCTCGGACGGGCGCTCGCCGCCACCCGGGTCGACGGCATCGCGACCAACGTCGGACTGCTGCGGGCCATCGCCGCCGAGCCCTCGGTGCTCGCGGCCGAGCACTCCACCGCGACCCTCGACGACCTGCGCGACGCGAGCCCGCGGGTCGAGGTGCTGAAGGGCGGGATGCTGACCACCGTGCAGGACGCGACCGGGCGCCTGGGCTACTGGCCGGTCGGCGTGCCGCCGTCGGGGCCGATGGATCCGCTGTCGTTCCGGCTCGGCAACACCGCGCTCGGCAACCCGGAGGACGCGCCGGGGCTCGAGATCACGATGAGCGGGCCGACCCTCCGCTTCCACACCGCCACCCGCGTGGTGCTGACCGGGGCACCCGCGCCGGCGACCCTCGACGGCGCGCCCATCGCGCAGTGGGAGCCGGTCGCGGTGCCGGCCGGCGGCGTCCTCGCCATCGGCACGGCCGAGAGCGGCATGCGGCTGTACCTGCTGGTCGAGGGCGGGCTCGACATCCCGCTCGTGCTCGGCTCGGCCAGCACCTTCGACCTCGGCGCGATCGGCGGGCACGCGGGGCGCGCGCTCGCCCCGGGCGACGTGCTCGGGCTGCGGACGCCGAGCGTCCCGAACGCCGTGGCGATCGTGCCGGCGGAGGAGCGCCCCGCGTTCCCGCACGCCTGGACCCTCGCCGCGCTCGAGGGCCCGCACGCCGCTCCGGAGTTCTTCACCGAGGACGACATGGCCGTCTTCTACGCCACCGACTGGGAGGTGCACTTCAACTCGGCGCGCACCGGCGTCCGCTTGCTCGGCCCGAAGCCGCGCTGGGCGCGCGAGGACGGCGGCGAGGCCGGGCTGCACCCCTCCAACATCCACGACACCCCGTACGCGGTCGGCGCCGTCGACTACACCGGCGACCTGCCGATCCTGCTCGGACCCGACGGCCCGAGCCTCGGCGGCTTCACCTGCCCCGCGAGCGTCGCGACCGGCCACCTCTGGCGGCTCGGGCAGCTCCGCCCCGGCGACACGGTGCGCTTCGTGCCGGTCACCGCGGCGCAGGCGACCGGGCTGCTCGACGCTCCGCTCGACGAGTCGGCGGCGGGCCGCGCGGCGGTCGACGACCAGGGCGTGCTGCACCGCCGGCCCGCGCACGACGGCGACCCGTCGCTGGTGCTGCGCCGGAGCGGCGACGCGAACCTGCTCGTCGAGATCGGCGAGATGAGTCTCGACCTCGCCTCGCGGATGCGCGTGCACGCCATCGCCGAGACGCTGGAGCAGGCGGCGCTGCCGGGCGTGATCGAGCTGACCCCCGGCATCCGCTCGCTGCAGGTGCACTTCGACCCGCGGACGACCTCGACCGACGCGGTCTCCGAGGCGGTGCTCGCGGCCGAGGCGCTGCTGCCCGCGACGGCCGACCTGCGCGTGCCGAGCCGCACCGTGCACCTGCCGCTGGCCTGGGACGACCCGTCGACGCGCGAGGCGATCCGCCGCTACATGGCCGGCGTCCGCGACGACGCGCCCTGGTGCCCGTGGAACATCGAGTTCATCCGCCGGATCAACGGCCTGGACAGCGTCGACGAGGTCTACCGCACGGTGTTCGAGGCCGAGTACCTGGTGCTCGGGCTCGGCGACGTCTACCTCGGCGCGCCGGTCGCGACTCCGCTCGACCCGCGGCACCGCCTGGTGACCACCAAGTACAACCCGGCGCGCACCTGGACGCCGCAGAACGCCGTCGGCATCGGCGGCGCCTACCTCTGCATCTACGGGATGGAGGGCCCGGGCGGCTACCAGTTCGTCGGCCGCACGGTGCCGATCTGGTCGACGCACCACCAGGCCGGAGCGTTCGAGACCGGCGTGCCGTGGCTGCTGCGGTTCTTCGACCGCATCCGCTGGTACCCGGTGGAGCCGGAGGAGCTGCTCGAGCTGCGCTCCGAGATGGCCGCGGGGCGGCTGCCGCTGCGGATCGAGGAGGGCGAGTTCGGGCTCGCGGAGTACCAGGAGTTCCTCGCGGAGAACGCGGAGTCGATCGCAGACTTCCGCGCGGTGCAGGCCGGGGCGTTCGGCGCCGAGCGCGCCGCCTGGGAGGCGTCCGGCGAGTTCGACCGCGTGGAGGCGGTGCCCGCGCCGCCCGCGTCCTCCGCCGTGGAGATCCCGGACGGCTGCGAGGGCGTCGAGGCGCCGTTCGTGGCGACGGTGTTCCGGATCGACGTGGCCGTGGGGGATGCGGTCGCCGCCGGGCAGACGCTGGTCGCCCTCGAGGCGATGAAGATGGAGGCGCCCGTGACGGCTCCGGCGGCCGGGCGCGTGGTCGCCGTGGTCGCCGAGGTCGGGGCGCACGTGGCCGCGGGCACGGTGCTCGTGGTGCTGGAGACGAGGGCCGAGCAGGCCGAGGAAGAGGACGCAGCATGAGGGACGACCCGGCGCAGGACCCCGCGCACCAGGACCCCGCGGCGCACGTCGCCGAGCGCTACCGGCGGCTGGCCGCCCGGCCCGAGGCGTTCATCGCCCTGCGGCCCGAGGCCGAGGTGGCCGCGGAGCTGGCCGCCGTCGATCCGGCGCTCCCGCTCGCCGGGCTGCTGTTCGCGGTGAAGGGCAACATCGACGTCGCGGGTCTGGAGACGACCGCGGCCTGCCCGGCGTTCGCGTACGCGCCCGCCGAGGACGCGACCGTCGTGGCGCGGCTGCGCGCGGCCGGAGCCGTGGTGCTCGGCTCGGCCAACCTCGACCAGTTCGCGACGGGCCTCGTCGGCACCCGCTCGCCCTACGGCGCGGTGCGGCACGCGGTGGATCCGTCGCGGATCTCCGGCGGCTCGTCCTCCGGCTCCGCGGTCGCGGTGGCGCTCGGCGGCGCGGACTTCGCGCTCGGGACCGACACCGCGGGCTCCGGCCGGGTGCCGGCCGCGTTCCACGGGCTGGTCGGGCTCAAGCCGACCAAGGGCTGGGTCAGCGCCGCCGGCGTGGTGCCGGCCTGCCGGAGCCTGGACGTGGTGACGGTGATGGCGGCGGATCCCGCGATCGCCCGGCGCGCGCTCGACGTGATGGCCGGGCCTGACTCGCGCGATCCGCTCAGCCGCAGCGGAGTCGCCGAGCCGTTCGCCGCCACCGCGCGGATCGGCGTCCCGCGGCCCGGGCAGCTCGGCGAGCTGGCTGACGGCTGGGCCGAGGCGTTCGACGCCGAGGTCGCCCGCTGGGCCGAGGCGGGCGCGACGCTGGTCGAGCTCGACATCGAGGTGTTCCTCGAGACCGCGCGGATGCTCTACGACGGCGCGTTCGTGGCCGAGCGCTACGCGGCGGTCGGCGCGTTCGTCGACGCGCACCCGGACGAGGTGGACCCGGTGGTCGGCGGCATCGTCGCGCGGTCGCGGGAGCTGCCGGCCTGGAAGCTCTTCCAGGACCAGGAGCGGCTCGACCGGGCGCGGGTCGCCTCGGACTCCGTGTTCGAGCGGATCGACGCGCTGCTGCTGCCGACGACGACCGAGCACCCGACGCTCGCGGCCGTCGCCGCCGACCCGATCGGCGTCAACTCGCGGCTCGGGCGCTTCACCAACTTCGCGAACCTGCTCGACCTCGCGGCCGTCGCCTACCCCGCGGGAGTCGTCGACGGGCTGCCGTTCGGCGTGCAGCTGATCGGCCCCGCCTTCACCGACCACCAGCTCGCCGACCTCGTCTGGAGCCGCTCATGAGCACCGCCGCGAACACCGTCCTTCTCGCCGTCGCCGGCGCGCACCTGCGCGACCAGCCGCTGCACCACCAGCTCGCGGATCGCGACGCGGAGTTCGTCGAGGCGACCACGACGAGCGCCGACTACCGGCTCTACGCGCTGTCGACCGTGCCGCCGAAGCCCGGCGTCGTGCGGGTCGCCGAGGGCGGCGCGGCGCTCGAGGTCGAGGTCTACCGGCTGACGGAGGCCGCGTTCGGCTCCTTCGTCGCGGCGCTCCCGCAGCCGATGGCCATCGGCTCCGTCTCCCTCGCCGACGGCTCGCTCGTCAGCGGCTTCCTCGTCGAGCCGATCGCCCTCGCCGGCGCGGACGACATCACCGCCTTCGGCGGCTGGCGCGCCTACCTCGCCCGCTGACGCCGCCCTTCCCTGCTGGTCGAGCAGCGCGCAGCGCGTTCCATGCTGGTCGAGTAGCGCGCAGCGCGCTCCATGCTGGTCGAGTAGCGCAGAGCGCGTTCCATGCTGGTCGAGTAGCCCCGCAGGGGCGTATCGAGACCCGACCTCTGCACAACGGTGGATCTCGATACGCCCGCTGCGCGGGCTACTCGATCAACATGAAGTGCGCCCCCTGCATGTCGCGCAGCGTGCAGCATGCACTTCCTTGCTGGTCGCGCAGCGCGTCAGTTCCATGCTGGTCGAGTAGCGCGCAGCGCGTTCCATGCTGGTCGAGTAGCCCCGCGGGGGCGTATCGAGACCCGACCTCTGCAGCACGGTGGATCTCGATTCGCCCTCTCCGCGGGCTACTCGATCAGCATGGAGTGCGCCCGCTCCGCGGGCTACTCGATCAGCATGAAGGCGCGCATCGGCACGCTCGGGCTAGATCGTCGGGAGGAGGATCTCGCGGACGAGGGCGTCGAGGCGGGCGTCGGCGTCGAGGAACTGGCGGAGGGTGCGGCGGGTGGCGCCGAACGAGCCGAACTCGTCGACGGTCATGCCGTCCTCGAAGTAGGCGCGGCGGAACTCGGGCAGCTCGAGCAGCGCGGCCAGGATCTCGGCGGGGACCGGGACGTCGATCTGCGCCGGGTCGACCTCGATGCGGTTCTCGTGGATCAGCAGCTGCCACTCGAACGGCGGCGAGACGACGAGGTCGCCGCCCACCAGCTCCGACCACTGCAGGTGGTTGCGGAACGCGGCCGAGAGGATGCGCGCGCGGTAGCCGCGCTCCCGGAAGATCCGGTACGCCTCCTTGAGCGCCGCGACGCCCGCCCAGTCGAGGTGGCCGGGCTGCACGAGGCGGCGGTCGGCCGCGACCGACGCCTTGATCCAGTCGTCGAGACGCCCGCCCATGATGGTGACGACGGAGCCGAACTCGTGGTCCGGCAGCCCCTCGGCCGCGCGGCGGTCGAAGCCGCGCTCGATCGCCTCGGCGACCGCCACGGCCTGCGCGACGGTGAACGACACGGTCGCGTTGATGCTGACGCCGCGGTAGGTCGCCTCCTCGATCGCGCGGATGCCGATCGCCGTCGCGGGGATCTTCACGATGATGTTCTCGGCCAGCTCCGAGAAGTGCACGGCCTGCGCGACGAGCGCGTCGGCGTCGCGGTGCAGCCGCGGGTCGGTCTGCACCGAGAGGCGCCCGTCCCGTCCGCCGCTCGCGCGGAACGCGGGGAGCAGCAGCTCGGCCGCCTCGATCGACATCTGCTCGATGGCCAGCCAGCCGAGCTCGCTCTCCCCCGCGGTGGGGTGCTGCTCGGCGAGCGCCGCGATCCGCGGACCCCACACGTCGAGGTGCTTCTCGATCGTGGTCAGCGCGATGACCGGGTTGCAGGTCGCTCCGACCGCGCCGAACGCGATCGACCGGCGCAGCTCCTCGAGGTCCGCGGAGTCGTTCCAGAGGCTGGTCGCCGTCGCGGCGCCGGCCCGGAGCGGCTCGTACGGGGCGGTGGCGGTGGCGCTCATGGTCTTCTCCAGGGGATCGGGCGCCGCGGCGCCGGTGGCGGATGCTCTCATCCTAGCCTTTATCTGTCCGAATGTCCTGACATTGGTGCACGGACATCCGCGCGCTCAGCCGAGCAGCGGCTTCTGCGCCGCCCGCTGCCGCGTGTACTCCTCGAACGCCCGCTGCGTGCTCGGCAGCTCGGACACCTCGGCGACGGGCACGTCCCACCAGCCCTCGCCGCTCGGCGCGTAGAGCAGCGGGTCGCTGTTGATGTGGATGAGGGTCGTGCGGTCGGACGCCTTCGCGGCGGCCATCGCGGCGCGCAGGTCGTCGATCGAGGACCCGCTCGGCGCCACCTCGATCACGTCGACGCCGTAGCTGCGCGCGTTCGCGGCGAGATCGAGCGGGATCTCGCGGTCGTCGAGCCCGCGGTACTGCGTGCCGTAGCGGCCGGAGCCGACGGTCTCGGAGAGGTGCCCGATCGAGGCGTAGCCGTGGTTCTGGATCAGCACCACGATGATCTTCAGTCCCTCGGCCACCGCGGTCACCAGCTCGGTGTGCAGCATCAGGTAGGAGCCGTCGCCGACCATGACGACGACGTCGCGGTCCGAACCCGACGCCTCCGCCCCGCGCTTGACGCCGAGGCCGCCGGCGATCTCGTAGCCCATGCAGGAGAAGGCGTACTCGACGTGGTAGCCGAGGCTGTCGCGCACCCGCCACAGCTTGTGCAGGTCGCCGGGCAGCGAGCCGGCCGCCTGCACGATGACGTCCTCGGGGTCGGTCGCGGACTGCACCGCACCGATGATCTCGGCCTGGCCGGGCAGCGCGAGTCCGGAGGGGGCGAACGCGGCGTCGACCGCGGCGTCCCACTCCGCCTTCTCGCGGCGGAGGCGCTCGGCGTACTCCTCGGAGACGTGGAACCTGCTCAGCTGCTCGCGCAGCGCCTCCAGCGTCTCGCGGGCGTCGGCGATGATCGGCAGCCGGCTGCCGTGCTTGTACGCGTCGAACGCGGCGACGTTGATGTTCACGAACACGACGCCGTCGTTCTGGAAGACGGTGCGGCTCGCGGTGGTGAAGTCGCTGTAGCGCGTGCCGATGCCGATGACGACGTCGGCGTCGGCCGCGAGGCGGTTCGCGGCGGTGGAGCCGGTGGCGCCGATCCCGCCGAGGTACTGCGGGTGGTCCCAGGCGAGGGCACCGCCGCCGGCCTGGGTGGTGGCGACGGGGACGCCGGTGGCCTCGGCGAACGCGCGCAGCGCCTCCTCGGCGCCGGAGTAGATCACGCCGCCGCCGGCGACGACGATCGGGTTCCGCGCGGCGGCGATCGCGGCGACCGCGCGCTCGAGCGGTCCGCGCTCCGGGACCGGACGGCGCAGGTGCCACTCGCGCTCCTCGAGGAAGGCGACGGGGACGTCGAGCACCTCGGCCTGGACGTCCTCGGGCAGGGCGATGGTGACCGCGCCGGTCTCGGCCGGGTCGGTCAGCACGCGCAGCGCGGCCAGGGCGATCGAGTAGAGCTGCTCGGGCCGCTGCACGCGGTCGAAGAAGCGCGAGAGCGGCCGGAAGGCGTCGTTCACGGTGATGCCGATGTCGTGCGGCAGCTCGAGCTGCTGCAGGACGGGGTCCGCGACGCGGGTCGCGAAGGTGTCGCTGGGCAGCAGCAGCGCCGGGAGCCGGTTCGCGGTCGCGAGGGCGGCACCGGTGAGCATGTTGGCGGCGCCCGGGCCGACGGAGGCGGCGCTGGCGTAGGTGCCGAGCCGGCGGTGCATGCGGGCGTAGCCGACGGCCTGGTGCACCATCGCCTGCTCGTTGCGGGCCTGGTGGTACGGCATCAGGGTCGGGTCGAGGGCGTTCGACTGCGCGAGCGCCTGGCCGATCCCGGCGACGTTGCCGTGCCCGAAGATGCCGAACATCCCCGGGATCGTGCGCTCGCGGTGGTCGCCGTCCACGGTCCACTGCCGCGCGAGGAACTCCACGAGCGCCTGGCTCACGGTCATCCGCTGGGTCTTGTCGGCCATCAGTGCTGTCCTCCGGTGGTGCTGGGTGTGCTGTCGGGCGTGTACGGGAGTCGGGGGTCGACGGCCTGGTCGTCCCAGGTGCTGCGGATCCAGCCGTGCGCCGGGTGGTCGCTGATCAGCCAGGCGCGCTCCTCGCCCGGGCCGGCCATCACGTTGAGGTAGTAGAGGTCGTAGCCCGGCGCCGCGACGGCGGGGCCGTGGTAGCCGAACGGGACGAGGGCGATGTCGCCGGTGCGCACGGTCGCGTCGATCGCGATCTCGCCGGCCGGCGAGGTGGAGGTGCTGAACATCCCGAACGGCTCGGCGCCCGCGGGCGCCTCGACGCCGCGGCTGACGGCGGTCTCGAAGTAGTAGATCTCCTCGAGCCGCGACTCGTGCCCGGGGACGTCCTCGTCGTGCTTGTGCGCGGGGTAGCTCGACCAGTTCTCGGCCGGAGTGATCACCTCGCAGACGATGAAGCGGTCGGCCTCGAGTGCGCTCGGGGTGCCGAAGTTGTGCACCTGGCGGCTGGAGCGGCCGGCGCCGCGCAGCTCGACGGGGACCTCGACGCGCGGGACGTAGCGGCTCGGATGCGCGGTCGCGGCGGGCGCCTCCGCGATCGCGACGCGACCCTCCCCCGACACCGTCGCGGAGGAGAGCGTCGAGAGGTAGAGGACGTCGCTCGGTCCGTCGAAGACCGAGGCCCGGCCCGCCAGGACGGTGGTCTCGGCGGGGCCGCCGGCCTCGTGCCGGACGGTGAAGGAGCCGGAGAGCGGGACGACGAGGCGCTCGACGCCCGCCGCGGGGAGCGCGACCTCGTCGCCAGGGCCCAGGTCCGCGACGCGGAGGCCCGTGTGCCGCCAGCCGGGCAGGCCGGCGTCGACGACGGACTCCCAGCCGTCGCGGGCGAGCGCGCCCCGCGGGAACAGCCACTCGTTGTGCGTGGTCATCTCGGGCCTTCCGTCGTGTCTCGGTGCGGGGGTGCTGGCGGGGCGGGTCTCGATACGCCGCCTGCGGCGGCTACTCGACCAGCATGTGAGCCCGATGCGTCTGCGCAAGGGTGGAGCGCAACCGGTGAATCGCGTGCCAGCGATTCGACGTGCGCGGACGCAGGACGCTCTGCGGGACGCTCCCCCTTCGCGAAGCCGACCGCGGCCGAGCGACGACGAAGGAGGAGCGAGGCACAACGACTCAGTTCTGGGGGAAACCCAGGTTGATGCCGCCGTGCGACGGGTCCAGCCAGCGCGACGTGATCGCCTTCTGCTGCGTGAAGAAGCGCACGCCCTCGGCCCCGTGGGCCTTGGTGTCGCCGAACAGCGAGGACTTCCAGCCGCCGAACGAGAACGTCGCCACCGGCACCGGGATCGGCACGTTGATGCCGATCATCCCGACCTGGACCTCGTTCTGGAAGCGGCGGGCCGCCCCGCCGTCGTTGGTGAAGATCGCGGTGCCGTTGCCGAACGCACCGTTGTTGATCAGCTCGACGCCCTCCTCGTAGGAGGCGACGCGGACGATCGAGAGCACCGGTCCGAAGATCTCCTCCGTGTAGGCGCGCGACGTCGTCGGCACCCTGTCGAGCAGCGTCGGGCCGAGCCAGAAGCCGTTCTCGTCGCCGTCGACCTCGATGCCGCGGCCGTCGATGACGACCTCGGCGCCGTCCTGCTCGGCGATGCCGATGTAGGAGGCGACCTTGTCACGGTGCGCCTCGGTCACCAGCGGGCCCATGTCGCAGCCGCGGCGGCCGTCGCCGATCCGCAGCTGCGACGCACGCTCCTGGATCTTGGTGATCAGCTCGTCCGCGACCGGCTCGACGGCGACGACGACCGAGATCGCCATGCAGCGCTCCCCCGCCGAGCCGAAGCCGGCGTTGATCGCCGAGTCGGCGACCAGGTCGAGGTCGGCGTCCGGCAGCACCAGCATGTGGTTCTTCGCCCCGCCGAGGGCCTGCACGCGCTTGCCGTGCTTCGTCCCGGTCTCGTAGACGTACTGCGCGATCGGCGTGGAGCCCACGAACGAGATCGAGCGGACGTCGGGCGAGGTCAGCAGCCCGTCGACGGCCTGCTTGTCGCCGTTGAGCACGGTGAAGACGCCGTCGGGCAGGCCGGCCTCCTTCCACAGCTTCGCGAGCCAGATCGCCGCGGTCGGGTCCTTCTCGCTGGGCTTGAGGATGACGGTGTTGCCGGCCGCGATCGCGATCGGGAAGAACCACATCGGCACCATCGCCGGGAAGTTGAACGGGGAGATGATCCCGACCACGCCGAGCGGCTGCTTCGTCGAGTAGACGTCGACGCCGGTGGAGACCTGCTCCGAGTACTCGCCCTTGAGGTGGTGCGCGAGCCCCGTCGCGAACTCCACGACCTCCTGGCCGCGGGTGATCTCGCCGAGCGCGTCCGAGACGACCTTGCCGTGCTCGGAGGTGATGATCTCGGCCAGCTCGCCCTTCTTCGCCTCGAGCAGCTCGCGGAACGTGAAGAGGATCTGCTGGCGCTTGGCGAGCGAGAGGTCGCGCCAGGCGGGGAACGCGGCCTTGGCGGAGGCGATCGCCGCGGCGATCTCGTCCGCATCGGCCAGGGCGACCTCCTTGGTCGCGACACCCAGCGCGGGGTCGAAGACCGGGGCGGTGCGGCCCGAGGTCGAGGGCGACTCGCGCCCGTCGATCCAGTGCGGGACGACGGCGAGCTGGTGGAGCGGGGTGGTGCCGATGGTCTCGGACATGGTTCCTGTCTCTGTTCGTGGGAGAGGGGGTTCGTGGGAGAGGGGCTTGTCGGTCAGGGGATGCGGTCAGCCGTGCACGAGCGCGGCGGCGGTGTCGACCGCTGCCGCGACGTCGCCGTCGGCCGGGTAGAGGAGGGTGCGCCCGACGACGAGGCCGCGGACACCGGGCAGCGCGAGAGCCGCGCCCCATGCCGCGTAGGTCTCGTCGGGGCTCCCCGTCGGGTCGCCGCCGAGCAGCAGCGTCGGGAGGGTGGTGGCGGCCATCACCCGCTCCATCTCGTCGACGACGGGCAGCTTCATCCAGGTGTAGGCCGAGGACGAGCCGAGCCCGGAGGCGATCGCGATCGAGGTGATGACGGCGTCGGCGGAGAGGTCGTTGACGACGGCGCCGTCGACCCACTCGCTCAGGAAGGGCTCGAGCATGATCGGCACGTGGGCCGCCGCGGCCGCGGTCACGGCCGCCGCGTTGGCCTCCAGTGTCGCGACCGAGCCGGCGTCGGCGAGGTTGATCCGCAGCAGCGTCTTCGCGAAGTCGAGGCCGTCGCGGACGATCCCGTCGATGTCGTAGCCGGTGAAGCGGTCGTCCATCTCGAAGGAGGCGCCGCGCAGGCCGCCGCGGTTCATCGATCCGACCACGACCTTGTCGTCGAGCAGCCCGAGCAGGGCGAGATCGTCGATGATGTCCGGCGTGCCGAGCACGCCGTCCACTCCCGGCCGCGAGAGCGCGGTCGCGAGGCGGTCGAGCAGGTCGTAGCGGTCCGCCATCGCCATCGCCTCGCCGCGCACGCCGAGCGCGCCGCGGGCGGGGTGGTCGGCGGCCACGAGCAGCAGCCGGCCGTTCCCGCCGAGCAGCGGACGGCGGCGGCGCCCGGCGAGCGCCCGTGCGACGGCGGTCGGGTCCTCGGCGCGGAGCCGGCGCAGCTCCGCGAAGTCGCGATCAGAGCGTGACATCGGTGCGCTCCTCGAGGAAGGCCTCGACCTCGGCTGTGGTGGGCATCGCCGTCGAGCACTCGCGCCGCGAGGCGACGATCGCGCCGGCGACGTTCGCGAAGCGGAGGATGCGCTCGAGGTCCCAGCCCTCGACGAGGCCGTGGATGAGCGCGCCGCCGAAGCTGTCCCCGGCGCCGAGGCCGTTGACGACCTCGACCGGGAAGGGCGCGACCTCGACCGTCTCGGAGCGGGTCTTCGCGAGCACGCCGCGCGGCCCCTGCTTGACGATCGCGAGCTCGACGCCCCGGTCGAGGAGCGCGTCGGCCGCGCGCGACGGGTCGGTCTCGCCGACGGCGACCTCGCACTCCTCCCGGTTGCCGACCGCGACGGTGACCCACTCCAGCGCCTTCGCGACCTCCTGCGAGGCCCGCTCCGGCGAGCGCCAGAACATCGGCCGGTAGTCCAGGTCGAGCACGGTGAACGGCCGGCGGTCGCGCGCCTGCCAGGCGACGAAGTGCGCGGACCGGCTGGGCTCCTCCGTGAGCCCGGTGACGGTCGACCAGTAGACCTTCGCCCGGACGATCGCGTCGAGGTCGAGCGACTGCGCCGTGATCGCCAGGTCGGGCGCCTTGGGCTTGCGGTAGAAGTACAGCGGGAAGTCGTCCGGCGGGAGGATCTCGCAGAACGTGACCGGCGTGGCCAGGTCCGGCTCGGTGCCGACGAACTCGTCCGAGACGCCGAGCCGGACCAGCTCGCGCTTCACGTACCGGCCGAACGGGTCGTCGCCGGCCCGCGAGATCAGCGCGGCGGAGTGCCCGTGCCGGGCGGCGGCGATGGCGACGTTGGCGGCGCTGCCGCCGAGGTACTTGCCGAAGGTCTCGACGTCCTCGAGCCCGAGGCCGTCCTGCAGCGGGTAGATGTCGACCCCGACCCGGCCGATGGTCAGGACGTCGCAGGGCGCCGGCGCGTCCGTCACTCCGGCCTCGCGGCGGCCTCGTGCGCGAGCTCGGCGGTGACCGCGGAGTCGGGCATCGAGCGCTCGAGCTCGTGGGCGAGGGAGGCGAGCTCGGCGCCGCCGGCCATCAGGCTGGTCAGCTCGCCGAGGGTGATCTCGTTCTTCTCGAAGTTGCCGAGGCTGGTGCCGCGGTTCAGGAGGAGGAAGCGGTCGCCGACCGGGTAGGCGTGGTGCGGGTTGTGGGTGATGAAGACCACGCCGAGCCCGGCGTCGCGGGAGCGGGCGATGTACTTGAGCACCACGCCCGACTGCTTGACGCCCAGCGCCGCGGTCGGCTCGTCCAGGATCAGCACGCGGGCACCGAAGTACACGGCGCGGGCGATGGCGACGCACTGGCGCTCGCCTCCGGAGAGGGTGCCGATCGGCTGGTCGACGTCGCGCAGGTCGATGCCCATGTTCGCCAGCTCGCTCTGCGTGATCTCCTTCATCCGCTTCACGTCCAGGCGGCGCAGCGGTCCGCGCCCTTTGGTGATCTCGGAGCCGAGGAAGAAGTTGCGCCAGACCGGCATCAGCGGCACGACCGCGAGGTCCTGGTAGACGGTCGCGATCCCCGCCTGCAGCGCGGCGCGCGGCGACGAGAAGGTGACCGGCGTCCCGTCGAGGAGCAGCTCGCCCTCGGAGGGGGTGTGCGCGCCGGCGAGCATCTTGATGAACGTCGACTTGCCGGCGCCGTTGTCGCCGAGGACGCAGGTGACCTGGCCGGCGTTGACCGTGGTCGAGACTCCGGCGAGCGCGTTGACGGCGCCGTAGCTCTTGCCGATGTCGCGGACCTCGACGATCGTCGTGCCCACCGGGGTGCGGGGCGCGGCCGGCTGTCCGGTCGAGGGGCCGCTCGTCGTGTCGGCGCTCATCGTCCGCCTCCTGCTCGTGTCCGGACGAAGTTGTTGAGGAGCACCGCGGCGAGCAGCATGCCGCCGAGGACGGTGCGCAGCCAGTTGGTGTCCCACTGGGCGAAGGTGATGCCCTGGAAGACCATCCCGTAGATCAGCGCGCCGAGGGCGGCGCCGATCGCCGAGCCGTAGCCGCCGGTCATCAGGCAGCCGCCGACGACCGCGCAGATGATGTAGATGAACTCCTGGCCGACGCCGGTGTTCGCCTGCACCGTCGAGGTGCGGAAGAGCGAGATCATGCCGACGAGCCACGCGGCGCCGGCGGTCCCCATGAAGAGGCCGATCTTGGTCTTCAGCACCGGGACGCCGACCTGGCGCGACGCGGTCTGCGCCCCGCCGACGGCGAAGATCCAGTTGCCGGCGCGGGTGCGCAGCAGGATCCAGGTCGCGACGGCCGCCACCACGAACCACCAGAGCACCGAGACGTAGAAGGTGCCGCCGCCGATGCCGGCCGACGAGCCGAACAGCGGCTGGATGCCGTCGTAGCCCGGGACCTTGGTCATGCCCTGGATCGCGACCTGGCCGGTGATGATCTTCGTCACCGCCAGGTCGATGCCGGCGAGGGCGAAGAAGGTGCCGAGCGTCACGATGAAGCTCGGGAGCCCCGTCTTCATCACCAGGATGCCGTTGAGGGCGCCCACGCCGAGGCAGACGATCAGCGAGACGAAGACCGCCACCCAGATGCTGAGTCCGTAGTGGGTGGTCAGGATCCCGACGATGAGGGCGGAGAAGCCCGTCATCACGCCGGCGGAGAGGTCGAACTCGCCGCCGATCATCAGCAGCGCCACGGCGACGGCCATGATCCCGAAGGTCGAGGCCGACTCCAGCCAGACCCCGGCGCCGGCGAAGCTCAGGAACTGCGGGGTGTAGAGGGAGAAGAACACGAGCACGGCGAGGGCGGCGACGAACGCGCCGGTCTCGGGTCGGGCCAGGATCTTGCGGAGCGGACGGCGCTCGAGGCGGGGCCTCGTCGCGATCGTCACGATGTCTGTCGTCGTCACTGCTGACTCCTGTCGGGGACGGGCCGGGGCCGCTAGCGGGTGCCGTTCGCGGCGAACTCGGCGACCGCGGCCGCGTTCTCCTTGGTGACGAAGGCGGGTCCGGAGTAGACCGGCTGGCCGCCGCCGATGACGTTGCCGTTGGTCGTGTAGAGCTGGAGCGCGGTCACTCCCAGGAAGCCCTGGACGTAGGGCTGCTGGTCGACGGCGAAGACGATCGAGCCGTCCTCGACCGCGGTGACGACGTCCTCGGAGAGGTCGAAGGTGCCGACCTGGGCCGAGCTGCCCGACTCCGACACGGCGCCGACGGCGTCGATCGCGTACTGACCGCCGAGGGTGAGCACGCCGTCGATGGACGGGTCGGCCTGCAGCTTGGACTTGATGGTCGCCTTGACGTCGGCGTCGTTCGTGCCGTCCACCTGCAGGTTGCTCATGCTGCCGCCGAAGGTCGAGGCGGCCGCCTTGCAGCGCTCCTCGAGGCCGACGTTGCCCGCCTCCTGGATGACGCAGAGGGCGTTGGTGGCGCCGGCCTCGGCGAGCTTGGTGCCGACCGCCTCGCCCGCGACCGTCTCGCTCTGGCCGATGTGGGTCAGCGCGCCGAACTCGGCGGAGCGCTCGATGCCGGAGTTGATGGTGACGACCGGGATGCCGGCCGCGACGGCCTTCTCGACGCTGTCCTTGACGCCGTCGGGGTTCGCCATCGAGACGACGATGCCGTCGACCTGCTGGGCGACCGCGTTGTCGATCAGCTGCGACTGCTTCGCCGGGTCGGGGTCGGCGTTGTAGGTGACGGTCGCGCCGTAGTCGCCGCCGGCCGCCTCGGCGCCGGACTTCACGCGGTCCCAGAAGGCGTCGCCGGGGCCTGAGTGGGTGACGACCGCGTAGGTGTAGTCGCCGCCGCCGCCCGCGCCACCGCCGCCGCCGGTGGTCGCGGCGGGCTCCTGCCCGGTGCCCGTGCACCCGCTGAGCAGCAGGGCGGCCGAGGCTGCGAGGCCGAGGCCGGCGAGGAATCGCTTCTTCATGGAGAGCTCCTTCTCTGCGGACGGCGTCGTCTCTGACGGTCCGGAACGTCGTTGTCGGGTCGAGTATGAAATCGCTGGTTGCAAATGTCAATACATATTGTCATTGCGCTACGCTCGGAGCGGCTCACCGGTGAGAGACATCGGGTGCCGAGCTGCTGTCAAGAGCAGGGAGGAGCGCGCAATGGTGCACCGTTTCGGAGTGGGTCTGGTGTCGGTCGGCTGGATGGGGCGCCTGCACACGCGGGCGTACCGCGCGGTCCCGGAGCACTACCCGGACCTCGGCGTCGCCGTGGACCTCGTGTCGGCGGCCGACACCGATCCTGGCACGCGCTCGCTGGCGGAGGACGTCCTGGGCTACCGCCGGACGACGGCCGACTACCGCGAAGTGCTGGCGGACCCCGAGGTCGACATCGTCTCGATCTGCGCGCCGAACTTCCTGCACCGCGAGGTCGCCCTCGCCGCCGCGGCCGCCGGCAAGCCGTTCTGGATCGAGAAGCCGATGGGCCGCTCCGCCGCCGAGTCGTCCGAGATCGCGCGCGCCGCGGCCGACGCCGGCGTCGTCACCTCGGTCGGCTTCAACTACCGGCACGCGCCGGCGCTCGCGCAGGCCCGCGCCCTGATCCGCGAGGGAGCGATCGGCCGCGTCACGAACGTGAGCGTGCGCCTGCTCGCCGACTACTCCGCGGACCCGCTCGGCGCGCTCACCTGGCGCTTCCTGCAGGCGCGGGCCGGCTCGGGCGTGCTCGGCGATCTGCTCTCGCACGGCGCCGACCTGGCGCAGTACCTGGTGGGGCGGATCGACTCGGTCTCCGCGCTCACCGAGACCTTCGTGCGCGAGCGCCCGCTGCCCGGCTCCGCCGCGGCGGGCCACTTCAGCAAGGGCTCCGAGGGCGGCGAGCGCGGCGCGGTCGAGAACGAGGACTACGCGGCGGTCCTCGGCCGCTTCGAGTCCGGCGCGGTCGCGGTGCTGGAGGCGAGCCGGGTCGCGGTCGGGCCGCGCGCCGAGTACACCCTCGAGGTGTACGGCACGAAGGGCTCGCTGCGCTGGGACTTCCAGCGGCTGAACGAGCTGCAGCTCGCCGACGACCCCAGCGGCTACCGCACGATCATGGCGCAGCCGGGCTTCGGCGACTTCTCGCGCTTCCAGCCGGGCGCCGGGACGAGCATGGGCTTCGACGACCTCAAGACCATCGAGGCGTCGCTCTTCCTCACCTCGGTGCTCGAGGGTCGCCAGCTCGCGCCGTCGGCCGCGGACGCCTGGTCGGCCGCCGAGATCGTCGAGGCGGCGCTCCGCAGCGACCGCTCGCGGGCGTGGGAGAGCGTCGGGACGGTCAGCGGAGACGTCACCTACGACGCCTGAGCCGTCCGACGCCCCCGCGGGGCGGCCTTCAGAGAGCGAAGGCCGCCTCGAAGGCGTCGAGCGCCGACTCGGAGTCGGTCGACGGCCACGCCTCGAGCCCGACGACCCCGTCGTAGCCGAGGGCGCGCAGTTCCCGGGCGACGGCCGGGTAGCGGATCTCGCCGGTCCCCGGCTCGCAGCGGCCGGGGACGTCGGCGACCTGGATCTCGCCGATCCAGGGCAGGCAGCGGCGCACGAGCTCGAGCAGGTTCCCCTCGCCGATCTGCGCGTGGTACAGGTCGAGGTTCAGCCGCAGACCCGGTCGGTCGACCGCGCTGACCAGCGCGAGGGTGTCCTCGGCGCGGGCGAACGGCGTGCCCGGGTGGTCGACGGCGGTGTTGAGGTTCTCGAGGGTGAAGACCCGGCCGCGCTCCTCGCCGAGCGCGGCCAGCCGACGAAGGGTGTCCTCGGCGCGCTCGCGGTCCGCGGGCGTCACCTCGGTGCCGGGCCGGACGGGCAGGCCGCCCGGCGCGAGGCCGGTGCCGTGCAGGTTCAGCCGCGGGCTGTCGATGATCTCGGCGGCCGCCAGCGAGAGCTCGGCCGTCCGGACCGTCTCGGCGATGCCGTCGGGGGTGATCAGGTCGCCGGTCAGGTAGCCGGTCATCGACGAGAACGTCGCTCCGGTCGCCGCGAGCGCGGGCAGGTCCTTGGTGGACCAGTCCCAGATCTCGACCTCGAAGCCGCGCTCGTGCAGGCGGCGGACGCGGTCGACGAACTCGAGCTCCGGGAAGAGCATCTCCGCGGAGGCGGCGAGACGGACGGTCACGGCCGGCGCCCTACAGCTCGACGCTCACCGAGACGCGCTCGACCGCGGAGCGGGCGGCGGCATCGGCGAGGACCAGGGCGGCGCGACCGTCGGCGAACGTCGGGCTCGTCGACTCCTGACCGCGGGCGAGCTTGATGAACTCGCTCAGCTCGGCCCGGTAGGCCACGGAGTACCGCTCGAGGAAGAAGTCCTGGTACGGCGGCTTGGCCTGCACGCTGGTGCCGTTCGAGACGCTGACCAGGCTGGTGAGGGCGTTCGCGACCTCGATCGAGCCGTCGGCACCGAAGGCCTCGATCCGCTGGTCGTAGCCGACCGAGCTGTGCCGCGAGTTGGTGATCGAGACGAGCGCGCCGGAGGCGGAGCGGAGCGTGACGACGGCGGTGTCGAAGTCGCCGTGCTCGCGCGCGCCGGGGTCGAAGGTCGTCGTGCCGGTCGCGGTGACCTCGACGATGTCGGGGAGGAAGAAGCGCGCCATGTCGAAGTCGTGGATCGTCATGTCGCGGAAGATGCCGCCGGAGACGCCGATGTAGGCCGCGGGCGGGGCGGCGGGGTCGCGGCTGATGATCGAGAGCTGCTCGAGCGCGCCGATCTCGCCGGCGGCGACGCGGGCGCGCGCCTCGGCGAAGGCCGGGTCGAAGCGGCGGTTGAAGCCGAGGGCGATCGGCACTCCCGACGACGTGACGCGGGGCAGCAGGGCGTCGACGCGCGCGATGTCGAGGTCGATCGGCTTCTCGCAGAGCGCGGGGATCCCGGCCGAGATCGCGGCCTCGAGCAGGTCGACGTGGGTCGCGGTCGGCGAGGCGATCAGCACCGCGTCGATCTCACCGGAGGCGAGCATCTCGGCGGCGTCGGTCGTCACGGTTCCGCCGTAGCGGGCTGCGACGGCGTTCGCGCCGTCGACGAACGGGTCGCAGACCCAGGCGAGCGTCGCCTCGGGGTCGGCGGCGATGTTCGCCGCGTGCACCTGGCCGATGCGGCCGGTGCCGATGAGTCCGAAGCGGAGAGGGGTGTCGGTCACGGCGATGTCCTTGCTGCCCGGGGGCGGTCGGGGTGGTCGGGGTTCGGGTGTCGGGAGTGGGTGGCGGCGGGAGTGGGTGGCGGCGGGAGTGGGTGGCGGCGGGTCAGGCCCAGGCGCGCAGGGCCTCGCGGTTGACGGCCTGGTCGTCGCGGCGCTCGTCGCGGAAGGCCGTGATGTCGGCGTCGGGGGCGTTGAGGACGTCCTGCTCGACGACGACCCAGCCGTCATAGCCCTGGGCGTCGATCGCGGTCATCACGGCGTCGAGGTCGATGTCGCCGCGGCCGAAGGCGACGAACGCTCCGGAGGACCAGACCTCGCGCATCCCGCCGCCGGCCGCGAGGACCCGGCGCAGCTCGGCGACGTCGACGTCCTTGAGGTGCAGGTGGTTGATCCGGGAGCCCCAGCGCTCGACGGCCGCGACCGGGTCGCCGCCGCCGATCAGGAGGTGGCCGGTGTCGAGGGTGAGCCCGATGTCGACGGCGCCGAGGAACCGGTCGATCTCCTCCGGCGACTCGATGTACGTGCCCGCGTGGTGGTGGAAGGTCGGCTCGAAGCCGGCCGCGCGGACGGCGGCGGTGGCGCGCTCGACGTTGGCGACCAGCCGCGACCAGCGGGCGTCGTCCAGAGGGTCGGCGCCGGCGCCGCGACCGGGCGAGGAGCGCCGGGCCGCGGAGCCGTCGTCGGCGAGGGTCGGCAGGGGGAGCCGCGCGGGGCCGTGCTCGGACGCCTCGGCGAAGAGGCGGAGCGCGGCGTCGAGCTCGGGGAGCGACGCCGCGAAGGCCTCGTCGTCCGAGAAGGGCAGCTGGATCCAGCCGCCGGCGATGTCGAGTCCCGAGCGCTCGAGGCGCTGGCGCAGTTCTCGTCCGCGGCCGAGGTAGCCGGCCGGTCCCAGGTCGACGCCGGTGTAGCCCGCCTCGGCGAGCACGTCGACGAGGTCGTCGGGCGAGACCACGTCGGCGCCCTCGGGGGTGAGCTCGAAGACGCCGAAGCTGACGGGGGCGCCGGCGACCGCGGCCTTCATCGGGACGCTCCGGGGACGACGAGCGCGGGGGCGGCGAGCACGGGGGCGGCGAGCGCAGGCGCGGCGTGCGCGAGGGCGCGGCGGATCATCTGGACCATACGACGGTGTACAACTCCTCGAGAGGGCGGTCTGTAATGTCGTTACAATAGCACAATGGGACGGACTGCTGAGCTGCTGATGTGCGCTGCATAATGTAGTGACGCCGACAGGTGTCGAGGACAGCCAGCGGTGAGCCGGCGGGCGGAGGGGGACGACATGGCGCTGCAGGAGGAGCACGCCCTGCCGATGGACCTCTTCATGGACCTCGACCGCTCCGGGCCCATCCCGCTCTACCACCAGATCGCGACCCGCCTCGAGCGCGCCATCCTCGACGAGACGCTCCCGGCCGGCTCCCGGCTCGAGAACGAGGTGTCGCTGGGCAACCGTCTCGGCATGTCGCGGCCGACCATCCGCCGCGCCATCCAGGACCTCGTCGACAAGGGCCTCCTGGTCCGCCGCCGCGGCATCGGCACGCAGGTCGTGCACGGCAGGGTCACCCGCAACGTCGAGCTCACCAGCCTGTTCGAGGACCTCCAGCGCTCGGGCCAGAGCCCGACGACGAGCACCCTCTCCTCCACGGTCGGCACGGCCGACGAGAGGACCGCCGAGGCGCTCGGCGTCGAGGTCGGCTCGCCCGTCCTGCACCTCGTGCGCCTGCGGTCGGCGGACGGGGTCCCGCTCGCCGTGCTCGACAACACGCTGCCGGCCGACTTCGTCGACCTCGACCTCGGCGCCCTCGAGACGCACGGCCTCTACCAGCTGCTCCGGGCCCGCGGAGTGGCGATGCGCGTCGCCAAGCAGCGCATCGGCGCCCGCGCCACGACCCCGCGCGAGGCCCAGCTCCTCGACCTCCGCAAGGGCGCCGCGGTCCTGACGATGACCCGCACCGCCTTCGACAACTCCGGCCGCGCCGTCGAGTACGGCCAGCACTGCTACCGCCCCGACCTCTACTCCTTCGAGATCACCCTCGTCGACCGCTGACCCGCGGCACAGCACGGGTGGGGCCGACCGCGCTCCTTGCATGCTGGTCGAGTAGCGCGCAGCGCGTATCGAGACCCACGTGCCGGCGGTGGGCGGATCTCGATACGCCCTCTCCGAGGGCTACTCGATCAACATGAGACGGCCGCCCTCGACATGGCTGCTCGATCAGCAGGGACGGGCGCAAGCGCGCCGCACAGCACGGGCGGGCACGCCCGTTCCATGCTGGTCGAGTAGCGCGCAGCGCGTATCGAGACCCACCCACCGGACGACGGTGGATCTCGATACGCCCTCTCCGAGGGCTACTCGATCAACATGGACGCGTCAGTGCCCGTCGCGGCGGAGCCGGGCCTCGCGGCCGGCGATGTGCACGCCGAGGCCGGTGACGCCGGCGGCGAACGCGACGATCACGCCGAGCATCCCGTAGACGCTGCCCGCGCCGGCGGCGAACGCGCCGATCAGGAGCACGATCGAGGCCAGCACGATCAGGACGGCGCCGGCGATCTCGCCGCCGCTGGATCTCCTCAGCACGTCTCGCATGCCTCCAGACTGCGGCGCGCGCCACGCCCGCCGCAAGGCCTCCGAGGTGAACGGAGCACGAGAGCCCGCCGCCCGGTAGACGCCCGCCCGCCCCCGCCGCAACCCCGAGAGATCCGGATCCGCCCCGTTCAGACTGGAGGAATGCAGCAGCTGACCTACGCCTCCAAGAGCATCGTCACCACCGACGCCGTCACCGAGGCCCTCCTCGACCTCGTGACCGCGATCGACCGGCAGGAGCACTCGGAGGCGGTCACCGTCCCGGCGTTCACCGACGACGGCGTGCTCATCGAGGCGAAGATGACGCTCGACGCGAGCAGCGAGCTCGTCGCCGTGCCCGTGGAGGTGGCCGTCGACGACGAGGCCGCGACGAACGAGGCCGTCGCCTCGGCCGTCGAGGACATCCGCTCGCGGATCAAGAACAACAAGCGCACCGTCGCCCGCCCCGTGGTCGAGCCGGACCCGGAGCCCTACGACTACGAGGAGTTCTGAGCGTTCCGCCTCTTCAGCTCTGCACGGAGAGCGCGACGGATGGTCGATCGGAATGCCGGAACGTCCAAACGCGACTGCCGAGTATCTCCCCCTTCCTCCTCCCTGATCCAGGTGTCGAACTCGAGCGCAGCCTCCTCAGGCGCAGTCCGTCGGCCCTCGACCCACTCCGCATGCAGGTCCGCTTCTTCGAACGGGCCGCTCGTCACCTCGTCGAGCCGGTCGATCGGCACGATCACCCTCGAGGAATGGTGGACGAATCGCTGCAGAAGGAGATCGACGCCCGTCGGCGCCAGCGTGGCCATCCGAGGGAGTGCGACGAGCGCGGACGACTCGATCACCGACGGCTCGGCGAAAAGTCCCTCATGGTGCCCCGCTGGGCCGAGCAGCGCCGGCAACGGCATGGTCTTGTAGTCCGCCTTCGCCCAGTCGGACCGCGGCCGCGAACAGGGGCGGACAGGGACGACGAGCAGACGCGGCAAGAGCTCCGGCCCACGTCTGAGCGCGCACGGGTGCTGGACGACCTGCACCAGCTCGTCCGCCGACTCGAACACGTCTCCGGTGAAGAGCGGACGGTGGGGCTCCACCTCTTCGCCGAGTGCCGCGTAGAGGTCGAGCAGCGATGCCGGTGTCTGAAGCTGGAGCACTAGAACGAGGACTTCGGTGCGATCGAGAGCTTCCCGTCTGCTCCGACGACCGTCTCGAACGAGTCGTCGACGCGGGTCGTCCTCCATTCGGGGTCGAAGGCGTCCAAGACGGCCTCCTTCGGCACGGATTCGTAGTCGACCGCGTGCTGGATCAGGAGATCTCTCCTGTCGGCGATGAGGAGATCGAGACCGGTCACGAAGACGTCGCGCACGATCGGCATTTCGAGCCAGGAAGCCGGGTCCGAGATCATCCGGTCGTGCAGCTTGTCCAGAACAGCCGCGAAACCCGCAAGACGGAGCCGGTTCTCCCCCGTCATGGTCTCGCCCTGACGCCACTTCTTCACGGCAGCGACACTGACGCCGACCACACTCGCGATGTCGCGCCAGGCGATCCCCTGCTCGCTCAGGTACTCGAGCACCTCGACAGGGCTCTCGGCCGCACGCTTGTTCGTCAGAGCGTCCAACTCCGCGTCGCTCGCCTGGCGGTGCAGGACGTGGACGCGCTTGGTCAGCGTCCAGGACTCGCGGCGCAGGACGTCCGCCTGACCGACCATGGCGCGAGCCGTCTCGCCACTCGAGCGCTGCGCCGCCGTCTCGTACAGCCGTCCGCCGGTGAGACGGTCCGAACGTGTTCTCTCCGCCATCAGAGCAGCACTTCCTTCCTCAAGCGATCGGTGATGAGTTTCTCGAAGATCGTGCCGATCGGAGCATGAAGTCGATCGCACGTGGCGAGGGTGCTCTCGACATCGAAGGTCTCGAGCCGAGCACTGTCAGCCCTCGTCCACGACGCATCCGTGTCGAGGAGGAAGAACGGGCCGCCCGGGCTGGGACTGCGACGGACGAGGGTGGGTGTCGATTCGATCGCCTCCTCCCGCGCGGCCGAATACCGCACTGCGACGACATCTCCCTCCTCATCGAGCGAGAACGCTGCGAGACCTCGGTGGACCTGGAGATGAAGGCTGTCGCCGTCCAGATCGAACGCCGGAGCGGTCACGCTCGGCACGAGCCACTCCGACCAGTCCACATCGCCGTCACCGTCGGGAGGCTGCGGGACGCGGATCTCGTTGATGTACCGGAGACCGACGCGCTCGGAGGCGTCGATGGGGCTGATCCCGTGACGCGCGCGGATCGCAGCTTCGATCGTGGTCCGGAAGCCGGGCCAGCCCTCGTACGACGTCGTGCTGATCGTCAGCGCCTCCGGCCCGAACGAGATGTTCAGATGCCGACCACGGGACATGAGAAGGGGGCCTCCTTCGACCTCCAGCCGAGCGATCGGTGCAAGGTCGCCCAGGACCGACTTGACGGCGTAGACCTCTTCCTGACGCAACGGGCTCGGTGGGTGCGCGAGTTCGAAGACCACGAGTTCGAGCGGCGCATTCGTGTATCCGGATCGGAGCGTCATCCCTCAACGATACTGAAACGGCAACCAGAACAGTGACTTGCTCGGGGCTGCTCCTGCTCATGGCGTGGAACGACCGGTCGAGGGAGGGATCGGCACTTCGCGCGCCGGGGAGGGGAAGCGGGCACGCGCTTCAGAGGCGCCCGTCGAGGTCCTTCACCACGCGGCCGGACTGCAGCACGGCCCGCACCGCCGCGGGATCGCCCAGCGCCGCGATGTCGGCCAGCGGGTCCGCATCGGTCAGCACCAGATCGGCGAGCTTGCCCGGCTCGACCGAGCCGAGCTGTGCGTCCAGCCCGAGCAGGCGGGCGCCGCCGAGGGTTCCGGCGCTCAGGGCCTCGAGCGGGGTGAGCCCGACGGCGACCAGCTGCGCCAGCTCGGCGAGGTTCCGGCCGTGCGGGTGCACACCGGCGTCGGTGCCGAGGGCGAGCGGGATCCCCGCCGCGACGGCCCGGCGCACCGAGTCGAGACCGCGCTCGCGCAGGAGCTCGCGCTGCCGGAGCCGCTCGGCGGTCGTCGTCGCCGGGTCGAACGCGCGCACCAGAATGCTCAGGGTCGGCACGAGCGTCGTCCCGCGCTCGCGCATCAGCGCGATCGTCTCGTCGGAGAGGTCGTAGCCGTGCTCGATGCTCGTTGCGCCACCCAGGACGGCGGCCCGCGCGGCGTCGTCGGAGAGGGCGTGCGCGGTGATCGGACGGCCGCCGCGCTCGGCGAGCAGCTCCGCGATCAGGGCGACCTGCTTCTCGGTGATGCCGACGTCGCGCGCGTCGTCGTTCGGTGAGCCGAGCCCGCCCGAGGTGGCGACCTTGATCACGTCGGCGCCGGTGCGGACGAGCGTCCTGACCATCCGGACCACGTCCTCGTCGGTGTCGACGAGTCCGGGCGCGGGCATGCCCGGGCGCACGGCCCAGGCCGGCAGGCTGCCGTTGCGGTGGTGGGGATCGGCGTGGCCGCCGGTCGGCGAGAGCATGGCGATCGCGAGGTGCAGGCGCGGGCCGTCGACCGCGCCGCGCGCGACGGCCTCGCGGTAGCCCGGCGAGAGCCCGTCGAGGTCGCGGGCGGTGGTGACGCCGGCGTCGAGCGTGCGGCGCAGCAGCCCGGCGATCTCGAGGACGTCCTCCTCCGGGAAGCGCTCGCGCGCCGCCTCCGGGGCGACGGGCACCATCGCGAGGTGCACGTGGACGTCGACGAAGCCCGGCAGCAGGAACGCGCCGGAGACGTCGACCGCGCGACCCTCGAGCCCCGGATCCGCACGCCGCGGCCCCGCGTAGGCGATCACGCCGTCGCGGATCTCCACCTCGGAGTCCTCGAGCGGAGCGGCGCCGGTCCCATCGACGAGCGTCGCGCCGACGAGGCGGAGCACGCCCTCGGCGACGGGGGTGGCGGGCAGCCGGGCCGTCATGCGCTCTCCTTCGCGGGGACCGCCGCGGGACCCGACAGACTGAAGCCGGGCGAGCCCGGGTCGGCGTCGAGCAGGCGGCGGGTGTACCAGTGCTGGGGGTCGGCGTAGATCCGCTCGACCGGGCCGGCCTCGACGACCTCGCCGCGGTAGAGCACCACGACCTCGTCGCTGACGCGCTGGACGACGGCGAGATTGTGCGAGATGAACATCATCGTCAGGCCGAGCGACTCCTTGATCCCGGCCAGCAGATCGAGGATCTGCCCCTGCACCGAGACGTCGAGCGCGGAGGTGATCTCGTCGGCGATCACGAAGGTCGGGTCGATGATCAGCCCGCGGGCGATCGCGACGCGCTGGCGCTGCCCGCCGGAGAACTCGTGCGGGAACCGGTGCCGCATGTCGGCGCTGAGACCGACGCGCTCCAGCCAGGCGACGATCAGCTCCTCGTTCCGGCCGACGCGGGCGCGGACCGGGTCGATCGCCTCGGCCAGGGTCTGCGCGATCGTGCGCCGCGGCGAGAGCGAGGAGTACGGGTCCTGCGGGATCATCTGCGTGCGCCGGCGGTAGGCGTGCATCGCCGAGCGGTTGGCGGCGACGATGTCGACGCCGTCGACGCTCGCCGTGCCGGCCGCCGCGCGGACCGAGCCGACCAGCACCTTGGCGAGGGTCGACTTGCCGGAGCCGGACTCGCCGACCACGCCGACGGTGCGGCCGCGCTCGACCCGCAGGTCGACGCCGTGCAGGACCTTCGCGTGGCCGAAGACTACATCGAGACCGCGGACGTCGACCATCGCGGAGGACGCGGGGGTCACGGCGGCGGAAGCGGCGGCGGCGCTCACGAGCGCACCTCCGGCGGCGTCGGCACGGTCACGACTGGCGTCGCGGCGAGCAGCTGCCTCGTGTACGGATGCGTCACGGTCTCCTCCGAGAGATGGGCGATGTCCTCGATCCGCTCGACGATGCGGCCGTCCTTCATCACGAGGACGCGGTCGCAGAGCGCCCGGACGACGCCGAGGTCGTGCGAGATGAAGAGCACGGCGGTGCCGGAGTCCTCGTTCATGCGCTTGAGCACCGAGAGCACCTCGCGCTGCACCGTCACGTCGAGCGCGGTGGTCGGCTCGTCGGCGATCAGCAGGTCGGGCTTCGCGCTCATCGCCGAGGCGATCATCGCGCGCTGCTTCATGCCCCCGGAGAGCTGGTGCGGGTACTGCCGCAGGCGCCCCTCCGGATCGGAGAGCATCACCGAGCGGAAGCCGCGCAGGAGCAGGTCGAGCGCGTCGCGGCGGGAGTGGCGCAGGCGGATCCGCAGCACGTCGGAGAGCTGAGTGCCGAGGACCATGGCGGGGTTCAGCGCGGTGCCCGGGTCCTGGTAGATCAGGCCGATCTTCGCGGCGAGCACCCGGTCCGGGACGGGGCCGAGCAGGTCGGTGCCGCCGAGCTCGAGCCGGCGCGCGGACGCCTCGAGGCCCTCGCCGAGCAGCTTCGCGACCACGGACGCCGTCAGCGACTTGCCCGAGCCGGACTCGCCGACGATGCCGAGCACCTCGCCGCGGCGGATGGTGAAGGAGAGGTCGGAGACGAGCTCGCGGCCGGTCGCGCCGTGGCGGACCGTGATGCCGTCGGCGACGAGCACGGCGTCGGCCGGGGCGGGCGGGGCGGGCGCGGCGGTCGAGGAGCCGGTGGCCCTCGTCATCCGGGCCCGCGTCGTGTTCGAGCGCGGGTTCGCCGCCGCCGCCAGGCCGTCGCCGACCAGCAGCGCCGCGAAGGAGGCGACCGTGAGCGCGAGCGCCGGGCCGAGGATGACGACCGGGTTCACCGAGATGCGGCTCAGCCCGTCGTTGAGCAGCGTGCCCCAGTCGAAGGCGGGCGTCTGCGCGCCGAGGCCGATGAAGGAGAGGCCCGAGATCTCGACCAGCGCGCCGGAGAAGGCGCCGGCGACGAGGATCAGCGTCGGCTCGGCCATGTTCGGCAGCACGTGCCGCAGCGCGACGAGGTGCGTCGGCACTCCGGTCAGCCGGGCGGTCGTGACGTACTCGCTCGCCGCGATCTTGGAGGCGAGGTTGGCGGTCAGCCGCGCGAAGCCGGCGATGTTGGCGACGGCGATCGCGACCACCACCTGGACGACGCCCTGGCCGAGGATGGCGGCGACGATGATCGCGACGAGCATCGTCGGATAGCTGACGGCCAGCTCGATCGCGCGCAGCCCGAGCTCGCGGACCCGCCGCGGGGCGAGCCAGACGCCGATGCCGACCGCGATGCCGACGATCGCCGAGAGCACGGTCGCGGCGAGCGCCATCAGCACGGTCGAGCGGGTGGCGACGAGGGTGCGGGCGAGCATGTCGCGGCCGAGGGTGTCGGTGCCGAGCGGGTGCTCGGCGGTCGAGCCGAGGCTGGGGCTGCCGCCGAGTCCGGTGGCCTGCCCCTCGAGCGCGATCGGCGCGATCAGCGCGGTGAGGGCGATCACGCCGAGCAGGCCGAGCCCGATCACGAGCCCGGGGTTCCAGGCGAAGGTGCGCGCGCCGGCGGGCTTCAGGCCGCGGACGGCGGGCAGTGACTCAGCCACGCTGCTCTCCGAGGGTGCGCGGGTCGATCAGACCCAGGATGACGTCGATCACGAGGGTGATCACGAGGGAGATGAGCCCGATCACGAAGACGGCCGCCCGGATCACCGGGTAGTCCTTGTCGATCGCGATCGCCTGGACGATCACGCCGCCGAGGCCGGGCCAGGCGAAGACCGCCTCGGTGATCAGCGCCGAGCCGAGCAGCGCGGTGAGGATGATGCCCGAGAGCGTCAGCGCCGTGGTGAGCAGGTTGGGCAGCATGTGCTTGGCGTAGAGGGTGAGCGCGGGCAGCCGCCAGCCGCGGGCGGTGCGCATGTAGTCCTGCTCGAGGATCACCGCGGTCTCGCGGCGGACGATCCTCGCGACGGAGCAGGTGCCGCCGACGGTGAGCGAGGCGATCGGCAGGATCGCGGCGGTGCCGAAGTCGTAGGCCGGCGAGTACGCGGGCGGCAGCACCTTCAGCAGCACCGCGAAGACGACGACGAAGCCGGTCGCCAGCACGTAGGTGGGGACCGAGGAGATCAGCCCGGTGACGGTGCTGAACACCGCGTCGAGCCAGCGGCGGCGGTCGCCGCGGGTCGCGACTCCGACCGCCATGCCCAGCGCGATGCCGAGCACGAGCAGGAGCAGCACCGCGGAGATCGTGATGGTCAGCGTGTACGGGACGGCCGTCATCACGAGGTCCATCGCCGGGATCTTGTAGCGGTAGGAGGCGCCGAAGTCGCCCTGCAGCACGCCGACGAGGTAGGTCCAGAGCTGCGCGGGCAGCGGCTGGTCGAGCCCGAGCTGGGTGCGCACCAGCTCGACCTGGTCGAGCGAGGCCGCCTCCCCCGCGATGGCGATCGCCGGGTCGCCGGGGATGAGCTGCACGATCAGGAAGGTGACCAGGACGAGCAGCGCGAGGTTGACGAGCAGGCCGAGGGCCCGGCGGAGGAGGAACCTCCGCCAGGCCCCGCCGAGGGTGCCGGCGCGGACGGCGCCCGGGCCGGGCGCCCCCGCGCCGGACGACCCGAGGCCCAACGATGCAGCGGTGGTGGCGGTCGTGGTGCTCATCGCGTCGTCTCCTCGTGTCGTCCGGCTCGGGTGGGCTGCTCAGTGGATCAGGGCGTCAGCGGATCAGGACAGGATCCGCATGGCCGAGATGTCCCAGTAGCCCGAGAACACCGAGGTGGCGAAGCCGGAGCGGGCCACGTAGCGGTGCGTGTCGGTGATCAGCGGCGTCATGTCGACGCGCTCGAGGATCGTCTTCTGGGCGGCGAGCAGGTTCTCGCACTGCGTCTCGGTGTCCGAGGCGGCCATCGCGGCCTCGTAGTAGGCGACGCCCTCGGGGTTGTCGCTGGAGGAGACGTTCGTTCCGCCGTCGGCGTAGGTCGGGCCGAGGTAGCGGGCGATCGTGGTGTGGATGAGGCCGGGGCCGGCGTTCTCCGCGGCGATCGCGACGTCCCAGGTGGCGGGCTCGGTGCGCATGGCCTTCGACCAGTCGGCCGGATCGAGCGCCGAGACGGTGACGGTGGCGCCCGCGGCGCGGAGCGACTCGGCCAGGTAGTCGGCGGCCGGGTCCCAGTTCGACATCATCAGCAGGCGGATCGACTGACCGGTGAGCTCGGGCGTCGCGGCGGCGGGGTCGTACTTCTGCACCAGCGACTCGTCGTCCAGCGCGCATCGGTAGCTCGCCGCGTTGACGGTGTACTGCGGCACGCCGAGGCCGTCGAGGCCGGCGGAGTTGAAGCCCTGGGTGTCGATCGCCTGGGCGACCGCGGCGCGGAGGTCCTCCTTGCCCTCGAAGATCGAGCCGGAGCCGGGGGCCTCGTTGAAGACGAGGTTGTAGGCCGAGCTGGCGAAGGTGACGGTCGTGTAGGCCGGGTCGTCCTCGAAGCGCAGCGCGTTCGAGTCGTAGAAGCGGGCCAGGTCGACGCCGCCGGACTCGAGCAGGTTGGCGCTCGTGTTGGAGTCGGACTGCACGGTGAGGTTGATCGTCTTCGCGGGCTCGCCCTCGACGTCCTGCCAGTCGGGCCAGGCGTCGTAGTCGTCGCGCAGCGTGTAGGCGGCGCTGACGCCGGCCGACAGGTTCGAGAGCATGTACGGGCCGGACCAGGCGCCGTCGACGGTGCCCGCGGCGAGGCCCTCGGTGTCGGCGAGGCCGGCGGGGCAGATGATGCCGGTGCCGGGGCGGGTGACGCCGCCGAGCAGCTGCGAGTAGGGCTGGCTGAGCGAGATCGTCAGCGTGCCGGCCGCGTCGTCGGGGGTGAAGGTCGCGTCGCCGGAGCCGAAGGCCTGGTTCTTCCAGGTCAGCGCGCCCGAGTCGTCGAGGCCGGTGAGGTACGTGAAGGAGTCGGCGACGACGGTCGGCGTGATCGCGGTGCCGTCGGCGCAGGTGGCGTCGTCGCGGAGGGTGAACGTGTACTCGGAGGCCGAGACGGCGTTCCACTCGGTGGCGAGGCCGCCGATGTAGCCCTCGGTCTCGCCCTGGCGGAGCAGGGTGTCGAAGCCGAGGCGCGCGACGGTCACGTCGGCGTCGGCGGAGGCCTTCGCGGGGTCGAAGGTGGACGGCGCGTACCAGAGCTCCGCGTTGATGGTGTCGGTGGCGCCGGCGGTGCCGGTGGCGCTCTGCGGGGCGCTGGTGGTCCCGCAGGCGGTGAGCGCGAGGCTCGCGACGGCCGCCAGTGCGACGCCGGCGAGCAAGCTCTTCCTGACCATGGTGCTGTCCTCCAAGGGGTACGGGTGGTGCATCGGGGGCGGGGCGGAGTTGCTCGGGGGGCCGCTCAACTTGGATCCAATCTATGGCAATGCGGATCCCATTGTGTTTCGTCGGGATTACATCTGGTTGGCGTCCTCCGCCGCGCGCCCGTGCACCGTCCGCCCGCCGACCACCGTGCGCAGCACGCGCGCCCCGGCGAACTCCTCCGCCGAGCACTCCCCCGGGTCGACCGAGAACAGCACCAGGTCGGCGAGGAAGCCGGGGCGGAGCATCCCGCGGCGGTCCTCCGCGAAGGCCGCGTGCGCCGCGCCTAGGGTGTAGCCCTCGACGGCCTCGAGCACCGTGAGCGCCTGCTCCGGACCGAGCGGGTCGGGCAGGCGGCGCATCCGACGGCTCACCGCGGTCGCGACCACCCGCCGCGGGTCGAACGGGAAGTAGGGGGCGTCGGAGCCGAGCGCGATCACGGCGCCGGAGTCGCGCCAGTCGCGCATCGGGTTCACCGGGTCGGCCCGCGCGCCGAGCCGGGCGGTCAGTCCGGCCGCGTTGCTCCAGGCGATCGAGGGCTGCAGCGAGGCGACGACGCCGAGCCGGGCCGCGCGCTCGCGGCTCTCGGCGGACGGCTCGAGGTAGGCGTGGATCAGCTGGCAGCGCAGGGCGGCGATCCGCTCGGGCGGGCCCGCCGCCTCGAGGGCGTCGAGCACCTCGGCGACCGCGCGGCTGCCGACCGCGTGCACGCCCAGGCCCCAGCCGCGCTGGACGCACTCCGCGGCGAGCCGCGCGAACTCGGCCGTCGCGATCCGCTGCACGCCGTGGCTTCCGCCGGGCCAGGGCTGCTCGAGGAGAGCCTGGCCCTTCATCCCCTCGCCGTCGTAGTAGACCTTGATCGGGCCGAGGCGGAGCAGCTCGTCGCCGTCGCCGGTCGTGCCGCCGACGGTGCCGAGCAGGGCGAGCGCCTCGTCGACGCCCGGGACTCTGGCGGTGACGAGCTCGGGGTAGGGCATGGCGACGACGCGCAGCGACAGCTCACCACGCTCGTGCGCCGCGCGGTAGGCGGCGAGCTCGTCGAGTGTGACGGCGGGGTCGATGACGCCGGTGAAGCCCAGCTCGTGCAGCAGCGGCTGGATGCGCAGGAGGGCCGCGCGGCGGTCCGCGGGGGTGGGCGGGGTGTCGCCGAGCCAGTCCGGGGCGTCCGGATCGGCGTCCGCGTCGGCGAGCATCGCGGCCGAGAACGCGTCGGCGCCGGCGCCCGCGTCGAGCAGCTGCAGGGCCTTCAGGCCCGCGCGCTGGGCGTGCGAGTGCGCGTCGATGAAGCCGGGGAGGAGGGTGCCGTCGAGGTGCTCCTCGGGGGTGCCTGCGGGGGCTGCGGCGCGGACGTCTGCGAGGGTGCCGACCGCGGCGATCCGGTCGCCGTCGATCAGGAGCGCCTCGGCGAGCGGGTTCTCGGGGTCCATGGTGCGGACGCGGGCGACGAGGAGGCGGGGCGCCGCTGTCCCCTGGGTGTCCGGCATCGTGCGGGGCTCAGGCATCGGTGCTCTCCCGGCGGTCGAGCCAGTCGTGCACGTCGGCGGCGGTGACGAGCGCGTCGCGCTGGAGGTACTCGATCGCCTCCAGGGTGGCGGCGTGCGCGCGCTCGCTCGAGCCGGCGACGCAGTCGGTGAGCACCCGGACGGCGTAGTCGTGCTGGTGCGCGTCCGCCGCCGTGTAGTGGATGCAGACGTCGGTGAGGCCGCCGACCAGCAGCAGCGTGCCGGCGCGGTAGGCCTTCAGGACGATCTCGAGCTCGGTGCCGAAGAAGGCGGAGTAGCGGCGCTTGCGGATCACGAACTCCTCGGGCCGCGGCTCGAGCCAGGACGCCAGCTCGGTGCCCGGGTCGCCCTCGAGGCAGTGCGGACCCTCGGCGCCGTCGAGCTCGCGGCCGATGTCGATCAGGTCGGGCTTGTGCACCTCCTGCACGAAGACGACCGGCACGCCGGCACTGCGGCAGTGCGCGATCAGGTCGCGCACCCGGGGCGTGCGCTCCGCCCGGCCGCTCATCACGGGGATGCCGGGGGTCGGCAGGTCCGAGGCGGCCCCGCCCTGGATGTCGACGACGAGGAGGACGGGAGTGCCGGAGACGGCGAGCATGCGGGTGGATCCTTCCGGGTGGTGCGCGGGTCGGGTGAGGTGCCCCCACGACCCCGGCGGCGCGAGGGCCGAGGCCCGTCGTCCGCCCGGCAAGTCTGGCCAGGCGATCGTTCGGGCGGGGGTCGGCCGTGTTTCCCCGGGGTAAAACCTCGGGATGCTCGGCTTGTGGAGGAGAGTCGGCTCCTCCGGTGCGCAGAAGTTGTCGTACCCGCGCGCCCAGTACGACAACTTCTGGAGAGCGGCGGTGGCAGCGCAGGGCCCGGCGGATCCACTGCGCAGAAGTTGTCGTAGCGGGTGGGCGAGTACGACAACTTCTGCGGAGTGGAGGGGGCGGCCGTCAGACCGGGCGGGCCGCGCGGCGGCGGCGGTGCGGGAGCAGGGCGGCGACGGGGACCGGGGCGAAGGCGTCGGCGACGGCGACCCAGACGGTCGCGTCGGGGGCGTGGTCGCCGAGGAGCTCGGCGCAGACGCCGCAGGGCTCGATGAGGTGGCGGGAGCCGGCCGGGCGCTGCAGCACTCCGACGATCGAGACGACCGGGGAGCCGGCGACGACCGCGGCGCTCAGGGCGGCGGACTCGGCGCAGACGGAGGCCCGGCCGGCGCTCGCCTCGACGTGCAGGCCGGTCACGATCCGCCCGTCGGCGAGCCGGAGGGCGGCCGCGACCTCGTGGACGCCGGTCCGGTAGCGCGCGTCGAGGATCGCCGAGGCCACCTCGAGCAGCTCGCGGTCCGGCGCGGACATCCCCGCGGGAGGCCCGTCGAGCACCGGCCGATCGAGCACCGGGCTCTCCGGCGCCGAAGGCCCCGACTCCGCCCCCTCGGTCACGACCAGCCCAGGATCCGCGCCATGTTGCCGCCCTCGACCAGCGCGCGGTCGGCCTCGTCGGGGATGGCCTTGGCGATCTTCATCCGCTCGAGGTCGAAGTCGCTGCCCGGCCACTCCGAGCCGAGCAGGATCTTCTCGGCGCCGAGCCGGGCGTAGGCGCGCTTGACGTCGGACATCAGCGTCGCCGAGGTCTCGAGGTAGATGTGCGGGTTGCGCTCGGCGACGATGATCGCCTCGGGCACGTTCCAGACCGCGCCCATGTGGGCGATGATCGTCGGCACGCCGGGGAAGCCCTTGGCGATCTCCTCAATGGCGAACGGTGCGCAGAACGCGTCGTCGAGGGCGTTGATCAGCACGGGCAGGCCGAGCTCGTCGCAGACCGCGAACAGCGGGTCGAGCAGCCCGTGATCGGCGACGTGATAGCCGTGCAGGCTGGGGTGCAGCTTGAGCCCGACCAGGCCGGCGTCGGCGAAGCGGCGGATCTCGTCGGTCGCGTTCTCCCACTGCGGCATGACCTGGCCGAAGCCGAAGAGGCGGTCGGGGTGCGCCTTCACGAGGTCGATCAGGAAGTCGTTCTCGATGCCCTGCGCGAGGGAGCAGACCATCGCGCGGTCGACGCCGGCGGCGTCCATCCGGTCGAGGATGCGCTTGGGGTCGAACGGGGTGTAGGCCGGGGGCTGCTCGCCGGGGCGGACCCCGCTGAGGTAGTCGCTGCGGCCTCGGCGGTCCTGCGTGGTGTTGTACGCGTCGATGATCATGCGGCGTCTCCTTCTTCCGGTGTGGTGCGGGGGGGTGTTGTTCGGGGGCGGGGCGGGATGCTCAGCCGACCGCGGCCATCGCGCCCATGGCGACGAGCGCGGCGAGGGAGGCGAGCCTCCGGGCGGTGTCGAGGCGGCCGGGGCGTCCGGCGAGGGCGACGCGGAGCGTGCACGCCGCGTAGACGGCGACGGCGGCGCCGAGTGGCAGGGCGAGTCCGCCGCCGTGCGCGTGCCCGGCGCTCGCGAGCGGACCGGCACCCGCGGTGGGCGCGGCGTCGGCGAGGAGCACGAGGACGGCGGCGAGCAGCATCCCGACGGCGTGCAGCGCGTCGGCGCCGTGCCGCCGGACGCCTCGGCCGCGGCGCACCCGGTCGACGAGGGCGGCGACGAGCGCGCAGCCCGCGAGCAGCGCGGACCAGAGCGGAGCGGGCAGGAGGTGCAGGGCGGGCAGGTGCACGTCGAGCATCGCGGCGAGCATGGCCGCCTCGGCGACGAGCCAGCCGCGGCCCACTCCCCGCCAGCCGGCCAGGCCGAGCGCGAGGGAGGCGGCGGCGCCCGCGAGCATCACGACCAGCAGCACGTCCACGCCGGCCTCCAGACCTCGATCGGTCACCACGGCGGGCAACATTGGATCCAATGTAGGGCTGTGCGGATCCATGGGTCAAGCCGGACGCAGGAGTGGGCTCGCCGTTCGACGACACCGACCCTCGCGTGGGATCCAATGCCTGCCATGATTGGATCCCGGCCGACCTGGCCGCTGATCGGAGGGGATCATCGTGACGACCCAGGGCGACAACGCACTCGTGGACGATCTGGCCGCCCGCATCCGGGCGAAGATCATGTCCGGCGAGATCCCGATCGGCGCCCCGCTGCGCCAGGCCGAGCTCGCGACGCAGTTCGGCATCAGCCGCACCCCGGTCCGCGAGGCGCTGCGCCAGCTGCAGACCGGCGGGCTGATCGAGGTCGTCCCCAACCGCGGCGCCGTCGTCCGCGTGCCGGTGCCGTGGGAGGTGCGCGAGGCCTACGAGGTGCGCGCCGAGCTGGAGTCGCTGGCCGCCCGCCGCGCGGTCGACCGCCTGGACGATGCGACGATCGCCGAGCTCCGCTCCGTCAACACGGCCATGTACGAGCGCTCGCTCGCCGTCGCCGCCGGCACCGCCGCCGAGCGCGACGGCAGCGCCAACGACCAGTTCCACGGGCTGATCTACCAGGCCTCGGGCAACACCCGCCTCAGCCGGATGCTGATCGAGATCAACGACGCCTTCCCCCGCAACGTCTCGGGCCTGGTCCTCCGCGAGAACTCGCGCCACCGCGAGGAGAACTTCCGCGAGCACGAGCAGATCGTCGAGGCCTTCGTCGCCGGCGACCGCGAGCGCGCCGCCGCGATCATGCGCGAGCACGTCCTCCGCGCCGGCGAGCACCTCGCGCACTGGTACGAGCGCCGCTCCTCGACGGTGTTCACGGGCTGAGGGGCGGAGTCGGCCGCACAACATCAGCTGAGAAGGGTGGGCCTCCTCCCACAGAGGAGGCCGGGTGCTCTCAGCTGATGTTGTGCGGCGGAGTCAGCTCCGCGGCACCGTCGAGGCGCGGATCAGCAGCTCCGTCGGCAGCAGCGTCGCCCGCGGGACGTCGTCGCCGGCCAGCAGCCGCACCAGGACCTCCGCCATCGCGTCGCCGAGGCCGGCGGCCGGCTGGCGGACGGTCGTGATCGGCGGCTCGGCCGCCTCCGAGGAGTAGTCGCCGTCGAAGCCGGCGAGCGCCACGTCGCCCGGCACGCTCAAGCCGCGCTCGCGCAGCACCGCCAGGGCGCCGGAGGCCATCTGGTCGTTGGAGGCGAACACCGCGTCGATCGGGCGGCCGGAGTCGAGCAGGCGCCGCATCGCCTCGGCCCCGTCCCGCGGCGAGTAGTCGCCGATCTCGACGAGCGAGGCGTCCAGGCCGGCCGCCTCGACGGTGGCGCGCCACCCCGCCAGCCGGTCGATCGCGCCGGGCATGTCCTGGCGGCTCGCGATCATCGCCGGGGCGCGCCTCCCGAGACCCAGCAGGTGCTCGGTGACCTGCCGCGCCGCTCCGACGTTGTCGACGTCGACGAAGTGACTGTCGTGGTCGTCGAGGCTGAGCGGCCGGCCGCCGAAGACGAGGGGCACGCTCGCGCCGATCCGGGCGTAGGAGTGGTCGCCGCTGTGGTGCGACACCACGAGGGCGCCGTCGACGTTGCCGCCGAGGAGGTAGCGGCGGGTCTTGTCGGGCGTCGCCTCGGAGGCGATGACGATGTTGAGCATGTAGTCGGTCGCGGCGAGGCGGGTGGCGGCGCCCTGCACGACGGCGGCGAGGAACGGGTCGCCGAAGACCTTGCCGATCGACTCGGGCACGAGCAGGGCGAGGACCTGGGTCCGCCGGCTGGCGAGCGAGCGGGCCGCGCGGTTGGGCACGTAGCCGAGCTTCTCGATCGCGAGGCGGACGGCGGCCTGCGCCTCGGCCTTCACCTTCGGTGAGTCGTTGACGACCCGGCTGACCGTCGCCCGGGACACTCCGGCGAGCGCGGCGACAGCCTCGAGCGTGGGTGCGGCCGGTGCGGTGTCGTGACTCATGCGTGCCTCTCGAGCGGTGGACCCCCGGGCCCGAGAGTAGCCGAGCGGGCGGGTGCCCTTCGAGACACCTCCGGGGGTCCGCTCGCACTACGGCCATAGTGGGCTTCCCCTGCTGATCGAGCGGGCCGTGCGGCGGGCTTCCCCTGCTGATCGAGTAGGCCGCGCAGCGGACGTATCGAGATCCACCATCGCCGGAAGTCGAGTCTGCAGACCCGCCCTGCTGAGGACGGCGGGTCTCGATACGCCCCTCCGGGGCTACTCGACCAGCATGGACGGCGGCCGGTCCATGCTGATCGAGTAGCCCGCGCAGCGGGCGTATCGAGATCCACCATCGCGCTGAGCGCCCGCGGTCAGCCCTTGACCGCGCCGCCCATGATGCCGGCGATCAGCTGCTTGCCCGCCAGTACGAACAGCACGAGCAGCGGGATGATCGAGAGCACCGCGCCGGCCAGCACGATCGAGTAGTCGACGTAGTAGCCCGACTGCAGCTGCGACAGCGCGGTCTGCAGCGTCGGGTTGGTCGGGCTCAGCACGATCAACGGCCAGAGGAAGTCGGTCCACGCCATCATGAACGTGAACAGCGCGAGGATCGCCATCGCCGGACGCGCGGCCGGCACCGCGACGGTCAGGAAGGTCCGGAACTGGTTCGCTCCGTCGACCCGCGCCGCCTCGATCAGCTCGTCCGGGATCACGTCCACCAGGTACTGCCGCATGAAGAACACGCCGAACGCGGTGACCAGCGTCGGCACGATCACGGCGCCGAGGGTCCCGGTCCAGCCGAGCTGCCGCATCAGGATGAACAGCGGGATGATGCCCAGCTGGGTCGGGATCGCCATCGTCGCGATCACGGTGATCATCAGCCCGTCCCGCCCGCGGAAGCGCAGCTTCGCGAAGGCGTAGCCGGCCAGCGTCGAGAACGACACGACCGAGAGCGTGATGATCCCCGAGACGACCACGCTGTTCAGCAGCGCCGTCCAGAACGGGATCGCCGTGAACACCTGCGCCGCGTTGGCGAGGAAGTTGCCGCCCGGGATCAGCGGCAGCGTCTCGCCGCGGGTCGCGTTGCTCCCGCTGGCCACCACGAACGACCACCACAGCGGGTAGGTCGAGCCGAGGATGAAGGCGCTGAGCAGGCCGTAGGTGAGGAAGCCGGGTCGGTCGACACGGCCGGCGCCGGAGGAGCGCGGGCGCCGGGCGCGACGCTCGGGCTCGGCCGCGACTGGCGCAGCGGCGGGAGCGGTGGGAATCGTCGCGGTCATCGGTCGCTCACCTTCTGCGCCGGTCGGCGCGTGCGCGTTCTCACGCGGTTCTCGACGGACGCGATCCGCCGCGAGATCGCGAAGTTCACCAGTCCGATCAGCACGATCAGCAGGAACAGCAGCCAGGCGACCGCCGCCGCCTCGCCGAAGTTCTGCCGGAAGAACGCCATCTCCCAGAGGTAGAGGACCGTCGTCTGGAACTGGCGGTCCGAGCCGCCGATGCCGCCGGCGTTCGAGACGTCGAACAGGCGCGGCTCGGCGAAGATCTGCAGCCCGCCGATGGTGGCCGTGATGATCACGAAGATCAGGGTCGGCCGGATGCTCGGGATGGTGATCGAGGTGAAGCGGCGGAACGAGCCCGCTCCGTCGAGCGCGGCCGACTCGTGCAGATCGCGCGGCACGGCCTGCATCGCGGCGAGCAGGATGAGCGCGTTGTAGCCGGTCCAGCGCCAGTTGACCATCGAGGCGATCGCGATGTGGCTGGCGAGGCGGTCGTTGGTCCAGTCGATCGGGGCGATGCCGACCAGGCCGAGGAGGTTGTTCGCCAGGCCCTCCTGGTCGCCGAAGATGCTCGAGAAGATCAGCGCCACGGCGACGGGCGAGACGACGTAGGGCAGCAGCACGCTCATCCGCCAGAAGGTGCGGGCGCGCAGCGACTGGTCGAGCACCGCCGCGAGCACCAGGGCGACGGCGAGCTGCGGGATCGTGGAGAGCAGGAAGATGCTCAGCGTGTTGCCGATCGAGTTCCAGAAGAAGCGGTCGCCGAGCACCGCGGCGAAGTTGCCGAGGCCGACGAAGTCGCCCTGGCCCTGCAGCAGCTGCCAGTCGTAGAGCGAGACCACCAGCGTGTAGACGAGGGGGAAGGCTCCCGTGATCGCGAAGAGCAGGAAGAACGGCGAGATGTAGAGGTACGGCGACGCCTTCACGTCGAAGCGGCTCATCCGCTGCTTGGCCGTCAGCGGCAGGCGGGGCGCGGGGCGGCGGCCGGGAGGCGGCGCGGCCGATGCGGTCGGCGGGGTCAGGGTGCTCGTCATGGGTCGCTCTCGTCGTGGGACTCGTTCATCGGAGGGGGAGGGAGGGCCCCCGCCCGGCCTGCTACCGGACGGGGGCCCTGTCTGAGGGGAGCGGGTCAGTCGACCAGCTCGTCGAGGAGCGAGAGCGCCTCGTCCCAGCCTTTGTCGCCGTCGAGCTCGCCGCGGTCGACCTTCTGCAGCACCGGGCCGAAGACGTTCTCCTGGATCAGCGAGTCGTCCGGTCCCTTGTACTGAGCGACGACGCCCTGGGCGCGCTCGGCGAGGATCGCGCCGGTCGGCGAGCCGTTCAGCGCCGGGTCGGGCGCGGCGGCGGAGGCGAGCTGCTCCTGGGCGGAGACGGTGCTCGGGAACGGACCGGTCGCGTCGAACGCGGCGATCTGCTGCTCCGGCTCACTCAGCCACGAGGCGAGCTCGGCGGCCTCGGCGGGGTGCTTCGACTGCGTCGGGACGGAGAGGAACGAGCCGCCCCAGTTGGCCGCGCCGCCGGGGAAGACGTCGGCGAAGTCCCAGCCGGTGGCCTCGGGGTCGCCGCCGCCGGCCTCGACCTGCGCCTTCACCTGGCCGAGCATCCAGCCCGGGCAGACGAAGGTCGCGAAGGTGCCGTCATTGAAGGACTTGCCCTTGTTCCAGTCCCAGGCCTTCTGCGCGGCCGAGAGTCCGGAGGCGGCGCCGTCGGTGATCCAGCCCCAGCGCTCCTGCAGCTCGGCGTTGCCGTCGATGTTCAGCTCGCCGTCGGCGGTGTAGTAGCCCTCGGGGAGCTGGTTGACCATGGCGTTCCAGACGAAGCCGGACTGGTCGTACCAGGCCTTGCCGGTCGCGTCGTGGTACTGCTTCCCGACCGCGAAGTAGTCCTCCCAGGTCGCGTCCGCACCGCCGAGCAGCTCCGCGACGGCGGCCCGATCGGTGGGCAGGCCCGCGGCCTCGAAGGCGGCGGTGCTGTAGCAGAGGCCCTCGGGGCCGATGTCGGTGCCGTACCCGATGACGCGGCCGTCGGGGTCGACCGCCTGCTCGTACTTCCAGTCGACCCAGTCGGCCTTGCGGTCCTCGATGCCGTGGTCGCGGAGGTCGACGAACTGGTCGGAGACCTCCATGATCGAGCCGAGCCAGCCCTCCTCGATGGCGACGACGTCGGCGAGGCCGGAGCCCGCGGCGAGCTTGGTGAACGCGTCGGTCCGGGCGTTGCCGCCGGTGTCGATGTTGTTCGGGACGATGGTGACGCCCGGGTGGGCGGCCTCGTACTCGGCGTAGAGGTCGTCGAACCCCATGGCGCCGAACGTGGTCACGGTCAGTTCGATGTCGCCGTCCTCGGCCGCGCCGGATCCGGACGAGCAGCCGGAGACGAGCAGGGCCAGGGTGGCGGCGCCGGCGATCGCCGTGGCGATCCTGGCGCGTCGTGATTCGAGCACGGTCACTCCTTCGTGATGGGTGTCAGGGCACCCCTGGGGGCGCTCCCACGGTGCTGTGCTGCCGCGTGTGAGAGCGCTCTCACAAGGTGTGAGGCGAGCATACGGAGCGGGCTGCGGGGAGGTCAAGGGTTTGTGAGAGCGCTCTCTTCATGCGGCTGCGGCGGGTCCTGGAGGAGGTTCGGCTCGTGGAATCGGCCTCGGCACGCGGCATCGAGCCGGAACCGCGAGCCGGAGGTGCTTCCGCGTGCCGGAGGCCGCACCAGGCGAACTCCGGCACGCGGAATTTCCCTCGGCTCGTCGAAACGAGGCGGAATCGCGAGCCGGAGCGACTCCCGCGAGCCGGAGGTGACGCCGGGCGACGTCCGGCACGCGGAACGGCCTCGGGCACGCGGAAACCGGACGAAACGACGTGCCGGAGCGGATTCCGCGAGCCGGAGACGTGCGAGCTCGAGATCCGCCGGGACCTCGGGCGACTCCGCACGGATCCGGCACGCGGAACGACCCTCGGCACGCGGAGATGCGCGGAACCGCGAGCCGGACGCGGTCTCGCGAGCCGGAGCTAGCCCCGGACTGCCCGGGCACGCGGAATCACCCTCGGCTCGTGGAAACCTGCGGAAACGACGAGCCGGAGCTGATCGCGCGAGCCGAAGGCGACTCCGCAGCACCTCGGGCTCGTGGAACGACCTTCGGCACGCGGAAACCCGCGGAAACGACGAGCTGGCCGTGATCTCACGAGCCGGAGGTAGCCCCGGACTACTCGCGCACGCGGAACCACCCTCGGCACGCGGAAACCCGCGGAAACGACGAGCCGGAGGCGATCAGGCGAGCCGGCGGTGGCCCGCGGCGACTCCGGCTCGCCTGATCACCTTCGGCACGTGAGACCGGACGAGACAGCGAGCCGGAGGTCGCCGCGCGAGCCGGAGGCGGCCGCGCGGTCGCGGCGTCTAGGGTCCGCCTCTTGACGTGACACTTGTTTTTCACAAGCATGAGCGCAGACGCCGCAGTCCGCGGCTCCGCCGAGAAGGAGAGACCGCCATGCCCTCGATGTTCGTCAACCTGCCCGTCACCGACCTCGAGCGCGCGAAGGCGTTCTACGTCGCGCTCGGCTTCTCGATCAATCCGGCGTTCTCCGACCACAACGCGGCCTGCGTCGTGGTGGAGGAGGACCACAACTACTTCATGATCCTGGTGCGCGAGTACTTCCAGACCTTCAGCGACCTGCCGATCGGCGACCCGGCCGTGAACCCCTCCGTCTCGACCGCGATCTTCCTCGACACCCGCGAGGCCGTCGACGCCACCGTCACCGCCGGGCTCGCCGCGGGCGGCTCCGAGTCGCGGCCCGCCTCCGACTACGGCTTCATGTACCAGCGCCAGGTCTCCGACCCCGACGGCAACCTGCTCGAGTTCGGCTGGATGGACCCGGTCGCCGCGGCGCAGGGCCCGGAGGCGTTCACCGGCGAGCAGGCCTGAGGGCGATGGCCGCACGCGACTACGGGCAGTACTCGGCGCTCACCCGCGCGGTCGAGCTGGTCGGCGAGCGCTGGGCCCTGCTGATCGTGCGGGACCTGCTGGTCGGGCCGCGCCGCTACAGCGAGCTCGCGCAGGGGCTCGCGCGCATCCCGAGCAACGTGCTGGCCGGCCGGCTCAAGGAGCTGCAGGCGGCCGGGATCATCCGGCGGGCGCCGCGCTCGCGCATCATCGTCTACGAGCTGACGCCCTACGGCCGCGAGCTCGAGCCGATCGTGCTCGCGCTCGGCGCCTGGGGGTTCAAGGCGCTGGGCGATCCGCGCGAGGAGCAGGTGATCACCCCGGACTCGATGACGGTGGATCTGCGCACCGCGTTCCGCCCGCAGGTCGCGGCCGAGCTGCCGGCGACGGTGTACGCGGCGCAGGTCGGACCGGCCGGGCTGCTGATCCGGGTCGACGGCGCGGCGCTGGACGTGTCGCGCGGCGAGGTGCCGGGCGCCGGGGCGCCGGTGGACCTGGCGTTCTCGACCGGGGCGGACATCCGGCTGCTGCTGTCGGGCGAGCTCGCGCCGGAGCGGGCCATCGCGACCGGCGCGGTCACGGTGCTCCGCGGGCGGGACGCGCTGCTCGGGCGCTTCGCGAGCACGTTCCACCTCGCGGCGTGAGAGAGCCTTGCTGATCGAGTAGCCCACGCAGTGGACCCCGTGCATGCTGATCGAGTAGCCCGCGCAGTGGGCGTATCGAGATCCACCGTCACTCGGAGGGTGGGTCTCGATACGCCCCTCCAGGGCTACTCGACCAGCATGCCGGGGCGCCTCGGGGGCAGCTCGACCAGCGTGCCGGGCCCCTCCGGGGCTGCTCGACCAGCGGGGATGAGGAGCGGGACGCCCCGCTCAGAGCGGCGCTCTGCATGCTGATCGAGTAGTCCGCGCAGCGGACGTATCGAGATCCACCGCCGCTCGGAGGGTGGGTCTCGATACGCCCCTCCGGGACTACTCGACCAGCATGCGGCGGCCCCTCCGGGGCTGCTCGACCAGCATGGGGGGCTGCTCGACCGGCATGCGGGCGGAAGGGCTGGCCGCTGAGCGAGGGGCGGGTGGCCGCGCAGGGCGCCTCCGGGGCCGCGCGGCCGGGAGCCGACTGGGCGCGCGGCTCCGCCGGCGCCGGCGGGTGCTGGAGTGGCCGTTGCCCTCGCGCGCCGCGGGGCCGTCCACGACCCGCGGAGGAACCCCCATGCCGTCATCGAAGCCCGCCAGCCGCACCACGAGTGAGCAGCGGAAGGAGCACGCCGAGCAGTACTCCGCCGCGGCGCGCTACGCGTCCGAGGCGTTCGGCACCTTCCTGCTCGTCGCGGGCGGCGTCGGCACGGCGGTCTTCGCCTCCGCCTTCCCGGACAGCGGCAACGCGCTCGGCGTCGGATTCCTCGGCGTCGCGCTCGCCTTCGGGCTCACGCTGGTCGCCGGGATCTACGCCGTCGGCCACATCTCGGGCGGCCACTTCAACCCGGCCGTCTCGATCGGCTTCGCCCTCGCGGGGCGGACGGAGTGGCGGCACATCCCCGGCTACATCGTCGCCCAGATCGTCGGCGGTGTCGTGGGCGCCGGAGTCGTCGCGCTGATCGCGGCCGACGGGCCGGCCGGCTACTTCGACGCCGCGCGCGACTCGGGCTTCGCCTCGAACGGCTTCGGCGCGCACTCCCCCGGCGGCTTCGGGCTCGGCGCGGTGCTCCTGGCCGAGGTCGTGCTGACGGCGGTCTTCGTCGGCGTGATCCTCTCCGTCACCGCGAAGAGCGAGTACAAGGCCGTCGCCCCGATCGCGATCGGCCTCACGCTGACCCTCGTGCACCTGATCAGCATCCCGATCAGCAACACGTCCGTGAACCCGGCCCGCTCGATCGCGGCCGCCGTCTTCGCCGGGCCGGACGCGCTCGGCCAGGTCTGGGTGTTCCTGCTGGCGCCGCTGCTCGGCGCGGCGATCGCCGGCCTGGCCTCGAAGACGCTGCACCGCACCCGCTGACGCGCGCCGCCCGGCCGGTCGCCGCGTCGACGACGCAGAAGTTGCGGTAGTCGAGCGCGACTACCGCAACTTTCGAGGAGTGGGGGCCGCCCGGTGGGCGCGGCGAGCAGCAGGACGGAGGCGGGCCCCGGACTGGAGCGCTCAGGCCGTGCAGAACATCAGCCGAGGGGGCCGCTCGACCGCGATGGGCGATGAGCGCGCCTCTCAGCTGATGGTGTGTCGCACCGATCGCGCGGGATCTCGATACGCCCGCTGCGCGGGCTACTCGATCAGCATGTCGGGGGGCGGTCGCCGGAGCCATGCTGGTCGAGTAGCCCCGGAGGGGCGTATCGAGACCACACGCGCTCAGGACGGGGGATCTCGATACGCCCGCGAGCGGGCTACTCGATCAGCATGCTGCTGCGAGCAGCACCGCCGGGGAGGGCGGGCCACTCGATCTGCATGCTCATGTGGCTGTCATGAGGCACTTGCTGGTCGAGTAGCCCCGGAGGGGCGTATCGAGACCACACGCGCTCAGGACGGGGGATCTCGATACGCCCGCAAGCGGGCTACTCGATCAGCATGCTGCGGCGGGCGCGTCAGCCGAGGAGCATCGCGAAGCCCTGGGCGGGGAGGGTGACCGGGGTCGGCCCCGTGGCGGGCGACTCGCTGACGAGGGTGCCGTCCTGCGCGTAGACGCGGAGGGTGCCGGTGCCGTCGACCGTGGTCGGCTGGGGCGTCGCGGTCGAGTTGCGGACCAGCTCGGTGCGGCCGGTGTCGCCGACGAGCACCAGGCGCGAGACGACGGGGCGGACCAGCAGGGCGTCGAGCTTCGTCTCGCCGGAGAGGGCGCGGACCTCGACGGTGGTCGAGCTCGCGGGGAGCGTGCGCCGCAGCTTCTGCGGCAGCAGGATCCCGGACGCCTCGGTGACGCCCTGCGCGCCGACGGTGCTGGTGAGCACGTCGAGCGGGCGGCGGCCCGAGTTCCAGAGGCTGATCGGGGTCTTCTCGGTGCCTCGCTCGGCGGCGAAGATCACGGCCTCGACCAGGCGGTCCTGGGTCGCGGAGCCGACGGGGATCGTCGCCGCGCGGCGCCAGTTCGTGAGCGACAGGTAGGAGCCGCTCCAGCCGGACTCGCCGGTCCACGCCGACTCCGGGGTGACGACCGTGCCGCCGCGGGCCGACTCGGCCTCGACGAGGCGGAGGCCGTCGCGGCTCGCCTGGGTCGTGACCGCGGTCGCGCGGGCGGCGACCGACGGGTGCGCGTCGAGCGCGAGCATCGACAGCAGGCCGTGGATGGTGCTCTCGGCGCCGCTGTTGCGGTTGACGCTGCCGTCGGCCTGGACGCCGTCGTAGGTGACTCCGGTCGCCGGGTCGTAGACGGGAGCACCGCTGAGGTTGAGGCCGAAGAACCAGGCGCCCTGCACGCCCGCGAGGTCGAGGTAGGCACTCGAGCCGGTCGCGCTCGAGCCGGTCGCGTCGGCGAGGGCGAGCGAGTTCTGCAGCCGCGAGTCGGCGCCGTAGGCGATCTGCACGCGGTCGGTCGGCGTCGGGTTCCAGCCGTTGTCCGGGCCGCCGGCGGTCAGCAGCTCGGGGGCGAAGCGCGCGGCGTCGACGACGGCCGGCTCGAGGAGCGACGCGTCGCCGAGCGCGACGGACGAGGCGGCCAGGCCGCCCGCCATCTGCGAGGACCAGGAGTGCCAGAGCGAGCGGGACTTCGTCCAGGGCAGGATCGCGCCGTACGGCCAGGAGGTGGTGTCGCCTTGAGTCGTGGTGCGGGCGTAGGCGGCGACGCCCTCGGCGAGCTTCGCGGTGCTGGCGCGCACGGCGGCGTCCTCCGGCGCGGCCTCGACGTAGGCGGAGAGGCCGAGCAGGGCCTCCGCGGTGGCGTCGGCGCCGTCGACGATCAGCCAGGCGGGCACGTCGACGCCGTCGGCGACCGCGTACTCGCCGTAGCGGGTGAGGACCTCGCGGTCGACGGCGGAGACGCCGAGGCGCAGGCGCTCCTGCAGGAAGGCGGCGAAGTCGGGGTCCTCGTCCTGGAACGCGGCGTAGCCCTCGCCGAGCGCCCAGAGGGTGCGGGCGAGCCAGTAGCTGTCCTCGGAGTCGCTCGGGTCGGGCAGCTCGACGGGCTCGGCGCTGGGGTTCAGCTCGCCGTCGGGCTGCATCCAGAGGACGACGTTGCCGGCGTCGTCGCCGTCGGTGGTCTGGAAGTAGGCGAGCGAGCGGAGGGTCTCGTAGGCCTTGTCGCGGCTCGCCGTCGAGCCGGTCTGCTGCCAGTGCCGGAGGTAGACGACGGCGGCGCGGGAGACGTCGTCGGTATTGTAGGCGCCCTGCGCCCAGTCGCCGGTCGCCGGGTCGAGGGGGCCGCCGCCGACGCGCTCGAAGGTGCCGCCGTCGCGGGCGTCGGCATAGGTCCACGGGAGCACGAGATCGGGCTCCTCGGCGAGGCGGTAGGTGCTGTGGCCGGCCTGGGGCTGCGGAGTGGCGGTGTCGAGCAGGAAGTCGAGGTGCGCGGTGTTGGTCAGCGGCTCGGCGGCCTGCGCCGGGGCCGCGCCGACGGCGAGGCCTCCGGCGGCGAGCGCGGTCGCGGCCAGGACGGCGGCGGCGCGGGGTCTGAAGTTCGTCATTGAACTCTCTCCTTGTGGGGGGGGTGGCGTGCGGTGGGGGATCTCGATACGCCCGCGATGCGGGCTACTCGATCAGCATGAGAAGGGGGCGATGCATGTTGGTCGAGTAGCCCCGGAGGGGCGTATCGAGACCCGGCCTTCTGGAGGACGGTGGATCTCGATACGCCCGCAAGCGGGCTACTCGATCAGCATGAGACGACGCCTGCGGCGCCGGCTCGGCAGGAAGGCGCCCGCTCTGCGGGCTCGGTGGGGCGCCCGCAACGCGGGCTCGGAGCCGCGCCTACTCGTCCGTGCGGAGCAGGCGGGCCGCGCCGATCTTGGAGTCGGCCATGCCGTAGAAGACGTAGTGCCGGCCGTCGATCTCCTCGATGGCCGTGGGGAAGACGACGTTGGGGACGATGCCGCTGCGCTCCTCCTCGGTCTCGGCCTCGAGCAGCGGCTCGGAGGTGCGGGCGATCACCTTCGAGGGGTCGTCGGCGTCGAGGAGGATGGCGCCGGCCGCGTAGTTGACGTGCTGCTGCTGCGAGAAGGCGCTGTCGATGGTGCCGGTGACGCCGTGGTGCAGCAGCAGCCAGCCCTCGGGCACCCGCAGCGGCACGGGGCCGCCGCCGATCTTCAGCTCCTCGTAGGCGAACTCGGGGCCCGCGACGAAGCGGTGCCGGGTCCAGCGGGTCAGGTTCGCCAGGTCGCGGTCCACCTCGTCGACCGGCACGTAGCTGATCCAGATGCTCTGCCGCGGGTCGTCGACGCCCGCGGGCAGCCGCACGCCCTCCCCCGGCTTCGTCTCGCCGAGGTCCCACATCGGCCGGTGCAGCACCGCGAAGCAGCGCGTGCCGTCCGGCGCCGCCACGATCTCGGGGAAGAACACCGTGTCCTTGTTGTGGAAGAGCCCGAGGTCGATGTCGAGGTCGTCGTCGTAGGCGAAGGTCACCGGGCCCAGGCGCCGCCACTCGCGCAGGTCCTCCGAGACGGCGAGCGCCGTCCGCGGCCCGAGCGGCCCGTAGGCGACGTAGGTCATCACGTGCAGGCCGAGCGCCTCGATGAAGGTGACCCGCGGATCCTCGACGCCGGAGTGCGTCGCCCCGCGCTCGAAGCCGCGGTCGGGCGCCAGCACGACGCCCTGGCGCTCGACGCCGACGGGCACGCCGTCCTCGACGAGCACGCGGGCCAGGCCGATCCGCGAGACGTTGCCGGCGGCGACCATCCGGGGCAGGAGGTAGAGCTCGCCGTCGGGGCCGCGTCCGCTGCCGGGGTTGAGCACCCCCTCGGCCTCGAGGTCGTCGCCGGGGAGCGGCTCCATCACGACGCCGACGCGCTCGAGGCGGTAGGGGACGGCGGTGCGAGTGGTGGCGGTGGTGCCGGGGGTGGGAGTCATGGTCATCCTTTCACTCCGGATCCGAGATCCGTCGAGACGAAGTAGCGCTGGAACACGATGAAGAGCACGACGACGGGGGCGGCCAGCACGACGGCGCCCGCGAGGATCGCGCCGAACGGGTTGTCGGTCGACGACGCGACGTTGGAGATGTAGTTGGCGAGGGACACGGCGAGCGGCTGCAGTGACGCGTCCTTCGTGATCAGGAACGGCCAGAGGAACTCGTTCCAGGGGCCGATGAAGGTGAGCAGCACGGCCGTGACGAGCGCGGGGCGCACCAGCGGCAGCGCGATGTTCCACAGCAGCTTGATCTCGCCGGCCCCGTCGATCCGCGCGGCCTCGAACAGCTCCTTGGGCAGCTGGAGGAAGTACTGCCGGAAGATGATCACCGCCGTCGAGTTGATCGCGAACGGCAGGATCATGCCCAGGTGGCTGTCCGCGAGTCCGTAGTCGCGGGCGATCAGCACGTAGAGCGGGATCTGCAGCAGCTGGAACGGGATGACCTGCACCAGCAGCGCGAGCGCGAACACGGCGTTGCGGCCGCGCCACTCGAGCATCGCGAGCGCGTAGCCCGCCAGCACCCCGAAGACGATCGTGCAGAGCAGCACGCCGCCGGTGAAGATCCCGGAGTTGATCAGGCCGGTGAGCAGGTTGATCCGCTCGTTCACGTTCACGTAGTTGTCGAGGGTGAGGTTCCCCGCCTCGGGGATCGCCCCGGCCAGGGTGGGGTCGGGGTCGGTCTGCAGCGAGCCGATCACCATGTAGTAGAAGGGGAACAGGAAGACGATCGCGCCGAGCGCGAGCACCACGCCGCGCAGGATCACGGCCGATCGGCTCGAGGCCGGGCGCTTCCGCCGGGTCGGCGGGGCGGCGGCGGCGGGAACCGCGGAGGTCGCGCCTCCGGCACTGGCGAGCGTGCTCATGAGTTCCTCTCCCCGGCGAAGCGGTTCTGCAGGTAGGCGATGACGAGCACGAGCAGCACCAGCACGACGCCGATGGCCGAGGCCACGTCGGGCTGCCCCTGCTGGATGCCCAGCTGGTACATCAGCAGCACGGGCGAGGCGGAGGCGCCGTTGGGCCCGCCGCCGCCGGTGAGCAGGTAGGGCTCGGTGAAGAGGTTCGCGCCGGTCACGGTGGACACGAGCAGCACCAGCAGCGTCGCCGGCCGCACGCTCGGCACGGTCACCGACCAGAACTGCCGGATGCGGCCCGCACCGTCCGTCGACGCCGACTCGTAGAGCTCCTTCGGCACGTTCTGCAGCGCCGCGAGGTACAGCAGGATGTAGAAGCCGAGCTGCTTCCAGGTGACGTAGAGCGCGATGATCGGCATCGCCAGCTTGTCGTTGATCAGCCAGGACGGGTCCGGCGCGAGCGGCCCGAGCAGGCTGTTCACGAGTCCGTTCCCGTTGAAGAGGAACAGCCAGACGCCGACGACCGCGACACTCGCGGTGACGTAGGGCACGTAGAAGCTGACCCGGAGGAACGTGCGCAGGTGCACGACCTTGTCCAGCGCCGAGGCGAGCAGCAGCGAGAGCACCACCGTCAGCGGCACGTTGATCACCAGGAAGATCCCGATGTTGCCGAAGGAGCGGATGACCTGCGGGCTCGAGAACGCGGTGACGAAGTTGTCGAAGCCGACGAACGGGCGCTCGACCTGCACGCCGGGAGCCGCGAAGAAGAAGTCGTGGAAGGCGATGTAGACGGAGTAGCCGACCGGGAACGCGAAGACCGCGAGCACGAACAGCAGGTAGGGGCTGCCGAGCAGCAGCCCGAACGGCTGCGGACCGAGGACGCGGCGGAGCAGGCTCCGCTTGTCCTGGGGCCGCGGGGCTCCGGCGCCCTGTGACGCCGGAGCCTTCGGGGCGAGAGTCGTCATCTCACTGCCGTCCGGCGTCTCACTGCTGGCCGGCGAGCCCGGTGACGGTCTCCGCCGCCCCGTCGAGCGCCGACTGCACGTCGCCGTCGCCGAAGATCACGGTCTTGCCCCAGGCGTCGCGGATCGCCTGCAGCATCTGCACGGTGTTCGGGCCCGAGGGCACCTCGATGGTGCGGCTGGCCTGGTCGCCGAAGCGCTGGTAGGCGGGGTTGGCCTCGAAGTAGTCGGCGTAGGTGGTCTGCAGGTCGGTGCGCAGCGGCATCTGGCCGGTGGTCTCCAGCAGCGAGCGGTCCTGCTCCTCGCTGGTGGCGAACTTCAGGACGTCCCAGGCGGTGCCCTTGTTCTCGCAGGCGGAGTAGAGGCCGACGTTCTTCGCGTCGCTGAAGGTCCAGGTGTCCTCGGCGGGCGTGCCGTCGGGGGTGGGCACGGAGACGGAGCCCCAGTTCAGGTCGTCGTAGACCGAGACCGCCCACGGGCCGACGATCGACATCGCGGCCTGGCCGTCGGCGAACGCGTCGCCCTGGTACTGCTCGCGGCCGGCGAGGCCCTGGTCGTAGAGGCTCTTCCAGAAGTCGGCGACCTGGTAGCCGGCGTCGTCGGCGAAGGTGGCCTTGCCGTCCTCGACCAGCCCCGTCCCTCCGGTCGCCGCGGCGTAGAGCGGCATGAAGTCGAACTGGGTCTGGAAGAACTCGCTGGTCGGCGCGGGCTGGATCGCGGCGGGCGCGGCTCCGGACTCGACGAGGGTCTTCGCGGTGGCGGTGAACTCGTCGTAGGTGGCGAGCGAGGGGTTCTCCGGGTCGAGTCCGGCGGCGGTGAAGATGTCCTTGTTGTAGAAGATGACGACCGGGTTGCTCTTCCACGGCATCTGGAAGTACTCGCCGTCGGCGTTCTGGTACTGCTCGGCGAGGTCGCCGCTGCGGGTCTCGATGTAGTCGACGCCGTCCTCGAACTCGGACAGGTTCACGAGTCCGCCCTGGCGCTCGAACTGGCCGACCGCGCTGGGCGCCGTGTTGAAGACGAGGCAGGGCGCGTTGCCGGCGGTGATCGCGGCGCCGATGACCTCCTCGCTGCTCTTGCCGGCCGGGATCTCCTGGCCGGTGATCTGCTCGTCGGGGTGGTCGGCGTTCCAGGCGTCGACCATGGACTTGCCCCACTGCACCTCCTGCTCGTTGTTCGAGTACCAGATGGTGATCGGCCCGGTGGCGGTCAGGTCGGTGGAGGCGCCTCCCCCACCGCCGCTGCAGGCGGTCAGTCCGAGGGTCGCGAGCGAGGCGATGCCCACTCCGGTCAGCCAGCGTCTCTTCATCGAGGCCATGGTGTTCTCCTTGTTCTGCGCGTGCGCGGCGGTGCGCACGCGCGTCAGTGGATCGGGTTCAGGGGGTCGGGGTCAGGATTCGGGACCGCGGTGGCGCGGTCGAGTGGCGGACCACGAGTCCTGCGGGCTCGAGGTCGACGTCGGGGGCGGTGCCGTTCTCGATCAGGTCGAGGAGGGTCCGCGCGGCCTCCTCGCCCCAGCGTGCGGGGCGCGTGCGGGCGGAGGTCAGCGAGGGGTAGACGTGCGCGGCGATCTCGGAGTCGTCGAAGCCGGTGATCGAGAGGTCGTCCGGGAGGCGCAGCCCGCGGGTGTGCGCGACGCCGAGGCCGGCGATGGCCATCGGGTCGTTCGCGAAGACGATCGCGGTGGGCGGCACGGCGGAGTCGAGCAGGGTCTCGGTGGCGCTCGCGCCCTGGCCGGCGCTGAAGTCCGTGACGACGACGGGGCCGGGCTCGAGGCCGGCGTCGGCGCAGGCGCGCTCGAACGCCTCGCGGCGGCGGAGGGAGTGCAGCAGGTGACCGGAGCCGGCGACGTGCGCGATGCGGCGGTGGCCGAGCTCGGCGAGGTGCTGCACGGCGCCGGTGATGCCGGCGGTGTCGTCCATCACCACCGCGGGCGAGCTCGAGCCGTCGAGGCGGCCGAGCGTGACCGCGGGCAGGCCGAGCTCGGCGAGCAGCGCCGGGCGGGCGTCGGCCTCGCGCAGGTCGCTGAGGAAGACGCCGTCCACGCGGCGGTCGGCGGCGAGCGTGCGGTAGACCGCCTCCTCCGAGGCGCCCGGGTCGACGACGCTGAGCACCAGCACCCGGCCGTGCTCGGCGAGCACCCGCTCGACCCCCGAGATGAAGGCGGGGAAGAACGGGTCGGCCGCGATGACCTCGGGGTCGCGGGCGACCACGAGCCCGACCGCGAAGGAGACGCTGGTCGACAGCGAGCGGGCGGTGAGGCTGGGCCGGTAGCCGAGCTCGCCGGCGACGCGGAGGATCCGCTCGCGCGACTCCGGCGAGACGCCCGGCCGGTCGTTCAGCGCGAAGGAGACGAGCGCCTTGCTGACGCCGGCCGCGCGGGCGACGTCGAGGATCGTCGGTCGTGCCGCCATGGCCGTGCCTCCTGCTCGTCGTCGAGTCCGGATCTGAACCGGTTTACTTAACCGGTTCAGGCACCGTAGCAGGCGCGCGCGGGCGGAGGGAAGCACCGGCGAGGCGCTGACCCCCGGATCGAGACCTGCGCGGATCCGCTGAGGCGTCCCAGTGCGGTCGAGGCGTCCAGCTGCACCGGGACGCCTCGACCACTCCGGGACGCCTCGGCGCGCACCGGCATGCTGGTCGAGTAGCCCCGCAGGGGCGCATCGAGACCCGACGTCGTCAGCAGGGCGGGACTGCAGACTCGCCTTCAGGCGGTGGTGGATCTCGATACGCCCGCTGCGCGGGCTACTCGATCAGCATGCAGGCCTGCCCTGCGGGCACCTCGACCAGCATGCAGTCCCGCCCTGCGGGCACCTCGACCAGCATGGAGGCCCGCCCTGCGGGCCGCTCCATCAGCAAGCGCTTCCGCACGCCGCGGAGGCGTCGCCCATGCTGGTCGAGTAGCCCCGCAGGGGCGTATCGAGACCTGACGTCGTCAGCAGGGCGGGACTGCAGACTCGCCTTCGGGCGGTGGTGGATCTCGATACGCCCGCTGCGCGGGCTACTCGATCAGCAGGCAGACGGCCCGAGCCGCCAGCACGTCGAAACCCGACAGTTGCCGGAGACGGTCTATGCATACGCATGCAGGGTGTGAGACAGTCGGTTGTCGCGACACGCAACCCGAAACTGCCGTCGTGACGAAGACCTGAGTGGCACGGGCATCCCGAGCGGCGCACCTCGCGTGCGGCGCTGCCCCGCCGCTCTCACGCCCGCCGCCGGCCCGCCTCCTTCCGGAGCGCCCGGGCCCGCGCACCTCACCCCCAAGGACACCCTGATGAACGACACCCGCCTGCGCTCCACCCTGCCCACTCCGCCCACCTCGCCCGCCCTGCCCCGACGCAGCGTCCTCTCCGGCGCCGCCTGGTCGGTCCCGGTGATCGCCGTCGCGATCGCCACGCCGGCCGCCGCCGCCTCGACCGCCCCCGAGGCCGACAAGGGCCCGATCACCGGCACCATCGCCTTCACCCCGGTCCAGTACCGCGGCACCCGGGCCGGCGACCGGGTCGAGTTCCCGGCGCTGACCGGCGTCGTCACCATCTCCCGCGGCCCGCTGCCGGCCAAGGTCTTCCTCAACTTCTCCGAGGTGAGCGAGGGACGCGTCGACCTGCGCCGCGACGCCGGCCGCTACGTCGCGGTCGACCCGGCGACGGGCCGCTTCGAGGTCCACGGCGTCTACAACGCGATCGTCGGCGGCGACAACCCGTTCGGCTTCGTCTACGCGGGCGTCGAGGCGGAGGACGCCGACGGCGCGCTCTTCGGCTACACGGTGGCCGAGCTGATCGGCTGACCCGCCGACGATCCGCGAGGTCGGCGCGCGTCACCGGGCCAGGGCGGCCAGCTCGGCCCGGTTGCGCGCACCGGCCTTGCGCAGCAGGTTCGACACGTGGAACTTCGCGGTGTTGCCGCTGATCCCGAGGTCGTCCGCGATCCGCTGGTTCGAGGCGCCGAGCGTGATCAGGTTCAGCACCTCGCGCTCGCGGGCGCTCAGCTCGGCGAGGTCCAGCCCGTCCGGCTGAGCCGGCGGATCGAGCGGCAGGCGGATCGACAGGGTCGAGCCCCAGCCCGCCGTCGACGCGATCGAGAGCTCGCCGTCGAGGCCGCGCACGCGCTCCGCGATCGGGCGCAGCGCCTCGTCGCGGGTGGTCAGCTCGCCGCGGCCGTCGTCGCGGATCTCGACCAGCAGGTTCAGCCCGTCGCAGTCCCACTGGATCCGCACCCGCCGCGTCTGCTCCGACTCCACGAAGGCCAGCACCGCACTGCGGACGATCGCGCGCGCCGCGTGCGCGACCTCGCCGGGCAGCGCGCGTCCCGTCGCCGGCGGCTCGACGAACTGCACGTCCAGGTCGCCGAACCGGACCAGCGGGCTCAGGTCGCGCCGCAACCGGGCGAAGGCACCGACGACCGGCTCGAGCATGGCGCTGCGCTGCTCGTCGGAGGCGGTGCGCAGCTCGACCAGCGCGTTCGCCGCGATGTCGATCGCGACGGTGCGGGCCGCCCGATCGTCCAGGCGCTCGGCGCGCAGGGCGGCGAGCACCGACTCCAGTGCCACCGCGTGCCGGTCGGCCTGCTCGGCGACGGTGCGGGCGTGCTGCTGCAGCAGCGAGCGGGAGGCGGGGGTCTCGGCGGCGGTCTCGGCGGGCTCCATCCCTCGAACCTACCCGGCCTACCCGCGCACGGCGCCACCCACCCGATCGGGTAGGCAGAACCGCTCCAACGGGTGGTGGGAGCCGGTGTCCCCCACGCGCAGGCTGGCCACATGCCCGCATCCACCGACGTCACCACCGACCCCGCCCAGGCCCTCGCCGCGATCGTCGCCGAGGTCTCGAAGGCGACCGCCGCGCTCACGACCGACCGCCTCGAGCCCGTCGCCGAGCTGCTCGCGGACGCCGAGCGCGTCTTCGTGCACGGCGCCGGCCGCTCCGGCCTCGCGCTGCGGATGACCGCCATGCGCCTGATGCACCTCGGTCTCGTCGTGCACGTGGTCGGCGACGTCACCACCCCCGCGATCCGCGAGGGCGACGTGCTGCTCACCGCGAGCGGCTCCGGCACCACCGGCGGCATCGTGCGCGCCGCGCAGTCCGCCGTCGACGCCGGCGCGCGGGTCGCCGCGATCACCACCGCCGCCGGATCCCCGCTGGCCGAGCTGGCCTCCGCCGTCGTCATCGTGCCGGCCGCCGACAAGCTCGACCGCTCGGGCGCCGCCTCGGCGCAGTACTCCGGCGGGCTCTTCGAACAGATCGTCGTGCTCACCGGCGACGCCCTGTTCCACGCCCTCTGGAAGCGCGGCGGCGCGAGCGCCGACGAGCTCTGGCCGCGCCACGCGAACCTTGAATGACGACCGGCCCCACCCTCCTCACCATCCCCACCTCGACAGGAAGAAGCACCCCGTGAAGCTCCAGTTCGCCATGGACACCCTCAGCACCGACGCCGCCCTCGAGCTCGCCGCCGCGGCCGCCCCGCACGTCGACATCCTCGAGCTCGGCACCCCGCTGATCAAGAGCGCCGGCCTCTCGGCCATCACCGCCATCAAGGAGGCGCACCCCGACAAGACGGTCTTCGCCGACCTCAAGACCATGGACGCCGGCGAGCTCGAGGCCGACATGGCCTTCAAGGCGGGCGCCGACCTCGTCACCGTCCTCGGCGTCGCCGGCGACAGCACCATCGCCTGCGCGATCGCCGCCGGCAAGAAGCACGGCAAGGGCGTCGTCGTCGACCTCATCGGCGTCCCCGACAAGGCCGCCCGCGCCCGCGAGGTCGTCGCCCTCGGCGCCGAGTTCGTCGAGATGCACGCCGGCCTCGACGAGCAGGCCGAGGAGGGCTTCACCTTCGAGACGCTGCTGCGCGACGGCGAGGCCTCGGGCGTCCCGTTCTCGGTCGCGGGCGGCGTGAGCACCGCCACCATCGAGTCGGTGCAGCGCGCCGGCGCCGTGGTCGCCGTCGCGGGCGGCGCGATCTACGGGGCGCCCGACGTCGGCGCGGCGGCTGCCGCGCTGCGCGCCGCGATCGCCTGATCACCGACATCGCCTGATCCCCCGGGGCGGCGCCTCGTTCACGCGCAGCGCCGCCCTTCTCACCGTCACGCGGACGCTGCCGAGCGCACCATGGAGAACGCCCTCCTGGACCGCATCGCAGAGACGCTGCAGGAGCTCGGTACCGGGTTCACCTTCGCCGGCCGCCAGGTGCACTTCGAGGTCAGCGGCCGGGACTTCTCCCTCGACCTGCTCTTCTTCCACACCGAGCAGCTCCGGTACGTCGTCGTCGAGCTCAAGAAGGGCGACTTCGAGCCGGCGTTCACCGGCCAGCTCGGGTTCTACATCGCCCTCGTCGACGAACGACTCCGACGCCCGAGCCACGCTCCGACCATCGGCATCCTGATCTGCGGCGACAAGGACGAGCACATCGTCAGGTACGCCCTCAGCCAGGCAGCATCGCCCATCGCCGTCGCGACCTACACCTACGACGCGCTACCCGACGCCGAGCGCCTCGCTCTTCCCGACGAGCAGCGCATCATCGCCGCCATCGACGCCAGCGGGGTCGTCGACGAATAGTCCCACAGCCTGTGGGACTATTGATCATTCCTCACCAGATCGTCGCCGACGACAGCACCATGGCCGACGCGATCGCCGCTGGTAAGAAGCACGGCAAGGGCGTGGTCGTCGACCTGATCGGCGTCCCCGACAAGGCCGCCCGCGCCCGCGAGGTCGTCGCGCTCGGCGCCGAGTTCGTCGAGATGCACGCCGGCCTCGACGAGCAGGCCGAGGAGGGCTTCACCTTCGAAACGCTCCTGCGCGACGGCGAGGCCTCCGGCGTCCCGTTCTCGGTCGCGGGCGGCGTGAGCACCGCCACCATCGAGTCGGTGCAGCGCGCGGGCGCCGTGGTCGCCGTCGCGGGCGGCGCGATCTACGGCGCTTCCGACGTGGGTGCGGCGGCTGCCGCGCTGCGCGCCGCGATCGCCTGATCACCGACATCGCCTGATCCCTCGGGGCGGCGTCGCGCGATTCCGCGCCGCCGCCCTTCTGCAGCTCAGCCCCTCAGACTCGCGCTAGGGAAGTCGCGGTGGCGCGATCAGTTCGAGGAAGCTGCCGAGCGCACCCTCGAGGTAGACGATGCGCGTACCCGCTCGGGCGCCGCTGGTCATCCGGTGGGGCGGACCGACCGGCCGCCAACCGTGCGCAGCACATAGGCCCAGCACCCGGTCGAGGTCCGAGACCGTCAGCGCGATGTGCACCGTGCCGATGTCCGCGGGCGAGCCGGCTGCTCGAGCCGACCGAGGGGGGTCGTACTGCAGCAGCTCGACTCGGTGGTCTCCGAGTGTCACCACCGCTCCCCGGATGGTCGCTCCGTCGACGCCCGTGGTCGCGACCGTGGTGTCCGCATCGAGCGTGAAGGCGCGGTCGAGTGTGAAGCCGAGACCGGAGCACCACAGTTCCACCGAGTCGTCGAGATCGGTCACGGTGAGGCCGGAATGAGCGACGGCCGAGACGAGTGGTGATGTCATCCCCTGAGTATCCGGCTCGACTCGGCGGCCCCTCGAGAACGGGAGCGTGCGTACAGCCATCGCGCATCGAGCAACGAATCGCCGATAGTCGCGATTGTCAGTGTGCTGTACGGAAGATGCCCGAAAGACCTCCCCTGCTACGAGTCAGCGAGTGAGACGCTCTCGACGGAGTGAATGCCTCCTGCCGAGCCGTTCTTGCGAGGAGGCGCGCGAACACGATGCCCCGACGGCGCCGGAGAAGCTTCGCGATCCTCGATGAGCGAGAGGACATAGGCTCGCACACATGGCAGCCGGCGCAGTGATGTACAGCTTCGCGATACAGCTGGCGGATGTGGACCGCGGCGTCTACGAGGACATCACGCTGCGGGCCGCTCGGCACCCTTCCGAGACCGACGCGTTCATGATGACGCGCGTGCTCGCGTACTGCCTCGAATACGTGGAGGGGATCACCTTCAGCGAGGGTATCTCGTCGACGGCGACCGAGCCGGCGGTGCTGGTCCGTGATCTCACCGGCAGGTTGACCACGTGGATCGAGGTGGGCGCGCCGGATGCCGAGCGACTGCACTTCGGGAGCAGGCTGGCCGACCGCACGACGGTCTACACGCATCGCAACCCGGAGAAGGTGATCGCGGCGTGGTCCGGCAAGCGAATCCACCAGCTCGAGCAGATCACCGTGCAGAGCTTCGACCACGGATTCCTGGATGCCGCGGTCGCGGTACTCGAGCGCCGCAACACGCTGACCGTGTCGGTCGTCGAGGGGCAGCTGTATCTCGAGTTCAACGGCGTGACGTCGAGCAGCGACATCCACGTGCATCAGCCGGGCTGAGCGTCGGCACCCTCGACGCGAACGGAAGGACCGAGTCGCGTCCTGTTGCACGTCGACGTCCGTCGACCACTGCATTCCAGGCGGAGGCACGGCCTTCGCGACGTGCCCTGTGCAGTGCTCGCCGGTCTGCTGCTCGCGTAAGAGGCGGTGCTGGAGGCGTTGATCGCGCCGACGTGCTCCTTGGAATCGTGGTACCGGGACCTGGTGCCGGCCAGGCCGGCTCGGGAGCCGGAGGAGAGCCCGCACCCTTCCTGGTGCGATCCGCGAAGGTCATTCGCGCCCCTCCTCCTGCCGGGCGTCCCGTCGAACGCCTCACCGCGCTGAAGCGGCACACGCGCCCTGCGCCCTCCAGCTGCCGGCCGCGTGTGCCGGACAGACTGTCCCCCGGACGCAGTGCGGCTCCGAGGACATGCGAGCACGATTCCGGCGCGAGCGGCACCCCCTTGGACGAGAGACGGCCCGGCAGTGACCCTGGGTGCATGACGTCTCAGACGACCGTCCTCCGCGACGACTCCCTGTCCCTGCTGACGCGCGGCTACGGCTTCGGCGCCCGGATCTGGCGTCGCGCCCGCACCGACGCTCGAGCGGTGCCCCTTCGTCTGCTGGGACGCGACGCGCTCCTGGTCCGCGGCGCCGAGGCCGTCGACCTGTTCTACGACGACGCCCGCATCGCTCGACACGGTGCGATGCCTGCGATCGTGCAGCAGACCCTGTTCGGGAACGGCTCGGTGCACAGCCTCGACGGCGACGAGCACCGGCACCGCAAGGCCGCCTTCGTCGACGTCGCCTACGAGGACGCGCAGGTCCAGCGGCTGATCCCCCTGCTCGAACGGGAGTGGCGGATCGAGCAGGAGGCGTGGCTGGCGGGCGGAACCCGGAGCGCCTACGACGCGGCGGTCGGCGCGTTCGGCCGGGCGAGCATGAGCTGGGCCGGTCTTCCCGGGACTCGGCGCGCGAAGACCCGGTGGGCCGCACGTCTCGCGCAGATCGTCGACGGGTTCGGTGCGCCCTACTCGCCCGAGTACCTCCTCGCCGCCGCGAACCGGCTGTGGTCCGACCGGCACGCGGAGCGGCTCATCGAAGCGGCGAGAGGCGGCGCTCTGTCCGCCCCGCCCGGCACCGCGCTGCACGAGTGGGCGTGGCATCGCGATCTGTCGGGGGAGCTGCTGCCGGACCGCCTCGCGGGCATCGAGCTGCAGAACAGCATCCGGCCGATGATCGCCGTCGCCCGCTTCGTCGCCTTCGCCGCGAAGGAGCTCCACGACCGGCCCGAGTGGCGGCAGAGGATCGCCGCCGAGGCGGAGGAGTCCGGCGCGCCGAGGGCGGGCCGGCTCGCGACCGCGTTCGCGCAGGAGATCCGGCGAACCGCGCCCTTCGTGCCGATGCTGCCCGGCTGGGCGATCACGGACGTCGAACTCGACGGCGCCCGACTGCCCGCCGGAGGACGAGTGCTCCTGGACATCCTGGGCACCGACACGGACGAGCAGTCCTGGCCCAGCGCCGACGTCTTCGATCCCGAGCGCTTCGTCGGCATCGACGACTACGAGTCCGTCTCCGTCTTCATTCCGCACGGCGGAGCGGACGTCGCCACCGGCCATCGCTGCCCCGGGGAGAAGCCGGCCATCGCCGGCCTCGCGACGGCGATCGCCGCGCTCAGCGACCCACGGCTTCGGATCCTGGGCAGCGGGCTGAGCCTGAACCGACGTCGGCTGCCGACCAAGCCGGCCTCGGGAGGCGACGTGCGATCCGCCGAAGCGCCCGCACGCTGCCCATTCCGCTGACCAGAGTTCGCAGCTAAGGCCAGCCACCAGTGACAGGCGAGCCGACGGCGACCTTCCTCCATCGGAACCAGGAGCGACACTTCATGCGATGCGGCTGCGCCCGCGAGATCTCGACGGTCAAGGCCTTCAAAGCAACCGTCCGATTGGCTCGCTTGTGCGGGAAGTTCTCGCGCATATTCGCCCCTCTTCAACCGTTGAGGGAAGCTCCGATAACCTATATTATGTCAGTTTGAGCTTCGCGAGCCCCGGGCAGCTCGCATCCAATGCGAATCAGCCGGTCCGCTCGCGGGTGCTGGCGCCCTTCAGCAAGGCGGCATGCGTCGCGCGTTGGAGTAGAACGGCCCGCTCCCGGTGCTCGAGGACTTCCTCTTCGTGAAGGTGCGGGTCGCCACCATCAGCACTCGAGGACCCGGTGCAGCGCGTCCTGTTGTTATCGCTCCTCGCCTAAACCTGATCGACAGAAACTAACCAGCCGACGCTTTGATTGATTGGCGCGAAACTATAAGTTCGAGCCACATATGCGGCACCCGACTGGTCGGCTTCACGAACTGCCATTTGCACCCCGACCGAGAGTCGGTCCGCGGCCACAGACCTGAAACCATTCAATGAGGCTCCACCTACCAGGTGAACATGGAGATAACGTACCTCTTGCCGAACGCCGACGTTCGAGAATCCAACATATTCCACAACCGGCTCTTGCCTCCACCAAGCCGATAATCGGTCCAAGAAAACATCCCGCAATGGCGTCGAATCTTGGATATCGCGCAAATACTTACGTGGTACCGCAACCAAATGCGCCGCACTAATCGGGCGCGGGTGCTTCAGAACAACGAGATCCCTAGAGACAAAAATTACCCCAGGAATCAAACGAGGCACTCCAAGTACAACGATACCAAAGATATATCCGCCCGCGTTCGATTTTGCAAAGCGGAACAGCACGCGAGCAATCACTTTCGGCTCACGAGTGCGTCGCTCAGCGATAGAAGGTCCTTCAATTTTGACGATAGCTGGTAACGACGAGCATTGACCAGGCCTGCCGCGGACAGCACGCGCAACTTGGTGTCAGATTCAACCGTACTCGTGATGACCCTCGCGAGATCCGCTGGGTCGCCAGCCCGAAATCGCTCAACACTTCCACCGAATACCTCGCCGAAGACAGGCAGGTCGCTCGTGATTACCGGTAAACCCTGAACCTGACACTCGACGCCGAATAGGCCGAAGGCTTCTGTCTCTCTCGTTGGAAACACAGCGACTGTTGCTGCTCTCATGCGTCGCCAAAGACTCACTCGAGGCATCATAGGCTCAATCATCACCTTGTCTTCGAGGGCCAAATCGTCACGAATTTTCAACAGCGTTTCCCTCTCCCTTCCTTCGCCAATGATACTGACAGAAATCTCGGGAGGTAACAGAGCAGCCGCCTCAACAACAGTCTGAATGTCCTTATTTGCAGTAAACCTCGAGGCAACGATAACTTGCTTTGAGTTTTCAAGGGATCGATATTCTGGTTGCCCGATCGCATCGGGTACTCCCCAGGGGGCGATCACCACGCGCCGCGGGTCCAATTGGATTCCGGACTCAAGTGCATCTCGAACTAGCGAAACCGTAGGAAAGACGACCTGGTCCGATGATTTTGCGATACGGCCTGCAAGCGACCGGGCCTCTTCATCTCGAATAGCGTCGTACACGTCGGTGCCATGCGCGAATGCTAATCGTGGTGCCGAAAAAGGCAACATCGACAACGCCTGGGCCATCCCGTAAGCGAGGTGGTGCAAATGAATGACATCTGGCGACCAACCAGCCAGTTGAAACTCGATCGCACTTCGTAAAGCGTTGACATAGTCTGAGCCATCAGACTTCGCGACATCTAGCTCGATAGCCCCTGCGACGAGCGGGCTGCCAGCTGTCGACTTCAGGACGAAGAAGCGAACGTCATCGCCTCGTTCCCTCGATTGTTCATAGATGTCTTGCGCAATCATGAAACTCCCACAGACGAGATCGCCGGGCAGATCAATTCCTGACAGAATATTCACGAGGTCAGAAAATCCTTATAAGCTAGTGACGCCATCGCTGACATGGATCCTTTGTATTTGCCGTCGTACAAGGAGATACCGCCAACTGGTTCCCAAAACGTGACCTGTCCGATCAGCATCCCAGGATAGATAATGAGAGGTTGAACGGCGTGCAACTGCAGGGTCCACCGATTGACGGACCCAATATCGATCAGATCGGCAGTAACATGAATGAAAAGCCCAAGTCTCGCGATGGACGACTTGGCGCGAATGATAGGGACATAATGGTCTGACCCCATCACCTCGAAGGTGCTCGCGAGATAAACCCTCGTCGGCTCGAGACGCAGGCCAGACGGTGGGATTACCGTGCTTGTAGTGGAATTCTCGACACGCGAATCAAGCAACTCCGAGTCGTAAGTCAATACTGTGTCGTTCAGGCGGAAGTCGTACGAGTTCGGATTGATCTGGTCGGCCGTGAAGGGCTCAATCACCAGCCGACCATGGCTCAGTTGCTTCTTAATTTCGTGCCCTGTCAGGATCATTTAGAGCGTAGCCTCCAGGAGTAGCGGTTGGTTCTGACATAGTGCCAAAGAAGCCGTTGTATTCCATAATCTGTCCGGTTGGCTTCCAGAATGAGACTTGCCCGATGCGCATTCCGGGATAGACGCGGATCGGCTGGACTGCAACTAGTTCGAGGGTCCAGCGATGAATTGACCCCAGTTGGCCAAGGTCAGCCGATATTTGAAGGAAAAGTCCTAGTCGACCTATCGACGAACGACCAATAAGAAGCGGCACATACTCAAGACTGCCAATTGTTTCGACCGTGTGACCAAGATAGAGCGTTTTGGGCTGCAGGACAAATCCGGCATCCGGAATACGGTGCTTAGTCCATTGATCTGGCTCAGATTTTGCCACATCCAAGGTGTCGGATGACGACACCAATATTTCCGGACCTAGGCGGTAATTGTAACTATTCGGATTGAGCAGATCGGACGAGAATGGCTCGAGGGTTATTGAACCATCGGCTACACGGCGTTCAATCTCACTGCCCGTGAGTATCACGTGGCCGCCCGGGTCGAAGACAACTCTTGTCGTATCAGGCTTCGAAGATCGAATTGGTTAACGGGTCGGGTCGACCTGAGGATCGAATTGGCGGAGAGTCGACCGCCTAGGAAAGTGGTGGTGACATACGTGTCACCGCCACCTACTTGAATAAATGACTCACCGTAGAGTTCTCCTAAGACTTGCATGGCCTTCTCTACTTCAACGGATAGGCGTACGATTTCTAGCTCATTTGGGAAAGGCACAACCCGGATCAACTGGGAGGCCGTTATATGAGTCGAGCTGGGAAGAGACTCGCGGACGCTGCCTCGATTGAGGAAGGCGCCGCCCGTGGGGTTCAATGCCGCCAGCTTATCCACGACCCAACCAGTAAAGCGTTCACGGTCTTCCGCCACGTCGGGATCAATTTCGATCTCAAGACTGGGTTCCGAATCGATTACAGTTCGGTATGCCTTCACATAACTCGACACAAGGGGATGCGGCGCAATCTCGTCGCCGCCCAACGGAAGCGATTCCACCACGATTCTCCCTCTGTCATCCAGTGAAGCGAAACCTCTCCCCAATTCAGGACCTTTCACGACAGGATTCGGGTGAGGCCAGTAGTTTGTTTCGGAATGACAATGTCCGGAAAAAATTACCGCAGGATACCCACGATCGTGAAGCTGCTGCGATAGTAGGACGTCACACTGAAAGCCTTGGTGACTCAATACAATCAATCGAAGCCCGGAAGCAATCGCGCGGCGGGCAATGACTTGGAGGGTATCGAGGGGTTCGATAAATGAAAGCCGATCGTTTCGCGGCTCAATGCTGGAGAAAGCCTGTCTGCCTATGATGCCCGTGAACAGGTACTTACCTGAAGGGTCGATCCAATATCTCGGACCCGGCCAGCCAGCCAAATTTGAATTGACAATTGGCAAGTGAACTGCTTCGTCAGAGGCCAGTCGCAAGTAAAGATCGAATCCATGGTTACCCGGAGCGATGACGTCATATAAACCTTGCAGAGCGAGGATCTCTGGGACTCCAAGGAAGCGGTCGTATTCAGCGGTACCCTCGAAGAAGTCCCCGGAATCAGCGATTAGAAAACCTTGCGCACGCAACTCGGCAAGTCGATTCAGAAAGCTCGGACACGAGAGTATCGTGGAGTGCACGTCATTTGACACCACGACGCCCTTCGGGGCTGAGGCTCGATGGTCGGGCACGTTAGAAGTATAGTCGAAACTGGTGGCCCCCATCGAGAAGTGAGAATGATGTCCCCTGATGAGCGTGAGCGGCGCGCCCGCGCGGCGACCGGCCTGCTGGTTGAAGCCGTTGGGTCGGGTACCTTCCCGTCAGCGGTTTGGGCATGGGGCGATCGTGGCACCACGTACTTCGAGGACGGGTTGGGAAAACCTGACCCGACGAATTCGTCATGGTTGGCAAGTTTCGACACTGTGTTCGATATTGCGAGTCTCACGAAGATAGTCGCCGTCTGGGCACCACTAGGCTTCCTCTGGTCAAACTCGAAGCTGAGCTTGAAATCGACGGTAGGGTCATTACTTGAAGATGCGACCGGCGGCCCACTCGATGTTGTGACGGTCGAGCAGCTTCTTTCTCACACCGCCGGGCTTCCTCCGCGTGCGAATTTGAAGGCTTTGTATGGAACTGACCCGATGGAAATTCGAAAAGGCGTGCTTCGAGAATCTCTTCACGACCGACCTGGATCGACAGTTCGATATACGGATAGAGCTGCCCTGATCGCTGGGTATATTGTTGAGGAACTTACCTCATCCTCGCTCGATGTAGCAGCTCGAGAGCTAATTTGGAGTCGTTTCGGGATGAGTAGGACGTGTTTCGGGCCGCTTAGCGGTCGAGCGTTGTCCGCTGCGGCACCAACAGCAGTAGATGATGTCACTGGGGTTCATTTGAAGGGCGTTGTTCACGACTTCTCTGCCCGGCTTCTTAGCGGAGTGTCGGGAATATCCGGAGTTTTCTCGACCGTCGGCGACATGGGCAAATTTGCTCAATCGATTCTTCGTGAAGATCGCACCTCGCCAGGCTTTCAGGATTGGCTGAAACTATCGCTTTCCGTTCGGACCGGAGACCTCTCTCCGTCGCGAGGGCTGTTTTGGCATCCTGCTAAAGGTGGGTCAGTCTCGACTTGGTCACATTACGGATTTACGGGCACTGCGATCTGGCTAGATTTCGACCAAGATCGTTGGGCGATTATGTTGACAAATAAACTATACTTCACGTCTAGTTCGTACGAGATACGTCGTGTCCGCGAACAATTTGCGACTATTCTGTTCGGCCCAAAGTAGTTCGAAGAATGCTCGACCAGAACTCCCTACGGACTCGAGCCATCGTTAGTGCGTCGGAGGAGTAGGTCCGATTCGTCAGCAGGACCGCCCACAGATTCCGTTGTGGATTGACCCAGATAGAGGTTCCGGTATACCCGTTATGCATCCACGTTCCGGATTCTGAGAAATCAGGATCAGGATGCCACATGAGGCCTCGTGCCGGTAAAAGCTCCTTGGTAAGGACTGTGAGGCTGTCGCGAGTCCAAGAAGAATCCATGCTTGACAAAAGGCCAACGTTCATGTTGTGCGACATGACGACCCTCTGGGCGAATCGCGCAATATCGTGGATTGTGGAGAATACTCCCGCGTTTGCTGCAACTCCGCCCATAAGTCGCGCCGATGGATCGTGAACAATTCCGGTGAGGCTAGGGTGTAGCCCTGCTGGGGAAACAGTCGCGGCCGCCCGCATCCGATTTTGACTGTTTAATGGACCGAAGCGCGTATCGAACATCCCGAGCGGTTTCCAGATGAATCTGTCCGCGGCGGCGGCAAGGCTAGTTTCGAGAGTTCTCTCGATGATAAGGCCCAGAATCAGAGCGCCGCGATCAGAATATATTACCCGATCTCCAGGCTGTGCCTCTAAAGGGGCCGCGAGCACTGCGTTCAGAAAAGTGCTTTGATCGATTGTCGGGTCGATTTTCCGAAGTCCGTCGGTGGTTCGGGAAACGAGCCATGTCGGAAATGCGTCTTTGGGGAGACCCGCAGTGTGAGTTAGAAGCTGTAAGACGGTAACTTTGCTGAGAGATTCCGGCACTTCAGGCAACAGGTGCTGGACATTGTCGTCCAAGTTTATCCTGTTTGTGGATTGAAGATGTCCGATCAAAGGCCACAGAACCACAATCTTGGTCAGGCTTGCGAGGTCGAACAGTGTCGACTCGGTGACCGGTACTGACTGTTCCGGGGTCTCGGGGTCAGTCTCGCCGGCGGCGCCTTCGGCGATCAGCCCGTTCTGGTTGCCGAACGCCCAGGCGGTGGCGCTGAATCGCCTCAGAGTGATGCCTTGCTCCAGAGCGTGATTAACCTCTTCGCTCAGGTCGGGTGCTCCCCCATGAAACGGTCTCGGGCTTGGCGCAGGTCTCTCATGCATCAGTTGACAGACCTCCGTACCGTGCCGCGCATCCCTACATACCATCGTTCGTACTGGCCGCCGGTACGTCGCTGCAGCAGTGCGTAAGCCTTACTGGTTGGGCTAAACCAGTGGGGTGCGCCTGAGTCTTGGTTTCTGGCCAAAAGCCACTCGGAGGCCGCGCTAAAGTTCATCCTTCGAAGTTCCCAACCCCCGTCGATACTATCTGGATCTGTGTCGATAAAGTGCAGATCTTTCAGTGCGGGCGCGAGGTGTCTTGTGAATGGGACAAAACCGTTAGACAGAAATCCGAGCCAAATTGCGAGTTTTGTGACGTCGACCCGAGTGCTTGCCTTTGTTTCTTGAGCCTCAATGATATCAAGGTAGGCGGCCCGAAGGGAGTCGAGGCTTGGTTCTGTCAGCCACTGCGCCAATCCGGAGTGGGCTGCTGTATATGCACCGAGTAGTGCTCGTGTCCGGATAATTCTAGTTTGGATTCTCCAGTCGATGGACGATATGTATCCGTCCTGGTGCCGCCGGGCTGCAAGTCCCGCGGTGTCGTCCGCTCTGTCGAGAATATTAAGTTGATTCATGGCGTATGACGTCCAGGCGAGCGCGGCCGTTATGCGTGATTGCATATTTTCTCGGTCTCGCGTCGCTGGGTCGATGAGGGCGTCTTCCACGATCTTTGTGCATGTTCCCGCGGCACCTAGTGCGATCTGATGGCCGGCCTCCGTTAATGCGCGTCGGTCGGTGGAAAGTTCCGCGGTCCTTACCCAGTCTGTGTGGCGCCAGGCTTCAATCGATTTTGCTAAAGCGAGTTCCCGGTCGCCGTCTTTTCCGAGGAGAAGGGCGCGGTCTCGAGTCGTGAATGCGGAGTATGCCCAACGTATCTCAGAATACTCGCCGCCATGAGTCGCTTCTGCTACCCAGCCGAGCAGTTGAGGGTTTCTGGTTTCGACAGCATCGAGTCCGACGGATTGGTCTGCTAACGCGAGCAGCCTATTTTGGATACTACGTTCCGATGGCGGTTTGATATTGTGGCGCATGGCGACATATTTGCGAATCATTTCTGCTTTGGTGTCCGATGGAGCGTTTCGGATAAAGTAGGCGTCTTGGAGTGCTTTGGCGCCGACGTCATCCGATCGGGTTCCGGCTACGTCGAATTCGCCTATTTCGGCAGGCATCTGGGATTGAGCCATCAATACTGCAAGTCTTGAACGGGCGAATGCGCCTCGTGTGTTTGCGGGCTCAAGTAGTTCTGTAATCGGCGTGACGCCCTCAAAGTATGATGCGGGAATCGATCGGCCAAAAGCTTTAGCTCCATCTCGGCGTTGTACGGCTTGCTCGAGAGATCTTGTGTCAGATTCGCTCACTACCGAAAACGCGAACAGCTGAATAAGGGCCTCGGTCTCGCGGCGCAGTGCTCCTCCCGGAGACAGCGCTTCTCCTGGCTGCCGAGTGGTGTTGAAGTACCTGTCGTCCTCAAACCATGGCGCAAACACCCGATGCCAAACGTGTCGATATAGCTTGGCGTCATCGTCGCGGGCGTAATCCAGAAGGCGAGTTACGATTCGCGCCCGAAGCAATTGAGTTATATCTTCGGAGCTAAATTGCTCCTGATGTGGCATTTTGCTTATGAGCGAAGTTGCGATGGTGAACGGTATCGATGATGGATGAGTCCACGTGTCGATTGGATAGGTAAAGCGTTCGGGGTCTGGGTTGGCTTCTTTATTTAGGCGCCCGATGGAAAGCGCCGCTTCGGTGGCCAAGACTCGAGCTTGGGTACTTGCAGTTACTCGGGACGACCAGTTTCGGGCTGTCTGGTTGCTTGTGCCGGGTAGTGTCGCCTGCGAGCGTCCAGAGATCCCCCATCGGGCTGACAGCACGTCGACGACATCCGCCAAGGTGGTTTCGCCGTAGAAGCGTCCGACTTGTGCTTCCTTCGTTGAGCGAAGGATCGCTTCCAACAGCTCGTGTGTACGAGTTGGTCCATCGTCGCGCCAGCCGTCGTGCACGCGAACGAGGCCTGCCAGCGGTCCTAAAGACCCCACGGATGGTCGAGGGCTTGTTCCGCGTAGGAACTGCCGGTGGGCTTCGATCAGGGCCCGTAGCTGATCCGGGGTGACGAGTGCCATGGTCGCTCCTGGTCGAGGCGCAGTCTTGGTGATTTGCGCAGTTCGGCGGCGTCTGAAGAGGCCATTCGACGTCGCGAAGGGGCCGAAATCATCTCATGCAGTGCATCTTGCTCGCCAGCGCTTCGGTCCGCCTACCTTCCAGGTGAGCGAGCCGCACGGGTCGCCAGGAGTGAAAGGAAACGTGAGATGGACGCTCTCAACGAGCTGTTGGCAACCTCGCTGACGCAGCCCCGCTGGTACCACTTCGACCTGCTCGACGCCTCTGGTGCCGAGGGTGGTCGTGGGTCTGTTCTCGCGGTGTCGCCCTGTGCGGCCGAGCAGTTTGCCAACCACCAGCTCGCCGGTACATCGACGGTGCGTCTGCGAATGGAAATCGCGGATGCGTAACGCGCGGTCGACGGGCCATGAGATGAAGACGACGCGACATGCCTCCGTCCCGGTCGTTCGACGTACGCTCCACGTGATCGACATCGAGAACGAGGTCGGTGGGCCGAACGCCTCTGTCGACGACGTGCGTCGATGGTTCGCCGTTTACCGGTCGCAGATCGTTGTGATCCAGCCCGGCGACCAGGTCATCGTCGGAGCGAGTCACCGGGCTGCGAAGACCGTCTGGTTCGCGCTCCTGGGCGAGAACATCCAGCGGCGCGTGCGTAGCGGCCCCGATGGCGGCGAGTTGAGCATCACCGACGGTCTCGACCTCGCACATCTGAGCCGAGCCGGGTTCAGTCGCGTGATGCTCTGCAGCGCCGACGGCGGACTCGTCCACCTGGCCCTCGAAGCCCGCGCGGTCGGCATGCAAGTTCACCAGGTCATCGGCCTGGGGAAGCCGTCAAGGGTGCTGTCCGCCGTCGTGCACACCCGCACCGTCATCCGCCCGTCAGCTCTTCGCGCGGTCACCGTCCACCTTCGCCACGACCTCGCAGACCGCGCGGCGTGACCCTCACCCGAATCCGACTGGAGTAGTCATGTCCCGACCGTCTCGCCGCCCCGCGCGTCGTCCGTCTTCCTCCCGATCGCGTCGCCGCCCGTCGTCGACCCGCCGCACCTCTGCTAGCCGCTCTCGATCGTCCTCGCGGGCGGGACGCGCCGGGCGGAGTGGCTTCACCCCCCGTCGTGTGGGGCTCGCCCTCGCGGGCGTCATCACGGCCGCGGTGCTCGCCGGCGTCGGAATCCTGACGGGCGTATTCGAACCGACGCCCTCGGTCCCGATCGCGCACAACATCATCTACACCGCGCCGATCTCCACGGACGCAGAAATTGAGCTGCCCTCGGAGGTCATCGAGCTCCTGCACGAGGACGGCCTCGCCGGCGCCGGCGTCGCGGTCAGCCGCGTCGACTCCGACGGCACGGTCGACGTCGAGGTCGTCGACATGACGCCTCGAGTCGACGACTCCAAGGACAGCGCGATCCTAAACATCCCGGTGCGCGCCGCGGAGGCGATCGACAAGAAGATCGACACGATCGAGAAGTCGATCAACAACCCGGCCAGCGGCGGGGACCGCGCCCTCTTCAGCGGCCTCACCAAGCTCAAGCTCGCGGACGCCCCCACGATCATCGTCAGCAGCGGACTCGACCTCGCCGATCCCGTGTCCTTCCCGTCGCTGGCGTGGACCGTGCCGGTCGAGGACGTGGTGGCGAACGTCAAGGACTCCGGAGAGCGGCTGAACGTGTCCGACGATGTCACCTTCGTCGTGGTGCCCTCCGCGGGTGCGCAGCCGCAGCTCCGCGACCTGCAGAGCACCTACCGCAACGACGTCTGGACCGGCGTGCTCCAGGGGGGTGGGGCGTCGAGCGTCCGCTTCATCGACGCCGTGGCGGTCGACACCGATGACGTGTCGGGTCGGCCGGAGGCTCCGGTCGTCAGCGTCCCGCCGCTGCCGATCACGCCCGTTGGGGATCCTGCCGACCCGAAGAGGGCGACGTGCTCGGTGCCCTCTGCGTTCTTCGTGGTCAACGAGCCGACGCTGTTGGACGAGGAAGGCACGGTCGCGGCTCTGCGCGACTGCATCGAGAACGCTCTCGCAGCTGGAGCGACTTTCGAGCTCGACGGCCACACCAGCTACAGCGGTCCTCTCGACGGGGACGGCAGGCCGGCGATCGCGCTGCCCGAGAACCAGACCCTCTCCGAGGACCGCGTCGACACGATCGCGGACACCGTGATGATCGACCGCCTCGGTGTCCCGGCAGACCGCATCCTCGCGCGTCGCGGCCACGGGAACGTCGATCAGCCCGTCCCGGACGACCCGGGAAGCCCCGAGAACCGCCGCGTGGACATCACCTTCACCACCCCCTGACCCAACCCGCACGAGAAACGAGACCCAGATGACCATCAACACCACCGTTGGCTCGACGCCCGGCGCAGACGACGAGAAGCCGTGGCAGCCCGCCCTGACCGAGCGGGAAGCCCGGGCACAGGGAATGAGTCCTCAGATGTACCGGCAGCTCGTCGTGCTCGCCCGGACGGCGAACGAGGAGGGCGCCGCGAAGGGACTCCCGCCGCACCTCCGTGAACCCGGCACTACCCAGAACGACCTCTTCACCTCCGAGTACATCGAGGCGGGTGACGCGGAGCTCGAGGAACGGCTGGACGTCGACATCGACCCGCAACTCGACGAGATGCGCGACACCCTCGAGAGCGTCAAGGCGGGGCTCGACGCCCTGGACGAGGACACCCTCCCGGTCGTCACGCCCGAGTCGGGCGAGACGATGACGAACGCCGAGGCGATCGAGCGCGTGGGCACGAGCAACGAGAAGATCAGGGTCGACACCCGCGCCGGGCGGACCCATCACCTCCGGACGAGCCGAGCGCTCATGCTGGTCGGGCGCATCGCTCCTTGGCTCGAGGCCGTCGGCCTAGCCGCCTTCATGGCTTTTTTCCTGAATGTGCCGCTCATGCAGCCGTGGGTGGATCCGCTGGGATGGACCTTCGCGATGGCCGTCGTGGTCGTCGTGATCCTCGGCCAGACGTACACGGTCCACGGCAGCGCTCGCGCCCACAACCACGCACGCGAAGACGAAGCCGAGGGCAACCGGCACGAAGCAGAGAAGGCGTACCGCGCACGTAACCGGTACCTGCTGATCGCGGCGATCACGGCGACCACGATCACCGGCGGCATGATCGCCCGCGCGATCGTGGCCCTCGGCGACGCGGAGCTCGGCACGCTGGTGATCTTGGTCGCTTTGGCCGTCGTGACCGGGCTGCTCATGCCGACCCTGGCCTGGCTCGCCGAAGCCCGCGACGGCAGCACCACCTCCCGAGAGCGGGACCGACTCGTGGAGGTCCTCGACGCGGATCTCGAAGACGATCTCAAGACCCGCGCCACCGTCCAGTCGGAGCTGGCTGAGGTCGAGGAGGTCCGCGATCACCTGCAGACGAGCGACTTCCCGCGCACTGTCGACTCCGCTCAGAAGACCGTCGACGAGTGCTACTTCCCGTACAACGCCATCCGTGTGCTCATCGGGAACCTCCGGGCCGACCCCCCGGAGAAGACCACGCCGACGCTCACGCGGAACGAGACCGGGCAGATCATCGGCGGCTCTATCAAGGTCAGCATCCCCGGCGCGCGCAGCGTCGACCTGAGCCCCTTGATCGACCGCCTCGACAGGCTCGCCGCCCTCGAGAAGCTGCGCCAGGCACACCACAAGCGGTTCCTGGACACGCCCGCCCACCCGTGGGCAGCCGCCCGCAAGAGCTGACGCCCCGACACGAGGGCCGCACGCCGAGACCCCTCGGCGTGCGGCCCTCGTGCATCTGGTCCGTGAAGACCCCCAAGCCCGATACCACCGAGAGGACCACCGTGCGCACCATCCCCCGCCACCCCATACGCCGCCGTTCCACGGGCGGAAGGACTCGAACAGTGCGACGTCGATCCCGACACGGCTCGGTCCGTCGGACCACGAGCCAGCGGCGGCCGAGACGGACGCGGCGCCCACGTAGCGGCCCTCTTCACGGGCGCGCGTTGACTGCCGTCTTCCTCGGCTTGGCGCTCGCGATGGCGGCCTGGATCTCGATCTCGCCACCCTCGTCCGCACGCCCGCCGACGCCCGACCGCACTTCCTCTCCGGCGCCGCGGCTTCCAGTACCTGAAGCGAGCACTGTCGTCGAAGGAACCGACTACTCCTTCAGCGGTCGCGTCGACGGTCAACCCGTCCGATGGTCCTGCGAGGCGAGGATCGAGATCGGGTCCATCGGTCAGGTGCCTCCCGCAACCGCTGCTGCCCTCGACGAGGTGGTCAGCGTCCTCCGAGAGGCGACCGGACTCGACCTGGTCATCGCGACCGACGACTCCGCAGACATCACTCTCCGGTTCAGCGCCCTCGACGCCTCGGTGGACGGGATGTCTTTCCCCGGGCCGACCACCCTCGGTGTCGCGCGGCCCCAATGGTCCGGAAACGGCATCATCGACAGTGCACAGATCCTCGTCCGCAACGACGACGCCACGGCCGACCCCGCGAGCTCAACCGGCAGACACGTACTCCTCCATGAGCTCGGCCACGCGCTGGGGCTGGGCCACACGGCCGCGGAAAGGCCAGAAATTATGGCGTCGACAGTAGATGCGGCACACATCGGCGGGCTGGGTCCCGGCGATCGATACGCGCTGGCGATGGTCGGATGCTGACGAGGAGCGGCTTGGCACCTTGTCTCAAGAGCTGCGTTCAGCCCAGCTGGTCCGGTGGGAACATTCCAATAGGGGGTGCGGTGTACGGCAGCATGTCGCCAGCCCGGTTTTCATCCATCGACGTCGCGAACGGACCCGTGTGTGAGAGCAGCACCTTCATGTGCATGTCGAGGTGGCTGATCCAGTAGGCGCTCAGATCCGCAGGACTCGTGCGAACTTCCTCCCACATCCGCCAGAGCGCTTCGATGCGGGTCAGCGCCTCCACGCAGCCCCACCACTGGGCTGCCCACCGCTCTCCGCCGTTCTGGCCCTTGGCCGTCACGCGGCGCCGGTAGGAGGGCAGGAGGAACTTCCGCACCCACTCGTCGGCCGAGCCGAAGTACGTCGGTGGCACTTCGTCCTCCGCCGCCTGCGCCGGCTCCGGTCGCACGTCGACCACTCGAGCGGGCGCCGAGAACGGATCCGGCTCGACATCGAACACGTCCTCGTCGCTCATCACGCGCTCCGGTTCTCCGAGCCCTGCTCCACGTCGAGCTCCGCCGCCGGCTGCGCCTCGAGCGGGGGCATCACCGTCACGACGGGCGACCCCGGCGCGGCGTTCGCCGGTCCGCTGCTCGCATCGTGCGCGGCGATGGAGGCGTTGATCGCGGCGACCTGCTCCTTCGGGCCGTTGTACCAGGGCACCGTGTCGACCAGGGCCGCACGGGAGCCGGAGGAGAGCATGATCGCCCGTCCCCGGCCCATGCTGGTGAGGTCCGCGACTTCGAGGATCTTTTCTCGGCGCAGCGCTGAGGTGGTGGAGCGGACGCCCTTGTTGTAGCTGGCGGAGGTGGTCTCCTTGTCGTAGGTGCCGATCAGCTCGGAGAGGGTGCGCAGGAATTCGTCTTCCGCGACTCCGCCCGCGTAGAGCTTCACGTTCGCGGCGGACCAGAGCTTGAGCATGCCCTCCTTGCCGAACACGCCGACGCCCTGGGACCAGGACTGGAACACGGCCATGATCGGGATTCCGCGGGAGCCGTAGTGCGAGTACAGGTCGGGCAGATCCTTCCACCGGCAGACGTTCGCGGCCTCATCGAGAACGGCAACGAGCGGCGTCGCGAGGCGCCCGCCTTAGGAGCGTGCGGCGTGCTCTTCCGCGGCCTCGATGGTCGCGGCGGTCAGGGCGGTGACGAGGGGGCCGGCGGTGCCGGCGCCCTCTTTCGACAGCGAGTACAGCGTCTGGGTCGACGTGACGAACGTCTCGGGGACGAACTGCGGGCGGGTGTCGTTCGGGCGGGCGTTCACCCATTCGGCGGTCGCGGCGCTCTTCAAGCACACGGCCATGCCCTGCGCGGTCGAGTAGATCCCGTCCCGGGCCTTGTCGGCGGTGTTCATGATGCCGCGGACCGCTCGCGCGTTCGTCGGGTAGCCGTTGTCGTGCAGGAGCTCGACGGGCGTCTCGTCCTCGACGGAGGTCAGCCAGAGCAGCACGTCGCTGATCGGCCGATTCCCGGCCGCGGCCGCGAGCAGCAGGTCGGACAGCAGCTCTTGGCCCTTGCCGTCGAAGGAGGCGTCGGTCTTCGCATTCATCGCCCGGGTGCCGGAGGCGAAGTGCACCACCCGTCCGACTTGACCCCTCCCGCACCGACCCTCCATACTCGTCAAAACGAACTTTGAGTTCACCTAGTGAACTCCACATCCCTCAACGACGAGCGGAAGGAACACCCCATGGGGTTGGCTGTCTGGGCCCTCATCGCGTACATCGCGGTCATCGTGATCTGGAGCGTCGCGCTCAAGCGCGGCATCGGCGAGGCCATGGTGGTCGGCTTCCTGGTCGTCTGCGCCTTCGGCGGCGGTGACTTCCTCCGCCTGGTCCTGGTCGGCATGCAGGCCGCCTTCGACCAGGAGATCGTGTTCGCCGCGCTGGCCTTCACCTTCATCGGCTTCCTGCTCGCCTCCACCGGCGTGATCGATCGGCAGGTCGACCTGCTGAACTCGCTGCTCGGCCGCCTCCGCGGCGGCGCGGGCTACGTCGCCACCGTCGGCTCGGCGCTGTTCGGCGCGGTCGCGCACTCCGGATCCGCCAACGCGGCGACCATGGGCTCGGTCGCGATCCCGTGGATGAAGCGCTCGAACTGGCCGCCGCACGTGGCCGCGACGCTGATCGCCGGGAACGCGGGCAACGGCACCGTGATCCCGCCGAGCGCCTCGTTCTTCATCCTGATCGGCACCGCCACGGTCGCGCCGTACATCTCGATCGACCAGCTGCTGCTCGCGATGTTCGCCGCCGCCGCCTGGTGCATCCTCTGGCGCCTGATCGTCGTCTTCTACTTCGTCCGCAAGTACAAGATCGGCCGCGTCGCCGCCGCCGACATCCTGCCGTTCGCGAAGTCGTTCCGCCGCGGCTGGACCTCGCTGCTCGTCTTCCTCGGCATCATCATCCCCGTCGTCGTCACCCTCGGCCCCACCGGCGAGGCGCTGACCGGCGTGCTCGGCGCGGACGTGATGGACGCGATCAGCATCATCGTCTGGATCCCCGTGCTGCTCGGCCTCTTCGCCGCCGCGCTGGGCTGGCGCGGCCTGCCGAAGTCGGGCCGGGAGTGGTACGGCTTCGTCGCGAAGACGGCGCCCCGCTACCGCGACATCGGCGCCACTCTGGTCTTCGCCTTCGCCGGCGGCGCGGTGCTCACCGAGCTCGGGCTCGCGGAGCAGCTCTCCAGCGTGCTGAACGGGCTGAACGCCTCGCCCGTCGTGATGTCGGTGATCGTCGCCGTGATGGTCGTCCTGGTCGCCGGGCCGCTGAGCTCGACCGCCACCATCGCGACGATCGGCGGCATCGGCTTCAGCGTCCTCGTCGCCTCGGGCGTCGACCCGGTGCTCGCGGCGTGCGTCGTCCTCGTCGCCGCCTCCACCGAGGGCGCCTCGCCGCCCGGCGCCGCCGCGATCTACATCGCGACCGGCATCGCGCAAGTGAACCCGGTGAAGACGTTCGTCCCGCTGATCGTGCTCTACGTCCTCCCGATCCTGCTCATCGCCGCCCTCATCGGGCCGGGCTGGCTGCCGGTGCCGCACTGATGCGCGCCCGCCCCCGCCCCGCCACCGTTTTCCCGCCCTCGTCCTGGAGACACTGATGTCCGAAGAAACCGCCCCCCGCGACTCCCCGCACGGTCCCGGCCGTCAGCGCGTCATCTCCGTGATGACCACCGTCTTCGTGGTCCTCCTCGTGACGATGCTCGTGCTCGGCACGATCCTCGTCCTGCTGCAGATCGCCGGTCTGATCATCGTGAACGGCACCCTCATCGCCGGCGCCTCCGCCGCGCTCAGCCCGTGGACGTTCGGCGTCGCCGGCGTGCTCGGCATCTGGACGCTCCTCCTCTCCTACGCCCACGGCTGGAAGCCCGCCGACTAGGCGGCGCCCCCTCGACACGGAACGAGAACGACATGACCGAGAACGAGCCCTCCCAGAACGCCGCGGTACCGAAGACCCTCCTCGAGCGCTTCGCCGCCCTCCCCGTCGCCAACGTCGGCGACTCGATGGACCGCCTCGGCGTCGTCGACGCCGCGATCCGCCCCGTCTGGCGCGGCGCCCGACTGGCCGGCCCCGCCTTCACGGTGGAGGTCGCCGGCGGCGACAACGCCGGCATCCACGAGGCGATCGGGCGGCTCAGCCCCGGCGACGTGCTCGTCGTCAACGGCCACGGCGTGCAGGACCGCGCGCTCGTCGGCGAGCTGATCGGCGAGCGGCTGCGCAAGGTCGGCTGCATCGGCATCGTGATCGACGGGGCGCTCCGCGACGTCGACGACCTGGAGGAGATGGGCTTCCCGGCGTTCGCCCGCGCGGTCAGCCCGGCCGGCCCCTACAAGAACGGACCGTTCCGGCTCGGCGTGCCCGTCGCGATCGGCTCGGTGGTGGTCTCGCCCGGCGACCTCGTGCTCGGCGACTCCGACGGCCTGGCGGTCGTCCCGCGCGGCGAGGCCGAGGCCGTGCTGGAGCGAGCGGAGGCCAAGCATGCCACCGAGACCGCGACTCGGAAGAGCATCCTGGCGGGGCCGTGACCGGGGACGGGACCGCCGCCGGGGACGCCGGGGCCGTGGCCCGGGACAATGGGCTCCATGGCCCAGACTCCCGCGGACGCGTCCGCCTCGACCGTGCGCAGCGTCGACCGCGCGCTCGACCTGCTCGAGCTCCTCGAGCGCAGCGACTCCCCGTTGCGGCTGGTCGAGCTGAGCCGCGGCTCCGGCCTGCAGAACGCGACCGTGCTGCGGATCCTCGGCTCGCTCCAGCACCGCGGCCTCGTCGCCACCGAGAACGGGCTCTACCGGCTGGGACCGGCGGCGCTCGGGATGGGGCACAGCTACCTCGCGACCGACCCGCTGATCGCCCGGGCTCGGCCGGTGCTGCAGCAGCTGGCGGGCAGCACGGGCCTGACCGCCTCGCTCTACGCGCGGATCGGCGACTCGCGGATCCTCACCGTCCGCGTCGACGGGCAGGACCCGCTGCGCTACCAGCTCCCGCTCGGCCGTCGGCTGCCGCTGCACGTCGGCGCCGGGAAGAACATCCTGGCCGCCCTGCCGGAGGACGAGCGCGACCGGATCCTCGAGGGGCTCGGCGACACCGACACCGCGGCCGGCGAGCGGATCACGGCCCGCGAGCTGCGCGAGCAGCTCGAGCAGGTCCGCCGCGACGGCTTCCACATCTCCATCAACGAACGCGAGACCGGCGTCGCCGCCGTGAGCGTGCCCCTCGGGGGCGCTGCCGGTGACGTGATCGCCGCGATCTCGGCCTCGGGTCCCCTCGAGACCACCCCCCGCGCCCACCTCGAGGCGCAGGTGCCAGAACTGCGCCGAGCGGCGAACGCCCTCCAGCGCTGATCAGCCGGAGCGCGAGCGTCCGGCGAAGGAAGGACGCGCGATGCGCATCGGATTCATCGGACTCGGCGAGGCCGGAGCCCTCTACGCGGCGGCCACCGCCGCCCACGGCGACACGGTCTCGGGCTACGACCCGGCCGCTCCCGGCACTCCCGAGGGGGTGGAGCGGACGGCGGACCTGGCGGGCGCCGTCTCCTCCGCCGACCTCGTCGTCGTGCTGACGGCGGCGTCGCTGAGCGAGCGGATCGCGGCCGACGCCGCCCCGCACCTGCGCGCGGGCGCCGTCTACGCCGACTTCACCACCGCCTCCCCCGCCACGATGGAGGCGGTCGAGCGGGTGATCGACGCCGCGGGCGCCCGCTTCGCCGACGTCGCGATCCTCGGCCCGGTGCCCGCGAAGGGCGCGCGGACCGAGACCATCGTCAGCGGCGCCGCGGCGGCCGACGTGGCGGCCTGGCTGTCGGCGCTCGGCGCCGAGGTCGAGCGGATCGACGGCCCGGCCGGCGTCGCGACCTCGCGCAAGCTGCTCCGGAGCGTGCTGATGAAGAGCCTCGCCGCGGTCGTCGTCGAGGCCGTCACCGCCGGCCGCGCCGCCGGCTGCGAGCCGTGGATCCGCGAGCAGATCGCCGCTCAGCTCTCGGGCGACGTCGAGGCGAAGATCGATCGCTACGAGACCGGCAGCCGCAAGCACGCCGTCCGCCGCAGCCACGAGATGACCTCCGTCGTCGAGTACCTCACCGCCCTCGAGGTCCCGTCCGAGATGTCCGCGGCCTCGGAGCGCGTCCTGCAGCGCCTCGCGGACGAGGAGGCGGGCGGCGGCTCGCGGGCGTGAGCAGCGAGCGCTCCCTGCTGGTCGAGTAGCCCCGCAGGGCGTATCGAGACCCATCTTCAGACGTCGGTGGATCTACTTGGAAAGGGATGGTGACCTTTCACGCGGTTCTGGGGGTGAGGGTGACGTCGTAGCCGAGGGTCGCGAGGGTTCGGAGGGCGTTGTCTCGGGTGCGTTCAGGGTGGCGAGGGCGGTAGTAGTCGGATCCGAGTTCGTCGTAGGGAACGCCGTTGCGGAGCATGTTCCAGATGATGGTGAGAAGAGTGTGTTCGATGGCGACCACAGCTTTGAGTCCGCCGGTTCGGTTGCTCACTCGCCGGTATTTCGCGTAGAGGCGTCCGTTCTTGGAGCGGATGATGGTGAAGACGACGATTCCGAGAGCGGCTTTGAGGTAGGCGTCGCCGGGATTGATGTGTGCCGATTTGATGCGGCCTGCTGATTGATGGAGACCTGGTGCGACTCCTGCCCAGGAGGCGAGGTGTCCTGCGGTGGGGAAGACGCTCATATCTGCGCCGATCTCGGCGATGATTGTGTCTGCTGCGTTTTCTTTGATGCCCGGGATCGTCATCAGGAGTTCCCGGGTTCCTCGAAAGGGTTCGATCACCCTCTCGATCTGATCAGTGATTGCTGCGATGTCTTCGGTGATCGCGTCGATGCGGCGCAAGTGCAATCGCACCATGAAAGCGTGGTGATCCCGGAATCTGCCTCGCAGGGATTCGATCAACACCGGCGTTTTCTTCGCTAAAGATGCGTGCGCGAGCGCGGCCAAGGCCTCTGGGTCCCGTTCCCCGGCGACCAGGGCGTCCAGGATCCGCCGGCCCGTCTGGCTGCCCAGCGTGGAGAGGACGGAGCTGATCTTGATGCCGGAGTCCTCGAGGTTCTTCTCCAGCCGAGCCCACTCGCGGTGCTGCTCCTGCCCGAGGTGGCGGCGGGTGCGGGTCAGATCGCGGAGCTCCCGGATCCGCTCCGGGGGCACGAACGAGCTGCGAAGCATGTTGTGAGCGGCGAGTTCGGCGAGCCATTGCGCATCCAGGACATCCGTTTTCCGGCCCGGCATGTTCTTCACCTGCCGGGCGTTCACGAGTTCGACGTTCAATGTCTCCGCGAGCGTGAAGAAGAACGGCTTCCAGTAATCACCCGTCGCTTCCATCACGACGACCTCGATTTCGGCCGCTTCCAAGTCCTGCCGCAGTCGCTCTATCTCGGAGACCGTGGACCCATACGTCGT